>JADLFW010000016.1 GCA_020849615.1 Phycisphaerales bacterium
ATCAGGAAGTGCCACGATTCCCGAGAGATACGCGCGGTGGGCGAAAGGCCCAGACCGTTAACGAGAAAAGGCCTCTTTACGAGGCCTTTCTCAGAACTCCCCGACTAGGACTCGAACCTAGAACCTAGCGGTTAACAGCCGCTCGCTCTACCATTGAGCTATCGGGGATCCATCGCCCTCAGGCCGGCGAGAGGGAAGGCTAGGCGGGGCCGGGCGGAGGTCAAGCGGACCCGGACGGGCCCCGCAAGGGCACCGGACACCGTCACCCCCCCTTTCGCCGCGCCATTCTCGCGGCCCGCGCCGCGTGCAGCGCGGTCACGCCGCCGCGGAATCGCGTAGGTTGATCGTGACCGGCGCCTCTGACCGCGCCGTCTGGCCCGTCACCACCCGGTCGACGAGCAGGACGAGCTCCTGAAGCTCGGGCTTGGGGATCTGGACATCCGCCCCCACCTGCTGCCCTTTTTTCAGGTTGTCCTGGCTGACCAGCGAACTGAAGAGCACCACCGGAACATCCCGGTGCGCCGGCGAAGCCTTGATCCGCCTGGTCAGGTGCAGCCCGTCCATCCGCGGCATTTCGATGTCGGAGATGATGGCGTGGATCGCCGGGCCCGGCTCTTGAATCGCATTCCAGGCCTGCTCACCGTCGGAGTAAACCTCGAGCCGCTCGTAGCCCGAGCGGATGAGGATGTCACGCATGAGCTGACGCATGAACGGGGAGTCCTCGGCGAGAATGACCCGCTTGGAAGCGCGGTCGACTCCCATCGGGTTGTCCACGCGGTCGATGTGCAGCCGGCGTTCGGTCAGGATCGCATCCGCGACCGACTCGAAGTCCAGCATCAGGACCAGCCGGCCCTTGATCTCGATAATCCCGGTTGTCGTGCTGGTCAGGTGCTGCCCGCCGCCGCGCATCAGCGCGAGGCTGGGCGAGGGCCGCACGCGGTCCCAGCTCACCCTGTAGATCTGCTCCACGCCATCGACCAGAAACCCGGTCTTCTGGCCGTTGAACTCCGTAATGATCACGCGCCCCTCCTGCCGCTTCTCAGGCTGCGGCAGGTTCAGATGACGGGCCAGATCAACCACCGGCAGCACCGCGCCTCGAATGTTGAACATTCCCAGCACGGAGGAGTGCTGGTGCGGGGCCGCGATTGTCCGCACGGGCCGGATCACCTCGCGCACCTTGGCGACGTTCACCCCGAACGTCCCACCCCGGAGCCTGAAGACCAGCACCTCGAGTTCGTTGGTGCCCGCATCGAGCAGAATGTCCCCGGTGATTCCGCGGATCTCGCTGGTCATCGCGGCGGTCCCCCCAAAACGGCGTGTGCGCCGGCTCCCAGGGGCCGCGCAAGCCTGAGATCTCTTATCGACCCTGCCCGGGTCCGGCTTCATGGCAACGGGATAGGCCAGCGCGGGAGCGGTCCTGCGCGCCCCACGTCCCGGGAGGGATGACGGGCCGTGGCTGGGGAAGACGCACTACGGGCGCTGGTGCCCTGCCGGCGTTATCCCGCGATGGCGCGGGATGCTTACTCCGCTCGCGTGAACCGGTAGCTGGCTACGACCGGGCTACCGCCTGCGGTGTCATCACGGATCTCCGCCAACCAGGCATTGTCGGTTTCAAAGGTGATGAGCATCGTGTGGCGATGGCGGTCCTTGGGCGTCTTCGCTTCGCTGAACCAGAACGCGGACCCCGTGCCCTCCACACGCCCGACCAGCCGCGTGATGGACGGCGCGGCATCGCCCCACGCCGTCAGCGTGGCGCCGATCCCGGGTTCTGATGCAAAGATCATCGAGCCCGACTTTCGGCCGGCCCGTCCACCCATCTGGCCGCTGGTCGTTTTCAGATCGAGCAGCACGAAGTGCTCACTCTCGATGACCCCCGCGGCATGGCCCGAGGCCGAAGTCCGCTTGCCGTCCGGAGTGGCCGACCATCCGTCGAAACGCCACACACCCACGAAGCGGGCGAGCGCCGCCCGGTCGATGTCCGCTTGCGAGGCACCCGCGGGCGCGTTGACCGGCCGCAGCACCGGATTCACCGGATGCTCGGCGCGCGAACCGGCCCGGCACCCGCTTGCAAGCAGCAGCGCGATCGGCAGCCCGATCACGATGCACATCGTGCACATGCGGGAGGATCGGCCCGGCTTGTGAGTGCTCATCGCGAGCTCCCTTCCTGATATCGCATCTCCTGCTGACTCTGCTCAGCACGCCGGTTCTGGTCGCCGATGACCCCGCCGGCGACAGCGCCGGAGATGGCCCCGATCGCCGCGCCAGCTCCCGCGTTGCCGCTCAGGGAGCCGATCGCCAGTCCGCCCAGCGCGCCCACCGCACCGCCCGAGATTGCCCCCTGACCGGCGTTCTCACAGCCAGTTCCCAGCGTCACCGCCCCCGCAAGCAGGAGCCCGCCCGTCAGTCGGACAAATCCTCGGATCGCGCGATCGGATTGCTTCAACGCAGTCACAATGACCCTCCTGCCGTAGAAGTCTCGAACGGATCAGGGCTCCGCGCACCGCAGCGCCGCCCCTCATGGCGTGATCGACGTATCGCTGACGGTCCAGCCCGGCTCGGGATTGAACGTCTTCATGGCCCGCGCGATGCGGTCCGTGTCATCGCCCAGGTCCTTCTCGTACACGGTGCCGTGGTGGCTCACGATGAAGGTCTTCAGCCCGGAGTTGGCGTAGTCCGCGGGCCAGGCCACGACGCCGAAGCCGCCGATCATGTGCCCCTGCGCCACAAAGTCCAAAGCGCCGCCGGGCGCGGCCGGGCCCTGCGCTGTCAGGATGCGGTACAAGTAGCCATGAAACGGACGCGGCCCGGAACTGGCCTGCTTCGATCCCGTGTAGCCTTCCGAGGTGGCCGATGCGACCAGTTCGCCCAGCGGGCTCTCCGGTTCGCCGGGAGCCGCGGGCCAGTACAGGCCGTTTCGCTTCCCGGGTTCGCTGTTGAACCGCCGGGCGTACTCACGCCACCCGTCGCCCGTGAAATCCGCCGAAGCGTACTCCCGCTGCGCATCGACGATCGCCGCACAGACCTGGATCGCGTACAGCTCGTTACGCCCGATCCGGCGTGAGAGCATCTCATCCAGGCCCGCGGCCGTGTCGAAGGTCCACCCATCGCCGCCCTTGACAAGCGGCACGGGCAGCGGCCACTCGTCGGCGCCGACCTCGAGCGTCATGAAGTCATCGCCATCGGGGATCAGGCGGTGTTTCGTGTCGTACAGGCGGAGAAACTCTGCCCGCCCGCTGGCATCGGCGACCTCATCCCCGGACGACAGCAGCTCCCGGGAATCCGGGCCGAGAATCTTGTTCAACTCGCTCTGGTTGCCCCCCCGCATCGCGGTCACGAGCGAATCGACAGCGGCGTCGGGCGTTGCGTACGGCCGCGGGCCCGAGGCGCACCCGCCGAGCTGGCAGGCCAGCATCACCCCGAAGCCCATCGCGAGCGCGCCGGAAACCAGCCCGTTGATGCGCCGGCATCCGATTGTCTTGTTGAGAACCCGTAGCATCGTGAGTCTCCTGCCAGGTCACGGTTGGTGAGTCGCAACGGATGAACGCTACCGCCGCCCGCCACCCCGACCGCCGCCGCCGCGGCTTCCGCCGGAACTGCGCGCCCCGCCCGATGATCGCTGCGGTGATGACCGCGTCGAGGGTGAAGCCGATCGGCTCGTTGCGCCGCGGTTGCTGGCCTGCCGGGCCGAGTTGCCGCCCCGGCTCGCGTCATTGAGCGCCCCGCCCCTGCTGCCGCTGGTGGTGGCCGGGCGATTCTGCGCCGTCCCTGCGCCGCGCTGCGCGGCCTGGCCCGTGCGCGCCGCCGGGTTACCGCCCCGAGCGGCATCCGCGCCACCGCGGGCGATGTCGGTCCGCCCGGCCTCGGCCTTGCCGCGGTACTCGCTGCGGGCCTGGGTCGTACGGGCCGACGTCGTGCCCGCGCCGACCCGCTGCGCCGATGCCTGGTTTCGGTACGCGGCGCCCTGGCGATGGCCGGGATCGTGCTTCCACGCTCCCCCCTGAGCACCCTTGAACTTGCTGCGGTCGATGTTGTTGTTGATGTTGGTATTGCGGTTGATGTCGATGTCGACATCCCCGCCGCCCCAGTTGCAGTTGCCCCACGCATACCCCCACGCGGCCCCGCAGGCGACACCCACGCCGAACGAAATCACGTTGCTGGCGACATATCCGGGTGGGTAGTACGGGTACGGCGGGTAAGCCGGGTAGGGCCACGTGCCATAAACCACGGTCGGGTTGTACTGCGGAACGTAGATGACTTCGGGCGAAGACGACTCGACCACGATCACCTGCGCACCCTCCTGCGTGACGGTCGAGACCTTCTGCTGGTCCGTGGATTCGAGGTTGCCCGTGGACTTGGCCTTGGCCCGGAGCTTCTGCACCGCCGCCATGACTTCCTTCTGCTGGCCGATGAACGCATCCCCGATCTTGACGGTCGTGGAGAGATTCTGGCTCATCATCGAGAGGATGTCGGGAAAGTTCACCAGCGACCGCACACTGGGGTCCCAGGACTGCTTCTCGAGCTCCTTCGCCAGCGCATCGCCCTGGAGCTTGGCGTTCGCCGTCGCCCACCGATCCGCCTCAACAACCTCGATCGGGTACGTGGAGGCCATGAAGATCTGGGAGAGCAGCGAGTCCGGGTAGAGCGCGATCGGAGCGAGCATCTGCTCAAGCTCCTCCGGCTTGAAAGCCGGCTGGTCCGCCGCGGGCGCTGCCGCACCGGGCGATACCGCCGCGGGGGCCGGCTGCTGCGGGGCGGCGCCACCCTGCGCAAACACCGCGCCGCCCGCGAGCCACCCGGCGGCGATCCATACGCAAGTCTTCCACGCGGTTTTCATTGGATCCGTTCTCCCGCGGCCGGAGCCGTTCGCACGATGCGCCGGCCGCCTGTTCGCGCAAGTATATTGTACCTTCACGTCAGTTGATCCGGCCGGCGCGGCATCAACCGATTAGGGAATCCGTCCTGTTTCTCGGTTGCGCCCGTGATGGTCACCCTTGCCGCAGCAGCTGCGCCCTCAACCAGCGCGGCGGGCTTGTGAACCGCTGCCGTGAGCGCAGGTGCCCCGGTCGCGCCCCCCACCGCCGGGCCGGGGCGCGCTGT
Source organism: Phycisphaerales bacterium (assembly GCA_020849615.1). GTDB lineage: Bacteria > Planctomycetota > Phycisphaerae > Phycisphaerales > UBA1924 > JADLFW01. Next base: position 5,098 of record JADLFW010000016.1, read on the forward strand.
GTCCGCCACGGATTCCGGCTGCACCCACGATCCGCGTGAAACCGCCGGGCCATGGCGCAGGTTGCAGCAGCCATTCCAACAGGATCCGCAGCGTGATGTTGCATACCGGGCCCGCCCCAAAAGCAAAGCCGGCCCGCTCTTGGCGAAGGAGCGGGCCGCCGCTGGGGGCTCCTCGGCTGCGTTACGGCCGGGCGGAGCATGCCCTTGAGAGAGACGAGCACTCTCAACGAAAGCGGGCGAGGAGGATCGAACTCCCGACATTCAGCTTGGGAACTAGTCGGCATAGACATTACAGCTAGTCACCGCAACACACCGAAACGCACGAAAGCACTGGAAATACAGGTGTTTAGGTGCGATACTAGGAGTGTTGGGAATCACCGCTTGTCACGGGAAAATACCCCCGAATCGACCACGGTTTTTCCCGCATTTTCCCACCGGTGATTGGAGGGCTGGTCTGTGCGGACAGTCAATGACGACAAGCGGCAGTTCAAGTTCACAGACACTCGGCTTGAAGGGTGGCGTCCCGATCCCGAGCGGGACGTGTACCTTCACGACACAGAGCGTCCGAACCTTGTGCTGCGGATCAGCCCCAAGGGCGCGAAGACGTTCTACTTCTATCGGAAGGATCGGACCCGTGCCAGCCTCACGGCCAAGATCAGGATTGGCACGCTGGGCGAGTGGACGGTTGAGCAGGCACGCACTCAGGTTGACAAGCTGAACGGTGCGACGGCGGAAGCCGGTGGCAAGGTGCCCAAGCGGGAGCAACCCGGCACCGTCACCCTGGGCATGGCGTATGCCGAGTACGCCGCGTGGCATAAGGCGAGCGGCGGCCGTTCCTGCTATCAGCAGGATCGCATGTACGCCCTGTACCTGGAGCGGTTCACACACGTTCTCATGGATGAGATTGACGACGGCTGGATTGAACGGAACGTCAAGCTGGGCGTCGTGAACGCGGAAGGGCTGGATGAGCGGCGGAAGAATCTCCGGCGCAGCGGCGGGACGTACACGGCCAACAACGTGCTGGTGCTGGTGTCCAGCGTCTTTGAGAGATACTTGAAGGTCCACAAGCTGGCCGGCAAGAAAATGAACCCGTGCAGGGGTGTGGAGCCGTACCCAACCGCCCGGCGTGAAGAATGCCTGCGCGGGGATGAGATTCAGCGGTTCATCGCGGCCATCGACACCTTCAAGCGTGAACATTGCCACTACAAGCACACGCGGCCCGGCCGTGGCATGTTCAAGGGGGAGCCCATTGAAGGCCGGCTGTCTCTGGCCGACGTGCTGTTCGTCGCCCTTGTCACCGGGCAGCGTCGTGGTGCCGTCGCTCGGATGCGTTGGGATCACGTCCGCTTGAACGGTGAACAGCCGACGTGGCGAATCCCGGCGGAGAAGGGCAGCAAGTCGCGGGTGCCCAAGATGGTGTTCCTCCACCCAAAGGTTGTTGAACTGCTGCGGGAGCGGCGGAATCGGATCGACGGGGAGTTCGTGTTCCCCGGTGCCCGTGGTGCCAATCGTGCGGTGGACCCTCGCAAGGTGTTCCACAAGATTCTTGCCCTCGCGGAGATCGACAACCCCAACCTGACGATGCACGACCTGCGCGCCTCATTCGTCACCCTGGGTATCGCCAGCGGGATGAACCTGGAAGCGATCAGTGCCGCCGTTGGGCACGCCGATCTTTCCACGACCCAGCACTACAGCCGGCTGTCTGGTGCCCAGAAGTTGACCGTCGCCACGGGCATCGGTGACTTGATGTTCCCCAAGGATGAGGGAGAAGCGGCATGAGCAGAAGCAACCGAAAGACGGCTGAGCAACGGGCGATGGAAGCATCGCAGGACTACGGCGAGTTCGCCGGCGTTGGCAGCAGTCACTTCGTTGGCGGCAAGCTGCTGGTGGAGGGCGTGAAGCCTGGCAGAGAGGCCGAGTTCATGGCGGCCCTGGCGACATTGAACGATGCGGCGTCACGCCGTTTGAGAGCCAAGGTTCAAGAGCCGCCGGCGGTGTGGGACCGAGAACTTAGAACGTGGGTCCGCAAGCGTGTTATGCGTGGCATAACCGTTCCAGATTCAATCGGATGGCGATGGCGCGCGGCTTGACGGTTGCCGCAACATCGTTGCGGTGATAAAATATGCGTGACTGATATCTTATGTTCTTTGGCGGGTGTCCCCGATTGAGTTGGGAGGGACGCCCAGAAACGCGGAAGACGATGCCCCGCCGCTTGCGGCAGTAAGGGCCACCCCTCGCGGCCACCAGTGCTGGTTTCCAAACCGGCACCGCTGGTCGCGTTGTCGTTTTCCGATGAGTTGTTCTCATCTATAGAGCGATGCCGCACCCGGTGCCCATGAGGGTCCGAGTCATGGCAAGCGTTGATCGTCTTATGTCGCCCGGTGAGGCGGCGACCTACCTGGGTGTCGCCCTCTCAACATTGAACAACTGGCGTGTGCTTCGCACCGGCCCTTCGTACACGAAGGCGGGACGGCTTGTCCGCTACCGCGAAAGCTCGCTCGCCGCGTACCTCACCTCCCGCAGTGTTAGCACGTCGGATCAGAACGCCGGGAAGGCTGGTGCAGCGTGAGCACCAACCCGAGCGTCACCGTTGAAGGTATGTCGCCCGTTGAGTCGGAAGTGTTGAACTTCCTTCAACTCATCGGGCACGAACTTACGTCTGTTACGATCATCCACAGCCGCACCGGCAATGCGATCACGCAAACGGTGACGCCGGACGCTCTGCCTGAACTGGCGAAGTGGATCGTCCATCACAACGCCAACGGCTGGAATGCGTACGTTCGCGTCGGCTCCGCCCGCCGCGTATTCCGTGGCGAAGGTGCCGGCTCGGCACCGGAGAACGGCGACATTGCTGCGCAGAGTTGGGTTCACGTCGATAAGGACATGCCCAAGCGTGAGCTGACCGACGCGGAGCGTGCGGCGTGGGTCACGGACGCCACGGCGATCCTGGATCGTGAGGGTTGCACCCTCATCGTCAACTCGGGCAACGGCCTACAGGGCTGGAAGCGTCTGGCCGAGCGGTTCCCGCTGCCCGAGGGAGACGACGCGGCACAGCGTGAGGCGGTGGAGCGGAACCATGCTCTGCTGGTCGCGTGCGATGAGAAGGATATCGGCACGCGGAACGTCTCTCGGCTGCTCCGCATTCCTGGAACGATCAACTGGCCCACCGCCGCGAAGTTGAAGCACGGCCGCGTGCCCGTACTCGCGGTGCTGGTGGCCCACCATCCCGAGCGTGTGTACGCCGTCGCGGACCTGCCCCGCTTGCCCGTACCGGAGAAGTCAGCGGGCACGCCGGCGAAAGTGATGCTGAACGCCGACGCTCGCGGCCGAGTTGTCACCGTGGATGCTCTGCGGGCAAAGAAGGTTGACGAAAAGCTCATCACCCTGTGCCGCACCCCGTGGGCCGAGGGTGGCGAGCACACCAGCCGATCGGAGCAGCAGTTCGCCGGGTCATGCGGGCTGGTGCGTGCGGGCGTGTCCGACGACGATCACTTTGCCATGCTGCTGTCCCCCGAGTGGCCGGGCCTGTCGGCGAGCGTGCTTGACAAGGGCGGCGGTGCGGAGAAATACGCGATTCGTCAGATTGAGCGTGCCCAAGAGGATGCGGTAGACCCGACGTTGCGAGAGATGAATGACCGCTACTTCGCGGTGAAGTCTCTCGGTGGCAAGTTCCGCATCTGCCATGAGGCCCATGACGACGAACTGAACCGGCACAAGCTCATCGCCCAGACCAAGGACGACTTCACCGCCGCGTACATGAATCGCATGGTGGTGGTCGGTCAGAAGACCAACAAAAAGACGGGCGACACCATCGACCAGATGATGCCCGCCGGCGAATGGTGGTTGCGTCACACGCACCGCCGGCAGTTTGATCGCGTGGTGTTCAAGCCGAGCGGGGAGGCGCCGAACGAGTACAACCTGTGGCGCGGCTTCGCGTGTGAACCGGCCGAAGGTGACTGGCGGCTGCTCGAATGGCACATTTTCGAGACGGTGTGCCGATGCAACTTCGTTGCTTACGGATATCTGCTCCACTTGATGGCGTACTGGATTCAGAACCCGGCCGAGCCTGGGCACGTCGCCGTCGCCGTCAAGGGAAAGAAGGGATGCGGCAAGGGCATCCTGTGGCGTGAGCACGGCGGCTTGTGGGGACGCCACTATCTGCAAATCAGCAACCCGAAGCATCTGGTGGGCGACTTCAATGCACACCTGCGGGACGCCGCGTTCATCTTCGCGGATGAAGCCTTCTACGCCGGCGATCGTCGGCACGAATCCATCTTGAAGACGATCGTCACCGAACCGACGCTCATGGTGGAGGGCAAGGGCATCGACGCGGAGCAGGCCCCGAACCGGATCAAGCTGGGCATGGCGTCGAACTCCGATTGGATCGTCCCCGCGACCGAGGATGAGCGGCGGTTCTTCGTGCTGAACGCGAGCAGCCGCCGCATCGGCGATCGTGCGTACTTCAAGGCGATCGCGGACCAGATGGCCGCCGGCGGCCGTGCCGCGATGCTCCATGAACTGCTGAACCTGGACCTGTCCGACTTCGATCCGCGCGACGTGCCGAAGACTGCGGCCCTGGCCGAGCAGATCAAGGAAGGCCGCGAGCCCGAGCTTGTGTGGCTTGATGATCTTCTGGAAGACGGGATGCTGCCCGACTCGGCCCGTGGGTACGCGGCCGACTTCGCGTATGGAAACGAGCGGGCGTGGAACGGCCAGAAGTACGGCGGCCTGTGGGATCACGCGATCCGCTGTGAACCGTTGCTCCGCCCCCGTGGGTGGAACAGTCTTGCCGCGTTCCTTCGTCAGCGTGGGTGTGACGCCAGCGTTCGTTCGACCGAGCGGAGTGACGATCGTCTTCGCGGCGTCCGCTTCGCACCGCTCCAGCAGATGCGGGAGCAGCGTGACAAGGAACTCGGTCGCACCGGGCACCCGTGGAAGGGCGGCATTGAAGCCGCGTGGGGACACGCGGATGAGCCGGCCCCCGATTACGTCAGCGTGCTGACGGGAGGGCAGCAGCAGTGACACCTGACCTGCGCAGCTTGTGGAGATCGAACTGGCGGAACAGCAGCCTGCGAATCGGCGACCGTGCCATCGTCCGGTTCAGTGATGGCAGCTTAGCCACCGGAACCGTTGTGCCTGCTCCGGGGCAGCTTGCGGAGCCGGGCACCCGGACCAAGCCTGGGCGGGGCATCTGGATCGACCTGGACGACGGACGCCGGTGGGTGGCCGCCGGGAGTGGGAAGGGCCACCTTCGCCGAATCGGCGATGGGGGGAGGGCGCACCCATGAGCCGTGGACAGAAGGACAGTGGACACCCCCCCTTTCAGTTGATTGGACCGACCAATACCACCACCCTCCACCACCACTACTACCACGGTAATAGGGGTGGTGGTGGTGCTGGGGTTACAACCCTCTTTTTTATCTGTCCAAAGTGTCCAAGTGTCCAAATCGGCCCTGGCGACCCCGAGAAGGCCGGTTTTGGGCTGGACACCCAAGGAACCGGCGTCTGTCCACAGAGAGGGTCGTCTGTCCACCCTGGCGGCTGCGGCCGGCTTCGTGGGCGTGGAATGCCCTGGAACTGGTCGCCGTGGTCCCAGAATCCTCACACGCCCGAGAACGTTCGGCAGTTCGGTCCCATAGCCATTCAAGCAGCTTGGGAGGGTATTCTGAACCGTAGCACGTCTGCTCCCTCAGCAGACATACGCGGCGGAATGCGGCCTGTGATGTCACCAGCCTCGATTCTATCGGACCTTTCCCGTGACGGGAAACTCGGTTCCGCGTTCTCGGACCACTGCGCCGCAGCTTGTTCTCGGCCCTGTGAATCTGGGATGCCCGTACAGACTGTGCGGTCTGTAGGGATGAGGGGGTATAGGCAAAAAGTAGGGGATATGAGGCCCGTCACCCCTCGGGTCAATGTATACGTCCAAAAACGTTGATGCAGATTTTAGGTTTTTATACGGATCAAGAGCCATGACCACTGAACTCACGTCCAACCGCTGGAACCTCCCTCCCTCTCCCCGTCGCGGTACTCCCGTCAGTGCCGCCATGATGGACGCCCTGTATGACGCCGCACTCAAAGGCGGTTGGCCGGCCGTCTTCAAGGTCTTCGCGGAAGGCGAGACGACAACCGAGATTGATCCGCGCGGCAACCGACCGCCCCGCGAGCGTGACGCCCGCGATAGCACGCTTCGTAACTTCCTTCGCACCCGCCGCACCGACCTTGAAGCGATCCTTGACGACGCCGCACAGCAGCGGCGGCATCGGCTGTTGTCGAACCTGGAGGATGAGGTTGAGAAGATCGCACTTGGGCCGGGCGACGTTACGCAAGACTTCGGCAAAGACGGCCGCGTGACACGCACCCGCGTTGACAAGCGAAACAAGCTCTATGCCGCGTTGCAGTTGTTGAAGGCTCACGATCCCGACACCTACGCGGAACGCCGCAAGCTGGATGTTGCGGGCAGCATCGACCACAAGCACACGGCCCGTCTCGATCACCAAGCGGGTATCCGCATCACTGCCGAGCAGATTGGTTTGCTGCCGCCGGAGCGTGCAGCGTTGTTGTTGGAACTGTTGACCGAAGTACAGGAGTTTGACAATGCAGAACGGGATCGAAACCTGGGATCAGCGGATCGCACGCGAGCGGAAGGAATGCGATATCCACAACTCGAATGTGGAAATGGCGATGGCGAAGCGGAAGGCGGGGCTGCCCCTGACTCCGTATGACCAGAAGATCATCGGGCCAACCGGCTATCGGTGGGTTGAGGCTTCGCCCGGTGTCTTCGTCACGATGTCGCTTCACGCGACGGCGGAGGAACACGCCGCGAATCTGGAGAAGTACGCCCGCGAGATTGAAGCCGCACGCCGTGAGGAAGCATCGTCGGGAGAGGTATACGGCTCTTGAACACGAATGTAAGTTTGGCTCTTCCACTTGCGATTTCACGTCGAGAGGTGTAGTGTTCTTTTGATGCGGCAACCCAGCACAATCTATGTTCCGATCGCTCCGAGCGTCCGTGCCGCATCCTCGCGGACGCTCCCGGCCACCGGCGGAAACGTCGGCCAAGCCGGTTTTCAGCCTGCCCTTGCGGGGAGTGAATGCTCCGCTTGGGTTTCCATTTCCTTTGCGCTCCCGGCGCTTAGGGCATAGCCGCCGGGGGTTTCTTCCCGTCGCCCTTGCCGAGCGTTGTTGCTCGGTTGGGGTATTCAAAGCAAGGCCCCGTGTGTGTTGCCGGAGCCAATGTAAGTTACGCAGGATGCGAATGACATGAGTACCAAACCACTGGACCTGCCCCCGTCGATTCACCCCGACATGCTGCAACTGGCGGAATCCGATCTAACGATCGGCCACGACGCCGGCGGCTCGCCCGTCATGGACCCGGCATACGCGGCGGCACACGGGGCACTCGCCCGGATGCACGAAGCCGGCACCGGCCTTGCCGACGCCGAAGCACAACTCCGCGAGCGTGACGGCTCGCGGCTCGCCCCGTCCGACGCTCTGCGGCTCCGCACCAGCACGGAACGAACGCTCTCCACTCTGCGGAAGACCGTCGATACTGCCTTGGGCACCATCGCCGATCGTCGTGAGGCCGTGGAGGGCGAGATTGCGGCGGCTCTGCAACTGCCCGAGCACCGAAGCAGCGTGGTTCACGCGAGCCGTGCCGCCGACGTGCGGGCCGCTCTGCGCGGCATGAGCCCCGATGATCGTGCCGACGCCCTTCACGCTGCCATCCTCGCGGGCGACGTTGAGGCCGTGGCGTCAGTGTTGTCGGCGTCCCCGCTCGCGTCTGGGCTGTCGCGTGACGATCTCAAGCGATTGCAGACCGACGCGGAGCACCAGTTCGCCCCGCGTCTCACGGCCCTTCGTACCGGCCTGGACAAAGCCCGTGACATTCTCGCCCGAGCGGACGACCTGACGCATACGCGGTTCGCCGGCATCGTTGGGCAGGGGGACTCAGCCGCCGGCCGAGCCGAAGCCGCTCTCCGCCGTGCGGAAGTGATTGCGGGAGGTGCGGCGTGAGCACCACCAACACCGACACCCGTGCGGAGATTGACAAGATCACCCAGACGCTTGCGAAGGTCCGCGATGAGCACAAGGCCGAGAAGGCCGCGATGCTCGGCCCGATCCGCCAAGCTCTTGGCCTGGGCGACGACGCCGGCACCGATGCGATCTTGGCGGCACTCACGAGCCGCACGCCCGACGCCGAAGCACTCGTGACCCAGCGTACCGCCGCTCTCACGAAAGAGCGTGACGACGCGAAGGCAGCCGCCGACACGATCAAGGCGGAGCGTAACGCGGAAAAGATCGACGCGACTCTGAACGCGGCCTTTGACAAGAGCGGGGCCAAGCCGGAGCACCGGCCGGATTTCCTGTTGCTCGCCAAGGCTTTGTTCACCGTCGATGCGAGGGGCCGCGTTGTGACTCGTGACGATGCCGCCGACACGCTTCCCGGTGTTGAGCCGGCCGCGTGGATCGTCGGCCAGTTGCGGGCCAGCCGGCCGCACTACTGGCCCACCAGCACCGGCGGCGGTGCCAGCGGCGGCAGGGCTCACGGTGCCCCGTTGGGCGACACGTCGTGCTTCGACCCGCGCAGCCCGCGATTCAATATGTCGGACCAGATGCGTTACGAAAAGAAGTGGGGTACGGAAGCCGCCGACCGGGCTATCCGCATGTATGGAGGTGCCCGCCGATGAACGATCAACAGATGGCCGACTTCCTCTCCCCGCTCGTTACGCGATTCGTCCAGCATCGCGGCCGGGTCAATCGTGATACAGCGGCGGCAATCGTCCAGTTGGCCCGTCAGCAGCAGTTTGGGCCGGACGGCCCGCTGACGCGGCCGGGGTTAGAGGAAATCGCCGAAGCGGCGGAAGCGTTCCCCGCGTCGGACGTGCTGACGGTGAAGGAGTTCTTTCACGGGCGGTTGTGAACGCAGCCCGTAACAATCCGCACTACGTCGCCAACTGTCGTGGCGCTCTGTAGCGCGCCCGGCTCCAACTTCACCCCTACTCGGTCCTCGCACTCGCCAAGAAACTCCACTATCGCCAGCGCGTCGAAGGGTGCATCAACCACAATATCAAGTGGATCATCGGGAACAAACCAATGATTCGGCCAGCCGCAAGCGGCTTCGACTGCTTGGCACACCCGCTCGGCGATATCAAGGTCATACCCCGCATCACGCCAAATCGCCCGCGTCTCAGCCGAACGCAAGCGGAGTTGCTGTGAGATTTCCGAAGTATGCCGCCAACCGTAGTACCAAGTTCCGAAGCACTGATAGAAGCTACCAAGGACACCACCCTGACTCCTGGCGAGTCTCACACGGTGCAAAGCCGAAGCCTCACTGGACAGCGGTTGGGCGGTAACCATTGCGCACAAATGCTAGGGCGTCTGGCCGTAACACTTCGCACCACAGTACATGCTCATTCCGGCTTCTATCCACGCGACCCCTGCAACGCCCCCCTTCACCGCGCCTCCGACTCCACGACCTTTCGCAAGGTTGGCAAGCCCTCGGAATGCGCCCTTCACTCGGGAACCGATTGCCCCCTTGCTCAATCCAGATTCCTTCATCGCCAACGAAGTGCATCGAGCGATGGTGGTTCTCTGACTTGCACCGGCACGAGCGGCGTCCCAGCGGATACGTCTGGCCAACTGATCCCACCCAATGCGTTGGGCAGCCTTGGCCGCCCCCTCTTTCGGCACAATCGGAGCCATGCCGACACCGCCGACACCCGCAGCAGCAGCAGCGGCCTTAGCGAGTTGAATGTTGAGGTCCGCCATGCACGACTTCCAGCAATCCGCAACGTCTGTCGCGGCGCACACAGCACCCTTCAATACCGGCTGACTTGCGGAGCCGTCACCTGTGTAGGCCCACTGCCCCAGACTTTGAGAGGTGTCGAACGGGTTCATACCGAACCCTCTCAAATAACCACACTTCGCGGCATCCAACGTATCCGGGTCAGGGTCCCAGTCACCCGTAAGCAACCATTCCACCGGCCCAAGTCCCGGCGGGTCGGTGCGTGCAAGCGGATCGGACCCGACATACTGATAGAGGTTCATGCCATCGGCATACTGAACGGCCGGATCGGTGAGGTCCATGTTGACCGGACCATCCATGTCAAGTTTGGGGTGAGTAGTGATGGACGCGGCTTGGTGCATCCACAAATGCTGGGTGCCAAGTGGATCGCGCTGCAACCACCGTCCCGTGGTCGGGTCATACCACCTCGCATGAGCCGTCGGCACGAACCATGCGAGCATTGCGGCAACGATCAACAGCATCCGGTAGGTGGCGTTCATCGGCGGAACCTCCGCGCCCGGTGGACGGGCAATGCCCAACAGTATCCCCGAACCCCGTCAATCCCGCAACTCAGACCCGACAGCCGGTGGAAAGGTGGTGCGAACCCTCTAACGGGGTGGTTGGCGGTCCCGCTCTCTTTGCCTCTGGTTCTCACGATTGATCCGTTCTACTTCGACCAACTGTTGGCGGAGCCGTTCCTGATCGGCCTTCCGCTTGGCTTGGGCTACCGCCGGGTCTTCGCCCGGACCAACCAGCCGCGCCCATTCATCGGGTGTGTAAAGACCCTTCGCCCGTTCATCCATGACCATCAAGAGATTGCGGAGAATGTCCCGGTTCTGTGGGAAGCACAGCCGCGCCATCAACAAGTCGGCTTCCGCGTCCGCCCACTTGCCCGATTCGCGGTAGTACCCGGCGCGCTGTTGGAGGTACACGCCCAAGGTCTGGCGGGCCGTGAGCGTTGCAAGATCGGAGCCGACTTCCTCCGCCTTCGGCGATACCTTGAAGTCCTTTCGGTACGACTCATCGGGTGGCGTGGCGAACGAACCCATGCCGCCTTCGGACGTGCTGCTGGTGGCTTCAAGGTTGAAGCGTTTCTTCCCGTCGTCCCACCGGCACCACATATGGTCCGCCGCAACCACGGCCTTCAACGGCCAACCGAGCCGGCGCGCTACTGCCATGTAGAGGACAGGCATGTTGGAGCACGTCCCGCGCTTGGTGTCGATGAGGCCGGGCACGAACAAGTCGGCGTGATTGGTCAACTTCACGTCGCGGCTGTAGCCGATGCCGATGCTCGAACCCGCCAGCGCCATCGCCATACCACCGGTACGCCAGATATCAGGGTCGGCCTGGTACGCGGGGGAGGTAGCCGCTTCTCCCGGCTCCCGCGCAACGAGAGCCGCACCGATCCGCTCCGCCCACCCGTCCACCACCTTCGCGTACTTGGCGAAGTCGATGCCCGCAAGGTCCGGCACGCCCTTCGCCACCACCATGTTCATCACCAGCGGGTCCATCGCCTCCAACTCGGCATCGCTCATCGCCACCAAGTCACGGGCGGAGAGTTGCGCGAAGCGGGCGAAGTCGGCATCGGGTGTGGTGCGAACCGGCGCGGGCTTGGCGGGCGCGGCGCTGGCCGTTCGCATGGGCGTCCCGTTGGGCATGGACGACATGACTACCACGGCCACGAGTGCCGCGAGCGCGAGCACCGCCACCCCGATGTTCAACCAGAGACGGCGCGGACGTTTCGGTGCGGGGGCTGGTGTCGGCTTGGGGCGGGGCTTCGGCATCGGCGTACAGGATACTCGGCCCCCGTCCGTGGTTGTTTCCGGGCCAGTGCCATTTTCCCGCCATATTCCCGTGAGCCTTTTTCCCGCGACTTTTCGCTACACCCCGGAAACGAAAAAAGCCCTGTAAAACAGGGCTTTTCTCACAAAGCGGGCGAGGAGGATCGAACTCCCGACATTCAGCTTGGGAAGCTGACGTTCTACCGCTGAACTACGCCCGCGGTCGACAACAGTATACCGCCCTCCGGACCGGCCGCCATCCCCCCTTAGCCCCTCCCCGCGACCCGCCCGCCGCTGCGTATCTTCCTGCGTGCCCCGCGTTGCGATCATCGGAGCCGGGCCCGCAGGCTCCGCCGCCGCCATTTCCCTCGCCCACGCCGGCTTCCAGGTCACCCTTTTCGAGGCCCGCGCTTTTCCGCGCACCAAGGTCTGCGGCGAGTTCATCAGCCCCTCCGCCACACACCTCCTCGAGTCCCTGCTCCCCACCCCTGCCCTGCTCGCCGCCGGAGCCCGCCCGATCAACACCTTCCATCTGGCACTCGGCAGGCAAGAGGTCAAGTGGCGCATGCCCGCCCCCGGATGGGCACTCAGCCGGGCCTCGCTCGACTCCCTCCTCGTCGGCCGCGCTCGCGAGGCGGGCTGCAACATCATTCAACCCGCCAGCATCCGCGAAGCCCGGTACTCAGCTGACCACGTCAGCATCGAGCTCACAGACGCATCCCGGCACGAGACCGACCTCATCATCCACGCCGACGGCACTGGCCGCCACGATCCAGCCGGGCCCATCCCGCACGATGCCCGGCTCATCGCCGCCAAGTGCCATTTCCGCGGCACGGGGCCCGCGCTCAGCGCCGTTTCGATCCGCGCCGCGCCCGGCGCCTACATCGGCACCATCCGCGTCGAGGACGACCTGAACACCTGCGCGCTGGTCGCGCACCGTGACCTCGTCCGAGCCCATCGCGGCGACTTTAGCGAGCTGCTCGATTCGCTGTGGCTCGGCAGATGCTGGACCGATCGGCCCGAGTGGCTGGCGTGCCCCCTGCCCCGCTCGGGCTACATCTATTCCGGGCACCCCCGCTCCTTCCGCATCGGAAACGCGGCCGGCGCAGTCGACCCCGTCGGTGGAGAAGGCATCGCCACAGCCCTGTGGTCGGGCGCCCGCCTCGCCGAGCTCCTCGTCGAAAGCGGCGCTTCGCACTCCAGCGACCTCGCGGCTGTTCACAGCACCTTCGCACGGGCCTACCGCCGCCGATTGCTTACTCGCGGGCCCGCTTGCCGCTGCGCAGCCTGGGCGCTTTCCCGCCCGCGTCTGGTGCGCATCGCGTGGCCGCTGCTGCGCTTCCCCTCGATCTCGATCCGCCCCTGGTACCGCCTGACCGGGAAGCCGGCCTGACGCGGACGAGCCTGCGCGACCACCATCCGGGCCGCCCCTCCAACGCCGGCGTTGGCCAATCGCGACTACGCGGCGAATCAGGCACGCAGCCAAAGCACAAGCACGGTGAAGATCGCTCCGGCGAGCGCAACCGCACTCAAGACCATCATCCACACCGGCGCCCTCCTCGGCGGGGGCGCACCACCTGCGGGACGGATCATCCCGAGCCGGACATCCGCGCTGGCGTCGAGCTCAAACTCGCCGCCGCGGGCCCGGTCCTGAACGATCGCGATGATCAGGTTGGCATCGAACGGCCGCAGCCCGAGCCCGCCGGCGCGGTGCATCAGCCGCTGGCGGCGTTCGGGTGTCAGGAGCGCCACCAGTCCACCCTGGAGCTGCTGCGCCACTTCCGCAGCGAAGATCACCCTGGCGTCATCGGAGGAGAGATCGGCCGCCGACCGGTTCTCGGCCTCGACGGCGCGGGTCCGCCGGACGATGCGCTCGTCGCCCTCGGGCAACAGCGCACCCGGCGACGGATCTGCGTCGTTGACGAGCCGCAACGTCGGGCGTGCAGGCGCGATTCTCGGCATCCTCGGCCAATTCCCAGCACACGGCGTGCCGATGAAGTCTAGGCGGCGAGGGATGGACCCCTACGCCGCGCTAACGGAGCCTACCCTCCCCCCCATGACGCAGAACGGCGCCACCATCAACCCGATGGAACTCGCGGCCCCCGCCCAGGCGCCGTCGTTCTCGATTCGTCAGCCCCTTCCTTCGGTCCTTTCTCCCTTCGCCCGCGCCGCCATTCTCGAGCGACTCTCTTTCGCCTCGCGGCGGGGGCGGCTGGCGGGCTTCCAGGCCGGGCCTGGCCCGTCTGAGTTCCGCGCCACGCTGTTCAGCGAACCCTTCGATCACGAACTTCACGCTCGGATCGACGAGATCCCCGACGGCGGCTCGGTGATCCGCTTCACCGCACGAATGTTGCCGAAGGTCCCGGTCATCTTCGCGGTCGTCCTCGTGGCGACGGTCTGGCCCGGCGTCATCCTGACCGACAAGATGATCCCCGGCGAATGGGGCTGGATCGACACCTGGATGTGGTACATCCCGCTGACCGCCCTGCCCCTGCCCTGGCTGTGGATCAAGTGGATGAAGAAATGCCGGGCCGCCGCCGGTGTTTCCGCCTACGAGCTGCTTCACAAGCTCGCCGGCGAGCTCGAAGGCAAGGTCGGGGACCCGCCGGCGGCACCAGCATCCGTTCCGCGGGCCTAGACGACCACTCGCGCCGCGCCAACCGTTGTGCGGGTTGTGGAACAATGATCACATTCTCGAAGTCCTCGTCCGCACCCTCCGGGCCGAGGAACTCCGCCTCCGCGAAGAACAATCCGTGCACGGACTCGACCGCTGCGCGGAGCTCGCCCTTCACGCCGTGCTCCGCCGCGGGTTCGAGAGTCAGGGATTCGGCGCCTTCCGGGAGCGCGTGTACCCGTGCGCGGCGGTGCCGCGATCGCGCCTGACCGAGCGCCAGCGGTGCGACCTGGTGCTTACCCGCTCGCCTGCGCTGCCGCCTCTCGACCCCGATGAGCAGCAGCGTGCCGCCGCCGCATCAGCCGGAACGCTGTTCGCCCACGACGCGCCCCCAGCCCGCTCGGTCGGCTGCCCGCCCGAGGAGGCGTTTTGGCTTGAACTGAAGCTCGTCGGCCAGTTTGCGTTCAGCCGCGGTGTGCCGGTCCCCAACGCCACCTACACCTCCGAGCTCGTTACCGGCCTTTCTGCTGACCTCCACAAGCTCGCGGCCGACCCCATGATCCTGCACGGCGCCGCCGCGCTCGTGCTCTTCAACTCCGATGTCGAGATCGCGGACCACGATGTCCGGGCCCTGCGCGAACGGGCCGCCCGCCGCGGCCCGGCCCGGACGTTTCTTCAGGATGACTTCGAGGTGCTCGACCGGATCGGCAATCGCGTCTGCACCGTGATCGTCGTGCCGGTGCGATGATCGCCGATGGGATGTTGTCAGCCGGCCCGCACAAGCCCGGCAACCTGCTCGATCGCGTCGGCCGCGGAACTCGCCGCGTGCACCGACCGGAACTTCTCGCGCACGCCGGCGAGGCCTTTGCGCTGCTGATCCGCGGCGCCGGGCTCATCCAGCAGCCTCGCTGCTTCCGCCGCCACTTCATCGCCCTGCCCGAAATAGGGCACCAGCTCCGGCACGATGCGGCGCCCCGCGATGAGGTTGGGAAGCGTGAACACGCGCGTTGACACCAGCCAGCTGCCCAGCAGGAAGCACACCAGGCGGCTCGACTTGTACACGATCACCATGGGCCGTTGCTGCTTGGCCACCTGCAGCGTCACCGTCCCGCTCACCACCAGCGCCAGCTCGCTCCACCGCACCACCACATCCGTCTGCCCGCACAGGCACGACAGGCTCTCGGGCCAGCCCCCCAGCCCCTCCGCCATGGCCCGCAGCTGCCGCTCCACCTCGGGCCGGGTCGCCGCCAGCACACCGACCATGCCCGGATGCCGGGCCTGCAGCAGCCGGTAGGCCCGCAGCAGGATCGGGAAGTTCTTGGTTAACTCGCCGGGCCTCGAGCCCGGCATCAGCGCCACCCTAGGCCCGCCCGCCGGCAACACCGCGGCCCGGCGGTCCAGGTCAGCCAGATCCAGGTCCGCATCAAACAGCGGGTGCCCGATGAACCGCGCCGGCACGTTGCGGGCCCTGAACCAGTCCTCCTCGAACGGCAGCAGGCAGAGCACCAGGTCGGTCCGCTTTCGCAGCTTCCGCACCCGCCACGATGCCCACGCCCACACCTGCGGCGCCACGAGGTGCACGACTTTCATGCCCCGCGCCTTGGCCATCGCGCAGATCGGAAAGTTCGCGGCGGGCGAATCCACGGGAACATGCATGCTCGCCCGGCCCGAATCGAGCCACGCCGCGATCCGCCGGTTGATCCGTCGGTGCTCCCGGATCTTTTCGATCCCCGGCAGGCCCATGACGGCGTCATCGCCGGTCCGCTCGATGATCGTGGCCCCGGCCCGCTCCATCTTGGGCCCGCCCCAGGCGTAGATGGGCAGCCGCGGGTGCCGCTTCCGAAGTTCCGCGATCACCGCGGAGGCGTGATCGTCCCCGCTGGGCTCGAAGGCTGTGAAGAGGATACCGCCGCCCCCATCGCTTCCAGCGTCGACGCTCGCGGAACGTCCGGGGATCACTGTGGCTACGGCCGACATCCCCGCAGTGAAGGGGGCCCGGCACGGCGAGTCAATCCCGCCGGATCAGAACCCCGCCGTCCCCAGCCACACCGACGGCCGCTGCCCCAGCGCCCCCGCGATCGACAGGAGCGACTCGATGCTCGGCAGGTGCGCGCCCCGCTCGATCGAGCTCAGCTGCGAAACACTGATCCCCGACGACTCCGACAGGTCCTTCAGCGTCCAGCCCCGGTCGGTCCGGGCCAGGCGGATCTGCCGCCCCAGTTCGTGCCGCAGCCGGTCCTGGGGACGCTGCCCCAGCCCGAACGCCGCCGCGGCCTGCGCCAGGCACCGCTGCAGCTCCTCGATCGAGAACGGCTTGGCGAGGTAGTCAAACACATCCTGCTTGAACGTCTGCCGCATGCTGTCCAGCGATGGATAGCCCGTGATCACGATCACGCACAGCTTCGACCACCGCCGGCGGATCTCGCTCAGAACGCCCTCACCCCCCGCCACCCCCATCTTGATGTCCAGCAGCACGACATCCGGCAGCCTCGATTCGCACAGCCCGAAGCACTCGGCCGGGGTTGCGGCCGTCCGCACCTCGTGCCCTTCCGACTCCAGCACGGTCCTGATGTACTCGCGGAAGTCCGGATCATCATCCAGCGAGACGATCGATAGCGCGGGCGTGCCCGCCTGTTCGGCCCCCACGGGTTCTGTGGTTGATTCGGCCATTCCGTGTTCCTTTGCAGCCCCCGTCGGCTATTCCCTGACGGGAACTCCGCCCCGCGCCGGCAGCATGATCTCAAAAACCGCCCCCGTCTGCGCACCCCGGTTCCGCGCCAGCAGCACCCCCGAATGCTCCCGCACGATCCCGTCCGCCACCGCCAGCCCTAAACCTGTCCCGCGCGAGTCCAGCCGGGTGCTCGCGAACGGCTCGAACAGCCTCGGCAGGATCTCCGGCTCGATCCCGGGCCCGTTGTCGATCACCGCGATCGACACCCACTCCCGCCCGTCCTTCCGCGAGGCCTCCGCCGAAATCTCCACCGTCGGCGGCTTCGAACTATCGCGGCGCTCCGCCGGGCCCGTCCGCACCGCATCGATCGCGTTCCGCAGCAGGTTCACCATCACCTGCACCATCCGGTCCCCGTCGCACTCGACCATCAGCCCGGCCGGCACGTGGTTCACGATCTCCACCTCCGCAGCCTCCCGGTCCAGCCGCACCAGCGTGATGCCCTCCTCCACGATCGATCGAAACTCCACCGGCCGGGTTTGCGGCGGCCTCACCCGCGCGAAATCCAGCAGGCTGTCGCTCAACCGCTCCAGGCGGCCCACCACCCGCAGCATCAGGGCCGCCCGGTCGGGGTCCACACCCCCCGCCGGGTTCTGATTGAGCTTCTCGACCAGCCCCTTCAGCACCGCCAGCGGCGTGTTGAGTTCGTGCGCGATTCCCGCCGACATCATCCCCAGACTGGCCAGCCGGTCCGCGTCCGCCAGGTTCCGCCGGGCCATCTCCAGAAGGTGGTTCTTGCGCTTCAGGTCGTTCGCCACAACCTCAAGGCGGCCCAGCGCCTCGGCGAGGTCCCGCTGGTGCCTCCGCAGCCCCAGGATCGACTCGTTCCGCGATCGCATGATCTCGCCCAGTTCATCGGCGGGGATCGTCGACTCAGGGATCAGTTCCTCGCCGGGCCGGCCCTCCTGCACCGCCCGCTCGGCCGCCAGCATCCGCCGGATCGGCCCGTACACATGCTGCGGCAGCACGAACACCTCGAGCGCAATCGCCACCAGCGCATACACGCCCAGCAGGGCCATGATGGTGAAGATGTACAGCCGGAAGACCGCCTCGCGCGCTTCGGGAATCCGCACCTGCGCCAGCAGGAACGACCCCTCACCGTGCCGCTCCGCCGGATCAAACACCACGGCCCGCGCCCCGGCCTTGGTCGGGCTCGTCGCCACCGGCACGCCGGGCCGCAGCGCCGCCCGGGCCGCTGTCTCGGCGTCAATCGCCACCTCGCTCGCCGCTCCCCGGCGGATCTCCACGTGGCCCACGTTCCCCGCGATCTGCTGCCCCCACTCCTCCGCCGTCCTCGCCCCCCCCACCACATCCCGCGCCGCCAGCACATTCGACAGCACCAGCCGGGCCTCGTTCAGCTCCGCCTGCTCGACCACGTTCCCGATCGCCGGCCGCATCCCCACCAGCAGAATCGCCGCCAACCCCAGCGAGAACACCGTGTGCAGCACAACGAGCTTCTTGCGGATTCGCATCCCGGCCAGGAGCCCGCGCCCGGTGACCGCCCTCCCGAGCCGCAGCGTCACCGCAGGCCCCGGCCCGCGGTCACTAATCGCTGTTCCCGACCCGTTCGTGGTCATCACGCCACCGCCCTAACCTGCTCGCATACCCAATGAGCACACCCGCCCCCCGACATCCTCAATCCTCCCGTAACCGCCCCGCCCCGGCAAGCCGGGCCACCCTCCTCACCTCGGACGCCGCCCGCAGCACCGCCTACGCCCACCTCGCCGACATCGCCGCGCGGCTCCCGGACCTCGACCCCCGCCCGCTCGCCGATAAAGGCCTGAGCCCCCGCGACGCCGCGTTCGCCCACGCCATCGTCCACGCCGGGCTGCAGCGCTGGATCACCCTGGCCCACATCGTGTCCGGGTATCTCGCCCGGCCCTTCCCCGACCTGGAGCCTGCGCTGCGCGGGGCTCTCATCGGCGGGGCAGCGCAGATCCTGTTCCTCGACAAGGTCCCCGTCCACGCCGCGATCAACGAAACAGTCGAATGGGCCAAGTCCGCCATCAGGCCCGGCGCCGGCTCGATGGTCAACGCTGTCCTCCGCAAGGTCGCCGCCCTCCTCCCGCCGGCCCAGACGCCGCGCCGGGCCTGGACGGATCGGCGCGATGAGCTGCTCCTTGCCGATGGATCAGCCCGAGCTCTCAGCGCGGAAATCCTGCCCGAGGAGACACTTGATCGCCTGGCGGTGAACACCAGCCACCCGCTGCCCCTGGCCCACGCCTGGACTTCGCGGTTCGGGATCGACATCGCCCGACGCCTGCTGCTGCACAGCCTGTACAACCCCCCCACCGTCCTCTACACGGCCGCCGCCGTGAATCCCCTGCCCGCTTCGCTTTCGCTGCACCAATCCCCGCACCACCGGGTCTTTACCGGGCCCCGGGCCGAGCTGCAAGCAATCCTCGCCGAGCGCCCCGATGTCTGGGTCCAGGATGCCGCCTCCTCCATCGCCGTCGCCGCCGCCGCGGACGTCCGACCGGCCCTCATCCTCGACCTGTGCGCGGGCCAGGGCACCAAGACCCGCCAGCTCGCCCATACGTTCGCCGGCGCCCGCATCATCGCCACCGATACCGACGCCGACCGCCTCTCGACGCTTCGAAAAGTGTTCTCGGGCTCCAATTCGGTCGAGGTGGTGAAGCCCGCCGAGGTCGCGGCCCGGTGCCCCGCCGGCGCTGACCTGATTCTTCTGGATGTGCCGTGCTCGAACACCGGCGTTCTGGCCCGGCGGACCGAGGCCAAATACCGGTGGGCGCCCCGGGCGACCGAACGCCTGGTCAAGCTGCAGCGGTCGATCATCGAGACTTCGTACCGACTCCTCGCAACCGGCGGGCGGATCCTCTACTCGACGTGCAGTCTGGAAGCGGAGGAAAACGAGCAGCAGGCCGATTGGGCCGCCCGCCAGCTGGGTCTGCGAATCGCGACATCCCGGCTGACCCTTCCGGATGCCATCCCCGGCGAGGCCGGCGACCGCTACCGCGATGGCTCCTTCCACGCACTGCTGACCCGGGATGCGTGAGATCAGGCCCGGCCGCGCGGGCGGGGGTACACTACGAGCCACATTCGGACACCGGCGGCGGTGCTCCGCCCTCCGGCGTGCACTCGGGACGGCGCATGAACCTATTGGACATCCTCAGCCCCGGTTGTGTCCTCGCCCCCCTGGGGTCGACGGACAAGAAGGGCGTGATCGACGAACTGGTTGATTGTCTGGTTGGCGCCGGCCGGGTCGCCGATGGCAAGGCTCTCAAGGAAGCCGTGTGGACCCGCGAGCAGACCCGCACCACGGGGATCGGGCACGGCCTCGCCATCCCGCACGGCAAGTGCCCGGGCATGAGCGCCCTGGCCATGGCCATCGGCAAGCCGCCGCGCCCCATGGACTTCGAGGCGATCGACGGCCAGCCCGTCAAGCTGGTGGTGCTGCTCGCGAGCCCCCCCGACCGCACCAGCGACCACATCCAGGCCCTGGCGCGGATCAGCCGGCTGATGACGATGGATGAGTTCCGCGAGCGGATCTACGCCACGCAGTCATCCGCCGAGATCTATGACCTCCTCAAGGCCCATGAGAGCCGCGGCTGACAATGCCGGCGACGGCCCCCAGCCCTCCCGGTGGCCACCCGCGGATGAGGCGGTGTGGCAGCCCGTCGCCGCGATCGACCGGCACCTGACCACCTATGTTGACGGCCTGACCCTGCCTGCCAACCTGGTCGATGCGGTGCGCTACGCGCTGATCGGCGGAGGCAAGCGGCTGCGGCCCCTGCTGTGCTGGCACAGCTGCGCAGCCTTGGGCGGGCCGGGGACTGACAGCCTCGCCGCCGGCACGGCCGTTGAACTCATCCACGCCTTCAGCCTCGTGCACGATGACCTGCCCGCGATGGATGATGATGACCTCCGCCGTGGCCGCCCCACCCTGCACATCCAAGCTGGCGAGGCGATGGCCATCCTCGCGGGCGACTGCATGCTGGCTTTGGCGTTCGGCGTCCTGAGCGAACGGCACGCCGCTTCACTGGCCGCCGGGCTCACCCTCGAACTGGTGCAGGGCACCACCGGCATGATCGCCGGGCAGGTGCACGACACGCTCGGTGGATTTGACCCCGCGGTCACGCCCGCCCAGCGGGTGGTGCAGATCCACACCAGCAAGACCGGTGCGCTGATCCGGGCCGCGTGCCGGATGGGCGCTCAGGTCGCTCTGGCCGCCGCCCCCGGCTCGGAGCCGGTCTCCCGGGCGCGCCTGGCGGCCATCACCGCATACGCCGAGGCGGTCGGGCTGATGTTCCAGATCGTGGATGACCTCCTCGATGTGGAGCAGACCCCGGAAGTCACCGGAAAGCGCACCCGCAAGGACCACGATGCCGGGAAGTTGACCTTCCCGGCGGTCTTCGGAGTGGAAAACGCCCGCGCCGAAGTCGAACGACTGCGGGCGGCCTCCGTACGTGCCTTGGAGCCCCTCGGAGGGGCCGCCGAACCGCTCCGGCGACTGGCGGAGTTACTTTCCGCGAGAGACCGATAAGGCCATTCCCCGCCGCGGCCCGATCTGGAGTCTCGAGTGGCCGCGGGGCGGCGTTCGTTCTAAACTTTCAGAGATTCCTGAAACTATCTCCCGCTCGGAACCCGACCTCCATGAGATTGCTCCCCAGCCTCACCGGCCCGCAGGATCTGCGTCAGCTCTCCCTCGACGACCTTCAGGAACTCGCGGGGGAGATCCGCACGGCGATCTGCGACCAGGTCTCCCGTTCCGGCGGCCACCTTGCCCCCAACCTGGGCGTGGTCGAGCTCTCGATCGCGCTGCACTACGTCTTCGACTTCTCGCACGACCGCCTGGTCTTCGATGTCGGTCACCAGTGCTACCCGCACAAGCTGCTCACCGGCCGGCTTCCCCTGCTGCAGCACCTCCGCACCCGCCGCGGCATGTCCGGCTTCCCCGAGCCCGATGAGTCCCCCTTCGACCTCTTCCGCGTCGGCCACGCCGGCACCGGCATCTCGACCGCCGTCGGCCTCGCACGCGGCGACACGCTCAACGCCGAGGCCTACGACCCCGCCGACAACCCGGCGGGCCGGCGCATCGTCGCGTTCATCGGGGATGCCTCGATCGCCAACGGCGTCGCGATGGAAGGGCTCAACAACGCCGGCACGCTCAACCGCCAGTTCCTCATCGTGCTCAACGACAACGGCATGTCGATCAGCAAGCCCCAGGGCGCCCTGGCCCAGTACTTCGACCGCGTCCGGATCTCGCACCTCTACTCCGACTTCAAGCGATCGGCCAAGCAGCTCCTCCGCCACGTCCCGGGCGGCTCGCTCATCAAGGATGCCTACCACCGGGCCGGGGAGGCGACCAAGGCCGTCATCAACGATGGCAACCGCGAATCCGGGTGGTTCGAACACTTCGGGCTCATGACCGTCGGGCCCATCGACGGCCACGACCTGCCCACGCTCATCGAGTTCCTTACCGAGGCCCGCGACATCGCCCGGCCGATGGTCCTGCACGTCAAGACCATCAAGGGCAAGGGCTTCCCTTTCAGCGAGAAGGACTCCAGCCGGTTCCATTCCCCCAGCCCGTTCAAGATCCACCTGACCGAAGATGAGGAAGACTGCAAGGTCGAGCTGAAATCGGGCGGCCGCTCCTTCACCACCGCCTTTGCCGACGCCTTGACCGATCTCATGACTCGCGATCCCAAGGCCGTAGCCTGCACGGCCGCCATGCCCGAGGGCACGGGCCTCGACAAGGTCATGCCCCGCTTCCCGGACCGCACCTGGGATACCGGCATCTGCGAATCGCACGCCCTGGACATGATGGCGGGGCTGGCCAAGACCGGCTTCAAACCCTTCCTCGCCGTGTACGCCACGTTCTTCCAGCGGGCCTTTGACCAGGCCTTCCAGGAAGCCGCCCTGCAGGGACTTCCCGTCCGCCTGTGCCTCGACCGGGCCGGCCTTGTCGGCGGCGATGGCGCGGTCCACCACGGCTTCTGCGACACCGCTTTGCTCCGCACCCTCCCGGGCGCCGCCATCACGGCCGCCATGGATGAACCCTCACTTGTCGCCGCGCTGGAGTTCATGCGCGGCTACGAAGCGGGGCTGTCCGCCGTGCGATACCCCCGCGACACCGTCAGCGATCGCTTTTCCGGCGAGGCGTGCCTTCCGTTTGAGCTCGGCCGGGCCCGGTGCCTGACTCCCCGCTTCGAGTCGCTCACCGACCGCCCCGTAGCCGCCGTGCTGGCCTTCGGCACCCCGGCGATCGCGGCCATGGAAGCCGCCGACCGCCTTGGCGAGGAGTACCCGGTAGCCGTGTACGACGCCCGCTTCGCCAAGCCCGTCGACCAGGCCCTGATCCGCCGGCTGCTCCAGAACCAGATTCCCATTATCACGGTAGAGGATCACAGCATCATCGGCGGGTTCGGCTCGGCCGTGCTCGAGGCCGCACAGGAACTGGGCCTTGATGCTTCCAGGGTCGTGCGTCTGGGCCTGCCCGACAGCTGGATCCTGCAGGACTCCCGGGCCCAGCAGCTCGCCGAGGTCGGCCTCGACGCCGCCGGTATCGCCCTGGCAATCCGTCGCGCGGCCGAAGCCCCGCGGCCCGCCGCTTCCGACACGATGGTCGATTCCGCGGCTCCCGCCTTCCCCGCCACCGGACCGACCACCGCGATCTGAACGCCCGCCCGCCCGCCCGGCCCGGCCGCTTCCCGATAGGATGCCCGCCATGGGACGCGAGGTCCTTCTGCTCACCAACCGTGACCGCCCGGATGCCGCCGCGGCCGCGGATGAAGTGCGCTTCCTGATTTCACGCCGCGGACACCTGGTCGCCGAGGCCGATGCCGGGCTGACCGCCACCACAGCCGATGGCGGCGGTGCCGACCTGATCGTCGTTCTGGGCGGCGATGGCACGCTGCTATCAGAGGCCCGCCGGTACGCATCGCTGGGTTTGCCGATGCTCGGCGTGAACTTCGGAAAGCTCGGCTTCCTGGCCGAGTTTGACCTCGAGTCCCTCCGCCGCCAGGCCGATGCCCTCTTCGGCGGGGCGACCCTGGCGACCCGCGAGCAGTCGCTCCTGCGCACGCAGGTCATCCCGACGCCCGATATCCCCGCCTCGCGCCGCGGCGACGCCGCAACCCTGCCGGGTGAGGCGCTGAACGAATGCGTCATCACCGCCGGGCCGCCCTACAAGCTGGTGTCGATCCGGCTGAGCATCGACGGGCATCCCGGCCCGACGCTCGGCGGTGACGGGATGATCGTCTCGACACCCACGGGCTCCACGGCGTACAACCTCTCCGCGGGCGGGCCGATCCTGGCGCCCGATGTCAACGCCTTCGCGATCACCCCCATCGCCGCCCACTCGCTGGCCTTCCGCCCGATCGTCGTGCCTTCCACCAGCCGCATTGAGCTCACGCTGCTGCGGACCAACCACGATGACGACCAGGGCACGACCCTGGTCATCGACGGCCAGATGCAGGCCCGGCTGTACCGGGGCGACCGCGTGCTGCTCACCAGCAGCAACCGGTCCGTGCGCTTCGTGCGCAACCCGGAAGGCAACTACTGGTCCACGCTCATCGGGAAGCTGAACTGGGCGGCCGCCCCGCGCCTCAGAGCGGAGTAGGTACCCTTCAGCCGCCTTCATCCCCAGCGGTTTTGCCGGCGAACACATTCCGGCCGGCGGGGACCGCGGTCGGGAAACATACGCGGGGTCGGAAACGTATACGCCGTCGACGGGCCACGGCTGGCGGGAGTTTCTCCCGGGACGCAGGGACTACGCGATGGTCGGAAGCACTCAACAACCCCGGCCCGGCGATGACCGCCCCCGGCCGCCTGCGCGGGCCTGCGGAGGCTTTACGCTCATCGAACTGCTCGTCGTCATCGCGATCGTGGCGATGCTTCTGGCCATGCTGCTCCCCAGCCTGTCGGCCGCGCGGGAATCGGCGCGGACCGCGGCGTGCCTGTCGAACTTGCGGCAGGCCTTCCTGGCGTGCCGCATCTACGCGGATGAGAACAAGGGGCTCGGGCCCGCGCTGGGCCAGCCCTACACCGCCGCCCCCAACTGGGCCGTCATCGTGCAGCAGTACGCGGGCATGGCGGGCGAGACGCTCGATGAGCTTTCAACCACTCGCTCGGTGCTCTCGTGCCCGGGAAGCCGCGCCTTCTACGGCCGTCCGATGACCCGCAGCTACGCGATGAACGTGACGGGCCATGCGGGCGGGCCCGGCAACCGCGGCAGCTACGACCGCGAGGGCACGACAGCGCACGTCCGCTACGACTCGGTGCTGTTCCCGACATCGGCGATCTGCCTGCTCGACTCCGCGGTCGCGCCCATCGACGGTGTCGCCCCGCCCTCCACACGCACCGCGAGCGTGATCGACTTCCGCTCGGCCCGGCACGTGAGCGAACGCGTGGGATGGATGCACGCCGGGCGCAAGGTCTTCGACGTCGCCGCCTACGACGGCTCGGGACGGGGGCTGCGGGCCGTGCCGTCCGCGTGCGAAGCCCCGCTCCCGTGACGCTCAAGCTCAGACGATCTGCTCGCGCGGCACATCCATCGGGGCCCCCCGCTTCACCGCGCCGAACCAGATGAGGCAGAACACGGGATAGGCCAACCCGAGGACCGTGGCGAAGATGAAGATCATCAGGAACATGGTGTTGCCGGCCCCCCCCGCCAGGAACTTTCCGCTCGGCGTGTCGGGATTCTGCCGGGCCCATTCCATGATGCGGGCCTGCTCCTGGAATATCTGATAGGCCCCCAACGCAAACAGCGGCAGCGAGATCACCGCGTACGCCAGATGCAGCGTCTTGGCGACAGGCTTACGGGCCAGCAGCATGATGCCCGCTGTCAGCAGCAGCACCGTGTTCAGAATCCCGGCCCCCTGACTGGCGAGCATCAGCGGTGTGATCGGCGCCGGGGGCGGCTGCTGAGCGGCCATCTCCGGTGTTGTGAGATACGACTTGATCAGCGGATTGGCCACGCCGCACAACCCGCACATCAGGCCCAGCGACGCCCAGACGACACTGATCGTCCCGACCACCTTGGGCCACTGCGGCGGCTCGAGCAGTTCGTCGCCCTCGAACATCGCCGCGTCGGGATCTCGCTGGGTGTCTGCCACGGGTGATCTCCTCCACTCGTCGGACGGGCCGAGTCTGAAGATACCAGCCCCGGCCCGACCGTGTTACGCAGGGCGACGGGCGGGCCTACAGCTGCCCGAGGAAGCGTACATCATTCTCGAACAGCAGCCGGATGTCGGGGATCGCGTACTTGCCCATCGCGAGCCGCTCGATGCCGAAGCCGAACGCGAAGCCCGTCCACTCCTCGGGGTCGATGCCGCAGGCCTCGAGCACCGCCGGGTCCACCATGCCGCACCCGCCCAGCTCCATCCAGCGCACCGGCTGGTCCTCCCGGAGCTGGATGCGCATATCGAACTCCGCCGAGGGCTCGGTGAACGGGAAGAAGCTGGGCCGCAGGCGCACCTCGGCCTCACGGCCGAAGTAGGCCCGGGCGAACTGGAAGAGCGTGGTCTTGAGGTCCGTCATCGTGACGCCGCGGTCGATGTAGAGGCCTTCGATCTGATGGAACATGAAGGAGTGCGTGGCGTCGACGGTGTCCGGGCGGTAGACGCGTCCCGGGGCGACAACCTTGATCGGCCCGGCGAGGCGGCCGCCGCCCGCGGCGACGGCCGCGTCCATGACGCGGATCTGCACGGTGCTGGTCTGCGAGCGGAGCATGCGCGGCTTGGTGAAGCGGCGCGGATCATCCACGTAGAAGTTGTCGATCGGGTCGCGGGCGGGGTGCCCATCGGGGATGTTCAGCTTGATGAAGTTGTGCTCGTCATCCTCGAGCTCGGGCCCGTCGGCGACGTCGAAGCCCATCCGCGCGAAGACCTCGACGAGTTCATCGCGGACGCGGGTGATGATGTGCCGGCGGCCGATGGTCGAGGTGTCGATGAGGCCCGGCTCGGTCATGTCGATGCGCTCGGACGGCGGGGCCGGGGCCGCGGCGGCGTCGCCCTTGCGAGCGTTGAACGCCTCCTCGAGTTTCTGCTTGACCGTATTGAGGCGCTGGCCCACGGCCGGCTTCTGGTCCTTGGGAACATCCTTCAGCCCGGCCATGGCGGACTTGAGCCGGCCGTTGGCGCCCAGGTACGCGATGCGCCAGGCTTCGATGGCCGCGGGATCGGCGGCGGCGCCCAGTTCGGCCAAGGCGCGGGTTTCGAGTTGGTCGAGCATCTCCAGCATGCCCGAAACTCTACCACGATGGATGGGCCCGGACCCCTGCGCGCGGCTCTCACCAGTGAAAAAGCCCACGGACGAGGGTCCGTGGGCCTTGGGGTTGCGGTGAGCAGGATCGGCTCAGGACTTGGCCGATTCCTTGCGCAGCTTGGCGGCGTACGCGGTGCGGCGGTCGGCGGAGCGGCGGCGCGTGCTGAGCTTGCCGCTGCTGACCTCCGGGCCTTCCTCGTTGCCGACGAACTGGATGACGCAGAGCTCGGTGGCGTCGCCGACGCGGCGCCGGCCCAGCTTGATCACGCGGGTGTAGCCGCCGGGGCGGTCGCTGAACTGGGGCGCCACGTTCTCGAAGATGTGGCGGACGAGCTTGGGGCTCTTGCGCAGCTCGCCGTAGCGGTTGCGCTCGACCTGGGCGCTGTCGGGCACATCAAAGAAGCCGGAGGCCCGCTCCTTCATGCGCTCGACGTGCTCCTTCTCGCCGTCGCTGGCGGCCTTGGGCAGGTAGAGCCACTCGAAGCCTCGACGGTCGCCGCCCAGAAGGGCAACGACGCGGCGCCGGGCCGCAAGGTCCCCGCGCTTGGCGAGCGTGATGATCTTCTCGACGAAGGGCTGGACCGCCTTGGCCTTGGGGATCGTCGTGGTGATCTGGCCGTGCTCGAACAGCCCGGCCGCCATGTTGCGGAGCATGGCCGTGCGGTGGGCGGTCTTGCGGTTGAGCCGGTAGCCGGCGCGACGGTGACGCATGGTACTTCTCCGAACGACCCGGGCCGGCGATCCGGCCGGGGAAAAAAGCGGTTGGAACTATAGGCCCGTGTCCCGGCCGGTGCCGGGCCCGCGCCTCAGCCCTGGACCTCCGACTTGGCGGCGTTGAACCCCTCGGGCAGCTGCATGCCCAGGTCCAGGCTGAGATCCTGGAGCTTGCGCTTGACCTCGCGGAGGCTGGTGCGGCCGAAGGAGCGGAGCTTGAGCAGGTCGGCGTCGGATTGAGTGACCAGCTGGGCCACGGTCTCGATGCGGGCCGACTCGAGGCAGTTGCTGGCCCGGACCGAGAGCTCCAGGTCGCTGATGGGCATGTTGAGCTTGCGGATGAGGTCCTCATCGACCTCGGCGGCGGCGGCCGCCTCGTCGCTGACCCGGTCGTCGCCCATCTCGAAGTACTGGACGAAGGGGTTGAGGTGCTTGCGGAGAATCTTGGCGGCCTCGACCATCGCCATCTCGGGCGTGACGGTGCCGTTGGTCCACACCTCGAGCGTGAGGCGGTCGTAGTTGGTGCGCTGGCCGACGCGGGTGTCCTCGACCTTGTAGCGGACGCGCTGCACGGGCGAGTAGATCGCGTCGACGTGGATCAGGCCGATCTCCTGCTCGTCGTTGTCGTTGTACTGCTCGCTGGCGGGGACGTAGCCGCGGCCCTTGGCGACGCGCAGCTCCATCTCGAAGTCGACCTTCTCGGTCAGGGTCGCGATGATGAGATCCTTGTTCAGGATCGTCACCGCGGTGTCGGCCTCGATGAGATCGGCGGTGACCTCGCCGGGCCCGCGGGCCGCGAGCTTCATGGTCCGCGGCTCGTCGCCCTCGAGCTTCACGACCAGGTTCTTGATGTTGAGGACGATGTCGGTGACATCCTCCATGACGCCCGGGATCGAGCTGAACTCGTGCTGGGCGCCCTTGATCTTGACGGCGGTGACGGCGGCCCCCTCGAGGGAGCTGAGCAGCACGCGCCGCAGGCTGTTGCCCAGCGTGGTGCCGAAGCCGCGCTCGAAGGGCTCGATGATGAACCGGCCGTAGACATCGCTCTTGAACTTCGGATCCGTGATGACCCGGTTGGGCAGCTCAAGCCCGCGCCAGCGAACTCGCATGGTTCGATCTCTCGTTCAGCAGTCCCTTGGGGAGAGTCGCGCCGGCTCTCGGGACCGCCCGCCCTGCTGAGCAGCGGCGTCCCTTCTGTCCGGCGGCTCGCGGAAATGTCAGACGCGGGGATCGGTCCAAGACCGGGCCCCGTGGAACAGCGGATCAGACGCGGCGGCGCTTGCGGGGGCGGCAGCCGTTGTGGGGAACCGGGGTGTGGTCCTCGATGGCCATGACCCGCAGGCCCGAGCTGACCAGGCCCGTCACCGCCGACTCGCGGCCGGCGCCGGAGCCCTTGATGCGGATCTCGATCTCGCTCATGCCCATCTTGCGGGCCTTGGAACCGACGGTCTCGCCCGCGCGGGTGGCGGCGAAGGGGGTGCTCTTGCGGGCGCCCTTGAAGCCCATCGTGCCGGCCGAGTCCCAGGCGACGGTCTCGCCGTTGACATCGGTGATCGTCACGATCGTATTGTTCTGGGTCGCCTTGATGTGGGCGACGCCACGGACGACGTTCTTGCGGACCTTGCCCTTCTTCGCCATCGGTTCCTCCGCGGATCAGCCGACACGGTGTGTCGTCCCCGCTGCCTGAGATGCTCTCTTGAAACCCGCGCCCGTGCGTCAGGCGTTACTTGGCCTTCACGCCCTTCTTGCCGGCGACGGTCTTCTTCCTGCCCTTGCGCGTGCGGGCGTTGGACTTGGTGCGCTGGCCGCGGGCGGGCAGGCCCTTGCGGTGCCGGTCGCCGCGGTAGGACCGGATGTCCTTCAGCCGCTGGATGTTCTGCTGGACCTGGCGGCGCAGGGCGCCTTCCACCAGGAAGTTGGAGTCGATGATCGAGTTGATCTGCGCCAGCTGGAGCTCCGTGAGCTTGTTGGAGCGCGTATCGGGATCGATCTGCGCCTCGGACAGGATGTCCTTGGCGTACTTGTCGCCGATGCCGTGGATGTACTGCAGGGCGAAGAGGATCTTCTTCTTGTCGGGGACGTCGATACCGGCGATACGTGGCACGTCGTACTCCTCGGGCTCAGCCCTGGACCTGCTTGTGCTTCGGGTCGGCCTTGCAGATCACCCGCACCTTGCCCTTGCGGCGCACGATCTGGCAACTGTTGCAAATCCGCCGAACGCTGGCTTTGACCTTCATGAAAACACCTTCCCGGGGCAGTCGCCCGAATGGGCCGGAATAGTAGACCGCCCGACACTGTGAGTCATCTGTCCGGGCGAATCCTGCTTGCCCATCCGCGCCGGCCCACCGTGGCCGGGCCGCTCAGTGCCTGAACGTGATCCGCGCCTTGCTGAGGTCGTAGGGGCTCATCTCGACCGTGACGCGGTCCCCCGGCAGGATGCGGATGTAGTTCATCCGCATCTTCCCCGACACGTACGCGAGCACCTCGGTCTTCTGCTCGTTGGGCAGCCGGACCTTGAACATGGCGTTGGGGAGAGCCTCCACCACCACCGCCTCGAATGTGAACTTGTCGTCCGTCTTGGCCATATTCCCTTTCGGCGCCGCCGCGGTACCCATCGCCCCGGCAACAGGCACGCCGGCGGCCGTCCGATCCGTCCATTACCCGAACGCGGGCCGCCGAACAGCGGCCCGTCGATGCTCTGATTGATGGCGTCCACCCACCGCCAAGTCAACCCACGGACCGGGG
Source organism: Phycisphaerales bacterium (assembly GCA_020849615.1). Taxonomy (GTDB): domain Bacteria; phylum Planctomycetota; class Phycisphaerae; order Phycisphaerales; family UBA1924; genus JADLFW01. The sequence goes on from JADLFW010000016.1 coordinate 35,691, forward strand.
GGACCTCCGATCGAGGAACTCGCCCCGTCCCCACCGCAGCCCCGCGACCCCCACGACCCCCACGACCTCCACGACCCCCGGCGAGCCCCGGAATGACGCGCCGCTCAGCCGCGGGCGCTGCGCATCCTCGGGCTGGTGCCGTCCTCGCCGCCGCTGAGGAAGCCGGCGTAGTTGCGCATCAGCAGGTTGGCCTCCACCCGTTGGAGGAAGTCCAGGCTCACCGACACCACGATCAGCAGCCCCGTGCCCCCCAGGAACTGTGTCACCGCGTAGTCGATCTTCAGGTTCTTGTTCACCACCATCGGCAACACCGCGATCAGCGACAGGAACGCCGCGCCCACGAACGTGATGCGGTTCATGACCGTCTCGAGGTACTCGGCGGTGCGCGGGCCCGGCCGCAGCCCCGGGATGAACGACCCGTGGTCGCGGAGCTGCTTGCTCATCTCCTCCGGGTTGAACTGGACCGTGATCCAGAAATAGCTGAAGAAGTAGACCATCACGATGTAGAGCATGACGTAGGGGAACTCGCCGGGATGGAAGTTGTCCGCCAGCCAGCGGAAGAGGCCGTACGCCCCGCCGCGCGATGAGGTGTTCAGCGCATCGGCGATGCCGGTGAAGATCACGCTCGGGAAGAGCATGAGCGAGGAGGCGAACACGATCGGCATGACGCCGCCGTGGTTGATCCGCAGCGGCAGGTAGCTGCGCTGCCCGCCGAAGACCCGCCGGCCCCTCGTGTGCTTGGCCTGCTGCACCGGGATCCGCCGCTGGGCCACCGTCATCAGCACCGAGCCGGCGATCACGCCCACGAAGCCCGTCGCGAGCATCAGCAGCCCGCCCCAGCCCATCTTGCCATCCTCGCCCGGGCCGAAGTTGTTGACGACCCACATGAGCGCCTCGGGCATGCGGGCCAGGATACCCGCCATGATGATCATCGACATGCCGTTGCCGATGCCGAAGCGGTCGATCTGCTCGCCCAGCCACATCAGGAAGACCGTGCCGCCGGTGAGCACCGCCGTCGCCATGATCCAGTAGAGCGGGTTCTGGGCGTAGGACGGGTACACCATCCCCATCCGGACCATGTACTGGATCCACATCATGCCTTGCACGATGCACAGCGCCACGGTCGCGTAGCGCGTCCACTCCATGATCTTCTGCCGGCCCGTCGGGCCTTCCTCCTGCAGCTTCTTGAGCTGGGGGAGCACCGAGGCCAGCAGCTGGAAGATGATGCCGGCCGTGATGTAGGGCATGATGCCCAGGCCGAAGATCGTCGACTGCGAGAAGGCGCCGCCCGAGAACACCGAGATGTAGGAACTGATCTGCCCCAGGGCCGAGCCGCTCTGGGTCTGCTGCTGGAAGTGCTCCTTCAGCAGCGAGTCGTTCACGCCCGGCAGCGGGATCCAGTACCCGACGCGGTACACGATCAGCATCGCCAGCGTGAACAGGAGCTTGTTGCGCAGCTCGGGGATCTTGAAGACGTTAACGAGCGTCTGGATCATCCGATGTCGTCTCCGCCGGCCCGCGTACGCGCACCGACAGCGCCGCGCGACCCGATCAAACCGGCCCGTAGTCTACGCCCGCCGGTGGTCGGCCCGGCGATCACTTGGCCTTGCCGCCCTTGGCGGGCTTGGCGTCCGCCGCGGGCTCCGCGGCCTCGGCCTTGGCCTTCTCCGCGGCCGGCTTCTTGCCGCCGCGGTTCAACTTCTTCGTCAGCTTCTTGGGGGAGCGGTCCTCGGAGTTGCGGTCGACGCCGCGCACCATGTCGCGACGCGTTCCCGACTCCGTCACCGAGCCGCCCGCACCCGTCACGGCCTGCCGGGCCTTGCCCGACACGCGGGCCGCGGTCACGCTCAGCTTCACCTTCAGCCCGCCCTCGGGGACGTTGCCCAGGATCTTCAGGTCCCGGCTGTCATCGCGGACCAGGCCCGCCTCGATCAGCCGGGCCACGTTCACATCCCCGCCCTTGGCGAAGAGCGGATGGGCCACGATGTCCGAGAGGTTGACGATCCAGAAGTGCGTCTTGAACGGCGCGTTGGTGAAGCCGAACTTGGCGATCCGGCGGAAGAACGGCATCTGCCCGCCCTCGAACGCCTTCTTGGCGCTCGTGCCCGAGCGGCTGCCGGCGCCCTTGTTGCCCCGGCCCGACTGCTTGCCGTGCCCGCTGCCCTCGCCGCGACCGACTCGCTTGCGGTTCTTGTACTTCCCCGCCTGGGCGGTGATGTCGTGGATCATCATGGCCGTTCACCTCGATCGGCGGGCCGCGCTGCGGCCCGGCATTCAACTGATTTCCGCATCCCGCCCGCCCGCCGGGCCTGTCACGCTCACCGCTCCGGTTACGCCGGGCCCGGGGCCGAATCGGCCGCCGTGGGCGGTCCGCCCGCCGCAGGCTGGGCGGCATGACCGCCCTGCCCGCCACCCTGACCGCCATGACCCCCGCCGCCGCCACCACGCGGTCCGCGGCGACCGCCGCCCCCTCGACCCTTGCGGTCCTGGCCGACCGTGTTGACGGGCCCGCGCATCTTTTCCTTGGTGGCCGTCGGCATGAACTGCCGGCCGCGCTCGATCTTGACCTCGATGTCGGTCTCGGGAAGCGTCAGTCCGCGGTTCTTGCCGATCTGCTCGCGGCGGCGGAGCTTGGCCAGACCGTCGAACACGGCCTTGACCATGTTGGCGGAGTTGGTCGACCCGTAGCACTTGGTGAGGCAGTCGGTCACGCCGGCCATCTCGAGGATGGCGCGGACGGTGCCGCCCGCCACGACGCCGGTGCCGGGCGAGGCCGGGATGAGCCGGACCTTGGAGGCGGAGAACTTGCCCTCAACCTCGTGCGGGACCGTCCGGCCCGCCATCGGGACGGTGATCATCGCCCGGCGGGCGTACTTCTGCGCCTTCTCGACGGCGGAGGGGACTTCGTTGGACTTGCCGTAGCCGAAGCCCACCTTGCCGCGTCGGTCGCCCACGATGACCAGGGCGCCGAAGCTGAAGCGGCGGCCGCCCTTGACGGTCGCGGAGGTGCGGTACACCCCCACCGTCGTGGACTCGATATGACTCGTTTCGTCGAGGATCTCGGGCATGTCGTTTCTCTGTGCGGAGCCCCTGGCGGGGCCCGGTGGGAACTACCGCTGACTCAGAAACTCAGGCCGGCCTTGCGGGCGGCCTCGGCGAGGGCCTTCACGCGGCCGTGGTACTTGAACCCGCCGCGGTCGAAGACCACCTGGGTGACGCCCTTGGCCTTGGCCCGCTCGGCGAGCTTGGCGCCGACCAGCGTGGCGGCCTGGGCGTTGCCGGTCTTGTCCCCGGCGCCGACATCCTTCTCGGCCGTGGAGGCGGCGGCGAGGGTGCGGCCGTCCAGGTCGTCGATGATCTGGGCGTAGATGTGGTGTACCGACTTGTAGACGCTGAGGCGGGGGCGCTCGGGCGTTCCGGTGATCCGCTTGCGGATCCCGATGCGGCGGCGGTTCCGCCTGATCGACTTGTCGCGCTGCTTATCCATGACGTGCCACCTTGCTGCGTGCCGTTGAAATCAACCCGATCACCCGTGCCGGTTCTGACCGGATCAGGCGCCGAACTGCTTGCCCTGCTTCTTCTTGATGACTTCCTCGAGGTACTTGACGCCCTTGCCGTTGTACGGCTCGGGCTTGCGCTTGGCCCGCGTCGCCGACGCGAACTGCATGACCTGCTGCTTGTCGGGCCCGGAGACCTTGACGATCTGCTTGTCGACCGCCACGGTCACCCCGTCGGGGATGTCCATGAAGATCGGGTTGGCGAAGCCGACCGAGAGCTTGAGCTTCTTGCCCTGGACCGCGGCGGTCCAGCCCACGCCGACCACCTCGAGGGAACGCTCGTACCCCTTGGTGACGCCCTCGACCATGTTGCGGAGGTGGGCCCGCGTCGAGCCCCACAGGGCCCGCGCCAGCCGGTTCTCGGCGTCCTTCTCGTCGATCGAGCAGGTGATCGATTTCTCGCTCTCGGTCCAGGCGACCTTCACCTCGGGCCGGTGGGTGAGGGACAGCTTGCCCTTGGGGCCTTCGATGTTGACGGTGTGGTCCTTGATGGAGACCTTCACGCCCGCGGGCACCGCGACTGGCTTTTTTCCGATCCTCGACATCTTCTTCCGCTCCTTCGCGTGCGGCTCACCGGACGGCTGCGCCCCGGGCTTCCGCGATCACTGGTCCTGTCCTTACGCCACCGTGCACAGCAGCTCGCCGCCCACCCGCTCGGTGCGGGCCTTGCGGTCGCTGAACACGCCCTTGCTCGTCGAGACGATCGCGATCCCCAGGCCCTGCACCGGCTTGGGGAGGTCCTCGCAGCCGCGGTACACGCGGCAGCCCGGCTTGCTCTCGCGCTTCAGGCTGTGGAGCACGGGCTCCCCGCCCTCGCCGTAGCGCAGGCGGACCTTGATGATGCCCGAACGGCCGTCGTCGATGACGTCAAAGCCGTTGATGTAGCCCTCGTCCTGGAGCACCTGCGCGATGCCGCGGCAGACCTTGCTGTTGAGGCAGGTCACTTCCTTGGCGCGATTGCGCAGGGCGTTGCGGATCCGGGTCAGCATGTCCGCGATTGGGTCGCCGATCGCCATTCTCAGTCCCTCGACTCGTCCGGACGCCCGACGGCGACCGGCACGCTTGCTAAGCCTCTAACTCCGAACGTGGATCCACTCACCAACTGGCCTTGCGCATCCCCGGGATCTTGCCCTCCAGGGCGAGCTTCCGGAGCATGATCCGGCTGATGCGGAACTTGCGGTACACACCGCGGGCCCGCCCCGTCAACTCGCACCGGCGCACCAGCCGAGAGCTGAACTTGGGGGGCCGCCTGGTCTTGGCCATCTGCGCTTTGGTCGTCATCTCATCGAACTCCCATCAACCGGGCCGGGGGCCCCGATTTCTGCTTACGAGGCCCTCTTCTCGGCCGCCCTGCGCTCCGCACGATCCTCGGGCTTCTCGAACGGCATGCCCAGCTGCTCCAGCACGAACCGGCTGAACTCCGGCTTGGAGTTCGAGAAGCAGAGGTTGATGTGCATGCCGTGCGTGAACTGCGCCTCGGCCATGTTGATCTCGGGGAACACGCCCTGCTCGGTCAGGCCCATCGCGTAGTTGCCCTGGCGGTCGAACGCGTCGCGCGACACGCCGCGGAAGTCCTTGATTCGCGGCGTGGCCAGGTTGATGAGCCGGTCGAGGAAGTGCCACATGCGGTCGCGCCGCAGCGTCACCATCGCCGCCGTCTCGAAGCCCTCGCGGACCTTGAAGTTCGACACGCTCTTCTTGGCCTTGATGACCACGGGCTTCTGGCCCGACACCTTCGTCAGCGTCTCGACCACCGTCGAGCGGACGTGCGGGGGCAGCTTGCTGCCCTCGAGGTGGCGGCCCATGTTCACGTTGAGCACGATCTTCTGCAGGCGGGGCTGGGCCATCGGGTTCTTGATGCCGAACTGCTCGGCGACCTTGGCCCGGACCTCCTGGTCGAACTTGGCCTTCAGACGCGCGGGTGCTTTCAGCAGGGCCTCGGCGGGGACGTCGGCGTCCTTGTGCTTGCCGCCCTTGGGCGCACCGCCGCCCTTGGGCTTGCCGGGGTTCTCTGGTTTGTTCGTGTCCTTCGCCATGGCTTGCTCACTCGCTGCGGGCCCCCGGGGGCGCCCGCTGATGCTCACTTCTTCCTGGGCCCGTGCACCGTGCTCAGCACCTTCCCGCCCTTGACAGCGACGCGCACCTTGCTGCCGTCGGGCCTGATCTCGAAGCGGACCCGGGTGGGTTTGCCGTCGACCACGGGGTTGACGTTGCTGATGTGGATCGGGGCTTCCTTGGTGATGATCCCGCCCTGCGGGGAGAGCCGGGTGGGCTTGAGGTGCTTGGTCCTCAGGTTGATCCCCTTGATGATGACCTCATCCGTCTTGGTCAGCACGCGGATGACCTCCCCGGTCTTGCCGCGGTGATCGCCGGAGCGGATGAACACCAGATCGCCTTTTCGAACGTGCGAGGGCATGTCAGACCACCTCCGAAGCGAGGGACACGATCTTCATGTAGTTGCGGTCGCGCAGCTCACGGGCGACCGGCCCGAAGATGCGGGTGCCCTTGGGGTTGCCGTCGTCCTGGATCAGGACCACGGCGTTGCTGTCGAACGCCACGTACGAACCGTCGGCCCGGCGCGTCGGCTTGGTGGTCCTCACCACCACGGCCTTGCTCTTGTCGCCCGGCTTCACGTCCGAGCCGGGCAGGGCCTTCTTGATCGACACGAACACGCGGTCGCCGACTCCCGCGGTGCGCCGCTGGAACCGGCCGCTCGCCGTCGAGCTGCCGTACACGCGGATCACGTACGCGATCCTCGCGCCCGAGTTGTCCGCGACCTCGCACCTGGTTTCTTGCTGGATCATGGTTGCACCTGCCGTCCTGCTCTCTCGCGGCGGGCCGTCCGGGCCCCGCCGATGTTGTCCACGCCCCGGCCCGTTACTGGATCGTCGCCGCGCTGGCCAGGGCCGCCGCGATGTCCGACCGCTTCTCCACGATCCTCACCAGCCGCCAGCACTTGGTCTTGCTGATCGGCCGGCACTGGGCCACCTCGACCACATCACCCGTGCGCGACACGTTCGCCTCGTCGTGCACGTGCAGCACCGTCCGCTTGCGGACGTACTTGCCGTACTTGGGGTGCTTGTCCAGGTAGCTCACGACCACCTTGCGCGTCTTGCTCCGCTTGTCGGATTCGACGACGCCGGTCTTCGTGCCCTTCGGGTTGGTGTTCTGCTCAGCCATCGTTCAGTGTTCCCGTTTCAGCTTCCCGGCCCCTCGGCTTACTTCCCGCTCTTGGCGACCTTGGCGCCCTTGGCCCCGCCGCCCGCCCCGCTCTTGGCCCGCCGGCGCGAGTTGCTCTCGGTCAGGAGCCGGGCCACATCCCGGCGGATCACCGTGAACTGCGCCGTGTTCTCGACCTTCTCCGTCACCGTCTGCGACCGCAGGTCGAACAGCTTCGTGCGGAGACGGCCCAGCTCGGCCTTGATCTCGTCGTCCTTCATCTTGCGCACTTCTTCGCCCGTCATGTCCGCCCTCGCTTGCTGTCGCCCTGTGTTTGCACCCGGCCCGTCCGCCGCCGGATCAGACCGAAACGCGCCGCCCGATCATCCGCGTCTGCACCGGCATCTTCATCGCCACGCGCACGAACGCCATCTTCGCCACGGCCTCCGGCACGCCCGCGATCTCGAACATCACGGTGCCCGCCTTCACCCGCGCCGCCCAGTAGTCCACATCCGCCTTCCCCGTTCCCATCCGCGTCTCCAGCGGCTTCTTGGAGATCGGCTTGTCGGGGAAGACCCGGATGAACAGCTTGCCCTCGCGCTTCAGGAAGTGCTGGGCCGCCACGCGCCCCGCCTCCAGCTGTTGGCCCGTCACCCACATCGTCTCCAGCGACTGCAGCCCGTAGTCCCCGAACGCGACGTAGTTGCCCTTCGTCGCCTTCCGGTCACGCACCCGCCGCATTTCCTTGCGGTACTTCACTCGTTTGGGCAGCATCGCCATGCATCACACTCCGCGAATCGTTCCGTCGATCGGACCCCGCCGGGCGGCCCGCTCCGTTCATCACCACGCCATCACCCGAATCACCGCCGGATCAGCGCCGGCCGCGGGCCCGGGCCCGTGCGCCCGCCGCGTTGGACTGATTCTCCTCCACCTCGTCCGTGTACATGCCCTTGTAGATCCACACCTGCACGCCGATTACGCCGTAGGTCGTCTTGGCCTCGGCCAGGCCGTAGTCGATGTTGGCCTGCAGGGTCGACAGCGGCAGGGAGCCCAGCCGCACATCCATCGTCCGGCTCATCTCGGCCCCGCCCAGCCGGCCCGCCATCTGCACCTTCGCGCCCTTGGCGCCCGAAGCCATGATCTGCTCGCAGCGCATCTTCGCGGCCCGGCGGAACGCCGCCCGCTTCATCAGCTGCTCGGCCACCGCCTCGGCGGCGAGCTGCGCATCCAGGTCGGGGTTCTTGATTTCGATGATCGAGATCGCGACCTTGCGCCCTGTCATGTACTGCAGCTCCTCGGTCATCCGGTCGACCTCGGCGCCCTTGGGCCCGATCACCAGGCCGGGCCTGGCCGTCTTGATGATGACCTTGAGCTCCTCGCGGGTCCGCTCGATGTGGATGTCCGACACGGCCGCGTTCGGGGGACGCCGGTTCAGGCGCTTGTCCAGGTAGTGGCGGATCTTCTGGTCCTCGACCAGCAGCTCGCCGTAGAGCGCCTTGGGGGCGTACCAGCGGCTGCGGTGCGCCTCCGTAATGCCCAGCCGAAGCCCGAATGGATGCGTTTTCTGTCCCATGTGTTACTTCCGCTTCCCCGCCCTGGCCTTGGGCTGACGCTCTTCCACGCTCACCGTGATGTGGCTGAACCGCTTCTCGATCGGGTGGGCCCGGCCCCGGTCCTTGGGCTGGAACCGCTTCAGGATGGGCCCGGCGTCGCAGCGGCTCTCGCTCACCACCAGCAGGTCCACATCCGCGTTGTTGTTCTGGGCGTCGGTCACCGCGGCGTCGATCGCCTTGCGGAGGTTCACCGCGGCCCGCTTGGGGCTGAACGCCAGGATGTTCAGCGCCTCCAGCGCGGGGCGGCCCCGCACGAGGTCGACCACGAGCTTGGCCTTCAGCGGGCTGCCCCGGTGGTGGCGGACCTCGCTCGTGAACTTGGCGATGTCCTTGACCTCGGCCGACACCGCCTGCGCCAGCCGCTGGATGTCGGTCACGCGGCATCGCGGGTGGTCGCGGCCGGCGAGCCAGTTGTCGATGGCCCGCAGGGCGGCGGCGCCCTTGAGGCTGTCCCGCTCGATGGCGGCGGCGAGCTGCTCGGGCTTGACGCCCGCCTGCTCGGCCCGCTCTTGAAGTCGCTTCGGTTGAAGTTTCACGGCTCGTGCCTCTGCTGTGCTCTAAAGACCTGTCCCTGGACGCCCGGTCGCAAATCGCGGCCCGCCGCGATCAGCCGCCGCCCGCCTTGTCGCCCGCCTCGATGCCTTCCTTCTTGTTCGTGTGGCCGCGGAAGGTCCGCGTGTGCGAGAACTCGCCGAGCTTGTGGCCCACCATGTCCTCGGTCACGAACACGTCGTTGAACTGCCGCCCGTTGTGCACCTTGAACGTGTGCCCCACGAACTCGGGCACGATCGTGCACCGCCGGGCCCAGGTCTTGACCGCCTCCCGCTTGCGCGTGGCGTTCATCTTCTCGACCTTGCGGTAGAGCTTCTCGTCGACGTACGGACCTTTCTTCAGGCTTCTTCCCATGGGTCAGTTCCGCTGGTCCTGCGGGCCTCCTGCTCGATCGTTCCCGTGTGCTCGACTCGTCCCGATGCTCTCTGCTCGTCCGGTGATTACTTCAGAACGCCGTACCGCGTGCTGGCGCGGCGGCGGATGATCAGCTTGCTGCTGGGCTTCTTGCGGTTGCGCGTCGGCCCGCCCTTGGCCAGGACGCCCGTCGGGCCGCACGGCGGCCTGTTGCCCTTCGAGCGCCCCGAACCGCCGCCCAGCGGGTGGGCGTGGTGGCTCTTGGCGACGCCGCGGGTGATGGGGCGCCGCCCCAGGAGCCGCGTGATGCCCGCCTTGCCCAGCCGCCGGAGGCGGTGGTCGATGTTGCCGACCTGCCCGATCGTCGCCTTGCTCTCGATCGGCACGCGGCGGATCTCGCCCGACGGCATCACCAGCGTGGCGTAGTCGCCTTCCTTGTTGGTCAGCTTGGCGAAGCTGCCCGCGGAGCGGCAGATCTGCGCGCCCCGTCCCGGGATCAGCTCGACGCAGTGCACATCGAGGCCCGTCGGGATGTGCCGCAGGGGCATCGCGTTCCCGGGGGTCGGCTCGACGGCGCCGGTGCTCGAGGTGAGCACCACCATGCCGTCCTTCAGCCCGTGCGGGGCCGGGATGTACCGCTTGACGCCGTCGGCGTAGCCGATCAGGGCGATGTGGCAGGAGCGGTTGGGGTCATACTCGACGCCAATGACCGTCCCCTCGATGCCGTCGCGGTCCTTGCGCTTGAAGTCGACCAGGCGGTACATCTTCTTGACGCCGCCGCCGATGCCGCGCGAGGTGATCTTGCCGCTGTGGTTGCGGCCGCCCTTCTTGGGGTTGGGCAGCAGCAGGGACTTCTCGGGCGAGGTCTTGGTGACCTCGGCATGCATGTTCACCGAGGCGTTGCGGCGCCCGGCGCTGGTCGGCTTGTAGACGCGGATCGGCATGGCTCTTCCTTCGTGGTTCCCTGGCGCTGCGGCCTATCTGCCTTCCGTCAGAACAACTCGATCGAATCGTCGGGGTGCAGCCGGACAACGGCGGTCTTGGTCGTGGGCTCGACCACCAGCCCGTACTTCAGGCGGCGGTGCTTGCCCTTGTGCACCTGCGTGTTCACGCCGACGACCCGGACCTTGTACAGGTCCTGCACGGCCTGCTTGATGTCCGTCTTGCTGGCCCGGCGGTCGACGAGGAACGAATAACGCTTCTGCTCGTTCATCGCGAAGGTGCTCTTCTCGGAGAGCAGCGGCTTCTTGATGATGTAGGTGGCGTCCATCAGGCGGCCTTCCCTTCGCTCTTGCGGCCCATCGGGCTGACCTTCGCGTCCTTGCCCGTCTGCGAGCTGGGACCCTTCAGCCAGGACTCGAGGTCCTCGCGGGCGATCACCACGTACCGGTGATTCAGCATGTCGAAGCAGTTCAGCTGGTCGGCCCGCACCAGCGTCACCTCGTCGAGGTTCCGCGCCGAGAGCCGGGCGTTGTCGCTCTTGGCGGCCTCGGGCGAAAGCGCCACCAGCGCCGAGCGGTCGACCTTGAGCGCCCTGAGGAACTCCGCGAACGCCTTGGTCTTGGGCTCCTTCATGTCGATGCGATCGACGATGCGGACCTCGGCATCCAGCAGCTTGGCCAGCAGCGCGTTGCGGTTGGCCTTGCGGCGCATCTTCTTGGGCATGTCCAGGCGGTAATCCTCGCGTGTCCGCTTCTTGGAGTGCCCGTGCCCGCCGCCCTTGAACAGGTTGGACTTGCGGTCGCCGTGGCGGGCGTTGCCCGTGCCCTTCTGGCGGTAGATCTTGCGGGTCGAGCCCTCGACGGCCTCGCGGTTCTTGGTCCGGGCCGAGCCCTGCCGAAGGTTCGCGTGGTACCGCACGTACGCCTGCTTGATCAACGCGGGGTTGATCACGCCGCCCAGCGAATGCTCATCGATCTTGAGCTTGGCCACTTCCTGGCCCTGCATGTTGTAGACGGGGACATCCATCTGTCTAACCCTCGTCCGACGCCTTCCGCGGGCCGAAGCCCGCTTCTCTCCCGGCCGCGGCTCGATTGCGGCCCGGGAGAACCTCGCCTATCCGGCTCGCCTCCTGTTTGCCCTTCACGGGCCCGGCTGGGGCGGCTCGGAATCGACTCGGCTGTCCTCGGCCCCGGAGCGACAAACGCCGGGGCCACACGCTTGTTCTCGTCCGGGGGTATCGATCGCTCGACCGTCCGGACCGCCGGGGCGACCTCCGCCCCCCCGACGCTTCTTCCTTCCCAAACTCCGACCCGCCGCCGACCGGCGGGCCGCTAGTGTAGGCCTCGAATCACTTGGAAGCGGCCGCGGCCAGCTTCTTTGCCTTGCTCTTGTAGAGTCGGATCGCCGGACGCACCATCAACATGCCCGTGTTGGCGCCCGGGACCGGGCCCTTCACCAGCAGCAGGTTGTTCTCGGGATCGATCCGCACCACATCCAGACTCCGCACGGTCACCCGCTCGTCGCCCATGTGGCCCGCCATCCGCTTGCCCTTCGCCAGGCCGCCGCCGTAACCACGGTTCGAGCAGTGGCCGCCGATCGACCCGGGCGAACGGTGCTTGCGCTCCGTGCCGTGGCTGGCGAACATGCCCTTGAAGTGATAGCGCTTCATCGTGCCCGCGAAGCCCTTGCCCTTGCTCGTGCCGATCACATCGACGAACATCTGACCGTCGAGGTCCTTCACCGACAGCGTCTGGCCCGGCTGGAACGCCGAGGCGTCCTTCACCCGGAACTCGCGGTGGAACCGCTTGGGCGTCGTCCCCGCCTTGTGGTCGTGCGTGATCACCGGGATCGTCGAGTTGCGCGGCTTCACATCCTCGAACCCGATCTGCACCGCGGCGTACCCGTCCTTGTCCGCCGTGCGCACCTGCGTCACCACGCACGGGCCGCACTGGATCACCGTCACGGGAACGCTGACGCCCGCGTCGCTGAAGACGCGCGTCATCCCGATCTTCCTGCCCATCAACATCAGATCCATCGCGTCACCCCTGCCCGTCTGTCAACTTGCGCGGCCCGTCCGGCCCGTTCCACTCCGAAACACAACGGGCCGGGCCGCCCACGCGTCGCCCGACCCTTCATCCTCAAGCCTTGATCTTCACGAACACGCCCGCGGGCACCACCAGCCGGTTCAACGCCTCGACCGTACGGGCGTTGGGCTCGATGATGTCGATGATCCGCTTGTGCGTGCGGATCTCGAACTGCTCGCGGCTCTTTTTGTCGATGAACGGCGAGCGCAGCACCGTGTACCGCTCGATCCGCGTCGGCAGCGGCACCGGCCCGGCCACCTTCGCGTTCGTCCGCTTGGCGTGCTCCACGATCTCCTTGGCCGAGGCATCCAGGGCCAAGTGGTCGTACGCTTCCATCCGAATTCTGATCTTGCCGCCGGTCATGCCTGTTCCTGGTTCGTGAAAAGCCGCCCTGAACCGATCCCCGACACACGCCCCCGCCGCGCCCCGCCCGCCTCAGCTTCCGACTCCCGGGCCTCGCGGTCCGATGTGCCGAGCAGGCTCCCCGGACCGCTCCGTCGCGGATCCGTCAGAGGCCCTGAGGTGACCAAGGCTTCCGCGCCGGCCGAACTCATCCGCCGACGCCGCCCCAAAGACGCTCCGGGGCGAGCCGAGAAGGATACCCCCGTCCATCGCCCTGTCAACAAGGGATGCAACCGCCATCTCCCCTCCCGCCGGATAAGGTCATGGCCTGTTCCAGTCGATGTTCCCGTCAGGTCCCTCAAACCCACCCCAGACGGGATACCCCAGCCGGAGCCTCAGCAATGATGATCCCCCGTTCCGCCTCCCTTGTTCTTGCGGGTGTCGGTCTGCTGCTGGCGAACATCGCCTCGGCCCAGCCCAAGCGCCCCGACGGCCGCCGCGAACTCCCCCAGGTCAAGGTCGCCGACGCCCCCACCACCACCGTCGAGATGGCGGATGACCCGTTCGCCCTCGACACCGTGGGAATGTCCATCCGGCTTCCGGTGGGCGCCCGAGCCGAAACCACCAGTTTCGGTGGCCAAACTTCGGTCCAGGTCATCCCGCCCGACTCCACCTGGCTGATCCGGATCCAGACCCCCCGGGTCCCCAACAAGACCATGTCCGCGCTGGAGGTCGCCACCGAGGCGATGAACCAGCTCCTGGCCTCGGTCAGCGTCGAGGATCAGAAGGGGGGCGTTCTGGGCACCTTCGGCCAGGTCCTCAAGGAACCCCACGAAGTCAACCTGTCCCAGAAGGCCGCCCGGTTCTATGTCTGGCTCCCCAACTCTGCCAAGTCCTCGGCCGTCGTGCGCGGCTACACGGTCTTCAAGACCGGGCCCGACCAGTTCTGCGCCTTCGACCTCACGACCGCCGAACCCGAGTTCGGGCGGGTGCAGGGGATCTACGAAGCCACCATCGCCACGGCGACCTTCACGGATTCGATCGAGCTCTCCGAGTCCCGGGGCAAGCTGGTCAAGGCCGGGCTGGGCCTCTTCAAAGGCCTGTCCGACAAGGAGTACCGCGAACTCATCGGCGACGGCGCCGAGCGCTGGGAGCGGCTCTACCGCCCATCCAAGACCGGCGCGGTCAACGATGATGAGGAAATCGCGTACCGCCGCATCCGGGCCTGGGTCGGCAAGCGTGGCGATCTCGACCCCGAGCGCACCAAGGGGACAGGCACCGCGGCCGACAAGCGGGTGGGCTACCTCGTCCAGATGGATGCCCGCGGCGTGGATGGCCGGACCGTCATCGATTCCCGCGCCGTCTACTTCATGTCCCCCGACCGCTCCGAGGAGGCCTGGGTCGTCCGCAACGCTCTCAAGGAGCCCAAGGGCGAACCGCTGGTCTCCAGCGAGATCGGCGGCCGGACCGGCGAGAGCGTCAGCGTCACGACCTCCACCTCCGCGACCCCCTCCCAGACAATCCGCCCCCTCATCCAGGGTCAGGGGTACATCAGCGGGTTCGAGTCGGTCATGCTCCCCCGCCTGCTGACCCGGGCCGCAACTCCCGGCGAATACGGCTTCTACGCCTACCAGTCGAAGGCGGGGATGATCCGCCTGCGGCGCGACGTCGTTGAGCAGCCGGCCGACCGCCCCGGCGTGTGGAAGATCACCAGCAAGCTGGGCGAGGACCAGAAGCCCCAGGTCGCGTACTACACCGCCGAGGGCAAGCTCATCCGCACCGAGCTTCCCGATGGTTCCGTGTGGGAGCCGATCGAACTGGATCGCCTCGTCCAGATCTGGCGAAACAAGGGCCTGCCGACCGACTGATCGGTAACCGGCGCCGGGCCCGGTGCGTAGAACTCCGCCCCCCTTCCCGAGTGCATCTGTGTATCTTGGGCGGGCACGCCGTGCGGTCGCACGGCCCGGAGTCCCACCACCATGCCTGCAAATCAGTTCCGTGTGCCCTCGCGCCGCTCGTGCGGCCTTTCCGCTGCGCTCCTTTTGGCGCTCCTGGCCGGCTGCGAAAGCGGCGGGCCGCGGCTCCCCGAGTCCTCACTGGGCCCGGATGTCAGCGGGCTCAGCAGCGCGCAGCTGATCTCCCGGTACGGGTCCAAGATCAGCTCGGATGGCAACAGCGACTTTGAGCTCAAGCCGATCGGCAAGAAGGCGGCCGAGAAGGGCCTCAAGCGGTTCGCGGTGGTGGACAACGAGCCGGTTCCGGTGCCGGAGATCGCCATGGGCGATTCCAGGACCGTGGCCCGGATCCTCGATGAGGGCCTCAACCGCAACCAGGTCCTCGATCACCTCCGCCACCTGACGACGCAGATCGGGCCGCGGCTGACGGGCTCTTCGAACGCGGAGGCGGCCAACCGCTGGACCCGCGACCAGTTCGAATCGTGGGGGCTCACCAACGCGCACCTCGATGAATGGGGCAACATCGGCCTCCGGTTCGACCGCGGCCCGTCAACGGCAAAGGTGATGCGCTCCCGCGAGCGTCGGGGTGATGGCGGGCAGACCACGACCGAGTGGGAGTCGATCCGCGACATGGCGTTCACGACGCTGGCCTGGGCTCCGGGAACGCAGGGTCCGGTCCGCGCCCCGGTCATCCGCATGCCCACGGACACCGCCGAGTTCGAAGCGGTGAAGGACAAGCTGCCCGGGGCGTGGGTCATGATGGGCCGGGCCTCGGAAGGGCGCACGGGAGTCCGCGGCGCGCCGGGCGGCATGCGGGCTTACAACAACACGTTCGCCGAGATCCGCAAGAAGTGGGCCAACCCCGAGCCGCCGATGCCCCAGGACGGCCGCTCGGGGCTGTGGAAGGGCAAGGTCAAGGGCGCCCAGACGCCGGGCGACGGCATGGATGTGGAGATGTCCCTCCGCTTCGCCGCCGACAACAGCGTCACCGGCTCCTTCAACACGGCCTTCGGCCGCATCCAGATCAAGGATGGACGCTTCAATCCCGACACCGGCGAGCTGACCTTCGCCTACGCGCGCGGGCCCAACGACACCAAGGTCACGATGAAGCTCACCGATCAGTCGGCCGAGGGAACCTCGGTCGGACCGCGCGGCGAATCCACCATCACCGCGACGCGCGACCCCTCCGACACACCCAAGGAGCCCTCGGTCGAGGAACGCGTGCTGACGGCGGGCCCGGCTGGCTTCCTGATCACCTCCGGCGATGAGCGGGTGTGGACCAGCGCCGCCGACGGCTGGCGGGAGATGACGCCCGACACCGTCGCCAAGGATGTGATCGCCAACATCAGCCAGCCCGACTACGACTTCATCAACTCTCGCCTCGCGGATGGGCTGGATTTCCAGGTCGAAATGGACGTAAAGAACATCTTCACCGCCGGGCCCATCCCCGTGTACAACACGGTCGCCGAGATCCGCGGCTCCGAGAAACCCGATGAGATCGTGATCGTGTCGGCACACCTGGACTCGTGGAACGGGCCCGGCTCGCAGGGCTGCACGGACAACGGCACAGGCTCGAGCGTGACGCTGGAGGCGGCTCGCATCCTCTCCACGGTCATCAAGAACGGCGGCAAGCCGCCCAAGCGAACGATCCGCTTCATCCTGTGGACCGGCGAGGAGCAGGGCCTGCTGGGCTCGGCGGGTTACGTCAAGAAGCACGAGGATGATCTGGCCAGGATCTCCGCGGTGTTCGTCGATGACGGCGGCACCAACTACGAGGGCGGGCTGAACTGCCTCGAGCAGATGGTCCCCTACCTCGCGGCCGCGACGGCCCCGGTCAACTCGGCCTTCCCCGACCTGACCGTCAACGTGCACGTCGCCCGCAACGACAAGAACGAGCCCCTCACCAAGATGCCGGGCGGCGGCGGCAGCGACCACGCCACCTTCAACGCCAAGGGCGTCCCCGGCTTCTTCTGGGATGAGGTCGGCCGGGCCAACTACGGCTACGGCTGGCACACCCAGCACGACCGGTTCGATCTGGCCATCCCCGAGTACCTGGTGCAGTCCTCCACCTGTGCGGCGGTCACCGCGTACAACCTCGCCTGCGCCCCCGACCTGCTTCCCCGCGAGGTGAAGGAAGCCCCGAAGGAGCCCGCCAAGTAGGGCATCCGCGCCGGGCCGCCGATCCTTTGTCACGAATCAACGCCCGCCCGCGGGCGTTTTTTCTGCGCCGGTGTACACTCGGTCACCATGGCGACGGAACGCCTCATCGCGCCCCAGGCCCAGCAGCCCGAGGAGGAGCAGACCAACTGGGCGCTGCGCCCGACGCAGATCGCCGAGTACATCGGTCAGCCCGACCTCATCGAGCGGCTGCGGATCGCGATCCAAGCTGGAAAATCCCGCCAGGATCCGCTCGAGCACATCCTGCTCCACGGCCCGCCCGGGCTGGGCAAGACCACCCTCGCCCACGTCATCGCCAACGAGATGGGCAGCCGGATCTACACGACCTCCGGGCCCGCCCTCGCCCGCGGCACCGACCTGGTCGCCGCCCTCACCCGCCTCCAGCAGGGCGATGTGCTGTTCATCGACGAGATCCACCGCCTCCCCGTCGCGGTGGAGGAGTTCATCTACCCCGCGATGGAGGACTTCCGGATCGATGTCACCGTCGATTCGGGCCTCAACGCCCGGACGGTCCAGATCCGCTGCAAGCCGTTCACGCTGATCGGCGCCACCACCCGGGCCGGGCTGCTCTCCTCACCGCTCCGCTCGCGCTTCGGCCTGATCCACCACCTGAAGTACTACTCGACGGCCGATCTGCTGATCATCCTCCGCCGCAGTTGCGGGCTGCTGGGTGTGGGTGTGGACAACGAACAAGCCCTGGAGGCGATCGCGGCCCGGTCGCGCGGGACCCCCCGCATCGCCAACCGCCTGCTGCGGCGCGTGCGCGACTTCGCCCAGGTCAAGGCCGCGGGGCGCGTCGAGCCCAAGGTGGTGGATGCCGCCCTCATGCTCGAAGGCGTCGACCAGCTGGGCCTCGATGAGCTCGACCGCACCTACCTGCGGATCATCGGCGCCACCTACGACGGCGGGCCGGTGGGCCTGGAGACCGTCGCCGCCACGATGAACGAGGATTCGCAGACGATCGAGGATGTCGTCGAGCCGTACCTGCTCCAGATCGGCTTCCTGGCCCGGACACGCCGCGGGAGGGCGCTCACCAAGGCCGCGTGCGAGCACCTGGGCCTCAAGTACACCGTGAAGGACCAGGACCAGTCGGACCTGTTCTGAGGCTCACCGCTCCCCGGGATCGCCGGTCAGCTCGGGCTTCCATCCGCCCGGGCCCAGCCTCGTGACCTTCAGGTCCCCCGCTTCGAACTCGACGGTCTCGTTCGGGCCCGGCGACCGTCCGCCGCGGCGGTGATACGCCAGCAGGTCGCCCTCGGAAGGCTCGCCGATCATCCGTTCGCGCCGATCTCGGGTCGCCCCGGGCCAGCGGCCCGTCTCGAGGTACATCCGCGCTGCTGGCGCGCCGGCGAACGCGCCGTCGCGGACCCCATCCGGCGCGTGGAGCTTGACCCACTCGAAGAATGCGGGCCATTGCGGGTCGGGCCCGCGCTGCACCCGCACGGGCAGGGCCGCGAAGATCACCCCGGCCGCGAGCGCCGCCGGGGCGGCCCACTTCATCCACGCCCGCAGCGCGGGCCGCAGCCCGGCGAACGCACCGGACGCCAGGCCCACCGCGGCGATCCACGCCAGGCCCGGATACAGCGGCAGGGCGTAGCGCGGGCGGCGGTCGGCGAACACCGTGAACAGCGCCAGCCAGGCGAGCGTCCACACCACGCCCAGCGTGAAGAGCGGCGGGGAGGGACGCCGCTGGCTTCGAAGCACGGCCCAGCAGGCCCCTGCGACCACGGCCAGCCACGGCCAGTACGTAGAGATCAGCAGCTCGAAATAGAACCACACCGGCTTGGGCTCGAGCTGGCCCCCCACCGCTTCTCCGGCGGCCCGGGCCGCGATCTCGGCCCCGAAATACTGGCTCGTGAACGCCGGGCCGTGGATCATCGCCATCGAGATGTGCCACGGCGCCGCGACGGCGATGGCGACCAGGCCCGTCAGCAGCAGCCACCAGGCCCGGCGCGCGGGCCCGGCCCAGAGCAGCCAGATCGCGAGCATGGGCAGCGCGGCCAGCGCGACCAGCGGCTTGCAGAGCAGGGCGAGGCCCAGCGGGATCCCCGCGAGGAGTGCCGGGCCGATGCGGTCCCGGCGAACGGCGATCGCCACGAGCCACACCGCGCCGAGCATGAACATGAGCTGCCACAGGTCGAGCGAGATCTCGCGGTTGCGGCGGAAGAACTCGTAGGTGAGCGCGAGGATCACGCCCGCGAGCAGGCCCGGCCATCGCGGGAGCCACTGCCGCGCGATGCCGATGGTGGCGATCACGCAGCCGCAGGAGGCGAGCACGGTGGGCAGCCGGGCCGCGCCGATGCCCGGGCCCAGCGCATGCAGGAAGAGGCCGTGGATCCAGAAGGCCAGGGGCGGCTTGTTGAAGTAGAACTGGCCCGGCTCGGCGTGGAGCGTCCAGAGTTCGCCCGTGCGCCAGGCCTGGAGGGCGATCGCCGAGTACCAGCCCGCATCGCCGCGCCAATCACCCTGCGAGAGGTGCGGCAGCGTGATCGAGAGCAGAACGGCGAGGGGGACCAGCCAGCACTCGGCCCGGGCCCAGCAACGGCGGCCGCGCGGAAGGCGGGCCCGTGCGGAGAGATTGGACTGGCCCGTCGAGTTCATCGGCGGCCGGCGACGGGCATCACCGCTTGGAGGCGGCGGGCTGCATGGCCTTGGCGGCTTCCTCATCGAGGTAGAGGATGCACTGGCAGGAGACGCAGAATGTCAGCTTGCCCGACGACATGAGGCCGCTGACGGATTCCACCGGCAGGCTCATCATGCAGGAGCCGCAGGTG
The DNA here is from genome assembly GCA_020849615.1 of Phycisphaerales bacterium. GTDB lineage: Bacteria > Planctomycetota > Phycisphaerae > Phycisphaerales > UBA1924 > JADLFW01. Next base: position 55,201 of record JADLFW010000016.1, read on the forward strand.
TACTCGTGGCGCTTGCGGTCCTGGACCTCGATGGGGGCCATGGCCTCATCGCCGCGCTGCTTGATCAGGAGCTCGAGCTTCTTGAGGGCATCGGGGGGGACCTCGGCGGCGGCGGCCTTGCGCTGGGCCTTGAGCTCCTCGACGCGGTCCTTGATCTCGTCGGCCCGCTGGGTCTTCTCTCCCGCGGCGACCTTCTGGACCTGCTCCCGCTCACCGCGCTGGGTGACGAGTTCGGCGACCTGCTTGCGGAGTTCCTCGGCCTTGGCCATCTGCTCGAGGGCGCCGGTCTCGAGACGGTCGCGTTCGGCCTTGTAGGTGTTCATCTCGGTGAGGAACGCCTTGTATTCCTTGTTCGTCTGGGCCGAGTTCATCTGCTCGCGGATGACGGCCATCTTCTCATCGAGCCGCTTCACCTCGCCCTCCTGATCGGCGGCGACGGCGGTGATCTGGCGCAGCTGGCTCTCGAGGGAAGTCCGCTTGGTATCGAGCTGCTGCAACTGCGCGGACTGGTCGCTGTGGAATCGTTCCGCGGAACGGAGGCGCGTTTGAAGGCCTCGGAGTTGCTTTTCGACCAGGAAGACTCTCAGCAGCTTGGAGGTCAAGTCCATCCAGGGCTCCACACCGGCGTGCGTGACAGCCGCATTGTACCAACGCCAACGGCGTTGAGGGTCAAAGCGCCCCCGGGAGTGTCAATTGAAGCCACCAAAACGCGATCGGCGCCACGAGAATGGGCGAATCGACGACATCCAGAATTCCACCGAATCCTGGAAGAACGTTGCTCGAATCCTTCAGCCCGGCATCGCGCTTGAAGAGGCTGACGAGCAGGTCCCCAGCCTGGCCCACCAGTCCAAAGGCGAGCCCCGCGATCGCCCCCCACCGCCATGACGGGACTGGATCAAGGCCCGACCGCGCGAGCCAGTGGGCTCCGGCGGCTCCAACCAGGGCGGCAAACACGGCCCCCCCGAACAGACCTTCCCAGGTTTTCCCCGGGCTCAGCCACAGGATCAGCTTGTGCCGGCCGATGGCCCGGCCCGTGAAGTAAGCCCCGATGTCGAAGCTCTTGGTGACCAGGAGCACCCACAGCACCATCCACGCGGAGTGCTCGCGCCGGATCGCCAGCAGGAATCCGAACATCAGCCCCAGGTAGACGAAGGAAAGCATCGTGCCGCCCGCCGCGGCGACGACCCCCTCGGGCTTGCGCTTCCGCGAGTAATACAGGAGCGACCCCACCAGCACGATTGTGGCGGCCCCTCCCACCACCGCTTCCGCCTCCACCCCGGTGGCGCCATCGGGCGTGAACGCCATCACCGTCAGCCCGATGGTGCCGGCAGCGCAGAGCAGCCTCCGCGATGCGGCGATCCCCTTGTCCTTCAGGATCCGGGCCAGCTCCCGCCCCGCCATGATCCCCACCGCCAGCATGACCAAAAAAAGCACGATGCCGGGCGGCAGCGTCTCGCCCACCCCCGGCAGGCCCGCGGCCCAGCCCGGCGCCGGAACGTGGTCCAAGTACTGGTCGAGCCAGACGCCGCCGACGAGCAGCAAGATCAGCACCGGGCCCAGCAGGAGACGGTCACGCACGCGGGTGGCCCTCGGGGTCAGGTCGCGGTTGGTGATTCATCGAGCCCTCCGAACCGCCGGCGACGCCGGGCGTACTCGCGGATCGCCTCGTGGAGCTGCGCGGGCCCGAAGTCGGGCCAGTACGTGCCCGTGACGAACAACTCGGCGTAGCTGATCTGCCACAGCAGGAAGTTGCTGATGCGCATCTCGCCCGCGGTGCGGATGAGCAGGTCGGGGTCGGGGAGGTCGGACGCGTACAACGACCCCGCGATCGTCGATTCATCAACGGTGTTCGGATCGAGCACCCCCGCGGCAGCGCGCTGCGCGATGGAACGGGCCGCGTCGGCCAGTTCGGCCCGGCCGCCGTAGTTGATCGCGAGGCACAGCGTCGGGCCCGGCGACTTCCGGGTCGCATCGGTCAGCTCGTCGATCGCCCGCAGGACCTCATCCGGCAGCCCGTCGCGCCGGCCGATCACGCGGAACCGCACACCCTCGCGCAGGAACTCCTCGCGCTCCCCGCGGCAGTAGGTCAGGCAGAGGTCCATCAGGGCCTGCACCTCCTCCGCGGGCCGTTTCCAGTTCTCGAGCGAGAACGAGTAGAGCGTCAGCACCTCGACGCCGAGTTTCCCGCACTCCGTCACGGCGTTGCGGACGGCCGTCGCGCCGTTGCGGTGACCGAAGATGCGCGGGAAGCCGCGGTCCCGGGCCCAGCGGCCGTTGCCATCCATGATGATCGCGATGTGCCGCGGGATGCGGGAGGGGTGCACATCCGGCAGCCGGCCCAGCGGATCGGCGTTCGGGTTGCGCGCCCGCATTCGGGCCACGATCTCCAGGGCGGCCGCGTCCGGGGCGGCGGGCGCGGGCGGGACGGAAGCCGTTTGCGCCATGAAGGGCGTACGGGCCTCGGGTCCGTTTCGTTCGGCGGCGGGCTTCACGGGCTGGCTACTCAAGAATGGTCTGCTCGCGGTCGGGCCCGACGCTGATCAGTTCGGCCGGCACACCGACAAAGTCCTCGATGAAATCGATGTAGCCGCGCGCGGGCCCGGGCAGGTCGGCCCGGCGGCGGACGTGACCGACCTCATCCCTGAACCCCGGAAGGGTGCGATACACCGGCTCGGCGCGGGAGAGATCCAGGGCATCGGGGGTGAACCGGTCGGACTCGGCGCCGCCCGCGCGGTAGGCGGTGCAGACCTTGAGCTCCTCGAAGCCCGCGAGCACATCCAGCAGGGTGATCGCCAGCCCGGTCGCGCCGTTGATCATGGCGGCGTAGCGGACGGCGACGAGGTCGAGCCAGCCGACGCGGCGCGGCCGGCCCGTCGTGGTGCCGTACTCGCGGCCGCGCTCGCGGATGCGGTGGGCGGTGTCGTCGTGGAGTTCGGTGGGCATCGGGCCCGTCCCGACGCGGGTTGAATACGCCTTCATGACACCCAGCAGCCGGCCGACGCGCTGGGCCGGGACTCCCGCGCCGGAAGCGATGCCGGCCGAGCCGCAGCTGGAGCTGGTGACATACGGGTAGGTGCCGTGGTCAACATCGAGCAGGGTGCCGTTGGCGCCCTCGAAGAGCACGCGCCGGCCCGACCGCAGCAGTTCATCCAGCTCGTAGGTGGTGTCGTGGATCATCGGCGCCAGGCGTCGCCCGGCCGCGAGGGCGCCCGCGATCACCTGGTCGGGATTGAACGCCTCGGGCGTCGCCGAGCCTGCGGCCATGTGGCGCTTGAGTTCGCACGCCAGCCTGACGCGTTCGGACAGCACATCGGGCTTGCGCAGGTCGGCGGCGCGGATGGCGACGCTGCGCTGCACTTTGTCGGCGTAGGCGGGTCCGATCCCGCGGCGCGTCGTCCCCAACTGGGCCAGCCCCGTGCCGGCCGCGGACCTGGACTCGCGGGCGAGTCGCTCCTCACGGAACGCATCCTCCGCCTTGTGATACGGCATGACGATGTGAGCCCGGGATGAGAGCATCAGTCCGCCGACATCGACACCACGGGCGGTGAGATCATCCACTTCCTTCAGCAATGCCTCGGGATCGACCACGACGCCGTTGCCGATGATTGCCTTCCGCCCCGGGTAGAGAATGCCCGAGGGGATGAGGTGCAGCGAATACCGGGTGCCGCCCACCACCACGGAGTGGCCCGCGTTGGCCCCCCCGTTGTAGCGGACGACCGCGTCGTGCTCGCGGGCGAGGAGATCAACGGCCTTGCCCTTGCCCTCATCGCCCCACTGCAACCCGAAGACCGCCGTCGCGGGCTGGGTGGCCGCGGAGAGCGGGCGGGCGGGGCGGGGGGAAGGAACGGTTTGCGGCATGGGGAGGATTCCCGTGGTCGTTATCGGATCGGGAAAACCAGACGATAGCTCCACCACGGCGGAGCCGGCGCCGGAATTGTGCCCGGGCCCGGCGTATGGGCGGTGTGGCGCGGGGAACGTGAACCTCGGGCGTCGACGGGCCGATGACGGATGCCAGCGTGGAGCATCGATGCCGCAGGAGACTGTCCGGATAATGTGCCCGAACCTGACGTGCCGCAAGATCCTTGCGGTGCCCAAGTCGGCCCGTGGCCGCACCGTGCGGTGCAGGAGCTGCGGAACGAGCATCCGGGTCCCGCCCGAGAGCGGGCCCAAGCCCGCGCCCGCCCCCAGCGACAGCCAGTCCTGAAGCCGGGCCGCGGCTCACAGCTTCGGCGCGTCGTCATCATCCTTGAAATCAAACTCGACGATGCTGCTGTCGTCGGAATCGCCGTCGAGCAGGCTGCCGGGCCGGCCGCCGGGCGCCGAGATCGTCGTGCCCGTGCCGCCGTCGGCCAGCTTGCTGGCGTCGGCCGGCACCATGCCGGATTCCAGCGCCCGCTTGGAGTCGATCTGCCGCGGCATGCCATCCATCCGCACAACGAACACGAACGGGCCGATCCCCACGAGATCGCCCGCCGAGAGGCTGGCCTTCTCGACCCGCTTGCGGTTGACATAAGTCCCGTTGCGCGACTTGAGGTCCTGAATCAGGGTGCGGCCGCCCTCGAGGCGCAGCTCGCAGTGCTGCCGGGAGACGCTCGCCAAGGGGATGCGCACCTGGCAGTCGGTCTGACGCCCGATGACGATGCGCGGGCGCTTCAGCGGGATCTCCCGCTGACTTCCGTTCCTGCCGACCAAGATCAGGGTCACTTCCACGCGCCGACTATCCTTTCCCCGCGGGCCGGTCGAACCGGGCGCCCCCGCCGGACCACAACCTGATGAGGCAAGATACCGCCCTTCCGCAAGCCCAGCAACGTCACCGGACTTCGGCCCGTGAGGCCCTGGAAGCCGGGCCGGGCCCCCACTCCCCCGGGTTCCCGCCCGTGCGGTCGCTCTACATCCACATCCCGTTCTGCTTCCACAAGTGCCATTATTGCGATTTTTACAGCCTGGTGGACACCCGGGACCGCCAGGAACCCTTCACGGATCGGCTGATCAGGGAACTCACCGCGTTGTCGCCGTGGGCGGGCCGCGCCCCGCTCGAGACGATCTTCGTCGGGGGTGGAACCCCCAGTCTCCTCCGGGCCGAGCACTGGGCCCGGCTGCTCGACGCTTTGGCCCGGCTCTTTGACCTTTCGACCATCCGGGCCGGGCGGGGCGAGTTCACCGTCGAGTGCAACCCCGAGACCGTGACGCCGGAGCTGATGGACCTCCTCCGGAAGGGTGGTGTGGACCGGGTCAGCATCGGGGCCCAGTCGTTCCAGCCGGGCCACCTCAAGACGCTCGAGCGGTGGCACGACCCCGCGAATGTCGCGCGAGCGCTCGATCTTGCCCGGACCGCCGGCATCCCCCGCCAGTCGATCGACCTGATCTTCGCAATCCCGGGCCAGACGCCGGAAGACTGGCGCCGCGACCTCTCGGCCGCGCTGGACCTGGGGACCGAGCACCTCTCCTGCTACAGCCTGACCTACGAGCCCGGCACGGCGATGACGGCGCGGCTCAGACGGGGCGAGTTCACGCCCGCGGAAGAGGAAACTGAACTGCAGATGCACGAGGTGGCGCTGAACCTGCTGCGGTCGCGCGGGCTGGACCGCTACGAGGTCAGCAACTTCGCTCGTCCGGGCGCGGAATGTCGCCACAATCTCGCCTACTGGCGCCAGCGCGACTGGCTGGCGGCGGGCCCCTCCGCATCTGCCCACGTCGCCGGGCACCGGTGGAAGAACTTCCCCCGGCTCGATGACTACCTCAGCCATTCTGATGACGGCTTTGCCCCCATCACCGACCACGAACTGCCCGACGCGGTCCGGGCCGTCTCGGAGCGGATGATGACGGGCCTGCGCCTGCGCGAGGGGCTGAGTTCTCCATCTCTGCTCAGGGATGCCGAGGCCGCCCGGGCCGGGTCATCGGCCCGTTTGCAGGCCGCCGCGATGCGCCTGGCCGGCGAAGGCACGCTACACATCGACGGGCCCGTCTGGTCCCTCACCGATCGCGGCATCCTCCTCGCTGACGCCATCACCGTCGATCTCATGGCTGCGCTCGACGGGCCCGGCCGCTGACCCGGCCCCGGCGCCGGGCGGGGTGATGGAAAACCGCTTGAGCATGGCCCGGAGGTCGCGCGGCCAGCCCGTGCGGATGTCGATCGCTGCGCCCGTGACCGGATGCGTGAACGCGAGCCGGTGGGCGTGCAGCGCCAGCCGGGGTGATGCCCCGCGGATCACCCCGCGGGCGTAAACATCATCACCGAGGATCGGGTGATGCACCGCCGCGAGGTGGATGCGCACCTGGTGCAACCGGCCCGTGACGGGCCGGCACTCCAGCAGCGAAACCCCCGAAGCGCTCTGCAGGACGCGGTACGCGGTGACCGAGGGCTTGCCCGCCGACGAGATCCGGGCCTGCTTCGGGCGGTGCACTGCGCCGGTGTCCTCTCCCTCCCCGCCGCCGGTCTCCAGGATGGGCTTGCGGACGACCCCCTGGGCCGCCCGGGGCTCACCCTTCACGACAGCCCAGTAGTACTTCTTCACGCCGCGGGAGGCGAACTGCTCGCGGAGCGCGTCATACGTCGGCGCATCAAGCGCGATGACGACCAGCCCGCTGGTCTGGCGGTCGAGGCGGTGAAGAAGCCCGAAATCCCGGGCCCGGCCCAGCTTCTGGAGCTTCGGCCCGACCTTCGCGAAGACGCCGTTCATGAGCGTGTCGTGCGTGTGGCCTCGCCCCGGCTGCGTGGGAACTCCCGCGGGTTTCTCGACGATGAGCAGGTGCTCATCCTCGTAGCGAACGCGGAACGGCACACGCTCGTTGGGTTCGATGCTGAACGTCGCCATCGCCACAAGCCTACGGCCGCGGCAGGGCCTCGTGGTCCAGGTACCAGCGAAGTTCGCCGGCGAGCGGCAGCAGGCGCCCGGCGGGCGGAGTCGCTTCCGCGGAGCCCACCCTTCGTCGCCGGGCCGCGCCGACCTCCGCGATGGCCCCCCGGCGCTCGGGCCCGGTCGCCAGCACGGCGATAAAGCGGGCCGCGTTGATCATGGTCAGCGTGAGCGTGATCGCCGAACGTTCATCCCGCGCCAGGCCGGCGATCACCGCGAGCCGGCCCGGATCGGTGTCCGCGCCCGTTCCCGGCTGCAGGCCCGCGATTCCGGCGTTGTCCCCGAGGCCCAGCAGGACGAAATCCAGCCGGTCGTGGCCCTTCTCGCGCCAGGCGAGATGCTCGCGGAGGTCGGCCTCGTACCGGCGATCAGGCTCGACCTCGGCGGCCCGGATCGCGTGGGCCTGCTCGGCGGGCATGTCCGACTGCTCGACAACGAGCTGGCGCAGGAGCTCGAAGCGGCTTTCTTCATCGCCGCCGACCGCGCGCTCATCAGTGATCCACAGGTGCGTCCGCTTCCAGGGCAGATCGCGGAGGGCCGGGTCGTACATCAGCCGGCGCAGGAGCGGCTCGGTCAGCGGCGTCACCGACACCGCAAGGTGAAAATCCCCGAAAGCCCGCACACAGTTCTTGGCCTGGATCAGCAGATCGGCGGCCGCGGCATCCAGCACATCATCCGCCGCCTCGCGCACCACCACCGGTCCCGGCAGATCGGGCCGGGCGGGCGGCGTGGGAGAACCGGACAGCTCGATCATCGGCACATTCTTCCAGAATCGGCCCGCGCGGGCCACCCGGGATTCGACGGGCCCCGAACGCCCCGGGGCGTGTCAACAATGCCCCATGACCGCCCACGCCCGGATCCTGGATGCCAACGCGAACAGGGCCCGTGAAGCCCTGCGGGTCCTCGAGGACATTGCCCGCTTCGCGCTCGATGATGCCGGGCTGAGCGGCGAGCTCAAGGAGCTCCGCCATGAGCTGCAGGCCGTCATCGAGTCGCTGCCGATCGACCGTGGCGTCCTGCTGGCGTCCCGGGCCACGGAGTCAGATGTCGGAACCTCCATCCACACCGCCGCCGAGTACCGCCGTGACGGACTTGCGTCGGTTGCCGGCGCCGCCGCGGGCCGGGTGACCGAGGCATTCCGCTGCATCGCCGAGTTCGCGAAGGTGCTGGGCGCCCCGGATTCAGCGGCCCGCGTCGAACAGGCCCGGTACCGGGCTTACTCCATCGAACAGCGGCTCTTGCTCGCCATCGGCGGGGCCCGGCGGCAATGGCGCCTCTGCGTGCTCATTACCGAATCGCTCTGCAAGGCCATGCCGTGGGATCGCGTCGCCGAAGCCGCGCTCGCCGGCGGGGCCGACTGCCTGCAGCTGCGCGAGAAGTCGCTCGACGGGGGGGAGCTGCTCCGCCGGGCCCGGCGCCTGCGAGCCATCACCCGCGCCGCGGGCGCCTCGCTCATCATCAATGACCGGCCCGACATCGCCATGCTGTCCGGCGCCGATGGTGTGCATGTCGGCCAGAGCGATCTGTCAATCCGAGATGTCCGGGCCTTGGCGGGCTTTACCCTCCGCGTGGGTATCTCGACGAGCGGGCTCGACGAGGCCCGCCGGGCGGCCGCCGACGGCGCGGACTACTGCGGCGTCGGGCCGATGTTCCCCACAACTACCAAGGACAAGCCGCGACTGGCGGGCCCGGCGTACCTGCGCGATTACCTCGCGGATCCGGTGTCGGCGCGCGTGCCGCACCTGGCGATCGGCGGGGTGACTCCGGCCAACGCGGGCGAACTCGCCGTCCTGGGGTGCCGCGGCCTCGCCGTCTCTTCGGCCGTGTGCGGCTCCGCCGACCCCCGCAGCGCCTGCCGTGAACTCCTCGAGCTGCTGACGCCGGTGGCGGGGGGCGCGGCCGCCCGTGCTGGCGGGGCGGGCCCGTCGTAGCCGATACACTCCGGCCATGCCATCCGAGTTCAAGCAAGCCGTCCTGCCCAACGGGCTGACCATCATCGCCGAGTGCGACCCCGAAGCGCACACCGCCGCCTGCGGGTTCTTCGTCCGCACCGGCGCCCGCGATGAGCGGCACGAGGTCATGGGCGTCAGCCATTTCCTCGAGCACATGATGTTCAAGGGCACCGAGAAGCTCACCGCCGATGACATCAACCGCGGGTTCGATGAGCTCGGCGCCAGCAACAACGCGTACACCTCCGCCGAGCTCACCTGCTTCTACGCGCACCTCCTTCCGGAGAACCTCTCGCCGGGCCTGGGGCTGCTGGCGCAGATGATGCGTCCCGCCCTGCGCCAAGCGGACTTCGACACCGAGAAGGGCGTGATCCTCGAAGAGATCGCCATGTACAAGGACAACCCTTTCTGGGTGCTGTACGAGGCGTGCGTCGAGAAGCACTACGCTCCGCACGGGCTCTCGCACCGCGTGCTGGGGACAACCGAGACGATCACTGCGCTGCAGCGCGACCAGATGCAGTCGTACTTCGACAGCCGCTACGCCTCCGACAACACCGTGCTGGCGCTCGCCGGCCGGCTCGATTTCCGGCGCGCCGTCGATGAGGCCGCGGCCCTGTGCGGCTCGTGGACGCCCTCGGGCGTCGATCGCAGCCGGCGCCTGCCCGGACCGGCGGGCGGCCGGCTTGAGCTCCGCGATGCCAAGGTCAACCGGGCGTACATGCTCGCCATGTGCGAAGGCCCGTCAATGGATGATGAACGCAAGTACGCGGCGTCGCTGCTGGCGCAGGTGCTGGGTGCATCGGACAACAGCCGCCTGCACTGGTCGCTGATCGAGACGGGGATCGCCGAGGAGGCCCAGTCCGCCTTCGACCCCCACGACGGCGTGGGCGACTATTACGTCTTTGCCGCCGGCGATCCCGAGCGGGCGGACGCGATCTGGGAGGCCATCGAGAAGGAACTGGCCCGGCTCATCGACTCGGTGACCGAGGATGACCTGGTCCGTCTCCGCAACAAGGCGGCGACCGCGGCAACGCTGGGCGGGGAGCGGCCCGGCGACCGCATGCAGCGTCTCGGACGCATGTGGACCTACCTCGGAAAGCAGATCCCGCTCGAGGAGGAGCTCGACCGGATCAACCGCGTAACGCTGGATGATCTGCGATCAACCTACGAGGCGTTCCCGATCCGCGCTGCGACGCTCGGGCGGCTGCTGCCGGGCACGTAACCGCGACCGGTTCGGACTCAGGCCGCGGCGCCGCGCAGCGGCGCGATCCGGACATCCCGGCACCCCGCCGCGCGCGACTCCTGCACAGCCCGGGCCGCCGCCATCACTAGCTCGGCCGGGTTCATCGGCCCGTGGCGCGCGACCGATTCCAGCGAGGCGATGCCCACAGCGCAGGCCAGGCCCGGCGCCCTGGCCCCGGCCGGCCGCGATGCTTCCTGTTCGGCCGGGCCCGCCCACGCGGACGCCAGCCGGCCAAACTCGCCGCGGAACTCATCCGCGCTGCGCTCGACGGCCTTGAGCGCCGTGCCGAGGAACACGACCGCGAAGATCTCGGTGCCGACGCGGCACACGGCGCCGCCCATCGGCTCGAAGTGCTTCTTGAGGAGGGCCACCGTGCCGACGAGCACCTCGTCCGCGCGCTCCGGCGCGCTCTGCTCCGTCAACGCCCGGAACCCGTCGAGCGCGACGTTCAGGATCGACATCCGCTCGCCGCTCGATCGCGACAACTGGAACGCCCGCCGGACGGTCGCGTCGAACTCGGCCCGCGTCAGCGCCCCGGTGAGCGGGTCGACCTGGTGGGAATCCAGCAGCAGCGCATCGAGCGCTTCGCCGATGGGCTCATCCTCCGCGGTCTCGCGGGAGACCTCGATCAGCTTCTGGTTGGCCAGCCGGACGATCTCGTCGGGGTCGGCGTGCCGGCCCGTGTCGAGCCGGAAGAGCGCCGACATCTCCTTGGTCGCCTCGGCGATCCGGCGGAGGATGGCCGACATGTCGGTCGCGCTGATGCCGAACCACTCCTGCGCCTTGCCGTACAGCCGCCGCATGGAGTGGGCGGGCTCCTCGTCGGTGAGGGCGTCGTGCGCGTAGTTGCCCAGCCCCACCGCCTGCACGAGCTGCACACACCCCGCCGGCGCCGCGGTCGGACGCTCATGGTACTTGACCGGCATCACCAGCTCGTCGGGCAGTTTCCACCGCTGGGCCAGCATCGCGCCCAGGTCGGCGTGCTGCACCTCCAGCTCGGTGAGCTCCAGCCGGGCCAGCCGGCGATGGTCGCCGGCCGTCCGGGCCATGATGTCGAGGTACCGCTTGCCCAGCGCCCGGTACATCGCCATCTGGCCCACATCCTGGAGCAGACCGCCGAGGAACGCCTCATCAGCGAACCGCATGCGGGCCGACTCCGCGATGCACCGGGCCGCGACGCCCGTGAACAGCCCGCGCCTCCAGTACGCGACGTAATCGAAGGTGTTGTCGTGCTCATCCGTCAGCGATGACACCAGCGAGAAGCCCAGCGCCAGGCTCTTGACCGGCGAGAGCCCGAGCATCACGAGCGCCTTGTTGATCGTGGAGCAACGGGTGCGCAGCCCGTAGAAGCTCGAGTTGACCGTCCGGAGCACCTTGGCCGCCAGCCCCTGGTCGTTCTGGATCGTCTCGGCCAGCAGCTCCAGCGAGACGTTTCGGTCCGACGTCAGTTCGATCACGCGCAGCGCCACCGCCGGCAGCGAGGGCAGCGACGGGCAGCTCAGGACTTCTTCGAGCAGTTCGGAGTTCATGGGCGACCCGCCGTGTATGCAATGCGGGCCGGGAGTCCGCCCCGCTCGGACGGCCCAAGCATCGTCAGCCGTCGCGCCCTACTTGATGCCCGGGTCCGGGGACCCGGGCCGCTCCAACGCCTCGATGTACGCCCTCATCGAGGGGGGCTCCAGCCCAAGCACTTCGCGCCAGTACGCCGCCAGCAGCCGGCCCGCCCGGAGTACGGTTTTCCCGGACTCCGGCCCGGCTGCCTCCGGTGAAAGCGCTCCCGATTCCAGCGATCGCAGGAGCGTCACGGTGCCGCTTCGGACCTTCCAGCCGTCCGTCGACCTCGCCTCGCCGGCGGCCAACCCGCCCAGACCCGGCAGGAACGTGTACGAACCCGATTCCGGCAGGTCCGCGCCCGTGCGCACATCCCGCGCCAGCTCCGGCTTGAAACCGGTTTCGACGAGCGCGGACCACTGAAACCGCAGCACCCCCCAGGCCGGCCCGGCCGGGCCGCCCAGTTCGCGCAAGGCTTCGACCATCGCATCGAACAGCCGCGGGTGTGGGTCCGAATCCCGCACGGCGTGGTGAACCAGGTCCGCCAGGTACATCCCGGCGTAGAACGCCGGCAGCGATCTCCGCACCGCCGGGAACGTCTCGAGCAGGTCCCATGCCGTGAGCGTCGCGAGCCCATCCGTCGGCTTGACGATGGCGATCGCCAGGCCGCGGGTGAGGATTTCAAGCCCACCCGAGAACCGGGCGTTCTCGCGCTTAGCGCCCTTGGCGACGGCCCGGAGCACGCCCGTCTGCCGCGCGAACAGCGACACCGTCTGGCTGGTCTCGGACCAGTCCCAGTGACGGATGCAGACCGCTTCATCCTTGATCGTGGGCACGCCGCCCGGAGGGTACCCCGCCGCCGACGGGCCGGGCCCGCCGCATACCCTCCCGCATGCACTTCGATCTTGTGGATCGCGTGGTGGAGCTGTCCGCGCAGCACATCATCACGCTGAAGCTCGTCTCGGGCGCTGAGGAGTACCTTCAGGACCACTTCCCGACCTTCCCGGTCCTGCCGGGGGTGATGATGCTCGAGGCGATGGTCCAGGCCGGGCGCCGCCTGCTGGAAACGCACCCCTCCGCTGCGCCGGACCGGCCGCTGGTGCTGGGCCGGGTCCGGGCGCTGAAATACGGCAAGTTCGTCAAGCCGGGCTCCACGCTGCGTGTCCGCGTGGACCTCACCAAGGACCTGGGAGGGGGCGAGTTCGATTGCCGCGGGGAAGCGGTGCTGCTGGACCCGTCCGCCGAGCCCACCGCGGAGCCCCCCACCGCCGTGTCGGGCCGGCTGACATTCAGGCCCGCACGGCTCGCCGCGGCCCCCGGACCGGTTAACGGGGGCTAATATCCGACCCCAGCGCCGCCGCACGGCGAATCCAGGACAGCAGAATGACCAGAGACGCGATTTTTGAGAAGGTCCGTGATGTGCTCGTGGATGCCCTTGCGGTGGACCACGACGAGGTGACCCCGACCGCGACCCTGACGGGCGACCTTGGGGCGGAGTCGATCGACTTCCTCGACATCGTCTTCAAGCTGGAGCAGGCGTTCGGGTTCAAGATCGCCCAGGGTGAGCTCTTTCCCGAGAACGTCTCGCAGGATCCCGAGTACGTCCGGGAGGGCAAGGTGACGGCCAAGGGGATCGCCACGCTCAAGGAGCGGATGCCGCACGCCGACTTCTCGGAGTTCGAAAAGGACCCGCAGATCGGGAAGGTCGCCGAGATCTTCACGGTCGACGCGATCGTCCGGTTCGTGGAGCGCAAGCTGGGCCGGGCCTGACCACCATGCGCTGGATGTGGATCGATCGCATCGTCGAGCTCGAACCGCGCCGGCGGCTCGTCGCGATCAAGAACATCTCGCTCGCCGAGGAGCACCTGCACGATCACTTCGCGGCCCGGCCCGCGCTTGACGGGCGGCCCGCCCGCCCCGCGCTGCCGATCATGCCCGCCTCGCTGATCATCGAGGGCATGGCCCAGACGGCGGGGATCCTGGTGGGCCACGCGGAGGAGTTCCGCGAGAAGGTCATCCTCGCTAAGATCGGCCGGGCCGAGTTCGACCGCGATGTGACGCCGGGCCTGACGCTCCGCTACACGGCGACGATCCAGCAGATCGACAAGGTCGGCGCATCAACGGCCGGGCTGGTCGAACTGCTCGACCTCTCGGACCCGGCCCGCGCGGCCGCCGAGATCGGCCGCATCGACCTGATGTTCAGCCACATCGATCAGAACATGGCCGGGCTGGACTTTCCCGAGCACAACTTCGTCTTCGGCGAGGGGTTCAAGACGCTGCTGCGCATGAGCGGCATCGCCGTGCCGGGCTGATCGCGGCACAGATCACGCGGACCGATCGCGGGCCAGGTGCTCCCTGACTTTCCAATCGAACAACCGAATCGGCGCTTCCTTCCCCGTCCACGCCTCGAACTGCGCGGCGGCCTGGCGCACGAACATCTCCACACCATCCACGGTCTTCCACCCGCGTGCGCGGGCCGCCTTCAGCAGCGGCGTCTCCACAGGGTTGTACACCGTGTCCAGCACGGTCACTTCGCCCTCAGCCCCCATCAGCGCATCGATCGCGATGGCGCTCTCTCCCACCGCGGGCCCGCCGGTCATGCCGACGGGCGTGCAGTTAACCCAGCGATCGCAGAAGTCGCCGGCGGCCATCGCGAGCTCTCTCGCGATCAGCCTCGCACGAACTCGCCCCTCCAGTTCCCGCACGAGCGCTTCGGCCTTCGCCAGTGTCCGGCCGTAGATCGCGACCGTGATCGCCGCGCCCATCGCGATGATGGCGGCGCGCGCCACGCCGCCCGCGCCGATCACACCCACGCGCAGCCCGCTCACCGGGCCGATCGCATCACGGAGCGCATGGACATCCGTGTTCTGCACACTCAGCTTGATCGGGCAGCCCGCCGCCCGCTCCACGATCAGCGTGTTCCCAGCCCCGACTGCCCGGGCGACGTCATCCAGCTCCCACCCGCTCTCCTCGGCCAGGCGCACCAGGTGCTCCTTGTGCGGCAGGGTGACGCTGCACCCCGAGAAATCAAGCCGCGGGTGGTGGACCAGCTCCAGCATCGTCGCCTTGAAGCTCTCGTATCCCCCAGCGCCGCCTTCGCCGGTCGGGATAGGCAACGGCACGTAGACGCCATCGTGCCCAACCTTGCCGAACCCGGCGTTGTGAATCAGCGGGGACATCGAGTGCCCGACGGGCCAGCCGACGACGCCGTACACCTTCGTGGCCGGCCCGATCGAACGGAAGCGGTAGAGGTCCAGGAGTTCAGCCACCGTCGGCTGCCCGGGCGCAGTGGTCGTGGTCGGGCGGAGACTCGCGAACGTGAGAAACCCCCCGAACTTCGGCGCGAGGATCCGGCTCATCAGCCCGAACTCACCCATGCCCAGCGCGATCATTGGCCGGTCGCGCTCCGCGAGCAGATCGAAGAGCTCGAGATTGTCCCGCAGCGACCGGGCCCGGTACGCCACCTTCAGCACGCTCGCCGCTCCCTCGCCGCGCATGGCAATCAGACGACGCGTCAGGTCCGCGGGCCGGGCCTGGAAATCATGCATGGAAAGGATCAGCCCGGTTCGAAGGTCCCTCACCTGCGCCGGGTGGTCGACCGCCAGGTTGATCTTCTGGCGCAGGTTCGCCGACCGCGAGTACGCCGCGTGTTCGATGTCGAGGTAGCGGGGCGGGAGTTCGCCCGGGCCCGACGCTGTCCCGAGTCGCTCGTACAGCGACACACGGGCCATGTCATCGCCGTCGTAGTTTCCGCCCTCCGCGGCGGCCCGGCAGGTGACGATGCACGGGAGCGGGCTCTGGGCGCACAGCCGCAGCACCAGCTTCTCTTCGCGTTCATCCCCCGAACCTGAGAAGACATCATCGATGCGGAACTCGACGAGGTCAGCGCCCGCCCCCTTGGCCGCGCCGGCATCGGCGAGCGCTGACGGCTCATCCTGGACCATGATGGGGATACAGAGCAAAGTGGACATGGCCCGCCACTGTAGCGAAGGGTGGAGTTACGGTTCCGCCGCAGCGGCGGCCGATCCCGCGGCGTACCCGCTGGCCCACGCCCACTGGAAGTTGTACCCGCCGATGCGGCCATCCACATCGCAGATCTCGCCGCACAGGTAGAGGCCCGGGCACACCCGGCTCTCCATCGTGTCGAGGTGGACTTCGGAGAGCGGCACGCCGCCCGCGGTGACCTCGGCGTGCAGAAACCCGCGGTCGCCCGTGACGGGGAGTGCCATCTCCGTGACCCCGGCGACAATGGCCCGGCGCTGCTCGCGGGTGAGGAGGTTGACCGGCGTGCCGGGGTCGAGGGCCACCTGTTCGCAGAGCGCCCGGGCCAGGCGTTCGGGCATTCCTCGGTCGCGGTGCCCCACCACGCTCGCGGCGTGAGAAGCCGACCCGCTGAGCCAGCGCCCGATGCCGATGCCCTTGGCCGCGAGCAGCTCGCGGTCGAGCGATTCGTGGCCGACGCCGGGGAGCCAACTGATCAGGAGGCGGGCCTCGGGCCCGGCGGCGGTCCAATACCGGCTGATGTCCAGGATCGCCGGGCCCGAGAGCCCGAAGTGCGCGCAGAGCGTCGAATCGGTGAAGGCGGCGATGCACTTGCCCCGCGCATCCCGCACTTCCACGGTGGTCGGGACCGTGAGGCCCGACAGCGAAACGATGAAGTGGTCCTTTGGGAGCGTGAGCGGGACCAGCGCGGGAAAGACTCGGGGCGTGATGGAATGGCCCAGCGACCGGGCCAGCGTGTAGCCCTGGCCGTCGGAGCCCGTCTTGGGCAGGCTCTTGCCGCCGGTGGCGAGGATGACGCGGCGGGCGTGGATGTCATCGACCGGCTCTCCGCTTTCCCGGGCGCGGCGGATCACAAAGCCGCGCTCCGCGCGGTCGATCGCATCCACGCGCCATGGATGGAGCAGCTCAGCGCCGGCATCGCCGGCTGCGGCGAGGAGGGCATCCAGCACCGTGTGCGCATTGTCGGTGACCGGAAAGAGCTTGCCGGTGTCCTCGCGCTTCAGTTCAACACCCAGTTCGCGAAAGAACTCGACGGTGCGGTCAACGCCGAACCGGCCCAGCACCTTGCGGATGGCCGGGCGGGAGGACCCCGAGTAGGCGGTCTCATCCACGGCATCGTGCGTCACGTTGCATCGCCCGCCCCCCGCGACGAGGATCTTGGCGCCGATGCGACGGGCGCCATCGATGGCAACGACCGTTCCCCCGCCCGATGCCCGCAGCGCCCGGCCCGCCGAGATCGCCGCCATGAGCCCCGCGGCCCCGGCGCCGATGACCGCGATGTCGCACTCACGCGGCACGTCGTCTCACAGCTCCGCCAGCCGCCGGGCCGTTTCCTGGCGCAGCAGGTCGCGGAAAAGGTCCTCGAGATCGCCCGCCACGATGTCCCGCAGTTTGTACTCCCCCGGGAGCCGCTCATCGGCCACGATGCCATCCTTGTACCGGTACGTGCGGATCTTCTCGCTGCGGTCGCCGGAGCCGATCTGCGACTTGCGGGCCGCCGAGCGCTCGGCGTGCTTGCGCTGCTGCTCCATGTCGTAGAGCTTGGTCATCAGCAGACGCCGGGCCTTCTCGCGGTTCTGCTGCTGGCTCTTGGATTCCTGCATGCGGATCACGATGCCGCTGGGCTTGTGGTGCAGCTGCACCGCGGTCGCGACCTTGTTTACGTTCTGCCCGCCCGGGCCCTGCGAAGTCGTGACGTGCTCTTCCACGTCGCTCGCCCAGTCGATCTTGACATCGACATCCTCGGGCTCGGGGAGCACCGCGACGGTCGCGGTGGAGGTGTGGATGCGGCCCTGGGCCTCGGTGGCGGGGACTCGTTTGACCGAGTGAACCCCGGCCTCGAAGGCGAGCTCGGTCCACACGCCGGGCCCGCGGACGTTGACGACGGCGCTGCGGACGCCGCCGGCATCCGACTCGGGCGTCAGGTCGAGCATCTCGAAGTCCCACCCGCGCCGGGCCGCGTACTTGCCGTACATGTCGAGCAGGTCCCGGGCCCACAGGGCCGCTTCATCGCCGCCCGTCCCGGCCCGGACCTCCATCATGACCGATCCGATCTTGCTGTCATCGGCCTGCACGAGCCGCGCGAGGATCTGGCCGATCAGCCCGGAAGCATCGGCCCGGACCTGCGGGAGTTCCTCCCGGGCCAGTTCGGCGAGCTCGGCGTCGGGCCCGCGCAGTGTTGATTCGAGCTCGGCGGCCTCGGCGGTGAGCCGCTTGAACCGTCGGTAATCCTCGACCATGCGGTCGAGCGCTGCCTTCTTGATCGAGATCGCGCGCACCGCGCGATGGTCGGCGAGCGTGGCGGGGTCCTCGAGGCTCCGGACCAGCTGGGCGTGCTGGGAATCGAGTTCTTCCAGCTTCTGAACAACTCGCGGCGGGATCTCCGATTGGGTGGGAGGCGTCTCGGGCATCGCCAGACAGTACCCCCGGCCCGGGCCGGGGTGTAACGCCCGGCGCCGGTTCGTGGAATAATGGACGCCAGTTCGACGGTTCCGCGCGTGGGAGAGTGAACTTGACCGATGCCATTCAGATCCGGGGGGTCACCAAGACCTTCGGCCCCAAGGTCGCCGTCCGCAACCTGGATCTCACGATCCCCCAGGGAAGCCTCTACGGCTTCATCGGGCCCAACGGCGCGGGCAAAACCACCACCATCCGCATGATCATGTCGATCATCTTCCCCGACAAGGGGGACCTGGAGGTGCTGGGACGGACCTCGGCGCTCGATTCCAAGGACCAGATCGGCTACCTGCCCGAGGAGCGCGGCGTCTACCGCAAAATGCGCGTCGGCGCGTTCCTGAACTTCATGGGCCGCCTGAAGGGCGTCGACG
Source organism: Phycisphaerales bacterium (assembly GCA_020849615.1). GTDB lineage: Bacteria > Planctomycetota > Phycisphaerae > Phycisphaerales > UBA1924 > JADLFW01. The sequence goes on from JADLFW010000016.1 coordinate 73,631, forward strand.
CCCTCCACCTCGACCGCATCGTGCGCGACTGGCTCGACCGCGTGGGCCTGAAGGACTGCTACCGCAAGAAGTGCGAAGAGCTATCCAAGGGCATGCAGCAGAAGGTCCAGTTCATCGCGGCCGCGATCCACAAGCCCCAGCTCCTGATCCTGGATGAGCCCTTCTCCGGGCTCGACCCCGTCAACCGCCGCCTCCTGCGCGAGCTCATCATGGAGCAGCACCGCGCGGGCCACACCGTGATCTTCTCCACCCACGCCATGTTCGAGGCCGAGCAGCTCTGCGATCACCTCTTCATGATCCACAAGGGCGACAAGGTCCTCGACCTGCCCATCGGGGAGGTCTGGCGCAAGTACGACCCTCGGACGGTCATCATCGAGCCGATGGAGGCCCTCCACGATGTGGATTCATCATCGTGGGCCTCGCTGCCGGGCGTGCGCGAGGTCCAGCAGGGCGGGCGGGGCTTTGATCTCCGCCTGACCGACGATGCGGACCCCTCGGCGGTCATGGAGGCCGTGACGCGCACGACGCGCGTCCGGCGGATGGAGATCAAGCGGCCCAGCCTCGAGGACATCTTCATCGACCTGGTGGGCGGGGAGGCGGCGGGCCTGCGGGCCGAGCTTGAGGCCGAGCACGGCGCAACCCCGGAACTGACGGAGGTGGCCCGTGCGTAAGACCCTCGCCGTGGCGTGGCGCGAGTTCTGGGCGACCGTGGGGACCAAGGGGTTCATTCTCGGTGTCTTCCTGCCGCTCATCATCATGGGCGGCGCCCTCTCGCTGATGCCGATCCTCATGAACAAGTCGGCCCCGGCGGTGACGGGCCGGATCGGCGTGATCGATCATTCCGGCGCCGTCGCCGACAAGCTGGCCAAGGCCTTCTCGCCCGAAGAGCTCAAGAAGCGGACCGAGAAACGCGTCAAGCGGCGGATGGAGCAGGCCGGGCAGATGAACCCCGCGATGGCGGATGAAAAGACCAAGCGGCAAGCCGAGATGGCGCTGCAGGCGATGTACAAGGCGCCGGAACTGTCCGTCGACATCCTCGGGCCCGACACCGACCTGGACGCCGCCAAGGCGCCGATCATGGAAGTCGCGGGCAAAGCGCGGGATGCCGGCGCCGCGCACCAGCGGCTCGCGCTGGCGGTGATCCCCGCCGGCGCGGTGAAGGCGGCGGAGACGGGCGGTTTTACACCCTACGAGTTCTTCATCGCGCCCAAGCTCGACCCCGAGGTGCAGGATGACATCCGCGAACAGATCAGCCGGGCCGTCGTCGATGCGCGCCTCGAGGCGGCCGGGCTGGAGGCCGCGAGCGTTCGCTCCATCATCGAGCAGCCGCGCTCCGAAACGCGGGTGGTGACCAAGGAAGGCGAACGCAGCTCCAACGAGGTCGCGGCGCTGCTGATGCCCATGGGCTTCATGATGCTGCTCTGGATCTCGGTGATCACCGGCGGACAGAGCCTGCTCTCTTCAACGGTCGAGGAGAAGGGCAGCCGCATCATGGAGGTGCTGCTGAGCGCTGTCTCCCCCATGCAGCTCATGGTGGGCAAGATCATCGGCCAGATGGGGGTGGCGCTGGTCATCCTGCTGGTCTACGCGGCACTGGGAGTCGGGTCGCTGGCGGCGTTCCGCCAGATGCACATGCTCGACCCCATGAACCTCGTCTATCTCGCTGTTTTCTTCGTGCTGGGCTTCTTCATGGTGGCGTCGATGATGGCCGCCATCGGGAGCGCGGTGAACGACATCCGCGAGGCCCAGGCCCTGATGGGCCCGGTCATGATGGTGCTGGTCATCCCCATGGTGCTGTGGATGCCGATCAGCCGGAACCCCAACTCGACCTTCGCGCAGGTCTGCAGCTACCTGCCCCCCATCAACCCGTTCATCATGGTGGTGCGCCTGGCGGGCAGCGAAGAAATCCCGGCCTGGCAGATCCCCATCTCGATCCTGACCGCGCTCTTCGGCGCGGTGGTCTCCGCGTGGTTCGCCGCCAAGGTCTTCCGCATCGGCGTGCTCATGTACGGCAAACCCCCGAACTTCCGCACACTGCTCAAGTGGGTCCGCATGGCCTGACCCACCCCGCATGGACCGCTACGACCTCTACGAGCTCGCCGTCACCTACCCGCCGCGGCTGGCCCGGTTCATCGACGCCGTCCACGGGCGCCGCCCGCGCATCCTCCGCGAGGATTTCTCCGGCTCGGCCGCCCTGGCCCGTCACTGGGCCGGGCTGAGCCCCAAGCACACCGCCATCGCCGTGGACCTTGACCGCGAGCCACTGGCCCGGGCCGCGGGAACGCCGCGCCTCGCCATCCGCCGGGCCGATGTCCGCCGGGCCCACGACCGGGCCGACATCATCGCCTGCACCAACTTCCCCCTCGGCTACTGGCACACGCGCCGCGACCTGGTCGCGTACCTGAAGCACGCCCGGGCCTGCCTCCGCCCGCGCGGACTCTTCATCGCCGACCTCTACGGCGGCGCGGATGCCTTCGAGCCGGGCCGGACCACCACCCGCCTGCGCGGGCCCGGCGGTGAGCGCATCGAGTACACCTTCGAGCAGCGCAGCGCCGACCCGATCACGGGCCGGGTCGTGGATGCCCTGCACTTCAAGGTCCGCGAGCGTGGGCGGGCCCGCGCCACCATCATCCGCGATGCCTTCATCTACGACTGGCGCTTGTGGTCGATCCCCGAACTGGCGGATGCGTACGCCGAGGCCGGGTTCCGCGCCATCGAGGTCTACAACACGCTCGGCGATGCGATCGACCAGGATGGACAGCTGCACGTCCGCCCGGTACAGCCGGGCGAAGACCTCGGGCGCTCGTGGGTCGTGTACCTCACGGGCCGGAAGTGAACCGCTCACGCTCGGCGTCGAGCCGCTGCCGGGCGATCGCCACCGCGGCCTCGCTGGTGTCGCAGCCGACGGCCCGGCGCCCCGCGCGGAGCGCCGCCACCAGCGTGGTGCCGCTGCCGCAGCAGGGATCAAGGACGAGCCCGCCGGGCGGGCAGCAGGCCCGGATGAGCAACTCGAGCAGCGCTACCGGCTTCTGCGTCGGGTAGCCCGTGCGCTCGCTCGCCATGTTGTTCAGCGAGGGGACCCGGAGGACATCCCCGACGTCTTGCGCCTGTGCCACGGGCGGCTTGCCCGCCCGTGCCGGATCCTCCCAATCCGCATTGTCGAACTCGAACTCGATCACATCCGTCGACTTCTTTTGCTGCCCGCGCATCCGTCGACTCGTCGCGGGGACCATCGGCGGCTCGAACCAGTACTTCGCGGGGTCGATGCAGTAGAAGAGGATGTCATCGTGCTTGCGGGCGAAGCGCCGCGGGCTGGACCCGCCCAGCCCGTAGCTCCAGATCAGGTGGTTCACGAAGCGGTCCGGGCCGAAGACTACATCGAGCAGCAGGCGGATGTGGTGACAGGCCCGGTGATCGCAGTGGATGAGCACGTTCGCCGAGGACTTGAGCGCGGGCCGCGCGGCGACCAGCCGCTCGCGCAGCCACGCAATGTACGACTTCATGTCGGGCCAGGAGTCCGCGTACGCGGCCCGGGCGGAGCGGCCCGCCTTCGCCGCGCCGGGCGGGGTCACCTGCATCTCGCCGGTGTTGAACGGGGGGTCGGCGTAGAGGAGGTCGACCGAGTCGCGTTCCAGATCGCGAGCACATTCCACCCAGTCACCAAGATGCAAGGGCTCGCTCGTCACGGCGGCGACCCCGATCCACCGGCACGGGGGGTCCTCAGCAAACTCCACCCCGCCAGCCCCAGCAGCCCGGCCGAGCTAATTCCGAGCCACGCGACCGCGGCCCGCACGGCCCGCTCCTGCCGCTCGACGCTGCCGTTGAGCACGAAGTCGGCGAACTCATCGCGGGTCTCGGGGATGGGCCGCCCGAACCCGTAGCGCTGGTCGCGGCGCGCAAAGTCCACCGCGCCAGATTCCCACAGAATCCACGCCTGCGCCCGCGTGCCGTTCTGCAGCAGCGCCAGCGTGTCCACGACACGGATGACGGCCCAGCCGCCGGCGCCGAGGTTGATGACGAACAGGATCAGCAGCGCTCGGGTCATGCGGGCCAGTCTACACCGGATCGCTCTCCCGCTTCACCGGCGGTGGCGTTCGCTGTTTCCACGCGATCATGCACAGCGCGATCCCGGTGACCGCGAGCACGAGCTCGGCCCAGAATGACGGCGAAGTCAATACAAGGACCCTTTCCCGGATCTGCTCGTATTCCGGGCTACCAGCCTCTGCGCCGGCCAACCGCGAGAAGTAGACCACACCACTCGGATACTGGTGTCCGAATCTGACGATCCTGATTAAAAAGGCGATCGCGGCGACCGCCAAATTGGCCAAGCCGAGAATGAGCAGCGCCGTGCGCAGCCAGCGTGCCGTCATCTGCTTACCCCACCCTCACCGGCGCCCGCCCCACGCTGTAGTACGCCCAGCCCAGCTCCCGCATCTGGCTGAGCCGGTAGAGGTTCCGCCCGTCGAAGATCGTCTTTCCCTTCATCAGCCCGGCCAGCTTCGCGAAGTCCGGGCTCTTGAACTCATCCCAGTCGGTCGAGATCACCAGCGCATCGGCGCCCTTGGCGGCCTCGTACATGTCATCCACCACCGTCGCGGCCGGGCCCAGCTCGGCCCGGGCGTTCTCCCCGGCCACCGGATCGAAGGCGACACACACCGCGCCGTAGCCCGCCGCCTTGCGGATGAGGGTGAGGGCCGGCGCCTCGCGGATGTCATCGGTCCGCGGCTTGAAGGCGATCCCCCAGAAGGCCAGCTGCTTCCCTTGCAGCCCCGCGGGCCCGCCGCCCACGCCCGTCTTGCCGCCGAAGTGCCCCACGATCTTGTCGAAGAACCGCTCCCGCTGCTTCTGGTTCACCTCGTGGACGCTCTTGCTCAGCCGGGCCTCGATGCCCGCCTTGTCGCCCATCATGATGCACGCCAGCGTGTCCTTCGGGAAGCACGACCCGCCGTACCCCAGCCCCGGGTACAGAAACTGGTGGCCGATCCGCTTGTCCGAGCACATCCCCTCGCGCACCTTGCCGATATCCGCCCCGTACGCCTCGCACAGGTTCGCCATCTCGTTGATGAAGCTGATCTTGGTCGCCAGAAAGTTGTTGCTGGCGTACTTCACCATCTCCGCCGACAGGATGTCCATCAGGTAGATCGGGTGCCCGTTCCGCACGAACGGGTCGTACAGCTCGCGGAACTGCTCGCCCGTCCGCTCGTTCTCCACCCCCACCACCACCCGGTCCGGCTTGTTGAAGTCGTTGATCGCGTCCCCTTCCTTCAGGAACTCGGGGTTGTCCGCGACCTCGAACAGAATCTCCGGGCCCACCCGCGCCCGGATCCGCTTCTTCACCTCCAGCGTCGTCCCCACCGGCACCGTCGACTTCATCACGATTGTCTTGGGCTTCTGCTTCGGGCCCAGGCTCTTGATCACATCGGCGATGTCATCCGCCGCCGAGTGCACGTACTTCAGGTCGGTGTGCCCCCGCTCGTTGCTGGGGGTGCCCACGCAGATGAACACCATGTCGGCATCGCGGTACGCCTCGGCCTTGTCGAGCGTGTAGCGCAGGCGTCCCGCCTTGGTGTTGCGCTCCATCAGCTCCTCGAGCCCCGGCTCGTAGATCGGGCAGACGCCCTGGCGCAGCTTCTCGATCTTGCGGGCATCCACATCCAGGCACACCACATCGTTGCCCGTGTTGGAGAAGCACACGCCCGTGACCAGCCCGACATACCCCGTCCCGACCATCGTCAATCGCATCGCGATACCCCTGTGCAGGTGCTTCGCCGCCGAACCGCCGAAAGGCCCCAAGTTTAGGCCCGGCGCTCCGCCGCCCGGCATCGCCGGGCCCGTCCACGGTCACGGGCCGGGCCTATTCTCGGCCCATGCCGATCCAGCCCCGCCCCGCCCCCCGCCGCCGCGCCGGAAAATCTCCCGATCGCGCCACCCCAGCCCTGTCGGCCCGCACCGCCGACCGGCACACCCTCTACCAGGTCGCCGTCCAAAACGTCGAAGCCGAGATCGACTTCGTGGACCGCACCTACACCAAGCTCCGCGGCCGCCGGGCCCGGCGCCTCCGCGAGGATTTCTGCGGTACCTACGCCTCCAGCTGCGAGTGGGTCCGCCGCCGGGCGGACAACACCGCCATCGGCCTTGACCTCGACCAGCCCACGCTCGACTGGGGCCGCGCACACAACCACGCGAAGCTCAAGCCCGACGCCGCGGCCCGCGTTGCCACCATCCGCCGCAACGTCCTCCACCCCCCCGCCATCGCCCGCGGCGTCGATGTCCTGCTCGCCATGAACTTCAGCTACTGGGTCTTCAAGACCCGCGAGCAGATCATCGCGTACTTCCGAGCCGCCCGGGCCTCACTCGCCCCCGGCGGCTTGTTCTTCCTCGATCACTTCGGCGGATGGGAGTCGATGAAGCCCCAGCAGGACCGCCGCCGCGAGAAGGGCTTTACCTACATCTGGGACCAGGCCCGGTACAACCCCATCACCGGCGACTACACCTGCCACATCCACTTCAAGTTCCGAGATGGCACCACGATGCGCCGGGCCTTCACCTACGACTGGCGCCTCTGGACCTTGCCGGAAGTCCGCGACCTCCTTGCCGAGGCTGGGTTCAAGCGCATCACCGTCTACTGGGAGGGCGATGACGGCAAGGGCGGCGGCAACGGCGTCTTCCGCCCCTCGCTCACCGGCGAGGCCTGCGCCGCGTTCATCACCTACATCGTCGCCGATCCCCGCTGACTACCCCGCCGGGGGATCGGCCGCGGTCTCCTACGCTCCCCGGATCGCCCATGTCACTGCCCGTCCCCATCCCCGATTCGCTCGCCCCGCTCCAGGCTTTCCTGGCGGGCGCGCTCGCGCGCGTCGAGGCCCGCTTCGACCTTCAGCTTCGCTCCGATTTGCCGCCCGTCTCCAAGCTCTGCACCCACATCGAGCGCTACCGCGGCAAGATGCTCAGGCCCACCCTCGCGATCCTTGCCGGGCTGGCCGCCGACCCCCGGGCCGCCCACGCGCCGCCCGAGGCGATCGTCTCCGAGGACCACATCCTCATCGCCGCCGTCTGCGAGATGGTCCACATGGCGACCCTCGTCCACGATGATGTGCTCGATGAGGCCGAGACCCGCCGCCGCGGCCGCACCGTCAACCGCCTCCACGGCAACGAGGCCGCTGTCATCCTCGGCGACTACCTCATCGCCTCCGCCTACCACCTGTGCTCGCAGCTCGCGGACCAGTCGATCGCCCTGGAGATCGCGCGCGTGAGCATGACGCTGTGCGCGGGCGAGCTCCTCCAACTCCACCACCGCCGCGACTACTCGCTGGATGAGCCCACCTACTTCGAGATCCTCGACCGCAAGACCGCCGCCCTCATCGCCGCCGCCGCCGAGCTCGGGGCCCGCCGCTCCGCTCCCGAGGCTTCGCCCGCGCCCCGCCTCCTGGCCGACTACGGCCGCCGGCTCGGCGTCGCCTTCCAGATCCAGGATGACCTCCTCGACCTGACGGGCCAGGATGCCGTTGTCGGCAAGCCGACGGGCCGGGATGTCCAGAAAGGCAAGCTCACCCTCCCGCTCATCCACCACCTGGCCGCCGCGGATGCCACCCTCCGCGGCCACACCCTCCGCCTGCTCGAACGCCTCGATGAGCACGCCGACCCCGAGGCCCGGTCCCGCTTGCTCGACGCCCTCGAGTCCACCGAGTCGATCGACCACGCGCGTAAAACCGCCGAGCGGCTGGTGCGGGAGGCGCAGCAGGCGCTCGGCGGCATTCACGACTCGCAGGCCCGGCGGCTCCTGGACCTGATGGCCCGGGCCGTCATCGCCCGCTCGTTCTGAGGCTCAGGAGTTGTACCAGTTCAGGAACTCGAGGTAGTCGGCGAAGTCGACGATGCAGTCGCCGTTGTAGTCGGCGCTGGGGTCGGCCGAGTCATAGGCGTTCAGGAAGTCCAGGTAATCGGTGAAGTCAACGATCCCGTCGCCGGTGCGGTCGGCCAGCTGCCCGGTCATCACCACCAGCTCCAGCTTGGCGGTCCAGCCGTTGATCAGCGCCGTGGGGTTCTCCTTGGTGAAGAACGCCGGGTAGGTCGGGTCACCCGTGCCGCCCGACGGGCCGCCCTGGGCCGGAGAGAGCGAGGAGATCATCAGCCGCAGCTTGCCGCCCTGCAGCGCCCGCTGGAAATACTCCCGCACCGTCGGCTGGCACAGATCGACGACGAACTCCATCTCCGTCGCCGCGGGCACCAGTTCGCCGGTCGCCAGGCCGTCGATCCGGCCGATGGCCATGGGCTGCCAGTCGAAGCCCTCACGCACCTGGCGGGAGATGTCGCTCGCCACCCCCGCCCCGTCGAACATCGCCGGGAAGACGTTCCGCGCGCCCTCGGCCGGCGGGACGATCGGCACGCCGCCGAACGGGCTGGTCTCGAGGAACGTGTCGACCGTCCAGCCGTTGCGGTAGCCCACGCCGAACAGCTCGACCGGCTTGCCGGTGTCGGCATCCGGCGTCCAGCTCGGATCATCCTCGGCGAACAGCGTGCTCACCGGATCGAACGAGGGGTCATAGCGGAACTGCTGGTCGGAGCTCACGACCACCTTCACCCGGGCCGAAACGACCAGGTACGCCGAAGGGTCCAGGCCCGGCGTCACCTGCGATGCGGTGTCGAACCCGACCAGGAACTGCCCATCCCGGTCGTCAAAGCCGGGCTGGAGGATCGCCCCGAACGTGGGGGCGACCACCTCGCGCCCCGGGTTGGAGGCGAACGGGTACACCCAGCGGTCCAGCGCCGGCTGCTGAAAATCGACCGTAATCACGTCCGCCGACGCCGCGAATGCCGCAGCCGATCCGATGAGACCGGCCGCCACGATCTGGTTCAAACGTGTCATATGGAACTCTCCAAAAGAGGGGGTACCGAAAAGTGGACAAGACGACCGCATGCTCTTATAGTCTTTGAGACGAGTCTCACTTGGTCAAGTTCAAGGAAGTGATTTTGCGCGACATGGGGCCAAGACTTCAGCCTCCCGTCGCCCGAGCCGGATCCCAGCGGGAGAGGTCCATGAGCGCCATGCACGAATCGACGGCGGCCCCCACCACCCCGAACGCTCCGCAAACGCGGCTCCACCGCGCCTTCACGCTCATCGAGCTTCTCGTGGTGATCTCGATCGTGTCCGTGCTGGTCTCGCTGCTGCTCCCCGCCCTCGCGGGCGCCCGGGCGTCGTCGCGGCAGGTCCGCGAACTCGCCTCCTCCCAGCAGCTCATGCTCGCCTTCACGCTCTATGCCGACGCCAACAAGGGTTTCGTCCTGCCGGGCTACCCGCCCCGCCGCTGGGTCGACGGGCCCATGCCCGTCTACGACGAGAACGGCGACCGCCTCTTCAACGAGGAAGCGCAGCGGTTCCCCTGGCGCATCGCCCCGTACCTCGATTACGACTTCCGCGGCCTCTACGACGACATCAAGCTCCTCAAGGACATCCGCGCCGGGCAGACCGACTACACCCAGTACGGCATCGACTACCGCTACGTCGTCAGCCTCTTCCCGGCCCTTGGACTCAACGTCGCCTTCGTCGGCGGCAACGACAAACAGCAGGAGTTCGACAAGATCTTCCTGAAGCAGTTCGGCCGGGTGTACATCGAGCGCCTCGACGAGGCCCAGCACCCCAGCGGCCTCATGACCTTCTGCTCCGCCCGCGCGGAGATCCAGCCCCTCGCCCCCAACCTCGGACGACCCGAAGGCTTCTTCCGCGTCGAACCCCCTTACTTCGCGGAAGCCCAGGGCCGCCTGTGGGATGCGACCTACGACCCCCAAGCCGCCTCCCCGGGCATCAACTCCGGCTTCATCTCGCTCCGCCACCGCGGAAAGGCCGTCGTCGCGCTCATGGATGGCCACGCCACCACCAAGGACTGGGCGGGCCTGAACGACATGCGCCTCTGGGCCGACCGCGCCGACCGCGCCGACTGGGGCTTCAAGGCCCGCTGACCCGCGGCCCGGGCGCAGAAACACCCGCGGTCGTCGCCGCGATGCGGGCTTGGTGTTGCCCAGGTTCATGACCATGCACCCGGCCGGGCCCGGCCCGGCAGTTCCTAGCGCGCCCCGGACGGGCCGGAAACACCCGCCTCGGGATGGGCCGCCAGCACCGCGCTGCCCACGCGGCTCACCGCGTCGAACATCCACCGCGCCGCCGCCACCATCGCCTCGGCCTCGCCCGGCGTGAACCCGGCCCCATCCATCGCCTGCTTGAACGCGATCCACGCGGGCCGCTGCCCCTCGCCGTGCGGGTTCAGCCACCGCGTTCCCTCCGGGCCCGCCAGCCCGTACGCCCGGGTCACCGCCTTGGCGATGAACACCCCGCCGTTGGTGCTGCCCTCGAGGACGTACACCATGCCCAGCGCCGCCAGGGGTTCACGCGCCGCCAGCACCCGCAGTTCGTCCACCAGCCCCGCCACTTCCGGCAGCGCCTGCGCTGCGCCCGGCTCCATCCCGAGGAACCTCAGCTCTGATTCAAACGTGCCCGAATGAAACCGGTTTTCGCCGATGATCGCCGCGACCCGCGGGTCGCTCTCGCGCAGCGTCCGCAGCCGGGCCTCCAGCTCTGCGTGGATGAACATCAACTGCGCAATGTTCTCGCGGTACGCGGGCCGGGGCAGCCGCCCCGACACCAGCGCCTTCTGGAACGGATGCTTCTCGGCCCGCTCGTGGTGCTCCGTCGTGCGGGTCCGCAGGGCTTCCATGACGCCGGGGAACGGTTCCACCATCGAGTTCATGTCGGCTCCTCTGAGTTTGCCCGGGCCCGGCCCGAGATCAGCTCCTCCACGCCACCAGCACCGCCGGGATGGCCAGCCACAGAAGGCCTTTGACCAGGAAGAACATGAACCCCACCACGCCGAACCTCGCGAACCAGCGGAGCAGCGGCTTCGGGAAGGGACAGTGCATCTCGGCGACCTCAATAGTAAATAGTTGAGACTGGGTCGCAAGACGATACGAGCATAGAGGAGGTCGTCAAGCGGATGGCGGCCGAAATTCGTGTCAAACGAGAAAATTCCCGCCGACCCGGCTCTCACCACCTGCGCGCCGGGAGTGCCCCGCGCCCGCCGCAGTCGACAGTCCGGCGGCCATCTCTATCCTTGCCTCCCATGCCTACCCCCCACTCCGACTTCATTTCCGACCTGCAGGCCCGCGGACAGATCCAACAGGTCACCGATGAAGCCGGGCTGCGCTCCCACCTCGCCGACCCCGCCGGCCACCCGCGCCGGGCGTACGTCGGCTTCGATCCCACCGCGCCCTCGCTCACGATCGGGAACCTCGTCGGCATCATGAACCTCGTCCGCTTCGCCCTCGCGGGCCACCGCCCCGTGATCGTGGTCGGCGGCGCGACGGGCCTCATCGGCGACCCCTCCGGGAAGTCCGCCGAGCGAACGCTCAACACCCCCGAGACCGTGGCCGACAACGTCGCGGGCCAGACCCGCATCTACCACACCATCTGGCAGAACGCCTCCGCGTTGTCCGGCATCCCGCTCGGCGAGCCCCCGATCCGCAATAACTACGACTGGTTCAAGGCCATCTCGTTCCTCGATGCCCTCCGCGACATCGGCAAGTACTTCTCCGTCAACATGATGATCCAGAAAGAGTCGGTGAAGGAACGCCTCACCAACCGCGACCAGGGCATCAGCTACACCGAGTTCAGCTACATGCTGCTTCAGGCGTACGACTACCAGCACCTCTGGGAGAAAGACGGCGTCACCCTCCAGATGGGCGGCTCCGACCAGTTCGGCAACATCGTCTGCGGCATCGACCTCATCGACCGCCGGCACACGGCGATGGCGACCCACGCCGAGGATCTCAAGGAAATCTCCTCCTCGCCGACGCGGACCGCGGTCGAACGCAATGAGGCCGCCCACGTGCTCGCCGAACTCCAGCCCTGGTTCGACGCTCACGAGCCCGTGGAACGTTTCGGGCTCACCTGGCCCCTCGTCACCAAGGCCGATGGCGGCAAGTTCGGCAAGACCGAATCCGGGGCGGTCTGGCTCACCGCCGACCGCACCAGCCCGTACGCCTTCTACCAGTTCTGGCTCAACGCCGCGGATGAGGATGTCATCCGGTTCCTCAAGACCTTCACGCTCCTCCCGGTCATCGAGATCGAAGCCCTCGCCGCTTCGCACACCGCCAACCCCGGCGAGCGGGCCGCCCAGCGGGCCCTGGCCCGGCACATGACCGAACTCCTGCACGGGCCGGAGGAGCGCGACCGCGCCGAAGCCGCGGCCCGGGCCCTCTTTTCCGGAGAGATCGCGGGCCTCCCCGAATCCACTCTCCGGGAAGCCCTCTCCAGCGCCCCCTCCACCCAGCACGACAAGGCCCAACTCTCCGCCGGCATCCCCATCCTCGACCTGCTCATCACCACCAAGCTGGCCCAGTCCAAACGCGAGGCCCGCGAGTTCCTCGCCGGCGGCTCGGTGCTCGTCAACGGCCGCAAGGCCGGGCCTGACGACAAGCTCACCACCGCCGACCTGCTCCACGACTCCATGATCGCCCTCCGCCGCGGCAAGAAGAACTGGCACCTGACGATGTGGGAGTGATCGGGTTCCCCGAGCCAGGTCAGTGCCCACCACTCGCGATCGTGTATGCTCCGCCTGCGCCACCGGACCGGCGCCTCTGGAGCCCGCAGCATGGACCCGCTGCTCGCCGCCGCCACGCTCCGCCCCCTCGACTGGGCCATCCTCGCCGCCTACTTCATCCTCCTGGCCTTCACCGGCTGGTGGTTCTCCCGCGTCAAACACAAGACCACCGAGGACTACTTCCTCGGCGGCCGCTCCATGCCCGTCTGGGCCGTCGCCATCTCCATCCTGGCAACCGCCCAGTCCGCGGCCACCTTCGTCGGCGTCCCCGAATCCGCCTACGCCGGCGACCTGACGTACCTCTCCACCAACATCGGCGGGCTGATCGCCGCGGTCATCATCGCCGGGGTCTTCATCCCCGCCTATTACCGCCACAACGTCTCCACGCCCTACCAGCTCCTCGAAAGACGATTCGGCCCCGGCGCCAAGCTCGCCACCAGCTGGGCCTACATGATCGGCCGCGTCTTCGCCAGCGGCGCCCGCGTCTACGTCGGCGCCATCCCGGTTTCGCTCGCGATCTTCGGCGACATCGACCCGGGCCACCTTGCCATCTCGATCGCCGCCTTCATGGCCTTCGGGATCGTCTACACCCTCGCGGGCGGGATCGCCAGCGTCATCTGGACCGATGTCTTCCAGGTCTGTGTGTACCTCGGGGCCGCCGTCGTCGCCGCGATTCTCCTCTGGCGCGCCATCCCGGCCGATGCCACGCAGATCCTCTCGGCCCTCTCCACCGGCATGCCCGATGGCTCCTCCAAGCTCACGCTCGTCCGGCCGGGGCTGGATTTCTCTAAGGCAAAGCTGGGCTTTGACCTCTCCGCCGAGTTCACGCTCATCACCGCCGTGACCGGCTGGATGCTGATCACCATCGCCTCCCACGGCACCGACCAGGACCTCGTCCAGCGCATGCTCACCTGCAAAAACGCCGCCAAGGGCGGGCGGTCGGTCATCACCGGAATCCTTGTCGGCATCCCGACCGTGCTCCTCTTCGCCACCCTCGGCCTGCTCCTCTGGGTCTATTACAACCGCCCGGAACTCGCGGGCGGCGTGCACTCCCCCGCGACCATCGACGGCGCCCAGGTCTTCCTCCGCTACATCCTCACCGAGATGCCGCCCGGCGCCGCCGGGCTCATGATCGCCGGCGTCATGGCCGCCGGGCCCGCGGGCATCAACGCCTCCCTCAACAGCATGTCAAGCACCTTCGTCGGCGATGTCTACCGCCCCGCCCGCCCGGGCCGGCCCGACCGCCACTACCTGCAGGTCGGCCGCCTCGCCACCATCGCGTGGGGCATCATCCTCGGCCTCTTCGCCATGCTCTGCATCCTGTGGCAGCAGCAGTCGCAGGAGAAGGTCCTCCCCTTCGTCCTGGGCGTCATGGCCTTCGCCTACGCCGGGCTGCTGGGTGTCTTCCTCACCGCCCTCTTCACCCGCCGCGGCAACACCGCCTCCGCGATCACCGCCCTCATCACCGGGTTTCTGATCGTGCTGCTTCTCCAGCCCGTCATCCTGAGCGCCATCACCGCGGGCTCACCGCTCGAGAGCCTGAAGCTCGCTTCCCCATGGCGGCTGGTCATCGGTACCGCCATCGCCACCCTCGTCTGCTGCGCGGGCCGGCCGCGTACCGTGATCCCCGCCCATGCTTCCTGACCCCGCCGCAATCGACCCGCTCCTCATCCCCGCCCCGCGCCGGCTCGACCGCCGCCCGGGCCACGCCTCGCTCCCGCCCGGCACGGGCCCGGATTCCCTACGCCCACTGATCGCAAGCCCGGACCCTTCCGCCGGGCCGCTGCCTCCTTGGCTCACCCTCCGGGCCGGCGGCGCGGCCTGCGGCATGAAGCCCACCGCGCTACAGGGCTACTCCCTCCGTATCGGCGAGTCCGGGCCCGTCGCCATCGAGTCCCCCACGACCGCGGGCCTGCGCCACGGCCTCGCCACGCTCCGGCAACTGCTTCGGCAGTACGGCCCGCGCCCGCCCGCGCTCGAGATCATCGATGCCCCCGCCTTCCCCACCCGCGGCGTCATGCTCGATGTCTCCCGCGACCGCATCCCCACGATGCCCGAGTTCCGGGCCATCATCGACCAGCTCGCCGACCTCAAGTTCAACCACCTCCAGCTCTACACCGAGCACACCTTCGCCTACGCGGGCCACGAAGACATCTGGCGGGGCTGGTCCTCGCTCACACCCGAGGAAGTCGTCGAGCTCGATTCCTACTGCAGCCTCCGCGGCATCGACCTCGCCGCCAACCAGAACTGCTTCGGGCACCTGGCGGTCTGGCTCCGCCATCCCAGGTACGCAAGCCTCGCCGAAACCCACGGCGACTGGAAGTTCTACCACTGGACCCGCAGCGGCCCGTTCAGTCTCTGCCCCGGCGACCCCGGCTCGATCGCGCTCGTAGAGGATTGGCTCGAGCAACTCCTCCCGTGCTTCAGCTCCGGCCTGTGCAACATCAACGCCGATGAGACCTTCGACGTCGGGCAGGGCCGCTCGAAGGAGGCCGTCGAGCAACGCGGCCACGCCGCTGTCTACTTCGAGTTCATCGGGAAGGTCTGCAACGCCGTCCGCCGCCACGGCAAGCGACCCATGTTCTGGGCCGACATCGCCCTCACACTCGAGAAGCAGGGCCATCCCGAGTCGATCGCCCTCATCCCCGCGGACCTCCTCTGCCTCGCCTGGGGCTACGAGCCCGAAGCCCAGTTCGGGCACTGGTGCGACCTCCTCCGCCGCGCGGGCCGCGAATCCTGGGTCTGCCCGGGCACCAGTTCCTGGCGATCCACGACGGGCCGCACCGCCGAGCGCCGGGCCAACCTCGACCGCGCCGCCCGCGACGGTCTCCACCACGATGCCACGGGGTACCTCATCACCGACTGGGGCGATGTCGGCCACACTCAGCAATGGCCCGTCTCCCTTCACGGGATCGCCGAGGCCGCCCACGCCGCGTGGACCGGCGCTGTCGCTTCAGCCGATTCCCGCGCGGTGTTCCACCGGGCCGAATCGCTCCACACTCTCGATGACCGCTCACTCACCCTCGCCTCCTGGCTCGACCGCCTCGGCGAGGTTGATGCTCCGATCCGAAGCGCCTGGGCCACTTCGCCCGAAGGCCGGCCCGTCCGCCTCCACAACGCGACCGCCCTGTTCAACGATTTCCGCCTGCCTTGGCGCGAACAACCCAGACCCGGCTCGGTCGCAGACTGGTCCGATGCCGCCGATCGGCTCGAAGCACTGGCCAGCGCCATGCCGCCGGGCCTGCCCGCCTTCACCCGCGAAGAACTCGACCACACGATCGATGTCGCGCGAACCTCGATCGCCCGGGCCATCGCGCGACGCCGGGCCGATGCCCCCACCTCGGCCGACCGCGCTGCCCTCGGCGAGTCCATCCACCGCATCATGACCGGCCACGCCCGCCTCTGGGCCCGGCGCTCCCGCCCGGGCGGGCTCGACAACAGCCAGAAACATTACCAGAAAGTGCTTGACGAACTCTCGTCTTCCTGACTCTGCCCCCTGTCCCCTGTTCCCTTCCTTCCCATGGCTTCCCGACTTGCCGCAGGCTGCATGACCGGAACGAGCCTCGATGGGCTCGATGTTGCGCTTGTCGCCATCGAGGGCGCGGGCCTCTCGATGTCCGCGAAGTTCATCCGCGCCGTTTCCCGGCCGCTGGGCCCGGTCGCGGAGCCCCTCCGGCGCCTCGCCGACCAGCAGCCGATGACCGCGGGCGATATCGCCCGGGCCTCCCGCGATTTCGCCCTTCTTCACACCGAGGCCCTCCGCGAGCTCGCGGGACCCGACAAGCTCGATCTCATCTGTATCCACGGGCAGACGGTCTTCCATCAGCCGCTCCCTCGTTCAACAACAGGGGGGGCGGGCGTCCGGCCCGCATCTTCACCCTCTTCAACTGGCCTCTCCTGGCAGCTCCTCAACCCCTTCCCGATCGCCCACGCCCTCCGCTGCCCCGTCGTCTACGACCTCCGGGCCGCCGACATCGCCGCGGGCGGCCAGGGCGCCCCCATCACGCCCATCGCCGACTGGGTCTTCTTCGGCCACCTCGACGGGCGCACCGCCATCGCCAACCTCGGCGGCTTCTGCAACATCACGACGTTGCCCGCGCGCGTCACGCCCGCGAGCCCCAGCGACCCGGCCCTCATCCGCGGCTTTGACCTCTGCGCTTGCAACCAGCTCCTCGATGGCATCGCCCGCAAGCTCCTCCACCAGCCCTTCGACGCCGATGGCGCCCGGGCCGGCTCGGGCGAAGTCAGTAGCGACGCCCTCGCCGACCTCGAGGGCATCTTCAACACCCAGCGCGCGGGCCGGCGCTCCCTGGGCACCGGCGATGAGCTCCACGAGTGGATCTCCCGCTACCGCGCCCACCTGCCCCCCGAAGCGATCGCCGCCACCGCGTGCGAGGCCATCGCCCAGGCCATCGCCGAGGCCACCCGCGGCTGCCGCCGCCTCCTGCTCGCTGGCGGCGGCCTGAAGAACAAGACCCTCACCGCCGCCATCCGCTCGTGCAGCTCTTCCATCGTCGAGCCGACCGATGCCCACGGCCTGCCCGCCGGGTTCCGCGAGGCCGCCGAGTTCGCCGTGCTCGGCGCCCTTTGCCAGGACCGCATCCCCATCACCCTCCCACAGGTCACCGGTGTACCCGACCCCGCGCCAATATCGGGGGCGTGGGTCTTCCCCTGACCCAATATCATCTCCTTCGCCGTCTCACCGACTTATGCCCCTCCCTCCCGACCGCTCCCATCTCCTCACCGAGCAGCGCAACCCGCGCTCGATGTCTCTCCACACCCTGTCCGCCGCCGAATGCGTCGCCCTCATCAACCGCGAAGACCGGACCGTCCTCGACGCCATCGAGAAGGCCGGGCCCGCACTCACGGCGCTCATCCAGGCCGCGGAACCCGGCTTCACCGCCGATGGCCGCCTGATCTATGTCGGCGCCGGCACCTCCGGCCGCCTTGGTGTGCTCGATGCCTCCGAAGCCCCCCCCACCTTCCAGGTCGAGCCGGGCAAAGTCGTCGGCCTCATCGCCGGCGGCGACTCCGCCCTCCGCAAGTCCAGCGAGGGCAAGGAAGATGACCCCGATGGCGCTCGTCCCGAACTCGACGCTCTGAACCTCACCCCACGTGACACCGTCATTGGCATCGCCGCCGGCGGCACCACGCCCTACGTCCTCGGGGCCCTGCGACTCGCCAAGGCCCGGCCCGCGCCGCCGCTTACCGCACTCATCGCCTGCTCACCGGTCCCCAGACCTTCGGGGGCCGACCACCTCATCATCCTCGAGACCGGGCCCGAGGTCCTCACCGGCTCCACCCGCATGAAAGCCGGAACCGCTACCAAGCTTGCCCTCAACACCATCTCCACCACCCTCATGGTCCGCTCGGGCCGCGTCTATCAGAATTTGATGGTCGACCTCCGGGCCACGAACGCCAAGCTCCGCGACCGCGCGGCCCGGATCGTCGCCACCCTCACGGGCCTCCCGCGCGATGACGCCTTCGCCCTCCTCGATGACGCCGGCGGCGCGGTCAAGACAGCCATCGTCATGCACCGCCGCGGCATCCCCCGCGCCGAGGCCGAGGCCCTCCTCACCCGCACGGGCCAGCGCCTCGACGCCGCCCTGGATACCCCGCTCCATGGCCCGGCATGAAGACGGTTTCACCTGAACGGACCGTCCTCAGTCTCTAAGCTCTCCGGATCGAGACTCTCGGCCTCGCCATCCTCGGCCTCATCGTCGGCACGCTCGGCACCCTCATCGGCGCGGGCGGGGGGTTCATTCTCGTGCCCATCCTCGCCATGCTCTATCCGAGGGCCCAACCCACCGACATCGCCAGCCTCTCCCTCGCCGCCGTGTTTTTCAACGCCGCATCGGGCTCGCTCGGCTACGCCCGCATGAGGCGCATCGACTTCCGCTCCGGCGCGATCTTCGCCGTCGCCTCGATCCCCGGCGCCATCCTCGGCTCCCTGGCCACCCGCCACGTTCAGCGCAGCCTCTTTGACCTCCTGCTGGGCCTCGCCGTCATCGCCGGCTCCGCCTTCCTCTTCATCGCCTCCGGCGCCCGCCGCATCGACCTCCACCCGGCCGCCCACTCACCCCCCACCGGCGGGAAGCTCATCGCGGGCATCCTCATCAGCCTCATCGTCGGCTTCGCCTCGAGCTTCCTGGGCATCGGCGGCGGCATCGTCCACGTCCCCGCGCTCGTGCTCCTCCTCGACTTCCCCGTCCACATCGGGACCGCCACCTCCCACTTCGTCCTGGCGGTCAGCGCCCTGGCCGGCACCCTCATGCACCTCAGCCACGGTGAATACCACGGACTGGAGATCCAGACCCTCGCCCTCGCCGCCGGAACGCTCGCCGGCGCCCAGCTCGGCGCCCGGCTCTCCACCCACGTGCCGGGCCTGGTGATCCTCCGCGTCCTGGCCATCGCCCTCGCCCTCGTCGGCATCCGGGTCATTACCGATGATCTCGTGATGCGTCTCGAGCAACGGGCCTACGAGCAACCCGCCGAGAATCCCTGATTCTCGCCCGTATGATCCCCCCACCATGAACCGGATCCTCCACGTCGGCGCGGGGCCCCTCGGCCTGCGGGTCCTTTCCGAGTACCTCTCCCGACGCATGGGCCCGGTCGTCGCTGTCGTGGATTCCTCCCCCGACCTGGCAGGAAAGCCCCTCTCCGCCCTCATCCCCGGCGCTTCCCCCGAACTCAAGGTCCTCCCCTCCCTCGATGCCATCCAGAACTGGCCCGACATCGACGCCGCCATCGTCGCCACCAGCTCCGACCTCCGGGCCTGCGAGCCCACCTTCCGCCACATCCTCCAGCAGGGCAAGGCCATCATCACCACCTGCGAGGAGGCCCTCTTCCCCTGGCTCCGCCACGACAAGCTCGCGCAGGAACTGCACGCCCTCGCGCTCAAGCACGGCGGCCGGCTCCTGGGCACCGGCGTCAACCCCGGCTTCCTGATGGATTCCCTCCCGGTCTTCCTCACCGGCGTCTGCAAGTCGGTCCGCAGCATCGAGGCCTACCGCGTCCAGGATGCCTCGGCCCGGCGCATCCCCTTCCAGAAGAAGATCGGCGCCGGGCTCACCGATGACGAGTTCAACACCCGCGTCGCCGATGGCTCCATCCGCCACGTCGGCCTCGGCGAATCCATCCACTTCATTTCCCACTACTGCGGCCTCAAGATCGAACGCTGGGATGAGGACATCGCCCCCATCCACGCCGAACGCGACATGGTCAGCGGCATGGGAGTCATTCCCAAGGGCCGCATCGCCGGCGTCCGCCAGGTCGCCCGGGCCTACGCGGATGACCAGGTCGTCATCCGTTTGGATTTCCAGGCCGCCATCGGCCAGCTCGACCCCTACGACCGCATCGTCATCCACGGCGAACCGGACATCGACACCATCCTCTCCGGGGGCGTCCACGGCGACCTCGCCACCTCCGCCATCACCTGCAACGCCCTCCCCCGACTCCTCGCCGCCCAGCCGGGCCTGCACACCATGGCCACCATCCCCATGGTCCACACCGTTCAGCAAATCCGCGGCAGTTGAACCGCCTTGTTGGCCGATTGAATTGGCATGCCGCTCAGCCTCGTCGACTCCGCCAGCCACCCGGACTTCGCCGCCGCCTCCCTCCGCTCGACCCCTCCGGCCCGCACCATGGGACGAATCTCGATCGAAGCCTTCAGCCCCACCCACGCCACCATCGGCGGCCGCGAAATCCTCACCTTCGGCGGCTGCGGCTACCTCGGGCTTTCCCACCACCCCCGCGTCCGGGCCGCGCTCATCGAGTCCCTCGACACCCTCGGCCTCAGCACATCCGCCTCCCGCGAGACCACCGGCAACACGCTCACCCACGAAGCCCTCGAGCTCGACCTCGCCTCCTTCCTGAACACCGAGTCGGCCATCCTGACCCCCGAGGGCTACACCGCCAACCTCGCCCTCGCCCAGGCCCTGGCCTGGCGCTACCGGGTCGCCATCGTCGATGAGCGCAGCCACCGCAGCGTCGGCCACGCCGTCGCCGCCGCCGGGCTGGATGTCCACACCTTCGAGCACCTCAGCGCGGGCCAGGCCGCTTCCCTCGCGGCCCGTCACGCCGACCGCGGCGTCGTCATCTACACCGATGGCGTCTTCGCGGCCGATGGCTCGGTCGCCCCGGCCGACAAGCTTTACGCGGCCCTGCCTGAACGAAACTCGCTCCTCATCATCGATGACTGCCACGGCTTCTGCGTCCTGGGTGACAACGGCCGCGGCACCGCCTCCCAGTTCGGCATCGCCGGCCCGCGCCTGTGCATCACGACCACCCTCGCCAAGGGCCTGGGCTGCTACGGCGGCGCCATCGCCGGGCCCGGCGACCTCATCCGCGACATCCAGACCCACGCCGGCGTGTACCGCGGCACCACGCCCGTCCCGCCCCCCATCGCCGCCTCCGCCCGGGCCGCGCTGGCGGTCGTGGCGCAGGATGGCTCCCTGGTGCAGAGCCTGCGCAGCAACATCGCCCACATGCGATCCATCCTCAGCGCCGCCGGGCTGCGCTTCCCCGAGCCCGCGGTCCCGATCTTCACCTTCATGCTCGACTCGACCGAGCGCATGGAAGCCATCCACCACGCCCTCTTCGAGCGCGGCATCCTGGCCCCGCTGATCGAATACCCGGGCGGCCCGGCCAGCCGCTACTTCCGCCTCAGCATCACCGCCGCCCACACGGCCGAGCACATCGACCGGCTGGGCCGGGAGCTGGCAGCGCTGATCCGGATGGCGGCGTAGGTGGCACCGGCTTCCAGCCGGTGTCTTCTCCCGCAAACAGAACGTGACCAGCACGCGGCTTCGAAGCTGGTGTCATGCCCCGGCCTGTACGATGCGACCATGAAGGTCAATCTCGACCGCGCGTTTGCGACATTCAGCGAGCACTGGTCACCGCGGATCGCGGCCGACCTCAACGGCCAGCAGGTCAAGCTCGTCAAGTTCAAGGGCGCCTTCGACTGGCACCACCACGAGCACGAGGATGAGCTGTTCCTCGTTCACAAGGGCTCGTTCGTGATGGAGTTCCGCGACCGCCGCATCGAGCTGCACGCGGGCGAGATGCTGATGGTGCCGCGCGGCGTTGAGCACCGCCCCGTTGCGGAGCACGAGGTCGAGGTCATCCTCTTCGAATCGGCGACGACGCTGAACACGGGGAACGTCATCACGGAGAAGACGGTCGCGGAGTTGAAGCGGCTCGACGAGAGCCCTTGAGCTTTTTCACGCCGCAGGCGTGACCGAAACTGCCAATCCCCTCTTCACGCCGAAGGCGTGACCGAAAGTAGCCGGGGGCAAGTCCGCCGCAGGCGGACACCGCCCCCGGAAAGCCGAGAAGACGGGCCCGACCCTGCAAGGGTCGGAGAATAACGTTCTTGACCCTCGTCGCACAGGCGGAAAGACTCAACCTCGCCACCACCGCCGAGGCGGACGTCGAGCAAGGACGTAAGATCGCGGCCAACTGCCGGAGGGAAGACCCGTTAGTGACAGAGTCACTTTCTAAGCATGCTCAGGATTTTCGCCGTCTGGCCATCGCTTCGTTCCCGTGAATAGTCCGCAGCACTGCGTCCCGACGCATCTACGGCATCTACATTGCGACTTGATTGCAGAGCTTTCTGGACGATGTCCAGGCCACAGTAGCGGCACGCGAACATCAACACGGTCGTGCCATCCTTGAACCGCGCCCCCACGAGTTCATCCCCGGACAAGCCGCAGTCGAGCATGGCGTCCAATGCCACATCGCTGCCGCGAGTTCCAACCGCTCCGCAGGCGAGTTCGATGCAGGTCACGCCGAAGTTATCTACTCGTCTGAAGTCGACATTTCTCCGCACGAGTTCTCTTGCAGCAGCGTCACGACAGTGGGAGATCGCGGAATACAGGGCGTTCTGACCGGCAAAATTGACGACATGAATGTCAATCGCCGGGTGCTGGATCAAGGCGGCGACGACTCCGTCGCTACCCTCTCCAATTGCCCACGCCAGGGGTGACCGGTGCCCCACGGGTTTGTTGACATCCGCGCCGCCAGCCACCAAGGCTTCGACAGCGGCGTCGCTGCCACCCCGAACTGCCCAGACCAATGGCGTGTACTTCAACGAGGTCTTGTCGAACAGCAACCGCTGCTCCTGGTCGGGATCCGCGCCAGATCGAAGCAGTTCCCGAATCCTCGCAACATCGCCGGCTCGACTGGCGGCGTGCAGGCCGCGCGGGCTCGAGAGCACGCTCCCACTCCAGAAGCAAACGGCCAAAATCGCGACCACCGCGATGGCTGTCCAAGACCACCACCGGTGACGCTTCTTTCGCAGATCCAACACTGACTCCGACGACCAGTTCACAAGGGTTTACCTTCCCCCCTCCCACTTCACCTCTCCCCCCACCACCGTCGCGATGGCCCGGCCTTTGACCTTCCGCCCCAGGAACGGTGTGTTGTTCGAGGCCCCCACCAGGTCCTTCTGCCCGATCGTCCACTTCACTTCCGGGTCGATCACCGTCACATCGCCCGGGCCGCCGACTTCAAGGCGGCCCAGACCCATCCGGTCCAGCCCGCACAGCTTCGCCGGGCCGACCGTCATCAGCTGCACCAGCTTCATCCACCCGATCACCCCGCTGCTCACCAGCGCCTCGATGTACAGCGCCAGCGCGGTCTCCAGCCCCACCAGCCCGAACGGCGCCTCCTCGAACGGCAGCGCCTTCTCGCTGTCGGTGTGCGGCGCGTGATCGGTCGCCAGCACGGTGATCGTGCCGTCCGCGATTCCCTCCCGCAGCGCCTTCATGTCCGAGGTCTCGCGCACGGGCGGGTTCACCTTCGCCATCGTGTTGTACCCCAGCCCATCGGCCCCGATGCACGCCTCGTGCGTCAGCAGCAGGTGGTGCGGCGAGGCCTCGCCGCTCACCGGCTGCCCCTCGGCCCGCGCCCGCCGCAGGATCGCCACCGTCTCCCCGCTGGAGATGTGCTGGACGTGGTAGCGGCAGCCGATGCCGCGGTTGAGCCGGATATCCCGCTCGACGATCACTTCCTCGGCGACCCGCGGCCAGCCCCCCAGCCCCAGCTTCAGCGCAATCTCCCCGGCGTGCATCGAGGCGCCCTTGGTCAGCGTCGGGTCCTGGGCGTGCTGCATGATCGCCAGCCCGGTCGGCTTCACGACCGCCAGCGCCCGGGCCATCAGCCCCGCCGAGGCCACGCAGTCCCCATCATCGCTGAACCCCACCGCCCCCGCCCGGGCCATCAGCGAGATCTCCGCCAGTTCGTTCCCCCGCCGCTGCTTCGAGATCGCGGCGACCGGAAACACCCGCGCGGCAGACTGCTCACCCCGCCCCAGCACGAACCGCACCAGCTCCGGCGTGTCCAGGGCGGGGCTCGTGTTGGGCATGCAGCAGACCGTCGTGAACCCGCCCGCGACCGCGGCCCGGGCCCCGCTGGCGATCGTCTCCTTGTGCTCCTGCCCCGGCTCGCGCAGGTGCACGTGCGGATCGATCAGCCCCGGTGTCACCAGGCACCCTTCGGCATTGATCACCCGGTCGACGCCGGGCCGGGCCAGTCCCGGGCCGATCGCCGCGATCTTGCCATCCTTCACCGCCACATCCGCGGCCCGGTCGAGTCCCGAAGCCGGATCCAGCACCCGCCCGCCCGCGATCAAGACTGACGCCATGCCCCGAGGATACCGCTCCCGACGCCCGCGCGGCCGCCCGGGCCCGGCTTGCGGTCGCGCTCGATGCCCCGCCGCGTCGGAACCGGGCCGGGCCAACTTGGCCCCCCGGCTTTGCCCCCCTATCCTCCCTTCCTTGCCGCGCGGGCCCGGCCCGCACGGCGACATCCTGATCGGCGGGGTATAGCGCAGCTTGGTTAGCGCGTCTGACTGGGGGTCAGAAGGTCGGCGGTTCGAATCCGCCTACCCCGATTGAACGGCGAAGCCCCGCAGGTCAAAGATCTGCGGGGTTGTCGTTTGGGGCGCTGGCGATTGCTCTCGCCGGCGAGTTCGATTGCCCGATCAAACCGCGGCGCGGATTTTGCCACGTGAATCGACGCTCACCCGAAGGCGGCAAAATGGAAGTTACCGCGGATCGATTCGTTGGGTGCCTGCTTGGCCTTTCCCTCGGCGATGCGCTCGGTGCGCCGTATGAAGGTGGAGTTCTCGAGCGGGCAGTCTGGCGGGTAATCGGAAGGACTCCGGCCGGAGAAATGCGTTGGACTGACGACACGCAGATGTCGGTCGATCTGCTCGAATCACTGCTGGCGACCGCGCAGCTCGATCTCGATGATGTCGCCGCTCGCTTTGCAAGAAGCTACCGGTGGACCCGCGGGTACGGGCCGGCGACAGCCCGCTTGCTGAAGAAGATCGCCCGCGGCGCGAATTGGCGGGAAGCAAGCCGCTCGACCTTTCGTGGCGGCTCCTTCGGTAACGGCGCGGCGATGCGAGCCCCGATCATCGGCCTTGCGTTCGCGACCAGGCCAGGCGAACTTGTAGAGGCCGCCTGCAAGTCCGCGACCATCACCCACTCGCACCCACTGGGAATTGAGGGTGCCGTCCTCATCGCTCACGCGACCGCGTGGGCGGCCGGTGGGAACGACCCCCCCGCCGTTTTCCGCCGCGCAGCGACGGCGTGCGCGCAGGAGCAGTTCACCGCACGACTGGCGATCGCGAACGCATGGCTCGATAGCGGCCATAACGTCCCACCCTCCGAAGCGGCGCGGCAACTCGGGAACGGAATCACCGCCCATGAATCGTGCGTAACCTCGCTCTACGCTGCCGTGCGGTTTCTTGATCGGCCGTTCCTCGACATGCACAGATTCATCACCGCAGGCGGCGGAGACGTCGACACAATCGGAGCCATGGCCGGGGCAATCTGGGGGGCGGCCAACGGGTCGGAGTCGTTGCCCGCGGCACAACTAAGCAAGCTGGAGCAACGCGAGAAACTTGAGAATCTCGCTTTAGCCCTGCATCGGCTTGTGAACAGTCGCTCGGACTGAACGGCCGCCTGCACCACCCCCGTCAAAGCCCGGAGGCGCGCGGCATCACATTCCGTGTGGAAGAGGCATGAGCTTCCGACTCCTCCATCGCCGCCCGAACCAGCGCCCGCACGGCCCAGCTCTTGATCCGCCGGGCCTGGGCCTCCCCGATCCCCAGCACATCGCTGAACACCACCATCGATTCCACCCCGTACATCAGCGCCAGCGCTGCGCACAGCGTGTCGTGCGCCTCCCCGCTCATCCTCGACCGGGCCGGCGCCAGCGCCGCCCTGATCAGCGGCATCCGCCGGTTCTGACGCACCGGCACCCCCTCGGCCCGCGCTTCTCCACGCTGAAGACTCGCCGCCAGCATCGCCCGCAGTTGTCCCTCGTTGCGGTACACCATGTCGTGCAGGATCGCCTCGGCCCGGTCGGCCCGATCGACCGGATCGGTTGAAGGGTCGCCCCCGAACACTTCAGCCGGGCCCGGCACCGCGCCATCCAGCGGCGCCTCCACCAGCAGGGCCTCCACACTCGGGAAGTAGCGGTACACCGTCGCCCGCGACACCCCGGCCTCGGCCGCCACATCATCCATGCCGGGCGAGCGCCCCATCCGCAGCAGCCTCGCCGCCGCGGCCAAAATGTCCTTCCGCGTCCGCCGACGCTGGTTGATCCGCCCGGCCTCGCCCTGGCTCTCCATGCTCAGCTCCCGCCGAGCTGCTGGAGGATCGCCGCCATGTCGATCCATACGTTCTCGCGAGCGATCAACCCATCCTCAGTGAACTCGACAACATGCAAAAGACGGAACTTCACCGGCCGGTTGCGGCCTTCGATCCCGAACGGCCGGCCCGGGGCGCGGCCCTCCCAGATGGATTCATCCACCAGGAAGTTGTCGCCGTACAGCCGCTTCACCACCGTCACACGGCTCTCCGACAAGTCGCCGAACGTCCGCTCGTAGAACGCCCTGGCTCCCTCCCTCCCGTGCGATGGACCGCCGGGCCAGCCGACGATGTCGTGCACAGCATCCGGCGCCAGCGTGCCGAGTACCCCTTCGACATTGTCCGCGGCCTCAAATCCGAAGTGCTCGTCAATCTTGCGGTCCATCTGCTCACGACTCAGCCCCATGTGTACCTCCAAGTTTGTGAGACAACTGTATCATAATGAGTTGCACGTCTATTTTCAATCGCCATCGGTTGCTCGGACTGAGGGAATTCACTTAACTATTGAGTTGACTGTCCGACGGGCTCCGATATACTCAATGATATGGTTGAGTATTCGCCCGCCACTCTCGACAGCATCTTCCAGGCCCTTGGCGATCCCTCCCGCCGCCACATCCTCCACACCCTCGCCGCGGGTGAGGCTTCCATCAGCGACCTCGCCCGGCCTCTCCGGATGTCCCTGGCGGCCGTCTCCAAGCACATCCAGACCCTGGCCCGCGCGGGACTCATCCGCCGGGCCAAGCGCGGCCGCACCCACTACTGCCAGCTCGAGCCCGCCGCGTTCGCAGAGGCCCACCAGTGGCTCGCCTTCTACGAGCGGTTCTGGTCGAGCCGCCTTGATGCGCTCGAGGCCCAGCTCCGCCGCGAGGACCAGCACTCCGCGCCCGGCGCCTCCCCGACCTCCCACATCCCCCACACCCCTGAAAGGAAAGAAACATGACCGCCACCACCAAGACTTCCTCCACCCTCACCAACCCGGGCCAGATCACGGCCCCCGACACCATCCGCTTCGAGCGCCGCCTCCCGGGCCCGATCGAACGCGTCTGGAGCTACCTCACCGATCCCGAGAAACGAGGCACCTGGCTCGCCTCCGGGCCGATGGACCTTCGCCCGGGCGGCCGGGCCGACCTGCACTTCCAGCACGCCCGCATCAGCGACCACCGCGAGCCCGCCCCGGAGCGGTTCAAGGCCTTTGAGCAGGGAGTCGAGCACAAGTGCACCGTCGTGCACTGCCAAGCGCCCAGGCTCCTCACGCTCTCCTGGAGCCACGGGTCCGCGCCGAGTTCGGAGGTGACCTTCGAACTCACCCCCGCCGGCAATGAAGTGCTCCTCGTGCTGACGCACCGTCGTCTGCCCAACCGCGATGAGTTCCGCAGCGTCGCCGGCGGGTGGCACACGCACCTGGCCATCCTCGAGGATGAACTCACCCGCCGCGAGCGCCGGGCCTTCTGGTCCAACTTCGAACGTGCGGAGGCGGAGTACGACCGCCTCATCCCCCAGTCCTGAACCCCGCGGGCGGGCCCGGCGTACCCCCGCTCATGCTCTACATGGTGATCGAACGATTTAAGGGAGGCGATCCCTCGGCGGCCGGCGAACGCTTCATGCTCCGTGGCCGCCTCATGCCGGAGAACTCAGGCCTCGCCTACATCGCCAGCTGGATGGCCGCCGATGGCTCCCGCTGCTACCAGTTGATGGAATCTCCCTCCCGCGCAGCGCTCGATCCCTGGATCGCCAACTGGGCCGACCTCGTTGACTTCGAGGTCGTGCCCGTTCAGTCCTCGGCCGACTTCTGGGCCACCCGCCCGCCGGGCCCATCGCGCTAGCGCTCGGCCCGCGTGTACCATCGGCTCATGCCGCTACCCGCGATCCGCTCCATCGCCTTCACGCTCCTTCTCCTCCTGGCCGCGGGGTGCCGATCGGCCGGGCCCGCCCCGAGTGAATCGCCTGTCGCGGGAACGCCGTTCCTCCGGTGCGACACGGCGACCTCCCCGCCGATCCGCTATTACCTGGCCCCCGCGCCCGATGGCCCGCGCCCCCTGTTGGTGGTGATCCAGGGCTCGGGCTGCGGCCCGCTCTTTGAGGCCAGGCGGGATGGCCTCTCCGCCACCTCGGCGCAGGACCTCATCTTCACGCTCGCCGCGGGCCGCTTCGCCGTGCTCGTCGTCGAGAAGCCGGGCGTCATCCCCGAATCGCCGCCGGTTGACGACGCCGGCACCGCCGACCAGGCCTCTCCCGAGTTCCGCCGGCTCCATTCACTCCCATCCTGGGCCCGCGCTCTCTCCACCGCCATCGACGCCGCCCGCGCCGATCCCCGCATCGACGGCCGGGCCGACATCCGTCTCCTGGGCATGTCGGAGGGCGCCATCACCGCGGCCCGGCTCGCCCGGCAGCGCTCGGATGTCAGCCACATCGCCTTCATCTCCGGCTTCGGGTGCGACCAGTGGGATGACATGCTGATCGTGGCCCGCCGCGATGCCCTCGCCGGCGCCTCGACCGCCACGACTTCCGCCGGCGATTGGGCCATCGCGGTCCGCGCTGCGCTGGCCCGCACCGAGGCCGGGCTGCGCGCTGTCGCGGCCCGGCCCGACTCCACCGAACTCTTCGAAGGCCAGACGCACCTCTTCTGGTCCACCTTCGGCCGGGCCTGCCCCGCCGATGACCTGGCCCGGGCCCGCGCTGAAGTCCTGGTGGCCTACGGCACCGCCGATGAGCAGGTCGATGCGGACGGTGTCGAGGCCATCCGCGCAGCCCGGATCGAGGCCGGCAGGCCCATCACCGTCATCCCGATCCTCGGCGGCGACCACATGCTCAACACCCGCGACACGGCCCCGTTCCAGAACCTGGTGGGGGTCTTCCGCGAGTCGCTGGACTGGATGACGCTCGAATCCCCCCGTAGCCACAGGTGAAGCGCAGGTGGGCGCAGTCCGCCGGAGCGTAACCCGTGGAATCGTGACGATGATGCAGCCTCGCCCCAGAGGGGCAGAGGAAGGCCATTGTCTGTGGTCTACGCGGTGTGATTGGCGGATAGGGCTGTTGGTGCCTATCCTCTACATGCCAGTTCCGGCCATAACGCTTGGCGATCAGGCGGGCCAGCGCTGGTAACACAATCGAGCGGCGGGCATCGCCTTCCGCTCACGTCGAAAGGACTGCCAAATGGCACGTTCGGCTCTCACTGCGTCTGAAAGCTCGCCCAAGTCTCTCACGTTCACTATCCCCGTTGACGAGTATCGAAGCATTCCCATCCCCGGCTTCGCGAACGCGAAGTTGGGGACCTGCTATGTACGGGTGACGGATCTGCCGTCAGATCTGGATGATTTCATGCGCGTGAATCCGCGCGTTCCGAACCGCACAGACAGTAACCGCCTCAGTGGGCCCGTGCCAAAGGCAATCCTCCAGACTTTGCGAGAGTCCCCTGAAGACATGGCTCTGAAGAATGCAGGCATCTTCTTCCTTGTTGCCTCTGCAGAGCAAACGAAGGGAAAGGGAGGAGTCGGGCTGCTCAACGTTCACCTCGATGACGCAGACACCCACGGGATTGTCAACGGGGGACACACCTACGCCGCCATTCAGCAAGCTCGTGAGGACGCGGACGAAGAGGAGCTCAGGGCCCTTCGCAGCGCGTTCGTTCGCCTGCACTTCCTCAAGGGAGTCCCTGAGGAAAAAGTCGTTGAAATCGCAGAAGGACTGAACCGTTCCAAGCAGGTGCAGATCCCATCACTTGAAAACCTGAAGGGCAGTTTTGACATTATCAAGAACGCTCTGCTTGGAAAGCCCGGCGCCGATCAAATCGCTTATCGTGAAGGCGATCCAGGCGATGTGTACATCGGTGAGTTGATTAGTTTTATCGAGATGTTCAATCTAGACCGGTATGGACACGATGTTCAACCTCATGACTTGTATAGTCGGCAATACAAGGCCATTGCGGAATTCGGAGATGACCTGACCGACAACAAGCGAGCGGTGGAACTGATTGTCTCTCATCTGCCAGAGATCCTCTTGCTAGCCGACAAGATTCGCAGAGATGCCCCGATCGCGGCCAAGAGCGAGGACGTCAATTTCGAGATCGGTCGCATGAAAGTGAAGCCCAACGGAAGTGGTCGAGTCGCCAGTCCCGAGCACAAGAATACTCCGCTGCATTTCTTGGGAGAGAAGACGAGGTACCGTCTACCGAACGCTTGGCTCTTCCCGATGCTCGCAGCATTTCGCGCTAATGTCGAGTGGGATTCATCCAAGCGACTCTTCCGGTGGCGAGTGCCAAATGATGAACTGCTAGCTGAGTGCCTGCCCAAGCTCGTATCTGCGTGTGTTCGTGAACATCGCAATAACCGCGACAAGCCGGAATGGGTCGGTAAGAAGGACTCGGCGTATGAACAGTGCAGCCTGCACATTCGCCTCTATCTCGCCGAACGTCGGCGTAACTGAACGAGAGCGCGTGGGGCGCTGAAAGGCGCCTCACTCCGCCTTCCGTCGCCTCTTCGTGGTGGCCCACGAACCTGATATCCCTCTCCACGGGTTCCGCTTGCTGCGCGAGCGTCACCCGTGGCTACATGCCCGCAGCCCCATCGGGCCCAGAAACGGCGTCGTACGCCCGATATATCCTCCTGATCTCACTGGGAACCCGTACCGCGATGCCCAAAGACCCCTTCCAAGAACTCCACCTCGCCACCCACCGCTACAAGGTCTTCCTCCGCGATGTCCTCGAGCCCGCGGTGTACGGGCCGACCGCGCCGCTGAAGATCGAAGCCGCCCAGTTCGCTCCTTCCGACACCGACCCGCCCACGTACGAGCAGGCCCGCGCCGCCACGTACCGCCCCGTCGAGCTCGGCTGGGCCTGGGGCCCCAAGTGGTCCACGGCGTGGTTCCGCCTCACCGGCGCCATCCCCGATTCCATGCGCGGGCGGCCCGTCGCGCTCCGCTTCAGCAGCGGCACCGAAGCCCTGCTCTGGTCCGCTGATGGCGTTCCGGTTCACGGACTCGACAGCAACCGCGACGCCATCCGCCTCTTCGAATCCGCCCGCGGCGGTGTGCCGATCCGCCTCCACATCGAGGCCGCCTGCAACCACCCCTTCGGCGTGCTGGGCTTCGACTGGGACCCGCCCGAACTCCGCCGACGCTGGGAATCACCCACGCCGGGCCTGCTCGAACGGGCCGACCTCGCGGTCCTCCATCCTCTCCTGTGGGACCTCCGCTGCGCGTACGCCTTCGCCATCGCGCTGCTGCTCGAACTCCCGACCGACCAATCCCGCCACCACCAGCTCAACGCCTCGCTCCGCCGGGCCACCAACCTGATCCTCGACACCGACCCCGAGGCATCGGCCCGGCCCGCGCTCGAGATCCTGAACGAAACCCTCCGCATTTCCGCGGCCGGCTCTGCACCGACGGGCCACGCCGTCGGGCACGCCCATATCGACACCGCCTGGCTCTGGCCCGCCCGTGAGACCAAACGCAAGTGCCTCCGCACCTTCGCCACCGTGCTGCGGAACATGGAGCGATTCCCCGACTTCCGTTTTCTGTGCTCGCAGGCCCAGCAGTACGCATGGGTCGAGGAGCGCTCCCCCGCACTCTTCGAGCAGATCCGGGCCCGCGTCGCCGAAGGGCGCTGGGAGCCGGGCGGGGCGATGTGGATCGAGCCCGATGCCAACATCATCTCGGGCGAATCGCTCATCCGCCAGATCCTGCACGGTGAACGCTACTGGCGCTCACGCTTCGGCGCAGCCGGGCGGCAGCGGTTCCTCTACCTGCCCGACACTTTCGGCTTCTGCCCGGCACTGCCGCAGATCATGGCGCAGGCGGGCCTCGACACCTTCATCACCAACAAGATGATCTGGAGCCAGTTCAACACCTTCCCGCACACCACCTTCCGCTGGCGCGGGCTTGATGGCACCGAGATCCTCACCCACTTCACGCCGGGCCACGACTACAACGCCTCCAACACCCCGAAACAGCTCCGCCATGCCGAGACCCACCACCGCAACCGCGACCAGGGACGGGCCGGCGCTTCGCGAGCGCCCGGGCCCGCGCGATTCCTCCAGCCCTTCGGCTTCGGTGATGGCGGCGGCGGGCCTACCGACTGGAGCATCCGCTACACGCAGTTGGCTGCGGACTGCGACGGCCTGCCCCGCATGAAGCTCTCGACGGCCGGCGAGTTCTGCGATGGGCTCCACGCCGACCACGCCTCGCTCCGCGCGGCCGGCGAAGACCTCCCCGTCTGGTCGGGCGAGCTGTACCTGGAGCTGCACCGCGGCACGCTGACGACGCAGGCCCGGATCAAGCGGGCCAACCTCCGCGCCGAGCAGTCCCTTCGCCTCGCGGAGCTGCTCTGCGCAAACTCACCGACTGGCGGCCCGATGGCCCGCGCTGAGCTCGATGAAGCCTGGAAGCTGACGCTGCTCAACCAGTTCCACGACATCATCCCGGGGTCCTCGATCGGGCCCGTCTACGACGATGCGATCAAGGACCACGCGCGCATCGAGGCGATAGCCACCGGAATCATCGAGCGATCGATCCCCGGCTGGATCGAGCGCCTCGGGACCGATGGCATCGCCGAGCCCATCGCGGTCTTCAACCCCGGCAGCCGCCCGCGCAGCGGCATCGTCGAAGTCGCCGGGCCCGGCGGCGAGAAACGGCCCGTCTTCGCATCGGAGGTTCCCGCGCTGGGAATCGCGGTCGTGGATGCCGGAGCGGGTTTGCCCTGCCCCGTCCATGCCGCGTCCGCGGGCGATTCGGTCACGCTCTCCAACGGCGTGCTGACGGCGGTGATCGACGCCTACGGGCGCATCACCAGCCTCCGGCGCGGGGCGGCCGGGCGGGAGGTCTGCGCTGCCGGGCCGCTCAACCAGCTCGTGCTCTACGAAGACCGCCCCACCATGTGGGATGCCTGGGACATCGACTGGTTCTACGCGCAGAAGCCCTGCCCGATTAGCGCCGGGACGCGGGCCGACGTTCGAATCCTCAGCGCCGGCCCGGCGCGGGCTGATGTGGAGATCGCGATGCCTGTCGGCGAGTCCAGCCGGCTGACCCAGATCTTCCGCCTGGATGTGGGATCTCCAAGGCTGGACATCATCACGCGGGTTGGCTGGCACGAATCGCGCCGCCTCCTGCGGGCGCTCTTCCCGACAGATGTAGTTTCCGATCATGCGACGTATGGAACCCAGCTCGGACATATCCGCCGCCCTACACATCGCAATACCTCGTGGGACATGGGCCGCTTCGAAGTCTGCGCCCACCGATTCGCCGATCTCTCCGAGCCCGGCTTCGGCCTCGCGCTGCTCGCCGACTGCAAGTACGGGTACTCGGCCCACGACTCGACGCTGGGGCTGAGCCTGCTGCGCAGCCCCAAATGGCCCGACCCCGATGCCGACATGGGCGATCACGAGTTCACGTACGCCCTGATGCCCCACGATGGCGACTGGCGGGCCGCGGGCGTCGATGCCGAGGGCGAAGCGCTCGCTGCGCCCATGCGCGCCCGGCCCGTTGAGCCGCGGCCCGGAAAGTTGAATCGCTGGTCACCTTTCCGGATTTCGACAGATGGCCCGGTCGGAATCGCGGTCGATGCGTTCAAGCCCGCCCATGATGATGATCGGCTGATCCTGCGCCTGCACGAACACCACGGCGGCCGCGGCACAGCGCACATCGACTGGAACATCCCGCCCCGCGCGGTGGCGGCCACCGATCTCCTCGAGCAACCCACAGATTTGAGGGGGCTGGAGCATCGCTCAGACTTGAGGGCGGGCCAGCCCCGAACGAGTGTGCCGCTGCGTCCGTTCCAGATCGTGACGCTCGCGATCTCGATGTGATCGGGCCGAAACCGTGGCCCTCCATCTTGACTGCGCCCGTGCTTTGAGGTAACTAACAGACTCTCGCGGCCGCCGTTCGTTGCGGCCCGTTTCGGTTGGGGGGTCTTCCCGCGTGGGGACCGACATTCCCCTGCATGAACATGAGCCGCAGTTCTGCGGCCGGAGGTACGCGCATGCTCGTCCGTCGACTCGATCGTTGTGCACTCCCCGTCGCCCTGGCGGCCGTCGCCGGGCTGGCCGCTCCGGCCCTGGGCCAGGATGCCGGGCAGCTCCAGCCCGGCGCTGTCCGCTACATCGTTCCGACCGGGCCGCAGGCCGCCACGGTGGTCGCGACGGGGCAGGCCCTTACCATGGAAACCCAGCGGGTCTGGAAGCCCGTCTGCGGATTGGGTTCTGACCGCATCACCGTCGCCGACCTGCAGCGCATGGATGCGGTGCACACCGCGGCCCTCGCGGATGGCAACAAGGTCATCATCGTCGACCGCCAGCACGGCGTGACCCCCCGGGCCGGGCTGAACCTGGTGTACACGCTGGGAGGCTCGGTACCCGCCGGGGCGGTCGCCGCCTTCGCCGCGGCCGAGGCGTACCTTGAAGGCCAGTTCCCCAACGACCCCATCACGGTGAGCGTGACGGTCAGCTTCGCGGCCCTCAGCCCGGGCGTCATCGGCGGCACCAGCAGCAGCTACGGCTACGTGGACTGGGCCACCAGCCGCAGCGTGCTGGTGACCGGCGCCGATGCCTCCGACACCATCCAGGCGTCGCTGCCGACCGCCTCCCTCCCCGTCCGGTACAGCACCAGCAGCACCACCAGCGAGAACCGCGTCTTCTGGACCTTCGCCAACTGGAAGGCCGCCGGCGGGACGGTGACGGGCGCTGACGCCAGTATGCAGTACTCGACCGCCTTCCCCTTCGACTTCGACCCCGCCAACGGCGTCTCGTCGGGCACGATCTCCCTCCAGGATGTCATCATCCACGAGACGGGCCACGCCATGGGCTTCACCTCTGCCGTCGATTTCCGCTCCCGCGATGTCGAGGTCCTCGACCTCTTCCGCTTCCGAAACACCGACGGCACGGGCTCCTCCGACTTCAACCCCGACACCGCCGCCGAGTTCACGGCCCGGCCGCGCTGGATGGTCCGCAACAACCCCAACAACGATGTCAACTTCGACAACATCGCCTCCGAGTACCCCTTCTCCGACGGCTCTCCCTACCAGGCCAGCCACTTCCGCCAGCTGATCCCCGCGATCGGCATCATGGATCCCGCCTTCGACTACGGCGAGACCTTCTATCCCAACTTCCTCCGCACCACCGATGTCAGCGCCTTCGACGCCATCGGCTGGGACCGCTGATCCGCGCCTTCATCGCGTGTGGACGCGTCCATGACCGGGTCGGCCCAGCACCGGGCCGGCCCGGTCTTACTTTTGGTCCCGCCGGGCCCGGCGGGCCGACGATTGATGCTCCCGCCCGTGCGCGGGTCGCTTCCATGACCATCCGCCCTTTCATCACCCTTCTGTCCGGGCTGATCACCCTCGCGCTGATCGCGGGGTGCGCTGCGCGGCCGCCGCAGCCCCTGGCCCGGCGCGGCGATGAGATCATGATCGCGGGGCAGTTGTTCCACACGGGCGCCCCTGTGGTGCTCTGGACCGACCCCGGCGGGTACGATGCCTACCGCACGGAGCGCCGGTTCGCGCCCTGGGACGGGTCCGAATGGGGGAAGGGCGGCGAGAAGGGCCTCGAAACGCCGGCCCGCTACGGCGTCCGCCGTGTTCCGCTGTCCCCCGAGGAGTTCGAGCAGGTGCGGGGCGGGGGCTGGACCCTCGACCTGCTCCGGCGGCACGTCGATCAGTTCGTCATCCACTACGACGCCGCCGGCACCAGCCGGACGTGCTTCCGCATCCTCCACGACCTCCGCGGCCTCTCCGTCCACTTCATGCTCGACCTCGATGGCACCATCTACCAGACCCTCGACGTCAAGGAACGGGCCTGGCACGCGACGATCGCCAACGACCGCTCGGTCGGCATCGAGATCGCCAACATCGGGGCCTACCCGCCCGACAAGGCCGCGGTGCTCTCCCGCTGGTACACCGCGGATTCCTCGGGGCTCACCCGGATCACGATCCCTCCCGAACTCGGCGATGGCGGGCTGCGCACGCCGGGGTTCGTGGCCCGCCCGCGGAACGCACACCCGATCACGGCGGTCGCTCAAGGCCAGGTCTTGACGCAGTACGACCTGACGCCGCAGCAGTACGACTCGCTCATCAAGCTCACCGCGGCGCTGTGCACCGCCCTGCCCGCCATACGCTGCGACTATCCGCGCGATCCCGATGGGCGGCCGCGGGGCACCGCCCTGTCGCCTTCCGAGTTCGCCGGGTACACCGGGCTGCTGGGCCACCTGCACGTCCAGGAGAACAAGGCCGACCCTGGCCCGGCGTTTGACTGGGAGCTCGTCACCCGCGAGGCCCGCCGCCGGATGGGCAGCCGCCCGGCGCCCTATCAAGGCCCGGCGTCCTTGGCTCGCGAGGACGGGGCGCGGTAATCTCCGCGGAAGTGCTGCCGCGGAAAGGACTCCCGATGCCACTCTTCCGGCCCGTGTTCTTGTCACTCCTGTTGATCGTGGCGGCCATGGCGGCCGTGCCCGGCGTAGCCCCGTCTGCCCGGGCCGATGAGCCCTTCCGCGGCGTGTGGGTGACCCGCTGGGACTTCCGGACGCCCGATGATGTGCGGCGGGTCATCGCCGAGTGCGCCTCGGTCCAGGCGACCGATGTGATCTGGCAGGCGCGGGGCCAGGCCGATGCGTTCTACCGCAGCGAGCTGGAACCGTGGGGGCGGGAACTGTTCCGCGACCTGCCGCCCGGCGCGACCGACCCGGGGTTCGATCCGCTCGCGCTGGCGGTGAAGGAGGCCCACGCCCGCGGCATGAAGCTGCACGCCTGGGTCAACGTCATGCCGCTCTGGAAGGGCCCTGTGCCGCCGACCGATCCCCGGCACCTGCTGAACTCCAGGCCCCAGTGGCGCCTGCACGACGCCGCCGGCAGGCCGCAGCCTCTCAACGACCACTACGTGATCGTGAACCCGGTGCTGGAGGAGGTGCAGGACTACCTCGTCGCGGTCTTCGGGGACATCGTCTCGCGGTACGAAATCGATGGCCTGCACCTGGACTACATCCGGTTTGTCTCCGAGAAGATGGACGCTTCCACACTCTACCCGGCGGACCCCGCATCGCTCGAAGCCTTCAAGTCCGCCACGGGCCACGACACCCCCGCTTCCCCCGATGAGATCGCGGCATTCCAGGACTGGAAGCGCGCCCGGATCACCGACCTGGTCCGCCGCATCCGCCGCGACGCCGTCGATCGCCGGCCCGGCTGCGTGCTCACCGCCGCCGTGTGGCGCCGGCCCGACCTTGGGCTCAACCAGTACCTGCAGGACGGGCCGGCCTGGCTGAGCGACGGGCTGCTCGACCGCGCGTTCCCCATGATCTACACCGCCAAGCCCGAGCAGTTCAGCTCCGACCTCGCGGCCTGGATCGAGGCCGCGTCGGGCCGTCCCATCACCCCTGGGCTGGCCGTCTACCTCCACGTCCCCGGACAGACCGCCGACCAGGCCGAGACCGCCCGGGCCATGGGCACCGACGGCTTCGCGCTCTTCTCCTACGAGTCGTTCTTTGAGAGCGTCAATCCGGAGCAGTCCAAGACGCCCGAGATGATCGCCACCCGCGCGGGCCGGCTCGCCGCGTTCCGCGACTGGCTGCTCCGCCAGCCCGTGCTCTCCCCGCACGAATCCTCCCCGCCGTCTTCGTCCCCGTCCGAGCCACCCAAGTGACCGCCCTCGGCATCGACATCGGCGGCTCCAGCGTGAAGACCGCGCTGCTCCGCGGTGAGGCCGTCATCGCGACGGGCCAGAGCCCGCGGTACTCCGGCCCCGATGCCCGGGCCATCGCGGCCGCCATCGCCGCCGCCATACCTTCGGAAGCCCGGCTCTCCTTTCCACCGCCCGATGTCGGCGTCTGCGCGCCGGGCCTTTACGACCCGGCCCGGCGGTGCATTACTACCTCCGTCAACCTGCCCGGGCTGGTCGGTGTTGACCTGCGGGACCTGATCTCGCAGGCGCTGGCCCGGCCGGTGACAGGACTATCGGTGCGGACCGATGCGCACGCCGCCGCCGTGGATTACTGGACGCTGCACCCGGGCCCGGATCGCGTGCTGGCGCTCTCCCTGGGCACCGGCGTCGGCGCCTGCGTGCTGGATGACGGCCGGCCCGTGCGGCTGACGGGCCCGTCCTCGGGGCACCTGGGACAGATGGATGTGTCGGTCGAGGGTGAGCCGGTCCCGCTCGGGCCCGATGGCGGCCGCGGCAGCCTCGAGGGCTACATCGGCCTGCCGGCGCTCATCGCCAGGTACGGGCCCGACCTTCGCGGCGCGTTCGCGGAGCCGGCCCCCGCCGCGCCGCTGCGGGCGCTGGCCCGTGCGATCCGTATTACCCACGCCGTCTACCGGCCGCAGCGCACGGTGCTGCTCGGCGGCGTCGGGCTGCTGCTCGCGCCATCGCTGGAAGTGCTGCGAGCGCTGGTGTCGAAGGAGCTCACTTCGCTGGCCCGGCCCGGGTGGGAGCTGGCGTGCGGGGACCATGCGCACCACGCGGCGGCCGGGGCGGCGCGACTGGCCCGCGCGGCGGGCTGAGCGAAGCACCGATCAGTCGCCTTCATCGACGTGGAAGCGGTGCATCAGGCGGTGGAACAGGGGTGTGACGACGACCGCGGCCATGGTCAGGACGATCATGGCGGAGAAGAGGGCATAGCAGCTGGCGAAGACCTTGCCGGCGCTGGTGCGGAGCGGCGCGGTCGGGCCCATGCCCGTGAGGATGAACGATGCGTTGTAGAACGCATCGATCCAGTTCATGCCCTCGGTGATGCGGTATCCCATCACGCCGATGGTGAGCGAGACCGCGACCAGCACGAGGGCGATGGCGATCGCCCGGGCCAGCCTGATGAGGAACGCCCGGCGGTCGATCACCGGCTCGTGACGTTTCTCGAACATGACCCGGGCCTCCGTGGAAGCGCGCCAGTCTATGCCCGCTGGTACGGGGAGGATGCGCAGGAAAAAGGCCCGTTCGACGGCGAACGGGCCTTCCGGAATCGCGCAGGTCGGCTCAGCAGCCGGCTTCGAACAGGTTGAGGAACTCGAGGTAGTCGGCGAAGTCGACCAGCCCATCGCGGGTCAGGTCGGCCTCGAGATCGCCGGCGTCGTACAGGTTGAGGAAGAGCAGGTAGTCGGAGAAATCGGACAGTCCGTCATCGGTGAAGTCGACAGGGCAGGTGGGCCGCAGGTAATACGCCCAGACCCGTTCCGCGACCTTGTAACCCTGCTGGTTCGACCAGAAGCAGTCCGAGCGCCAGTGAACGCCGAGGTAGATGCGGCTGAGCGCGTTCTCCCAAGCGGCGTCGCTGAAGCGGTGGAACGTCCGGGTGGTCCCCGCGGGCACGAACGGGTCGTCGGTGCCGAACGTGAAGGTCATCTCGTCGGTGCGGAAGAACCGCTCGAGGAGCCCGGCGTGCTGCGCCCCCATGATCGCGTGCCCGGAGATGTACGCCGGGAAGGGCGGCGTCATGTCCGACTCTGTCGTCCAGATCGGGTCGGCGATCGTGTCGGGGTTGCCGTCTTCCGAGGCCCGGCGGATGGCATCGACCGGGCGCCAGAAATCGATGTCGGTGGCGTACTTGGCATCCCACGCCACGATGACGCCGTCGGCCATGCCCAGGGAGATGAGCGCGAAGAGCCGCGCATTCTCGGCCATCGACAGGCCTTCCTGGGCGCAGATGACCTCGGTGATGTAGGTGAGGTGGCACGGCGGCTTGTACGTGCGGTCGCGGTCGTTGCCCCAGAAGTGGGCGATGAGCGTCTGTTCCGGCGTCCGGTCCGGGCTGCCGAGCTTGCCCATGACCTTCGCCTCGTTGAACTCCTCGGCGTACTGCGCGCTGGTGAGCGCGGGCGGCGGCGGCGGCCGGAAGAAGTCCCCCGTCGGCATCGTCCATGGCTTCACCTTGTACCAGTTGCTGCCGTGCGCGGGCTGGCCGGGCCAGGGCCTCCACTGCCCAGGCTCCATGCTCGCGACGTAGGGTGTCATGTCGGCCGAGCCGTCGCCCGTCCGCAGGGCGATGATGGCGTTCGCGCAGGTGATGCCCAGCGCGATGCCCTCGGTCTTGGCGGGCCCGTCGGGGATCGCCGCCAGTTGCGACGCCAGGCGCGGGTCGAACATCGATGACGTCAGCGCCGGGTACACGGTGCTGAGCACCTTGTGCCCCGCCGTCGCCGCCGCCGCTTCCATCGACGCGGTCGATGTCGGCGCAAACGTCGCGTACGCCTGGTGCCGCTGGTCGATCGAGTTCACCGCGTCGTACATCGCGACATGCATCATCGCCTGGGCCCGCGAGATCGGGCACGGGCCGCCGCCGACAGCGCGGACGACATCGCGCAACGTCGCATCCCATTCTGTGATGACATCGGCATTCGCCGCGGTCGTCAGCCCCACCATCGCGCTGAGACAGACCGCCGCAACCCGCGAGTGGCTCCCCATGATCCGAGCTCCTTGTTCCGGCGTTTCCCCCGGATGCCGCCAGATTACCGACTTTCCGCTGTCAATCAAGAGACATTGTGAATCCACCGGCGTCTTCCGCTCGACGCCGCCGACGCCGGAACCCCAGCACGCCCCCCGCCGCCGCCAGGCCCGGCCATCCCGGCGACGGGATCGTCACGATCCACGCCTGCGACCTTCCCAGTGCGTCGTAGCCGTTCCCCACGATCGTCAGACCATCCGCCGATACGCCGACGGCGTCCCGCAGCCGCCAACCTGAATAGTCGATCCCCAGGTCAGTCAGGATCTGCGTCAGCGGCCGCATGCCCGTTTCAGGCGTCCACACGAACGCCACCTCATCGAACAGTGCCGCCGAATAGGTCTGCCCGACGATGGTCCGCCCGTCAGCAGATAAGGCCCGCGCCACGCTCCCGCCCCCACCCGGTATCGCGCCCAGGCTCTGAATCCCATCCTCCGCCGTCCACCGAAACGCCGGGCCCAGCAGCGTGCTCTCGATCGATGACCCCCCCACCACCGTCTTTCCATCCGGCGTCACGGCGTGGGCGATGCTGAACACCTCCCCCGGCAGCACACCCAACAGCTGCATCCCGCCCGCCTGCGTCCAGCGGAACGCGCGGGCCTCCGGGCCCAGCGAAACGCCAACCACGACCGAGCCGTCGGCGTTGGCGCCCCGGGCTTCACTCCCCGCTGCGCCCGGAGCGATCCCGAGATCCTGCATCCCGCCCGCTTCCGTCCACCGGATGGCCCGGACCCGCGTACCGTCGTCGCTCGACCCTACCACCGTCAACCCAT
Organism: Phycisphaerales bacterium; assembly: GCA_020849615.1. Classification (GTDB taxonomy): domain Bacteria; phylum Planctomycetota; class Phycisphaerae; order Phycisphaerales; family UBA1924; genus JADLFW01. The sequence continues at coordinate 115,058 of JADLFW010000016.1, forward strand.
CGCGTGACACGCCGTTGGCGAGACTGTTCACGCCCCCCGGCAGCGTTCCCAGCGTCTGCGGCCCGGCCGATGTCCACCGCGTCGCCCTGCGCAGAACGCCATCGTCGTACCCGACGACCACCGAGCCGTCGGCGGAAATCCCCGTCGATGCGGCGATCTCTCCGAACACCGTTCCCAAGCCGTCGATCTCGGCGCCCCTCGTCCACTTCGCTGCCTGGAAGATCCCGGCGATCGACACCGCGGTGATCGAGACGGCCCGCCCGTCATCAGAGACACCCGTGGCGTAACTGGACTTGTAGCCCTCCAGGAACCCAAGCCCCTCAACGGCCGGGCCCGCCATCGCCGCGCCACCACACCCCAGCGCTGCGGCCATCGCAGCACCCACCTGCCGCCGTCGCATGGTCCCCGCCTTCCTCCCCGAATGGTCCGGCAGCTCGCCGAACCCGCCGGCGTCAATGTACACGATGAGGACTCGCGATCCAAGAGGGGAACACAGGTCCCGGCGCTGCCCGGCCCGCCCGGTCCGAGAAGTCCGGGCCGGCAACTTAGTTTGTTTGCGCGCCGCGGTTCCAGAGCACCATCAGCGTGATGTCATCGTGGCGGACCGCTCCCTGGAATCGTTCCAGTTCGTCGAGCACCCGTCCGCAGATCGCGCCGGGCCCGTCGTTCCGCACCCCCGCCAGAAGCCCCGCAAACCGCTCATCCCCGAAGAACTCGTGCGCGGGTGATCTGGCCTCGGGGATCCCATCGGTGTAGAGCACCAGGCGCTCGCCCGGCTTCACCTCGCCCTCGCCTTCGTCGTACCGCGACTCCGGGAACACCCCCAGCAGCGTGCCGGTGGCTTCCCCCATCCGCCGCACACGGCCATCGCACCCCAGCACCAGCGGCGGCGGATGCCCGGCATTGGCGTAGCGCAGCCTCCCGGTCGCGGCCACGTACTGGGCCAGGTAGATCGTCACGAAGAACCCCGCGTCATTGTCCCTCGCCAGCGCCGCGTTGGTGAGCGTCAGCAGCTCGGCGGGATCTCGGGCCCGGCCCGCATCGGCCGCGAGGCTGCGCAGCGTCGTCCGGGCCAGGGCCATGAACATCGCGGCCGAGACCCCGTGGCCCGACACATCCGCCATCACCAGCGTCAGCACGCCCGGGGCGGACTCGTACGCATCGTAGAAATCGCCCCCGATGAACGCGGCGGGCGCGTTGACACCGGCGACCTCGAACGCCGGGCTGACCGGGAACTCCCGCGGCAGCATCGAGAGCTGAATCGATCGCGCCACCTTGAGCTCGCTCTCCACCGCCTGCCGGGCCGCGGTCTCCCGCTCCAGGGCCTCCACGTGGTTCTTGAGCTGGCCCATCATGCTGTTGAACGCCGTGGCCAGGCGGCCGATCTCATCCTTGGCCCGCACGCCTTCAACATGGGTGTCCAGGTCGCCCGCCGAGAGGCGCCCGACCGCCTCTGCGAGCCGGCGCGTCGGCCGAACGATCCACGAGCCCATGACGATCACCACCGCCAGCAGGGCGACCATGATGGCCAGGCCGAACGCGGTGCGCTCCCGCAGGGCCTTGTACACCGGCGCCATGATCTGGCCTTCCTCGACGACCCCCGCCAGCGACCATCCGGTGGAGGGCACCGGGGCGAAGAAGGCCAGCATCGGCTCCCGCTCGTTCGTGACCATCTGGATGCGCGCAGCGCCCCGCTCCCCGGCCCGCATGCGCCGCCCCAGCTCCGCGACCTCCGGGCACTTCCACTTCTCCGCGAGCGTCTCGGCGGTCTCGTTCATGATCCAGCCCGCGACGGGGGCCAGCACCAGGGCGCCCTCGCGGCTTCCCACCCAGAACTCCATCCCCTTGGGCCGCCCGGCCATCATCTGCTGGCGGAGCGATTCCAGCCGCACATCCACCGTGACCACCCCCACGATCCGCCCGCCGCGGCGCAGCGGGACCGAGTGCGTCACCATCGCCACGTTGCCCGCGCCGTAGTCAAAGAACGGCTCGGTCCAGTAGGCCTGGCCCGTCCGAACCGGCACCCCGAACCACGTCCAGCGCGGCGCGGTGTAGTCGTACGCATCCTCGACCTGCATGGCGGTCAGGCCCGCCGGGCCGCGATAGACATACGGGCCGAACAGGCCGCCGCCAGAGATCGCCGCGGCTTCGCCGGGCGGCGCCCCCGTCAGCCACGCCTTCGCCTCGCCGGGCAGAAACGCGGCGCAGCTCCCGTAGATCAGCGGGTTGGCCTCGACGTTGCGCCGCAGCACCGCCTCGAGCTGGGCCCGGGTCGGGTTCGGATCCGTCTCGAGGTACGCGGCCGCCGACTCGGCCACCTGCGCGATCGCCATGAAGGCGCCGTTGAACTCCGCCGCGTAACGGTCGGCGAGTTCGGTCACCCGCTCTTCGGTCGCCCGCAACGCCTCGGCCTTGAGCTGCACGTGCCCCAGCCCCAGCGCCGCCGTCATCAGCGCCACCAGCGGCAGCCCGATCGCGAGGATCAACTTCCAGAGAATTGGCACGCGGGTGGAGTGTATCCCCGGCCCGGTCCCCCGCTTCCAGCCCCGCTAGGCGTACGTGTCGACGCCCCCGGCCCGCGATGCCACCGAGATCGCCGACTTCTGCACATCCCCCGCCGCGCGGATCATCTTCACGACCGCCGCCCCCTGGGACCGGGCCTGATCCAGCGCTTTAGCCGCGACCGCCATGCTCACCGCGCTGGACACATCCGCCCTCGCCGCCACGCCCGAGATTCCCAATGCGCTGCCGCTCATGTCCCTTGCATCGGCTGGCGCGGGCCCGCCGTTCCACCCAGCATTCACGGGCCGGGCCGATATCGAGCGGGCGCGTCCCTCGTACCTCCCGCTTCCAGGGGATGGTCCGCGCCACCCAACCCCCGGCCAGACCCTCCCAGACCCGCCCCGACCTCCTCCCGCCGGGCCCGGCTCTACCCTTGCCGCGTTGCGCGCACCCCTGGGCATCTCCCTCACCGCCGGCGGCGCGGTCCTGATCTGGCTGGGGCTGCGGGCCTCCGATTCATTCGCGTCCGGCGTCACCCGGCTCTTCTCCGGCTCCCCCACGAAGGAAAGCGTCCTCCTGCTCTCCGCGGGAGCGGCCGCCAGCGCTGCCGGCCTCTGGCTCGTGCTCACCGCCGCACGCCGTCCGCGATTCCGGCGGCGCCGCCGCGGACGATCCCGCCCCCGCTAGGTCGTTTTTGATGGATCGATTCCGGGGTGGCACGGTTCTCCGAACCGTGCATTTCCATCGGTGTTTCCATGCCCGGCTCGCAGAGCCGGGCCACCCAAAGGCATCCGTCAAACAGAACCTCGCGCACCGCCCCCGCCGATCGGCGACAATCCGGGCCGTGCCCCCCTGGCTCCTGTTCATCCTCGGCTGCTACGTCGTCGCGAGCCTCATCACCTTCGCGGCCTACGGGCTCGACAAGCGTGCGGCCCGGCTGGGCCGGTGGCGCATCCCCGAGCGGCGGCTGCACCTCTTCGAACTGCTGGGCGGCTGGCCCGGCGCGTGGCTCGCGCAGCGCACGTTCCGGCACAAGACCGTGGACCCCGGCTTCCGCCGCGTCTTCCTGGCGATCATCGCCCTTCACGCGGTCGCGTGGATCACGCTGGCCGTGCTCCTTCTCCGATGGTGAGCCCCGCCGGCGGGGAATTTCCCGCGCGAGCCGGTTCACCTCCCGAGCCCGGGCCGGTAAGCTCCCACGAGCACCCGGAGTCCTGCTTGGAGCCGATCGACCCCATCCAGCCACTGCGCGACGCCCTGAAGGTCTCGCCCGAGAACCTGCCCCTGCGCAGGCACCTGGCTCAGATGCTCGCCGCCGCGGGGCGGTGGGAAGAGGCCGAGCGTGAGCTGCGCGACCTGCTCACCCGCGCCCCGGATGATCGCGACGCCAAGGCGCAGCTCGCGGTCGCGTTCGTCCGCCAGCAGAAACTCTCCCAGGCCATGGTTCTGACCGAAGACCTCGTCCGCCGCGGCGATGCCGCCCCGGCCATCCTCGTACTCTTCGCCCGGCTGCTCCACCACAACGGCCAGACCAGCGCCGCCGTCCATCAGTACAAGAAGGCGATCGACGCCGAGCCGTCCGTCCGCGATACCGCCCTGGAGGCCGACCTGGGGCTCGGCTCGCGGCGGTCGGCGCCGGAGCCGCAGTCCGGCGACGATCTCGACACCGATGATGATCGCTTCGAGGACGGGCCCGAGCCCGGGGCGATGCTGATCTCCCCCGATGACCTCGAGCGCCCCCAGATCTCCTTCGCCGACGTCGGGGGCATGGAAACCGTCAAGGAGCAGATCGCCCTCAAGATCATCCATCCCCTCCGCCACCCGGAGATGTACAAGGCCTACGGCAAGGCCATCGGCGGCGGTGTGCTCATGTACGGGCCGCCCGGCTGCGGCAAGACCCACCTCGCCCGCGCCACCGCCGGCGAAGTCCAGGCCCACTTCCTCGCCATCGGCATCAACGATGTCCTGTCCATGTGGATGGGCCAGAGCGAGACCCAGCTCCACGAGCTCTTCGAGCAGGCCCGGGCCCACAAGCCCTGCGTCATGTTCTTCGATGAGGTCGATGCCCTCGGCGCCAGCCGCTCCGACATGCGCAACAGCGCGGGCCGGCAGCTCATCAACCAGTTCCTCGCCGAGCTCGACGGCATCGCGGCCCGCAACGATGGCCTGCTCATCCTCGCCGCGACCAACGCCCCCTGGCACCTCGACCCCGCCTTCCGCCGCCCGGGCCGCTTCGACCGCGTCATCTTCGTGCCCCCACCCGACGCCGCGGCCCGCGCCGCGATCCTCCGCATCCACCTCAAGGACAAGCCCGCCGAGGAGGTCGATGCCGACGCCATCGCGAAAAAGACTGACGGCTGCTCGGGCGCCGACCTCATGGGCATCATCGACCGGGCCGTGGAGTCCAAGCTCCGCGAGGCCCTCGCCAAGGGCAAGGTCTCGCCGCTCACCACACGCGACCTGCTCGACGCCGCCAAGGCCACCAAGCCCACCACGCGGGAGTGGTTCGCCACGGCCCGGAACCACGCCCTCTACGCCAACCAGGGCGGCGCGTACGACGATGTCCTGGCGTATCTCAAGCTCACCTGAAACATGACTTCCTTCTCACCCGATTCGGCGCACCTCCAGCGGGCCATGCTGCTCTTCGGGCAGCAGCGCCTCGATCTCGCCGAGCCCGAGCTCCGCCGCGCCCTGGGTGATGACCCCCAGAACTCCACCGCGCACGCCATGCTCGCGCTCTGCCTGGCCCGCCGCAAGAAACCCGACGAGGCCCTGAACGAGGCCCGCCTGGCGGTGGGCGCAGCGCCGGATGACTCTTACCCCCACTACGTGCTCGCCTGCGTGCTCGACGACCTCCACGAGTTCGACGAGGCCGAGGCCTCCATCCGTCAATCGATCGCGCTCGACCCCCACGATCCCGACGCCCGCGCCCTGCTCGCGAGCCTCCACTTCCAGCGCCACCGCTGGAAGGATGCCCTCGCCGCGGCCGAGGAAGCCCTCGAGCAGGACCCCGAGCACGTCGCCGCCAACAACCTCCGGGCCATGTCGCTGATCAAGCTGGGCCGCAAGGCCGAGGCGGGCCAGACCATCGATTCCGCACTCGCCCGCGACCCCGACAACGCCGTCACCCACGCCAACATGGGCTGGACGCTCCTCCACCAGAACGACAGCCGGGCCGCGATCGACTCATTCCGCGAGGCCCTCCGCCTCCACCCCGGGCTCGAGTGGGCCCGCGTCGGCCTCGTCACCGCGCTCAAGGCCCGCAACCCCGTCTACGCGGTCTTCCTGCGCTACGTCCTCTGGATGCAGAAGCTCTCCCCCAAGGTCCGCACCGCCGTCATCATCGGCCTCTACATCCTCTACCGCATCCTTGCCGAGATCCGCCGCAACCAGCCCCAGTACGCCCCCTACATCCTCCCCCTGCTCATCCTCTACGCCGCGTTCGTGCTCATCTCCTGGCTCGCCGATCCGCTCTTCAACCTGCTGCTCCGGCTCCACCCGCTGGGCCGGCACGCCCTCACCGCCAGCGAACGGCGATCGGGCGAGGCCCTCGCCGTCTGCCTCCTCATCGCCGCCGCGTGCGTCGGCGCGTGGTACGCCACCCGCAACGACGACTACTTCATCGCCGCCATGGCGTTCGGCGTCCTGGCCCTGCCGACGACCTCCGCCCTCGCCGCCGGGCCCGGCTCCCAGCGCATCGTGATGGCCACGTGCGCGGGCCTGGCGGCTGCGCTCGCCATCCCGGGAGTGGTGCTCATCGCCGCCGGCCTCAAGCTTGGCGGTGTGCTCTGCGCCCTGGCGATCTTCATCGCCGTGATCTCATCATGGCTCAGCATCCCGGCGGGCCTGGCCCGTAGGTAACGGCCGCCCGCGGGACGACGCCGTTCACGCCGCCGTGGGCCACAGCGCAGCGAACACCAGGCCCGTGATCAGCCCCTGCACCACGCCGTCAAACGCGCAGGTGAGCACCGCCCGGCCCTTGGCCTGGAACCAGATCGCGTTGGGCAGCGCGCCGAACACATACCCCAGAATCCCCGCCGTTCCCAGCACCCGCAGCACGTGCGAGAACGCAGCCCCCCGCCCGATCGCCACGGCGCCGATGTACCCCACGAGCAGGCTCACCAGCAGGTACACGACGAACGACAACGCCATGTTCCGGCCCATGCTCATCGGACCCCACACGTTCAACATCCCCGACGGGCCCGTCTTCCACTTCTCCATGAACTTCGGGTCCTTGCAGTCGGCCTTCGACTTGGGCCGCGGAAATCCGTACACGCCGGGCCTGATCCCCAGCCCGCGGATCGCCGCCATCAGCGCATCCTCATCGGGCGCCCCCTCCATGTCCCCCGCGTGGTGCCCCATCACCATCCACGCCAGCGCGCTGTACACCCACACCGCCGCCGCCGACACCACGATCGGGACCACCAGGCTCACCAGCATGTCCATACCGCCTCCAGGGGCTCTGCCCCGCACGAGTTTGCCGATGCGACACCCCCGCCACCAAGAGCGAAACTCGCCCCTTCGAGCCCCGATCCAGAGCGGACCGGGCCATATCCTGCCATCCGCCCCGCGCCCGCGTCAAGCTGCCCGTTTCCCACCAGACCCCGGGGCCCGCGGTTGACTTGCCCCTCCCACCCCCTCCACGATCCCCCCGATGACGGCTATCGAGTTCTACAAGGTCCACGGCCTGGGCAACGACTTCATCCTCGTGGATGGATTGGCCCGCCGCGAACTCGCCGACCTCGATTGGCCCGCGCTCGCGCCCCGGCTGTGCAACCGCCACACCGGCATCGGCGCCGATGGAATCCTGCTCCTCACCCCCGCGCCCCCGGCACAGTCGCCCGCCGCCGACATCCGGATGCGCATCTTCAACGCCGATGGCTCCGAAGCGCAGATGTGCGGCAACGGCATCCGCTGCATCGCCCGCCACATGGTCATCCACCACCGCTGGCCCGGGCCGCTGCTCCGCGTGCTGACCCCTCGCGGCGTCCTTCCCATCACCTTCGACGCTGGGCCGGGAGCATTCACCGCGACAGTCGACATGGGTGAACCCATCCTTTCCGCGCGCCAGATCCCCATCGACTCACCCGCCGACCGTTTCGTCGATCAGCCCCTGCTCCTGCGGCCCGACCTCAACGACCGCGACCTCGCAGCGGCCGTGACAGCCCTCGGCCCGCCCGCCCGCGCGATCGATCGCTCGATCGAAATCCGCGCCACCGCGGTCTCCATGGGCAACCCCCACGCCGTGGTCTTCATCTCCGATGCGCCGGGCCTGCCGCTGGCCGCGCTCGGGCCCGCGCTCGAGTCCCACCCCGCCTTCCCCGAGAAGGCCAACGCCCAGTTTCTGCACGTGACCGGGCGGAGCGCTGCCACGCTCCGCACCTGGGAACGCGGCGCCGGGCCCACGCAGGCCTGCGGCACCGGCGCCTGCGCCGCCCTCGTCGCCGGCGTCCTCGCAAGTCATCTCGAACGCCGGGCGACCATTCACCTGCCGGGCGGGCCGCTGCTGATCCGCTGGGATGAGGCCTCGAACCACGTCTTCATGACCGGGCCCGCCGAAGAGGTCTACCGCGGCGTAGTGGCCCTCACGGGCCGGTGAATGCCGGCCGGGCCCGTGATACGCTGCAACCATGAACACCTCACGTTTCGGGGCCCCGCTCGCGGCGGTCGGGATCGCGGTCGGGGTTGCGCTGCTCTCCCTGCCGGGCTGCATCGTCGGCGAGATCCGCGATGAGCTCAAGAGCGCCAACAGCCAGCTCGGCGATGTCCAGCAGTCGCTCGGCAAGCTCGACCAGACCAACGAGCAGATCGCCCGCACGAACGAAGAGCTGATCCGCACCTCAAAGCTCATCGATGAGGTGCAGCAGGGCCTCGGCCGCATCGACACCACCAACTCGTCGCTGAACCAGGTCGACCAGCAGCTCGCCATCCTCAACTCCATCAACACGTCGCTCAACCACCTTGATGCCCACCTCGCCTCGCTCCGCAAGACGATCTCCAGCCTTGATGACAGCATCCCCTTCTTCAGCTTCGGCGACAGCGCCGACGAAGCAGCCGCTATTCCCGCACCCGATGCCGCCCCGACCGCTCCGGCCGGCGAGCCCGCTCCTGCCCCGGCGCCGCCCGAACCGGCCGCGACCGAGGTCGCCGCAGCACCCGCCGCCGCCCCCGCCGATCAATCCCCCGCCCGCGACCCCATGGTCGGCGCCTGGGTCACCCGCTACCCCGATGACACCCGGGCCATCATCTTCGCGCCCGATGGACGGTTCATCCTCAGCCGCCGCATGCCCGATGGAACTGCAACCGAGTTCCTCGGCGAGTGGAAACGCGATCAGCGATCACTCAAGCTGACGGGCCTGCCGATCGCGGCTTCCCAGTCCATCCCGGCCGCCGCCCCCACCCAGCCTCCCGCCCCCGCCCCCGCCGCTGCCGCCCCGAAGCCGCCCACAGCCGCTCCATCCACGCCGGCGACCCCGGGCGAGCCGGCCGCGGCCCCGGTTGACCCCCAACCCATCACTCGAGTCGTCGAACTCGTCATCATCACGGGCCGCTCGGTCACCATCCGACTCGATGGCGAGTTGATCATCCTCGTCCGCCCGTGATCCCCGCAGCCTCGGAAACCTCTACCATTCCGGGATGACCGACCCCTCTCCCGCCGAGCAACCGGCCGCGACCCCGCCCGCCATTTCCGAGGAAACGCTCAAGGCCGCCCTCACCGCGTTCAAGAAGCGCTTCAAGCTCACCAAGCTGAACGATGAATCCAAGCTCGGCGCCAGCCGCCCCATGACGGGCGGCAGGAAATCCGAGATCCAGGGCATCATCCCGCCCAACGATTTCAAGCGCGAAGTCTGGCAGGAACTGGCCCGGCAGGGCAAGATCAAGAACATGGGCGGGGGCTTCTACGGCCTCTCCTGATGCCGGGCCCGCGCCTTTCCCCCGAACTCCCGGCCCCCGGCCCCTCCCGGAGCTCACGCCGACATGCGTCTGAAGACCACTCTCAACATCTGGGCACGCAGGCTCCACCGCTGGGGCTCGGTCGCGTGCGCCCTTCCCCTGCTCATCGTGCTCTGCACCGGCATCCCGCTGCTGCTCAAGAAGAACATCGCGTGGATCCAGCCGCCCACCGCAGCCCCCGCCGTCGCGATCACCCCGCCCGCTATCACCTTCGACCAGGCCCTTGACGCGGCCCGATCCATCCCAGAGGCCGAAGTCACCAGCTGGGATGATGTCCATCGCCTCGACATGCGCATCAAGGATGGTGTGCTCAAGGTCCAGGCCCGCAGCGGATGGGAGGTCCAGGTCTGCACCACCACCGGCGCGGTCCTTCACCACGCCCAGCGCCGCAGCGATCTCATCGAGTCACTGCACGATGGCTCCTTCTTCCACCCCGCCGCCAAGTACTTCATCTTCCTCCCCAGCGCCGTCATCGTCCTCTCGCTATGGCTGACGGGCCTGTGGCTCTGGCTCATGCCCTATCTGCGCCGCCGCCGGGCCTGAGCCCGCGATTCCGGCGACCGCGTTCCTCAACCTCGATGACCCACGAGCCCGAATCGTAAACGAGGGCCCCACGTGGATCACCGCCTCCATGGTGGATCACCGCCTCCATGGAAGAAAACTACCACTCCGGCCCGCCGCTGTACCGCCCGTACACATCCGCCATCGCCTGCACCATCTCCCCCAGCGTGCAGTTCGCCAGCGCCCCATCCACCAGCGCCGGCATCACGTTGGTCGCATCCAGCCCGGAGTTCCCCGCCCCGCCCAGCCCCGGCATCTCGTGCTGCAGCGTGAACGCCCGGCCCTGGCACGCGGCCCGGATGTTGTCGAGCGCCCGGGCCACCTTCCCCGCATCCCGCCGCTTCTTGAACGCCGCCAGGCGCTCGCACTGCTGCACCTCGACATCGTGCCCGATCTGCAGGATCTCGATCGGCCGCTTCTCATCATCATCCGTGTACGCGTTCACACCCACGATGATCCGGTCGCCCGCCTCGCACTCCTCGCTGTACCGGTAGCTCGCCTCGGCGATCTGCCGCCGGAAGTACCCGCGGTTGATCCCCGCCACCACGCCCCGCCCGTACGTGCGCTTGGGCTTGTAGGCGGCGTGCCCCGCGAGCGACGCCGAGTCACCCTCCGTGCCCTCGTGCCTCCGTGCCCTCGTGCCTTCCCCGTACTCGCCCATCCGGTCGATCTCATCGATGAACCGCAGCCCCTCGCGCTCCATCGTGTCGGTCAGCTGCTCGATGAACCAGCTCCCCCCCAGCGGGTCCGCCACCCGCGTCACGCCCGTCTCGTGCGCCAGGATCTGCTGCGTCCGCAGCGCCACCGTCACCGCCTGCTCCGTCGGCAGCCCCAGCGTCTCATCCATCGAGTCGGTGTGCAGGCTCTGGCACCCGCCCAGCACCGCCGCCATCGCCTGGTAGGCCACCCGCACGATGTTGTTCAGCGGCTGCTGCTCCGTCAGGCTGCACCCAGCCGTCTGCACGTGCGTCTTCATGTACCACGACTTCTCGCTCCGGGCCCCGTACCGCTCCTTCATCACCCGGGCCCAGATCCGCCTCGCGGCCCGGAGCTTGCACAGCTCCTCGAAGAACTCGTTGTGGCTGTTGAAGAAGAAGCTCAGCCTCGGCGCGAAGCTGTCAATATCCAGCCCGCGCTCCATGCACGCCTCGACGTACTCCATCCCGTCCCGCAGCGTGAACGCCAGCTCTTGCGCCGCCGTGCTCCCCGCCTCGCGGATGTGGTACCCGGAGATCGACACGCTGTGCCACCTCGGCACGAACCTGCTCTGGAACTCGATCGTGTCCACCACCAGCTTCACGCTGGGCTCCGGCGGATAGATGAACTCGTTCTGCGAGTGGAACTCCTTCAGGATGTCGTTCTGCAGCGTCCCCCCCAGCGTCGACCACGAGATCCCCCGCTGCAGCGCCATCGCCAGGTACATCGCCCAGATCACCGCGGCCGGGCCGTTGATCGTCTGGCTCACCGTCACCCCGTCGATCGGGATCTCCGCGTACAGCCGGTGCATGTCCTCGATCGTGCAGATCGCCACCCCGCACTTGCCCACCTCGCCCACCGACAGCTCATCATCCGAATCCCGGCCCATCAGCGTCGGCAGGTCAAACGCCGTGCTCAGCCCCGTGTTCGCCGCCGTCGATGATTTGGCCGCCCCCAGCAGGTACTTGAACCGCCGGTTCGTGTCATCCGCGCTCCCGAACCCCGCGAACTGCCGCATCGTCCACAGCCGCGTCCGGTACCCCCCCGGGAACAGCCCCCGCGTGTACGGGTACTCGCCGGGCCGCGGCAGGTCACGCGCCAGGTTCGCCAGCGACTCGGGCACCACGTACCGCTGCTGCGCAGGCCCGTACGAAGGGTCCAGCACCAGCCCGGAGATCGTCACCGCGTGCGGATCGATCCGCTCCGGGGATGAGACGGGCGGCGCAGTGATAGAACCAGAAGACGCGCGTGGGGTGGACGAACGGCTCATGCGTGCATTCTACCGGAACGCCGCTGCGAACCCAGCCCAACAAGCGCACCGTATCCGCTCAGCGCGCCGCCCCTGAACCGCGCTCGCCCGGCGCTGCGCTCCTTGCGCGACCGGCACGCTCGGCCGGACCCATATATAATCCGAACCACACTCCGCCCGGACTGCCAAACATGTCCTCCCCCTCCGACTTCACCACCCTGGGCATCTCGCTGGGCCTCGGCCTGCTCGTCGGCCTTCAGCGCGAGCGCTCCAAATCCTTGCTCGCGGGCATCCGCACCTTCCCCCTCGTCACGCTCCTGGGCACGCTCTCCGCGATGCTCGCCGAGCCCCTGGGCATCTGGTTCCCCGCCGCGGCCCTCATCGGCGTGATGGGCCTCGCCGTTGTCGGCAACCTCCCCCGCCCGGCGACCGAGCCCCCCGCCGGCATCACCACCGAAGCCGCCCTGCTCCTCATGTTCGCCGTCGGCGCCCAGCTCGTGCACGGGCCGATCGAGATCGGCATCACCGTCGCCGCCGTCGCCGCCCTCCTCCTCCACATCAAGGCGCCCCTCCACGCCTTCGTGGCCCGGCTGGGCGACAAAGACCTCCGCGCGATCATGCAGTTCGTCCTGATCGCGATGGTCATCCTCCCCATCCTCCCCGACCGCTCCTTCGGCCCGTTCAATGTCTTCAACCCCCGCAACATCTGGCTCGTCGTCGTCCTGGTCGTCGGCATGAGCCTCGCCGGCTACGTCGCCTTCCGCCTCTTCGGCGCACGCGCCGGCGCCATCCTCGGCGGTGTCCTCGGCGGCCTGGTCTCCAGCACCGCCACCACCGCCAGCTACTCCCGCCGCGTCAAGGATGCCCCCGAGCACGCCGGGCCCGCCGCCCTCGTCATCGTCCTGGCCACCGCCGTCGTCTACGGCCGCATCATCGCCGAGATCGCCGCCGTCGCCCCCTCCACCCTGTGGCAGATCGCCCCGCCCATCCTCGTCATGGGCGGCGTCGCCGTCGTCTCCGCCCTCGCCTTCCTCTGGAAATCCCGCCGCACCAGCAACCATCTCCCCGAGCCGGGCAACCCCTCCCAGCTCCGCTCGGCTCTCTACTTTGCGGGCCTCTACTCCCTCGTCCTCCTCGCCGTCGCCGCGGCCCGCACCTACCTCGGCCACACGGGCCTCTACGCCGTCGCCGGCCTCTCGGGCCTCACCGACATGGACGCCATCACCCTCTCCACCGCCCGCATGGCCGACCGCGGCGAGCTCAACCCCATCCTCGCCGGCAAGCTCATCATCGTCGCCGCCATGGCCAACCTCATCTTCAAGGCCGGCATCGCCGCCACTCTCGGCGGCGCCCGCCTCTTCCGCACCGTCGCCGTGCTCTTTGCCCTCCAGATCGCCACGGCCGCGGGACTGCTCCTCTTCGCGCCGCGGTTCACCGCCCCGCCCGCCGCTGCGCAGCAGCAACAGAGCCCGGACCAGGCCCCCACGCCTACCGCTCCCGGTCGTTCAGAATGAAGTCGTAGCCCGGCATCCGCACCGTGAACGACTGGTGACGCTGTTGCTTCGGCGGCAGCACCCCGCCGTCATCCACGCCATCCGCCCCCACGCTGTACAGCAGATACCCCCGCCCCTGCTCATCGCCGAGCGGATCGTTCCTGCGGTAACCCAGCGCCCGCCCGGTCCACGGATCAATCGGCATGATGATCGCCGGGCCCAGCGCCTCCAGCGACTCCGGATACTTCCCGCGATCAAGCCGGAACCACTCGAGGGTGATCATCACCCTCGTCGCCGCCGCCTCGAGCTCGATCTGCCGCTCCGTCTGAAACCCCCGCTCCATCCACGGCACCACCTGCCTCGTCAGGATGTACTTCTGTTCCTCCCACCCATCCCCCGCCTGCTCCAGCAAGGTCATCCCCACCCGCCTCCGGCAGTCCTCGAACGCCGCCTTGATCGCCCGCCGGTTCTGCGCGTACGTCCCCAGCGGCACCGAGTAGTCATCGTCGCCCGCGAGCTTCCGCGCCTCCGCGCTGAACCGCCCGAACCGCACCCGCCCCGGCTCCTCGAACATCCACGCCGCCGCTTCCAGCGCCAACAACTCCTCACCCCGCAGCGCCGCCTCGATCGTTCCCACGGGCTTCCGCCGGGCCAGCACATCCTCGATCGCCAGCAGCCACCGCCGGTCCGCCCCGCGCGTCAGCACCTCCCGCACCTGCCCGTACGCCAGCGCCTCGATCGCCGTCCCCACCATCCGCGAGATCAGCACGGGCCGCGTCCGCAGCATCCACGCCAGCGTCAGCGTCGTCTCCAGCGACCTCGCGAACTCCTCCGGGTCATCCGCCCGCCGCGCCAGCCCCATCCTCCCCCGCTGAATCCTCGCCCAGTGCCGGGCCTCGCCCAGCTCCGGCATGTACAGCGAAAACGCCGCCGGCAGGTTCGGCGCCGCATCCGACCACCGCGCCGCGATCACCGCGCTGTTCAGTTCCTCGAGCCGCTTCAGCCACCCCTGCTCCTCGTACGCCCGCAGCAGCCGCCGGGCCGCCTCGCGCTCCCGCTCATACCGCTCACGCGACTCGGGATCGTCGACATCCACGTAACTGGGTGGCTCATCCAGCTCCATCGCGCCAAAGTCGGGCCAGACCTGCCCGCCGCTGCTGTCCTTCGGCAGCGGCGTCGCCGCATCAATGGCCCGGCGCTCCGCCTCCAGGCCCGCGAACACATCCCATGCGTTCGGACCCACCGCCGGTTCCTCATCCACGCCCCCCCGCTCCATGAACCTGCGGAACTCCGCCGGGCCGGGCCTCTCCCGCTTCGCCACCCCCGCCTGCCACCACAAGAAACCCTCGTACCCGCCCGCCAGCAGCAACACCAGCGTCGGCACGCCGATCAGCACCCACTTCCCAACCCGCTTCACCCTCCGGATCCGCGCCGCCGTCCAGAAGCGCGGGCCAAGCCCCAGCGGGTCCTCCCTGGGCCGGAACCGCGCCCGCCCGTCCTCCCCGACCGCCAGTTCACCCAGCGATGCATCGACCTCCGTATCCACACCGCACTCCGGGCACACCACCCGGTTGTCCGCGCCGACCATCAGCCCCACCAGCGAATACCGGCACCCCGTGCACACCCCGCGAGTCCGCAGCACCCGCCGGATCCGCCGGCGCAGGTACAGGTCCCGCGTCCACATCGCGGCCAGCAGCCCGGCCGCCAGCGGCACGATGACCGCCAGGAACATGATCCAGTACGGCCACGACTCGATCGAGCCGCGCACACCCAGCGCCTTCACGACGGCGATCCCCGCCCATTCCAGCAGGTACAGCAGCCCGGCGACCAGCGCCCCGCCGACCGCCATCACGGTGTATCCGCGCACGTGCTTCCAGAACCCGCGACCCGCGGCCCGCACGAACCGCGCGCACCGCTCATCCTCGAACCGGTCGAGCTCCGGAAAGGCCCGGTAGATGGCACGCCGCGTGATCAGCCGCAAGCAGGCACCCTTGGTGAGGAGTACGACCGCCGTGCGAGGATATTCGCGGGCCGGACATCCCCTGATCCCGCCACTTCATCCCTCACCAGTGCCCAATGCCTAATGCCGAATGCCCAATGCCGAATGCCGAATGCCTTCTTCTCTCACTTCCCCGGATACTCGAACACCCCGCGCCCCGTCTTGTCGCCCAGGCGCCCGGCGGCCACGAGTTGCTTGAGCAGCGGGCACGCCCGGTACCGGTCGTTGTTCAGCCCGTCGGCCAGCACGTTCATGATGTGCACGCAGGTGTCGAGCCCGATGAAGTCGGCCAGGCGCAGCGGGCCCATCGGGAAGTTGCACCCGAGCTTCATGATCCCATCGATCGCGTCGGGCTCGGCGACTCCCTCCATCCACGCGTAGAACGCCTCGTTGATCATCGGCATCAGCACGCGGTTGCTCACGAACCCGGCCCGGTCGTTGGCCTTCAGCGGCGTCTTGCCCATCCGCGTCGCCAGCGCGATCGTCCGCTCCACGACATCCCTGCTCGTCTGGATCCCCGGGATCACCTCGACCAGCTGCATCAGCGGCACCGGGTTGAAGAAGTGCATCCCGACCACCCGGCTCGCCGCAGCGCCCGCCGCCGTCGCGATCTCCGTGATGCTGATCGAGCTGGTGTTCGTCGCCAGCACGATGTCCTCGCGCATCAGCATCCCCGCCAGCTTCGCGAACAGCTCCTTCTTGATCTTGGCATCCTCCACGATCGCCTCGACCACCCAGTCGGCGCTCTTCAGATCCTCGACCGCCGTCGCGTACCGGATCCGCCCCAGCGCGGCATCCATGTCCGCCTGCTGCATCTTTCCCTTCTCGACAAACTTGCCGAGCGACTTCTTGTGCACACCCTTGCACTTCTCAACCGCCCCCGGGAAGGCATCGAACACGATGACGCTCATCCCCGCGACCGCCGCCACCTGCGCGATCCCGCCCCCCATCTGCCCCGCGCCGACCACCGCCACCGTGTTCACCGTGCTCATGAAAAACCTCCTTCGGAATCGCCAGCATAGCCGGGCCCATCCCCTCCCGAAACCGATCCAGATCCCTCATCCTCGAACATCCGCGGACCGTCTCAGGTCTGCCCTTTGCCCTTTGCCATTCGCCATTCGCCATTCGCCATTCGCCCTTTCCTATCCTCCCCCATGTCCCGCCTCGCCCAGCTCCAGTCCCTCCTCGCCGCCGACCCCGCCGACCCCTTCCTCCTCTACGGCCTCGCCCAGGAGTACGCCAAGCTCAACGACCACAGCCGGGCCATCGAGTTCTACAACCGCTGCCTCGCCGCCGATCCCGCCTACGGCTACGCCTACTACCACAAGGCGCGGGCCCAGCTCGCCGCCGGTGACGCCGCCGCCGCCCGGGCCACGCTCGCGACGGGCCTCGCCGCGGCCCGCGCCTCCCGCGACTCCCACGCCCTCTCCGAACTCCAGGCCCTGCTCGATGACCTGGACTGAGATGCCCATCATCTTCTCCCCGGCTACGCTTCCGCCATGCCCCGCAACACCCGTCATCCCTCCCGCGATCTGCCCCGGCTCGCCCTCGGCGCCGGCTCCCTGTTCCTGGGCTTTGCGCTGCCCGCCACCCTGCCGGGCTGCGTCGATGCCAACAACCGTCTCTCGGTCGGCGCTGAGCCCAAGGAGATCAGGTTCGAAGCCCTCAACGGCGCCCAGCCCCTCGCCGCATCCGATGCAACCCCCACCGACAGCGCATTCCAGCGCCCCGATGATGCCCCCTCGGTCTTCTCCCTCGACCGCACCAACTGGGAATCGCGCGAGCTGGCCCAGCCCGTCGATTACACCCTCCACCGCCCCCACTACCGCGTCCCCAGCCGCGTCCCCAACGTGCTCCCGCGCGAACGCGGCGAGTTCCCCACCGCCAATACCGCCCTTGATCTCTCCTGCCGCAGCGATGGCCAGCAGGCGTGGCAGGCCCTGGGCGCGCCGCTGGGCGCCTTCGCCGAAGGCCTCTCCATCCCCTTCCGCCTCATCATGGAGCCGCAGTCGGCCGTCTGGCGCAGCCCGGACCTCGCCTACCAGCGCATCCCCGCCACCGTCGCCGCCGCAGAGCCGATCGAGCCCCCGCCCGGCGCTCCCCCCGCTCCCGTGATCTACAAGGAACTGCCCAAGGAGCTGCCCCCGGAGTCGCGCCCGGAGTCACGATGACAACCCCGGCCGCTCAGCTCGACGACCGCGGGCTCCCCCCGCGCTACCCCTTCAAGCCCGACCTCGAGGTGACCCCGCGCGAGGCCCGGGCCTGGCTCCGCGAGCACCCCAAGGACACCATCCTCCTCGATGTCCGAACCTCCCCCGAGTGGCACACCGCCCACGTCCCCGGCTCGGTCCACATCCCCCTCGACCACCTCGCCGAACGCTACGAATCCCTCCCGCTCGACAAGGCCACCCACATCGCCGTCCTGTGCCACCACGGTCAGCGTTCGCTGAAGGCCACCCTCTTCCTCCGCGAGCGCGGGTTCGACCACGCCCGCTCCGTCGCCGGCGGCATCGAACTCTGGTCCCTCGCCGCCGACCCCTGCATCCCGCGCTACGAGCGCGATGCCGCGGGCTGCCGCATCATCCCCTGACGCCGGGCCCTCACACGCCGCCTCCGCTCACGCCGTGCACGCGTCGTACAGGTTCAGAAACTCCAGGTAATCCGCGAAATCGACCAACCCGTCGGCCGTGAAGTCCGCCGACAGGTCCCCCGCGTCATACCGGTTCAGGAACTCGAGGTAGTCCCCGAAATCCACCAGCCCGTCTTCCGTGTAGTCGAGCACGCAGCACGGGTTCCCTCCTCCCCCGCACCCGCCGCGCGGGCCAAACAGCGTCAGCCCGAACGACGCGTACGGCCGCGGCGGTGATGCCCCGCAGTCGCCCCCGCCGAACCAGAACCCACCCGCGTACACATCCGCGAACCCGTTGAACCAGTCGAACCGGTCCGGACACCCGTACGCCGTCCCGGCCCCGCCCAGGCTCAGCGGCCGCGTCAGCACCGGGCCGATGATCCCCTTCTCCCCCGCCTGCCCCTGCTCGAACGCAAAGCCGTACCCGAAATCGTGCAGGCCATCGCCATCCACATCCGTCAACCCGAACGTGATCTCGTACCCGGACCCCTCCAGGTCAATCGTGTACACCCACGCCTGCAGCGCCCCCGCCCCCGGCCCGCCCCCGCCGGCGATCCCCTCCAGCCGGAACGCCACGATCGCCGTCGCGCCGGCCCCGCCCGGGTCCAGCACTCCGTCATAGTCATCGATGAACAAGTTGATCATGTTCAGCCCGGCAATCCCCGTCCCCGCCGTGTCCACGCCGATGTCCGTCGCGTACGCCACCTCATACCCGTTCACGAACGATTCCGCGAAGACATCCCCCCAGTGCACCGCCAGCGTCCCCAGCGCATCCACCCCTCCCGCCGGATCCCGCGCCGGATCATCCTGCGCAAACGCAAGCCCGCACGCGCTGTCCCTGTTCTCCCAGAAGATGTCCCCGATCCGCGCCGCCGGGCCCTCCGGCGTCCGCACCACCTCCCCCGTCGCGATGTTCACGTACATCCGCCCCGCCACCCGCGCGGGCCGCCACCCCGGCTCGGCCCCGCTCGCGGCGCTGCCGATCACCGCCGCGCCGATCGCCGCCGTCACACCCAACGACTTCTTCACGTCGAAGCTCCTCGGCCCGCGCCTCACTGGCACGCGTCGTACAGGTTCAGGAACTCCAGGTAGTCCGCGAAATCAACCACCCCATCGCCGTTGAGGTCAACGCTCAGGTCCAGCGTGTCATAGCGGTTCAGGAACTCGAGGTAGTCGGCAAAGTCGATCACGCCATCCCCGTTGAAGTCGATCAGCTCGCAGCGGCTCACCTCCAGCCGCCCGTACAGGTTCAGGAAGAACGAGGCGTACGGCCGCGGCGGCGTCGCCGAGCAGTCGCCACCCCCGAACCAGAACCCGCCCGCGTACACATTCCCCCGGTCGTTGAACCAGTCGAACCGGTCCGGACAGCCCAACGCTGTCCCGCTCCCTCCCAGGCTCGCGGGCCGCACCAGGTACGGGCCGATCACCCCCTTGGCCCCCGCCTGGTTCTGGATGAACTCGTACCCGTACCCGAAGTCCAGCAGCCCATCGCCATCCAAGTCCGTCTCGCCCCACTCAAACTCAAACCCCGTCCCCCCGAGATCGATCGTGTACACCCACCCCTGAAACAGCGAACTCCCCAGCGTGCAGTTGCCCCCTGCGATGGTCCCCACCTCGACCGCCAGGATCCCGCTCGCCCCGCCCCCGCCCGGGTCAAGCCCCCCGTCATAGTCCGCGATGAACGTGTTCACGATCGACAGGCCCGCGATCCCCGACCCCGCCGTGTCGCACCCGATGTTCGTCGCGTAGGCGATCTCGTACCCGGTCGTCAGCGCCGCGGGTGTGTCCCCCCAGTGCACCGCCAGCGTCGCGAAGGCATCCACCGCCCCAGGCGCCCGCGCCGGATCATCCTGCCGGAAGAACCCCCCGCACGGGCCGCTGTCCCCCCAGTACAGCTCATCCAGCCGCGAGCCGCCCGCCGGCGTCCGCACCACTTCCCCCGTCGCCGCGTTGATGTAGATATGCCCCGCGATCCGCACCGGGCCGCCGGCCTCCGCAACGCCGGGCGCGGCCGCCGCGAACCCCGTTGCCGTTCCCGCCACCACCGCCGCACCGATCGCGCTCAACGTGTTCATCGGACACCTTCCTTGCCCCCGCGAGGTGCCCACCCTGAACCCGCGCATGACCGCCCGCGGGACCGGGAGCCCCGCGCGCTTCTCTCCATCGCCAGTATCGCCGATCCCACCCGCCGGATCAACAACGCCGGGCCCGGCACCCCGAGCCTTCACCTACTCCAAAAACGAACGCCCCCGGCCTTGCGACCGGGGGCGTTCTTGCAACCGTTCACGCCGGATCGGTCCCGGCGGTGATTTCGATTACTGGCAGGCGTCGAACAGGTTCAGGAACTCGAGGTAGTCGCCGAAGTCGACGATACCGTCGTTGTTCAGGTCGGCGGCCGGGTCCTGAGCATCGTAGAAGTTCAGGAACTCGAGGTAGTCGCCGAAGTCGATCAGGCCGTCCATGTTGTAGTCGATGGCATCGCAGGGATTGCCACCACCACCCAGCATGCCGTACATGGTCATCCAGAACGAGCCGTACGGGGTCGTCGGGCAGGCGCCGCCGCCGAACCAGAACGCGCCGACGTAGCCGGTGAACGCGCCGCCGTCCTGGTTGAACCAGTCGAACGCGTCAACGACGCCGAAGGCCGAGCCGGTGCCACCGAGGCTGAAGGGCTGGACCAGGAACGGCCCGATGATGCCCTTCGCCTCGACCTGGGTCTGGGCGAAGCTGTAGGCGTGAGCGAAGTCGTGCAGGCCGTCCGCATCGAGGTCGGTCGTGCCGAAGTTGAACTCGAAGCCCGAGCCTTCGATGTCAATCGTGTAGATCCAGCCCTGGAAGAGGGCCGTGCCGAGGGTCGCATCGCCGCCGGCGATGTCGCCGACCGTCACCTCGAGGATGCCCGAAGCGCCCGTCCCACCCGGATCGAGGTCGCCATCGTAATCATCGATGAAGGTATTGATCATGTTCAGGCCGACGATGCCCGAACCGGCCGTGTCGGCGCCGACGTTCGTGGCGTAGGCCGCGTCGTAGCCGTTGAAGAACGAGTCACCGGCCACATCGCCCCAGTCAACCACGGCCGAGCCGAACTTCACGCGGCCCAGGGTCTCGTCGCGGGTCGGACGATCCTGGCCGTAGAAGAAGTTGCAGCCGCCCTGGTCATCGTTCTGCCAGAAGATATCACCCAGACGGCTCGAACCCAGCGTGCGGACGACCTCGCCGGTCGCCACGTTCACGTACACATGGCCCGCGATACGCGCCGAAGCGAAATCGCCGGTCAGGTTGGGCTCGCTCGCCATCGCGCCAGCGGCGAACACGCCACCAGCCGCCATGGCCAACATCATGCTGCTCTTCGCCTTCATCGAACACTCCTCTTTGAAAATGGAAACCACCCTAGGGATTGGCCCTTGCCGGGCCCACAACTCTCTCACAATCGAACACATTGAACTGAATGAAACTCTCCGCTGGCACGCCGAAACCGACAGAACGCCGCCCTCGGCGCGCTTATCTCGATCCACTATCCAAGATACCCGGTTCGAGCGGCGATGCAAGGGGTTTGGAACCCAAATCGCGCCCTAAATCGCCCCACCCGCGGTGGCTCTCAGATTTCCCCATATCTTTACCGGGTCCGCACGCTCCGGAAACCTGCATCACATCCTCAAATCCCGCCCTCCGAAACCCCCCAGACCCACACCCCGAAAACCACCCTTATCTCCGACCCCCCACCCCTACCCGCCCCGCCGCCATCGACTCCACGAACGCATCGAACAGGTACCCCGCATCGTGCGGGCCCGGCGAAGCCTCCGGGTGGTACTGCACGCTGAACACGGGCCGACCTTTCAGCCTGAACCCCGCCACCGTCCCATCATTCAGGTGAAGGTGCGTGATCTCGCCCCCCGCCGCCTCCAGCGATGCCGGCTCCACCGCGAACCCGTGGTTCTGGCTCGTGATCTCCACCCGCCTCGAGTCCTTGTTCAACACCGGCTGGTTGATCCCCCGGTGCCCGAACGGCAGCTTGTACGTCTTCGCCCCCGCCGCCAGCGACAACAACTGGTGCCCCAGGCAGATCCCAAAGGTCGGGATCGCCGGCGCCCCCGGCTCGATCAGCTCCCGCAGCGTCCGGATCGTCCCCTCCACCGCCGCCGGATCGCCGGGCCCGTTCGACACGAACACCCCGTCGATCTCCCCACCCGCGTACAGCCGCTTCACCTCCGCCGCCGGTGTGTCGAAGGGCACCACCGTCACATCGCACCCGCGGTCGGTCAGGTTCCTCAGGATGTTCCGCTTCGCCCCGCAGTCAAACGCCAGCACGCGGTACCGCCGAGCCGTCCGTGGTGGCACGCCTCTCCGAGGCGTGTCCGTGCCACTGACTTCCGATGGTGGCACGCCTCTCCGAGGCGTGCCCGTGCCGCTGGCCGGCCAATCCCCCATCCCCTCCGTCCATTTCTCCTTCGCCGAGCACGCCACCATCGGAACCAGGTTCTGCCCGGCCATCGATGGGGCCCGCCGGGCCATCTCCACCAGCTCCGCATCCGACAGGTCGGCCCGGTCGGTCAGCACCCCCGACATTGCCCCGCCGGTCCGCAGCCGCTTGGTGATCGCCCGGGTGTCGATCCCCTCCAGCCCCAGCACCCCGTGCTTCGCCAGGTACGCCGGCAGGTCCAAGTCGGCCCGGTAGTTGGAATGCCGCCTCGCCAGCTCGCGCACGACAAAGCCGGCGACCTGCACCTTCCCCGATTCGACATCCTCTTCGTTGACGCCCGTGTTGCCGATCAGCGGGAACGTCTCAACCAGAATCTGCCCCGTATAGGATGGGTCGGTCAGCGATTCCTGATAGCCCGACATCGCGGTGTTGAACACCACCTCGCCGACCGACACCACGCCGCGGGAGACCGCGCCGAAGGCCCGGCCGCGGTGCACCGAGCCATCCGCAAGCGCCAGACGACCCGCGTTCTCGCCCGCCGCTTGGCCGCCAGAACCGCCCGAAGGACCAGTTGAGTTGTGCATCGAGGGACGAGTGTAGGCAACCCCGACCCGATCCTCTTCAGCGCCGGGCCCACCCCGGCGCCGTCGGGCCGCTACGTCCGCGTCGCCGTCGAACGCGGCCTCGATGACCCCTCCGCCGATGGCCTCACCTACGCCGCCCCCGATGACTCCATCCAGGTGGGCGAGCGCGTCGTCGTCCCCCTCGGCAAGGGCGACAAGCCCGCCGGTGGCGTCGTCATCGCCGCGGGCGGGCCGGAGCTCCTCGCGGGCCTCGCCGCCTCCCGCATCAAGCCCATCCTCCGGGCCACCGGCATCCGCCTCCCCCCCCGACTCGCCGAACTCGCCCACTGGCTCTCCGCCTACTACATCTGCCCCCTCGGCATGGTCATGAGCACCATGCTCCCGGCCGCCGTCAAACACCAGACGGGCCGGCGCTCCACCCTCTTCATCTCACCCGGGCCACTCGCGGCTTACCCGCCACTGCCCGCTTCCCCCGTGCCACCGACTTCACCGAGTCTTCGAGGGGAAGTCGGTGCTCTTCCTGCCGTGCCCGTGACCGACGAGTCTTCAAGCCAGTCGCGGTCCTCCCCCGTGCCACCGACTTCACCGAGTCCTCGAGGGGAAGTCGGTGCTCTTCCTCCCGTGCCACCTCCTCCTCTCTCCAGGAAAGCCCGCGACCTCCTCGCCCGCATCACCGCTCTCCCTCCGCAGACCTTCCCCATCGCCATCGATGCCCTCGCCGGCCTCCTCGCCCTCTCCACCAGGCAACCCCTCCTCCGCCTCATCAGGTCGGGCCAGCTCATCGCCGAAGCCCGAGAAAGCATCTCAGCCCGCACGCTGCACGAACCCCGCCTCGCCCGCGCCACCTCGGGCCTCACCCTCACCACCGACCAGTCCCGCATCATCGACGCCATCTCCCCCACCCTGGATCGCTTCGGCGTCCACCTCATCCGCGGCGTGACGGGCTCCGGCAAGACCGAGGTCTACATCCGGCTCATCGAGATCGTCCTCGCGACGGGCCGCACCGCCCTCATCCTCGTCCCCGAGATCGCCCTCACCCCGCAGACCTCCGAACGCTTCCGCGACCGCTTCCCCGCCGTCGCCGTGCTCCACTCCGGCCTCACCGCCGCCCAGCGCCACCGCGAATGGGCCCGCGCCTCGACGGGCCAGGCCCGCGTCGTCGTCGGCGCCCGCTCCGCGGTCTTCGCGCCCCTCCCCGATCTCGGCCTCATCGTCGTCGATGAGGAGCACGACAACTCCTACAAGCAGGACCAGCTCCCCCGCTACCACGCCCGCGATGTCGCCATCAAACGGGCCCAGCTCGAAGCCTGCCCCGTCATCCTCGGCTCCGCTACCCCATCCCTCGAGAGCTGGGCCAACGCCGCCGGGCCCGGCGCCAGGTTCCGGCTCCACGAGCTCCCCCACCGCGCCGGGCCGGGCCGCCTCCCCAAGGTCGAGATCATCGACCTCATGGCCGAACGCAAGCTCATGCGGACCTCACCCGTGCCACCGACTTCGCCGAGTCCCCGAGGTGAAGTCGGTGCCCTGACATCCCACCCCCGCCACTGCCGTCCGGGCCTCATCGGGCCGACGCTCATGTCCGCCCTCGCCCGCACCCTCGATGCCGGCGGACAGGCCATCCTCCTCCTCAACCGCCGCGGCTACTCCAGCTACCTCTGCTGCTCCGACCAGAACTGCGGCTGGGTCCTCGCCTGCGACAACTGCGATGCCGCCATGGTCCTCCACATGGACCGGGCCATCCCCACAGGCCGCCTCGTCAAGTGCCACCACTGCCTCGCCGAGCAGCTCATCCCCAAGTCCTGCGCCCTCTGCGCCAAGCCCATCATCTGGCTCGGCGGCGGCACCCAGCGCATCGAGGAGGAGCTCATCGATACCCTCGGGCCCAGCCACGGCCTCGCCGAGGATGACACCCTCAAACGCCTCGACTCCGACTCCATGCGCACCGCCCGCGACTACTTCGATGCCCTCGCCCGCTTCGGCGAGGGCCGCATCAAAGTCCTCGTCGGCACCCAGATGATCGCCAAGGGCCTCGACTACCCCAACGTCCGCCTCGTCGGCATCATCAACGCCGACACCGCCCTCGCCCTCCCCGACTTCCGCGCCGCCGAACGCACCTTTCAGCTCATCTCCCAGGTCGCGGGCCGCGCGGGCCGCGGCGAGCACCCGGGCCGCGTCATCCTCCAGACCGTCCAGCCCCACCACCCCGTCATCACCCTCGCCGCCGCCCACGACTACACCACCTTCGCCGAACACGAACTCGCGCTCCGCCGCGCCGCCCGCCTCCCCCCCGCCACCCGCATGGCCCGAATCGTCACCCGCGACAAGAAGGAGGAGAAAGCCCGCGACCGGGCCGCGCAGCTCGCCGACTTCTTCCGCCGCCACCGGGCCGCCGACTCGCAGCGCGATCTCCTCATCCGCGGGCCCATGCCCTGCCCCATCTCCCGCATCGCCGGATACTTCCGCTACGCCCTCGAGCTCACCGCCCCCACGCCGGGCCTGCTCCAATCCCTCCTCACCGCCGCCCGCAACGCCTCCCTCCTCAAGAGCGACCACACCACCGCCGTCGATGTCGACCCCGTCGCGATGATGTAGCGAATCGCGCCAGTGCCCAGTGCCCAATGCCCAGTGCCCAGTGCCCAGTGCCCATTCCCCATATCCTCCCCCCGTGAGCCGCTTCGAATCCCTGCGCATCACCGTCATGGGCCTGGGCCGCTTCGGCGGCGGTGTTGAAGTCACCCGTTTCCTCTGCAAGCACGGCGCCCAGGTCCTCGTCACCGATCTCAAGCCCGAGAAGGACCTCGCCCCCTCCATCGCCGCCATCCGCGACCTCCTCGATACGGGCCAGGTCACCCTCCGCCTCGGCGAGCACAACATCGCCGACTTCACCACCCCCGATCTCATCATCGCCAACCCCGCCGTCCCCAGGCCCTGGGACAACCGCTTCCTCCGCGCCGCCCGCGCCGCCAACATCCCCATCACCACCGAGATCCGCCTCACCGCCGACCTCCTGGACCGCTCGCGCACCATCGCCATCACCGGCTCCAACGGCAAAAGCACCACCTCCGCGATGATCGCCCACGCCCTCAGCGACCTGGGCCAACCCGTCCGCTTCGGCGGCAACATCGGCGGCTCGCTGCTGGCCAGCAGCAGCAGTGGCACCGGCTTGCAGCCGGTGAGTCACGACGCCCCCTGGACCATCCTCGAGCTCTCCAGCTTCATGCTCCACTGGCTCAGCGCCGACAACTCCCCGACGGGCCGCGGCTGGTCCCCGCGCATCGCCCTCATCACCAACCTCTCCCCCAACCACCTCGACTGGCACGGCTCCCTCGAGCACTACACCGCCTCCAAGCAGCAGCTCCTCCGCGACCAGCAGCCGGGCGACACCGCCATCCTCGGCCGCTCCGTCGCCGAATGGCCCGTCAACCCCGGCGTGACCCGCCTCATCGTCGATGACCCCATCCGGGCGCCCCTCGCGATCCCCGGCGCCCACAACCAGCTCAACGCAGCCATGGCCCGGGCCGCCGTGCTTGCCGCCATCCCCGATGCGCCCGAGCCCCGCCTGCACGACGCCCTCGCCTCATTCCCCGGCCTCCCCCACCGCCTCCAGTTCATCGCCCGCGCCCGCTCCGGCATCGCGTACTACAACGACTCCAAATCCACCACCCCCGATGCCACCCTCCTCGCCATCGACGCTTTTCCCGATGCCGCACGCATCCACCTCATCGCCGGCGGCTACGACAAGAAGATCGACCTCTCCCCCATCGCGGCCCGGGCCCGCGATCTCGCCGGCCTCTACACCATCGGCGCCACCGGGCCCGCCATCGCCGATGCGGCCCGCAACCTCGGCGCTGCCAATGTGCACAGCTGCTCCACGCTCGATCACGCCATGAATGAGGCCGACCGACACGCCTCTCCGGGCGACATCATCCTCCTCAGCCCGGGCTCCGCCTCCTGGGACCAGTTCGATAACTACGAGCAGCGCGGCGATCGCTTCGCCGCCCTCGCCCGCCAACGCGCGGGCCAAGGAGCCTGACCATGCCGCGCTCCGCGAAATTAAACTGGGGGCGCGGGCGTCCCGCCCGCGCTGTCTTCCTCTCGCTCCTCTTCACCGCGACATTCGCCCTCGCCCAACCCCCGACCCCCGAGCCCCCGACACCCGACACCCCTCCTTCCTTCCCCCACCTCCGTATCGACCGCGACTCCAAGACCATCGAGCTCGATGGCATCATCCCCATCGACCCCCACGCCAAACCCTCCACCAAGGTCTACCTCGAAGTCTTCGTCTGCACCCCCGATTCCAAAGAGCACGAAGCCCTCATCCTCACCAAAGCCAAAGCCTCCCACCTCCACGCCGCCCTCCTCATGCTGGGCCTGCAGCCGGGCCAGCCCGGCGCCTTCGAGTGGAAAGACAACCAGCTCACCTCCACCCCGCCGGCCGGGCCCGCGCTCGACATCACCTTCATCTACACCGACAAAGACGGCAAGGAAGTGCAGGCCCGCCCCGCCGACTGGGTCCTCATCGAATCCACAGGCCAGCACCTCAGCGATTCAGACCCGCCGGGCCAGTTCCTCTTCGCCGGCTCCAAGTTCATCACGACCGATACCGGCGAACGCTACCGGGCCGACACCGACGGCACCCTCATCGGCCTCACCACCTTCGGCACCGAAACCATCGCCTGGAGCCAGGTCCTCAGCCCCCAGGCCGATATCCAGCCGCCCGATTGGATCGCCGACCGCACCCGCGTGCCCCCCTACAACACTCCGGTTAAGATCCGCATCCGTCCCCTGACTGCCTCCGCCGCCCCGACACCCCAGCCCCCGACCCCCGACTCCCCGGCCCCCAAATGACCTACTCCAGCTCCATCAAGTACGAAGCCTCCCGCATCCACGCGGCAGCGCTCTACTGCTCCGATGGCCGCGTCGGCGAGCACTTCGATGATTTCCTCCAGAACGGGCTCAACCTCCCGCGCTACGACCGCGTCTCCCTCCCCGGCGGGCCGGCCTGCCTCGCGGGCCATCCGCAGGCCAACCTCGAGGAAAAAGGCGTCATCGACGAGCTGCATTTCCTCGTCGAGGTCCACAAGCTCCGCAAGATCATCCTGATCGCGCACCAGAGCTGCGCTTTCTACAGCACCCGCCTCGAGCTCAAAGAGCCCCGCCTCGAGCTCGTCCAGCGCGCTGACCTCGTCCGCGCTGCGGCCTACGTCCACCGCGTCACCGGCATCGCCGACATCAAGGCCTACTTCGCCCGCATCCGCGATGGCCGCGTCGATTTCGAACCCGTCGAGGCGTGAACGGGCCGGCACTTGGCATTCGGCATTCGGCATTTGGCATTCGGCATTCGGCATTCGGCATTCGGCATTCGGCATTCGGCACTCGGCACTCGGCACTCCGAATTTGCTATTTGCCATTTGCTATTTGCCATTTGAGATCCGCCTCCTCACCACCTCCTCCGCGCCCCCCGCCACCACCAGCTCCTGCGCCACCGGGCTCAGAGGCGGGAACGCAAACTCCTTCCCACCTACCCTCAGCACCGACCGCGTGTAGTCGATCTCGATCTCGCCGATGAGGATCGACTTCTCCCCTTCGTGCCTCTGTGCCTCCGTGCCTTCGTGCCTTTCCTTCCGCAGCCACGCCACGAGCTCAGGGCATTCAAACACGACAAACCCGTTGTTGAACGCGTTGCGCTTGTACGTCTCGCTGAAACTCGCCGCGATCACGCAGGGGATCCCGAAGAACTTGAGCGCCGTCGCCGCCTGCTCCCGGCTCGACCCCGTCCCGAAGTTCAGCCCGCCCACCACCACATCGCCGGGCCGCGCCCGCGCCCGGAACTCCGGGTCGTAGTTCTCGAAGATCACCCCCGCCATCTGCTCCTTCGTCATCGCATCGTTGTACGTGTGCTTGCCCGCGTAGATGCCATCGGTGTTCAGGTTGTCCTTGTCCATGAACCACACCCGCCCGCGCACCCGCTCCGGGAACCCCTCGATCACTTCGACGCCGCCCGTGCCACCGACCTCACCGAGTCCTCGAGGGGAGGTCGGTGCTCCATCTCCATCCACCATCCGTGATTCGCCGCTCCCCTTGGCCCTCACGCGCCCGACGACCCTCACCTCTTCAAACTTCTCCGGGCTGCACACATACCCCGCCACCGCGCTCGCCGCCACCACCGCCGGCGAGCCCAGGTACACCAGCCCCGCGCGATCCCCCATCCGCCCCTCGAAGTTCCGGTTCGTTGCCGAGATCCCGACCTCGCCCGCCTTGATCGTCCCCGCCCCCAGCCCGATGCACGTCCCGCAGCCGGGCGGGAGCTCGATCGCTCCGGCCTCCACCAGCGTCCCCCACACGCCCTCACGCTGAGCCCGGGCCTGCGTCTCCGCGCTCGCCGCCGCCAGGTAGAACTCCACCCCCGGCGCCACCTTCTTGCCCTTCACGATCCCCGCCGCCTCCGCCAGGTCCTCGTACCGCGCATTCACGCACGACATCAGCCACGCCTTGTTGATCTTCACCCGCCGCGCTTCCATCTCCGGCAGGCTCACCATCGTCTTCACATCGTTCGGGCCCGACACGTGCGGGATCACGCTCGACAGGTCGATCTCCAGCTCCACCGCGTATTCGGCATCAGCATCCGCCGTGTACGGATTGACGACTTGCCCTTCGCCATTCGCCTCGCCCCACCACCGCTCAACCTCCTCCTTCGTATACCCCCCCAGGCTCCCCGCCCTCCTCACGCCGGGCCTATCCCCCCTCGCGAAGTACTCCGCCCGCGACAGCAGGTACGCCCGCGTCATCCCATCGAACGGGAACACCCCCGCCAGCGCCCCCCACTCGGTCGTCATGTTCGCGATCGACATCCGCTGGTCGATCGACAGGCTCCCCACTCCATCCCCCGCGAACTCCACCGCGTGGTTCAGCACCTCATCCTGGTTGAACACGCCGCACAGCGCGACGATCACATCCTTCCCCACGACGCCGGGCCTCAGCCTCCCCTTCAGCCACACCCGCGCCACCGGCGGGCACTGCCACCACGTCACCCCGCTCGCCCACAGGCTCGCCGCATCCGTCCGCACCACCGGCGTCCCCAGCGCTCCCAGCGCGCCGTACAGGTTCGAGTGCGAATCGCTCCCCACCACCATCGCGCCCGGCACGACGTACCCCTGCTCCACCATCACCTGGTGGCTGATCCCCGTCCCCGCCGGGTAGAAATCGATCCCGTGCTCCGCCGCGAACGCCTCGATCTTCGCGTACTTCCCGAGATTCTCCGGCGTCCGGTTCTGAATGTCGTGGTCGATCGCGAACACCGGCTGCCGCGGGTCCTCAATCCGCGGTGGCACCGGCGTCCCGCCTCTGCTCACTCCCTTCCAGATCTCCCTGAACTTCGGGATCACCGCGCCCGTGTTGTCGTGCGTCATCACGTGCTTGGGCCGGATCATCACGAACTCGCCCGCCCGCACCGCCTGCCCGGGCTTCAGCCCCGCCGCGTACCGAGTCGCGATCTTCTCAACCAGCGTCAAGCCCATGGCGCTTCGCTCCCAGTGCCCACTACCCAGTGCCCAGTGCCTATTCCTCTTCAAACTTCGCCGTAAAGTGCCTCAGCACCTCCGGGCCTTCCGTCATCCGCATCCCGCGCAGCGTCGACCGCACCGCGTACAGCTCGCCGGCCGCCTCCGCCACGTAGTCGATATGACTCTGCGTGTACACCCGCCGCGGGATCGCCAGCCGCACCAGCTCCATCGCCGGCGCGGGTCGGCCCGCGCCCCCGAACATCACGCTCCCGATCTCGCAGCTTCTGATCCCGCCGACCCGGTACAACCCGCACGCCACCGCCTGCCCCGGGAACTTCTCGGCCGGGATGTGCGGGCAGAACGCCCTGGCGTCGATGTAGATCGCGTGCCCGCCGGGCGGCTCCACGATCTCGATCCCGCTCGCCCGCAGCCGCTCCCCCAGGTACTCGGTCGAGCGGATCCGGTACGCGAGGTAGTCATCCTCCAGCACCTCCTCGAACCCCTGCGCCATCGCCTCCAGGTCCCGCCCGGCCAGCCCGCCGTACGTCACGTACCCCTCGGTCAGGATCAGCAGGTTGCTGGCCCGGTGGAACAGCCCGTGGTCCCGCAGCAGCAGCACCCCGCCGATGTTCACCATCCCGTCCTTCTTCGCCGAGATCGTCGCGCCGTCCGCCAGGTCGAACATGTCGCGCACGATCTCGCGCACGGGCCGCCCGCGCTGGCCCTCCTCGCGCGTCCGGATGAACCACGCGTTCTCCGCGAACCGGCACGCATCCAGGAACATCGGCAGCCGGTGCCGGTCGCACACCGCCCGCACCATCCGCAGGTTCTCCAGCGACACAGGCTGGCCGCCCCCGCTGTTGTTGGTCACCGTCACCATGACGCACGGGATCTTCTCGCGCCCCACCCGCGCGATCAGCGCCTCCAGCGCGGGGATGTTCATGTTCCCCTTGAACGGATGCCGCGCCTTGGGGTCGGTCGCCTCCGGCAGCATCAGGTTCACCGCCTCGGCCCCGCTGTGCTCCACGTTGGCCCGCGTCGTGTCGAAGTGCGCGTTGTTGGGGACCACCAGCCCCTTGCCGCCGATCAGCTCGAAGAGAATCCGCTCGCTGGCCCGGCCCTGGTGCGTCGGCAGGATGTGGTCAAACCCCGTGATGCGGCGCAGCGTGTCGCGGAACCGGAAGAAGGACTCCGCCCCCGCGTACGACTCGTCGGCCCGCATGATCCCGGCCCACTGCTCGCTGCTCATCGCCCCCGTCCCCGAGTCGGTCAGCAGGTCGATCAGCACATCCCGGGCCGCGATCAGGAACGGGTTGAAGCTCGCCTCCCGCAGGATCCCCTCCCGCTGCTCGCGGGTCGTCATCCTCAGCGGCTCCACGGTCTTGATCCGGAACGGTTCGATGATGGTCTTCATGGCTTCCCCGGCGGGCCCGGGCCGGCTCAACCGCGCCCGCTTCCCCGCTCCGCCATGGTACCGCCGGGCCGCGCCGGCAACTGAACCGGCTTTGACCCCGACTTCACCCGCCCTTCATCACCACGCCCCGACCATCGCACGTCCAGGAGCCCGCCATGCCCGAACCCGACGACCCCCTCCCGCCCGTGCGCACCATCCGCGGCCTGCTCACCCAGGTCGCGCGGCGCGTGCGCGATGATGCCACCAGGGTCGATGAGTGGGAAGCCCAGTCCCTCCTCGCCACCACGGCCGAAGTCCTCAAATGCCTCGATGAAGCCTACGAGCGGTACGAACTCCGCCACCCCGCGGGGAGCAATCGCCCGCGCGGGCCGGGGAGTGCCCCGTGGAACCACCCGCCCGACATCCACGGCCGGGCCTGAGGTTTCAGGTTCATCACACCGTCACGGCTTGATGGTGCCGCCGCGGAAGTTCCGCCGGGATGATGAGCCGGAGGCCGGCTTGTGCGCGGGGTGAGCGCTGTGGCCGGCGTGCCCGCCCCCCGTATGGCCCGAGTGACCCGAATGGCCCGCGTGGCCCGGATGGCTTGCGTGACCCGAATGGCCCGCGTGGCTCGACCGCGCGGCCGGCTTGGCTTCGCGCAGCGCGTGATCCCCGGCCGCCGCGGGCTTCCCCGCCGAAGTCCGGGCTGCGCTGTGGGCGCCCTGGCGCTTGCCCGCGCCGCCGCCGACCCGCGCGGGGCGCTTGGCCGGGCCCGAGCCGCCCGTGCGGTGCGGCTGCCCCCGGTGGCCCGCGTGCGCCCGCTCGCCGCGCGACTCGCGCTCGGCGGGCCGGGCCGCGAACTTGGGCGCATCATCCAGCACGGGGATCGACCGGCGGATCAGCTTCTCGATGTCCCTGAGGAAGAACCGTTCATCGCGGTCGCAGAAAGCGATCGCGCGGCCCGTGGCGCCGGCCCGGCCCGTGCGGCCGATGCGGTGCACGTAGGTTTCGGGGATGTTGGGGATGTCGAAGTTGACGACGAGTTCGATCTCGTCGATGTCGATGCCCCGGGCGGCGATGTCGGTCGCGACCAGCACTGGCGTGCGGCCCGTGCGGAAGCTCTCGAGGGTCTTCTGGCGGATGTTCTGGCGCTTGTTGCCGTGGATGGCGTCGGCGCCGATGCCGTCCTTCATCAGCGATTTCACCAGCTTGTCGGCCCCGTGCTTGGTGCGGGTGAAGACGAGGGTGCGCGACCTGGCGGCCTTGCTCTTGAGGATGTGCGCGAGCAGCTCGGGCTTGTGCTGCTTGTCCACCATGTACACGGCCTGCTGCACCAGCTCGGTCGTGGAGGAGACCGGGGTGACCTCGACGCTGACCGGCGAGCGGAGGATGGTGTCGGCGAGCTGGCGGATGTCGCGCGGCATGGTGGCGCTGAACATCAGCGTCTGGCGCTTGTGGGGGAGCTTGGCGACGATCTTGCGGATGTCGGCGATGAAGCCCATGTCGAGCATGCGGTCGGCCTCATCGAGGACGAAGATCTCGATCCCCGTGAGGTTCACGTAGCCCTGCTCCATGAGGTCGAGCAGGCGGCCGGGGGTGGCGACGATGATGTCGACACCGCGCTTCAGGGCCGCGACCTGCTGGCCCTGCCCGACGCCGCCGAAGATGACGGTCTGGCTGAGCCTGGTGTTGGCGCCGTAGGTCTCGAAGCTCTCGGCGATCTGGAGGGCCAGCTCGCGGGTGGGCGAGAGGACCAGGACCCGCGCGGGGTGCGCGGCCCGGGCCGTGCTGCGGTGGCCCGTGTGGCCCGCGTGGCTGTTGCGACTGGTGTGGGTGGTGTGGGTGGTGTGCGGCGGGTGGGCCGCGGGCCTGTGGTGGTCGGCCGCGGCGGCGTGGTGCGCGCCGGCGACGGCGGCCTTGGCGGCGGCGGGCGGGGCGCTCTCCATCAGGCGGTGGAGGATGGGCAGGGCGAAGGCGGCGGTTTTGCCGGTGCCGGTCTGGGCGCAGCCCAGGAGGTCCTTGCCTTCGATGATGTGCGGGATGGCCTTGGCCTGGATGGGGGTCGGGGTGGTGTACCCCTCTGCGGCCACGGCCCGGACGATGGGCTCGGCGAGCCCCAGGGACTGAAACTTCATGAATTCTCGTATGGAACGGCCGCCCGGAGGAGCCCGCGTACGTCGCGGGTCAGTGATGAATCGACAGGTCGCGCGGGCGGCACTGGAAACCAATCATAGGCCCGGCGGATGCCGTGGGATGTCAGCCGGCGTTCTGCGCCTTCTTGCCCAGCACCTTGGCGATGTCGAAGTCGATGAAGTCGGCGTGGTGGAAGATCCAGGATTCGATGGTGCGATCGACCTTATCGCCCTCGTGGCTGTGGGTGGCGATGATGTGCATGACCTCGGGGGGGAGGCCGTGCTTGTAGCAGAGGGCGACGCCGCTGAAGGGGTGGCGGAGCATCTCGCCGTAGAAGCCCTTGATGACCTTGCCCGAGGCATCCTTGTCGAACTCCAGCATCTTGCCGACATCGGCGAGGAGCGAGCCGGCGATGAGGTGGTCGAGGTTGACCGGGATGCGCGGGCCGAAGACCTCGCCCAGCACCTTGGTGATGGCGATGCACTGCTTGCAGCAGGAGTTGAGGTGCTCGACGAAGCGGAGGTCGATCTTGCCGGCGAGCAGCGTGAAGGGGATCGCGCGGATCTCCTCGAAGGTCCAGCCCTTGCCGCCGCAGCCGGTGGTGAGGGCCTCGCTCCAGACGGCGGCGACCTTGTCGCGCAGGCCCGGGCTGCGGATGTCCATGAGGTTGGGGAAGAGCTTCGCGATGTCGGCGGTTGAGTAGGCCATGGCGGTAGGGTAATCGAGGGAGGCGGGGGTCGGGGGACCGGGGGTCGGAAGATCGGCGGTCGGGGGATTGGGCGTGGGGGGATTGGGCGTGGGGGGACCGCGAGAGTCCGGCGCGTGGGCGGCGGACCGGCGTTTTGACCCGCAGGATCTGGGTGCAGATGCGGCGCTGCTCGACGGGCGGGGTGAGCGGGATGAGCCGCTGGAGCGTGGTGAGAGCGTGGAGCTGGGCGGTGTCGGCGATGAGGGAGCGGAGGAACGAAAACTGCTCGCGGAAGCGGGGAGAACCCGCGGCCGCGAGCAGCTGGGATGCGGGGATCGCCAGGTGGCGGGCCGCCTCGACGAAGTTGAAGCCGTGCTCGATGATCGCCGTAAGCACGCGGTCGGCGGTCTGAAACTCGACGGTTTGCGACTCGGCGATTTGCGATTCGGCGGCTTGGGGGCGGGTTGTGCCGGGTGTGCTCACGGGGGCGAACATACGGGTCTTTCGCGCGGATTCAAGGGCCTGGCGGCGCATGACCGCCAAGTTGCGCGCAGGCGTGGTACATGCGCGCGGAATTCCGGCCCGGTCACGGGGCGGCGGCGTGGAATCCGGCGGCGGCGAGGGCGAGCCAGGCGAGGCCCTTGACGGTGAAGAACGTGAGGCCGAGCCAGGCGGCGCGGCGGGTGGCGCGGGGGTTGAGCATGGTCAGGTTCCTTCATGGAGTGGGGATAGGTGATGTGCATGGGTGTTTTGAACAGAGGTCTCGCGGTCCAACTCGAGGCGATCGCCGGCTCCCTCACGGTCGCCGAGGTGCGCGAGTGGTGGTGGCCCGCTCGCTCACACTCGCGGTTCGGCAGAGCGTGGAGGATCCGGCGGACGGCATCCGCCACATCGGCGGCGCCTGATCAGAGGCCGGTGTTCTTCGGCAGCGGGATGAGGGCGCGGACGCTGCGGCGGTACTTGAGGTAGTTCTCTCCGTGCTCGGCGACGAGGTCGCGCTCCTCGAACCAGACCCCCATCGCGATGTAGAGGGAGACCATGACGGCGAAGAAGAGGTGGCCGATGGTCAGGCTGGGCGTGGCCCAGATGGCGATGATGAAGCCGAGCATGAGGGGGTGGCGGACGAGCTTGTAGAGGCCGACGAGGCGGAAGCCGACCGGGCGGTAGGGCTGGTCACGGAATCGGAGCCAGGTCTGGCGGAGGCCGAAGAGGTCGAAGTGGCTGACCATGAAGGAGGCGAGGAAGACGATGGCCCACCCCGAGATGGAGACCGCGTTGAGCGCGATGCGGAGGGCGGGAACATCGGTTGACCAGATGACCTGCGGCGCGGGGCGCCACTGCCAGAAGATCAGGCCCAGGGCTGCGCTGGCGGCGAGGACGAAGGTGCTGCGCTCGATGGAGCGGGGGACGAACCGGGTGAACCAGCGCTTGAAGGCCGGGCGGGCCATGATGGTGTGCTGGAGGACGAAGACCATCAGCAGCGCGGCGTTGATGAGCAGGGACGGGAGGACGGGCCCGGCTGCGCCGGTGTCGATGGACTTGGGGACGAGCCAGTTGCCGAGGAAGCCGATGGCGTAGGTGATGGAGATGAAGAAGCCGGCGTACGCGGTGAGGCCGTAGGCGAGGGTGGCGGCCCGGGCGAGGGGGTTGGAGCTGGTGACGGGCAGGGATGCGGTGTGGATGGCGGTCATGGGGTTCCTTTCGGGGGTCGGGGGTGGGGTTTTGGGGGTCGGGGGTCTGCCGGAGCGGACCGTCCCCATCACGCTTCGCGTGTCACTCCCGGCGCGGTCGCGGAGGGGATGACGGCGTCGGCGGCGTTGGCCCGGCGACCTGCGAGCCGGGATGCGACGTGGGTGCGTCGCTGTAGTCAGAGGCGCAGGATGGAGGGGCTAGGGATCATCGATGAGGACAATTCGGGCCCGGGCGAGGGCGGCCCGGACGAGGGGGCAAAAGAAGGCGAGCTTGTGGTGGAAGGTGATGCGGTCGGCCAGGCCCGCGCGGGCGGCACGGGTGCGGTCGCGGTCGATGGCGGACCAATCGGACTGGAAGACATCGGCCCGGAGGGAGGGATCGCGGCGGGCGAGATCGAAGACGGCGGAGGAGGAAGGGAGGAGGAGGGGCTCGGCCTCGTTCGGGGCCCGGTCGGAGCTGGGGCGGGCGGATGGGACGGCGGGGTTGTGCGGGTTTACGTTGATCATGACGGGCTTATGATGTCCGCAGTTTCCGGGGAATCACTTGACTGTCGGTCAAGGCGGGGTTGACTCGAGGTCAACCCATCCGCCGACCCGGAGCGCCCGCATGGCAGGATCGTCGAGGGAAATGCTGATCGCCGCCGCGAACGACCTGTTCTATCAGCACGGGTTCCACGCGGTGGGGCTGGACCAGATCCTGGACCGCGTCGGGGTCACCAAGACGACGTTCTACAACCATTTCGAGAGCAAGGACGACCTGGTGATCGCGGTGCTCGAGGAGCGCGACCGGGCCGAGACCGACGAGATCATGCGGGAGATGCGGGCCCGCGCGGATGGGGATGCCAAGCTAGAGATGCTGGTGTTCTTCGATGTGATCGAGGAGTGGCTGGGGGCGCCGGATTTCCGCGGGTGTATGTTCATGAAGGCGGCGAGCGAGTACCCCTCGCCCAACGACCCGGTGCACCGGGCGGCGCTGAAGCACGGCCAGACACTGTTCAAAGAGCTGCGGGGTCGGGCCGAGCGGGCGGGCGCCAAGGATCCGGAAGCGCTGGCCAGCCAGTTGATGCTGGTGCTGACGGGAGCGATTCTGTCGCGCCAGGAGCGCGGGCAGGTGGACCAGGCGAAGTCGGCCCGGGCGGCGGCGGCGGTGCTGGTGGGGGCGATGTGTTGAGGTTGGGGATTCGGGGGTGGAGAGCTCGTCGGAGCTCGCTCAGTTTCCGCTCGGCCCGTCGTAGGCGTGATTGACGGGATCGATGCGGCGCATCGGCTTTTCGCGGGTCTGCTCCTCGACGACGTGGGCGACGAGGCCCGGCGTGCGGGCGATCATGAAGATGCCGTTGAAGACTTTGGGGTCGAGGCCGAGATCGGCGAGGATGGCGCCGATGGCGCCATCGACGTTGATGGGGAGGGGCTTGCCGATGTCGGCGAAGGCGCGTTCGATGGCGCGGGCCGCGGCGATGTGGGAGGCGGCGGCATCCGGCATCCGGCATTCGGCATTCGGCTGCGCGGGATCGAACAGCCCCGCTTGAACGGCGAGTTCGAAGAGCCGGGCCGTGCGGGGGTCCTTGGTGTGGATGCGGTGGCCGAAGCCGGAGATGCGGTCGCCGGTGGACTTGATGCGGGCGACTTCCTCGGCGGCGATGGTGTCGAGGGCTGAAGCGCGTGGCGGACGCGAGGACGCATCCGCCACGGCACCCGACGCGGCCCTCTCGATGATTGACCCCAGGTATCGCGCGCAGTCTTCGATTGCGCCGCCGTGGTGGCGGTTGATGGACATGATGCCCGCGGCGACGGACTGAGAGAGCGAAGCGCCGGTGGAGGCGACGGTGCGGGCCGCGAGGCACGAGGGCGGGGTGGCGCCGTGGTCGATGGAGGAGACGAGGATGGCATCCATGAGTCGGCCGACCTTCTCATCGGGAAGCCGGCCCGTGAGGATGAGGTAGACGGCCGCGCCGAAGGAGACCTTGCCCATGAGCGAGGCGATGTCGTGGCCGCGGACGGCGACCTTGTTGGGCTCGATCTTGGTGACGGCGGTGGTCCAGACGGCCCGGCGTTCGGCTTCGGTCATGAGGGCGCTGGAGCCCTTGGCCCGGAGGATGCTGACGACGGCGGCGGGGAGATCGCCGAAGGCATCGGCGACGGTGGCGCCGGCCTCGCGGAGGGCGGCGACCTTGCCGGCGTGGGTGCCCTTGTTGCCTTCGATGATGGCGCCGGCGTGGGAGAAGCGTGTGCCGGCCTTGGCGGCTTTTCCGCCGATGTAGGCGGCGACGGGTTTGGTGATGCGACCCGCGCGGATGAGGTCGGCGAGCTCTTCTTCCTGGGAGCCGCCGATCTCACCGAAGATGATGATGGCATCGGTGGCGGGGTCCTGCTCGAAGAGGAGGGCGATGTCGGGGATGCGCAGGCCCAGCACGGCGTCCCCGCCGATGTGGATGATGGAGGAGATGCGGATGCCGGCCTGACCGAGGTAGTAGGCGGTGGAGGAGGACATGCCGCCGGAGCGGGAGATGATGCCGACGCCCGCGCCGCCGGGGAGCGGGGGTTTGAACCATTCGCGGGCGGATTCAGCGCGGCCGCCGATCATGCCGACGACGGCCTGGCCCGGCGAGGCGAGGCCGAGGGTGTTGGGGCCGAGGAACGCGGCGCCCTTTTCTTTCGCGGCGGCGGCGATGGCCATGGCATCCCAGACCGGTACGCGGTCGGCGACGAGAACGGAGAGCTTGACGCCGGCGTTGATGGCGTCAAGGGCGGCATCCTTCATGGCGGGGGCCGGGACGAAGAGGACGGAGATGTCGATGGGCCCGAGGGCGCGGGCCGCATCGGCGCAGGAGTTGAAGACGGGAAGGCCGAGGACTTCCGTGCCGCCCTTGCCGGGGGTGACACCGCCGATGACGGTGGTGCCGTAGTCCAGCATGAGGCGGGTGCGGGCCTGGCCCTCGCGGCCCGTGATGCCCTGGACGAGGACTCGGGAGGATTTGGAGAGGAGGATGGACATGGGGAAGGCTCACAGCACACAGCCGGAATGGTCTAGATTGATTTGGCGCGGGTACGGACGATCATGCTGCCGAAAACGGACTTGAGTTCTTCACACTCCTGAATCAGAGGCAACAACAGGCTCGGTTTTATCCAGCCGCGTCGAGACACGAGCCGGAGCCAGTACTTGGTTTCGTTGAGTTCCTTCACCACGATGCCGAGAGACTTGGCGAAGTCCTTGCGGGTCATCGCCTCATCGGCCTCGTAGACGTTCGCGCCCGACGATGTCCCGCATCCGGCCAGTTGATCGATCACGCGGCCGAATCGCCGCTGCTTCTGCAGCGCCTCGGCCTCATCCAGCACCCGATCCCCGAACGCCTCCACGCGTTCGAGCGTCAACGCTCCCAGCCGCCCCATGCTGACCTTCCTTCCGACTTCATGTGTGATGTGTGCTGTGCGGTTGTGTGCTGTCGAGGCCCGGGATTTCGAGTTCGACGAAGAGACCATCGACACCATCGCGGCGGCACTCGACCTCGCAGGCGATCATGTCGGAGTCCTTCATGAGGAAGGCATCGGGAGTGATGGTGAGGGCGGGCTTGCCGCGGTCATCCTTGAGGAGACCGTTCGATCGGGCGATGATGGCGGGGGCGCGGGAGATCCAGGCGGCGGGGTCGATCCAGACGCGGCCCTGCTTGACGGGGAAGGAGAGGGAGGATGGAGCGCCGACGAAGGGAGGGCGGCGCGGGGGGCGGGGGCGCCACGCGGGTTGAGCGGAGGAGCCTGCGGCCGCTCCCTGACGGTCGCGGAGCGGGGGCGCGGGGTTGCGGCCCGCTCGCTCACGCTCGCGGTTCGGCTCGGAATCGCTGCGCGCACGCTCTTCGACGAGCATGGCGAAGCGGGCGGCGATGGCGGCGGGCGTGTCGGTCTTCCTGTAGCACTCGACCTTGGCGGGGAGGTCTTTGCAGGCGGACTGGAGGATGTCGACGGCCCGGTCTTCGGTGTTGCCACCGAGACGGATGACGGCGGGGATATCGAGGTTGAGTTCCCAGAAGGCCTTGGCGAGTCCGTAGGCGGACCAGAACTGCTCCTGGTTGGCGACGCCGGAGCCGGAGCCGAAGTAGCCGATGAGGCCCGGCTGCGAGAGGATGATCCGGGCGGCGCGGTAGACCTTTGCGGGGGAGGGGTTGCCGGAGGTGTCGCAGAAGTTGGCGATGGTGAAGCCCTGGGCGGTGATGGCATCCATGGACATCATGGAACCGCCGCCGCCCGCGCCGTGGAAGCCGATGAGGCCGCGGGAGGCGGAGGAAGAGCCCGCCTCGGAGAGGCGGGCCACCTCGGAAGAGCCTCGCTCGGAGAGGCGGGCCGCTTCGGTGTTCATCTGGGCGAAGTAGAAGGTGCCGCGGTGGTCATCCTGCTCGATCTGGTAGGCGATGCGCTCGAGCTCGGTGGGCGGGTGATCGAGTTCGCGGGCGATATCGATGCCCAGCTCGGGGTGGCGGAAGACGGCGTAGTCATCGACGGTCATGCGGCAGTCGGCCGCGATGATGCGGTTGTCTGTCGTGATGACGAGCGGGTTGATCTCGACGGAGCGGGCCTCGATGGCCCGGGCCACGTTGAAGATGGTCTGCACAGCGCTCTCGATCGCCGCGTGCGCGGGCCGGGGAAGGGTCGAGGCGGCGATCAGGCTGCGGAGCGTCTCGGGGTCTGGCCCGCGCTGGAGGTCGCAGGGCAGGCGGTGGACGGCGGCGGCGCGGTCTTCGATTCCGGTGCCGCCGGCGAGGGCGAGGAGGATGACCGGGGCGCGGGCCCGGTCATCAATTGAGAGAGAGACGAAGAGCTCATGGGCGATCGCGAGCTTTTCCTCGACGAGGATGTGGGTGACGGGGAAGTTGCCGACGGTGATGGCCAGGAGGCGTTTGGCGTGCTCGGAGGCTTGCTGGGGGGAGTCGGCGAAGGCGACGCCGCCGAGCGCAGCGCGGCCGGTGGTCCAGGCCTGGATCTTGAGGACGCTCGGCCCGGCGATGGCGCGGGCGGCCGCGGCGGCTTCATCAGGGGAGGAGGCGGTGCTGCCGCGGGGGATGGGCAATCCGTGTTGGGAGAGGATGGCCTTGCCCTGGTACTCGTGGAGCCTCGCCATCGATGCGTGTTCCTGAGGGGTGAGGAGGGGTTTCGATGATACTCGGGCGCGTGGCGGGCCCGGCCCGGCGGGGTGAGGGCTTGCAGAGCCGTGAATAGCCCGCGCCATCGAAGGGGGTAAAAGAGAGATCTCCGAAAAATCAGCGAAAGATGACTTGATTGGTTTTCGTTTGGATATTACCCTAACGTCATGCGATCAAACTGCTGCAGCGCGGGCGGCCCGACTGATTTCGAAAGCGGGTTCGGGAGCGGACACGGGAGAGGCTCGGGGAGGGACCGGGCGGATGTCCACGGCGCAGATCGCTACAGGCGGGCCGGTGGGGATTCGATGGCCCGGGCCGCTTCGCCGGCGGTTTTCTCAAGAGCGAGTTCGGGAGGGAAGAAGAGAGAGTTTGGCGGGCGGGTCGGCCCGCCGAGGTTGGGGGAGGTGAGGAGGAGGAGCGCGCATCGCTCCGCGGCCCGCGCGGCACGTCAGGGGGATGCAGCGGGGCGCGGGATGAGCGTGGGTGACAGGGTGGGCTGGTAGATGAGGTGTGTGCGGCGCGGGCAGGAAAGCACGCGGCTCGGGGAGTGTCCCGAGCCGCGCGAGGCCCGTGTAAGGGCTGAAGGTGCGGGCGAAGACGGGCAGCGAGGAGTATTGCGGTCGTTGTTCAAGCCTCGCGCTTCGTCCTGATGTGAATCGATGGATCAAGCGGCGGCGATGGTGGCGGCATCGATCATGCCGCGCAGGCGGTGGAGGCCGCGGGCGGTCAGGCGATGCACCAGATGAAGCGGGAGGCCCTGGGCCTCGGCGATCTGACGGGCTGACAGGCCGTGGGAGCAGGCGAGGGAGAGCACGGTCTGCTGGGCCTGGGGGAGGCGGTCGAAGGCGCGGCGGAGCGAGGATGAGGTTTCGGTGGATTCGCCGCCCGACTTTGCGGGTGTGGGTGGCGCGTAGGCATCGGGCCCGCCGTCTTCGCTCATGGTGGAGGCGAGGACCCAGCGGGGGCGGGCGCGGAGGGAATCGATGGCAGCGCGGCGGGCGAGCATGGAGATCCATGCGGCGGCGGAGCCGCGGGTGGGATCAAAGCGGTGAGCGGTGCGCCAGATGAGCACCCAGGCGTTCTGGCAGGCATCATCGATATCACCACGGTGCCCGATGGCGCGGTGAACCTGGCGAGCGACGAGTCCTGAGAAGCGCTGATGCACGAGGTCAAACGCGGAACGGTCGCCCGCGGCGAGCATTCGAAAGAGGTCGGTGTCGGTCATGTGAAGAATCCTCCATGTGGGGCCGGGCCCCGGGTGGGCCCGGTCAAATGAGACAGGAGCGGAGCCTCTCACGGCGCGCTGAGATCCGAGTGAACTTCCGATGAGTGGGAGTTCATTCCGTTTCGCACACAGATAGCACGGGGAATTCGCGCGATCGCGTCGCGCGGGCCGATCTCGCAAGTCCCGGAATATCAGCAGCCTGCGTCGTAGAGGTTCAGGAACTCGAGGTAGTCGGAGAAGTCGACGAGCCCATCGTGATTGAAATCAGCCCGGGGGTCGGCCGCGTCGTAGAGGTTGAGGAACTCGAGGTAATCGGAGAAATCGACCATGCCATCGCAGTTGAGGTCGGCCGGACAGAGTGTGAGGGAGGGATGCCAGCGGGCGAGAGAGGAGACTGGCTGAAGCCCGGCCTGACTGAAGATGCCGCCGGCGGCGAGGTCACCGCCCGGGAGGTTGGCGGCGGAGAAGACAGCGAGGCCGGTGATGCCCGAATCAAGGGAGGACCAGCGGGCGCCATCCCAGGAGGCGATGTTGTCGAGGCCGGTGTCGAGGTCGTCGGCCAGAATGCCGGCGGCAACGATGGAGCCATCGGGGCGGGAGGTGAGGGAGTAGACGATGTCATCGGGCTGGTCGCCGATGCCGGGCCCGAGCGCGGACCAGGCGGAGGAGGCGGGTGTCCAGCGGGCGATGTGGTTGGCGGCGATGCCGCCCGCGGAGAGGAAGTCGCCGCCGACGATGAGGTCACCGCCCGGCGCGAGGGCGAGGGAGAAGACGCCGCCGCTGGTGATGCCGGAGCCGAGCGGGGCCCATGCGGAGCCGGTCCAGCGGGCGATTGAACGGACCCCTCCACCGCCGGAGAGCGTGAACCAGCCGCCGGCGAAGAGTTCGCCGGAAGGCCCGGCGGCGAGGGCGAAGACGACATCGTTGAATCCAGCGCCGACCGCGGACCACGTGGCGGCGGAAGTGGACCAGCGGGCGATGCAGCGGGTGGTGGTCGGCCCGGCGGCGGTGAATGCGCCGCCGGCGATGAGGTCGCCGGAGGGAAGCAGAGCGAGCGCGTAGACCCCCTGGTTCAGGCCCGGCCCGAGGGGGTGCCATGCAGCGCCATCCCAGCGCGCGATGCGGCTGGCGGGTGCGCCGCCGGCGGCCGTGAACCAGCCCGCGGCGATGAGGTCGCCGGAGGGGAGCGGGGTGAGGGCGAGGACGTAGTCGTTGACACCGGCGCCGAGGGCATGCCACTGCGAGCCATCCCAGGCCGCGATGTTGGCCGCGGGGATACCGCCGGCTGATGTGAATGATCCGCCGATGACGATGAGGGCGGGGAGCGGCCCGGGCCCGTCGGGGTCCCAGGCGGAGATGGCATCGACTTCGCCATCG
This sequence comes from Phycisphaerales bacterium, assembly GCA_020849615.1. Taxonomy (GTDB): domain Bacteria; phylum Planctomycetota; class Phycisphaerae; order Phycisphaerales; family UBA1924; genus JADLFW01. Next base: position 159,286 of record JADLFW010000016.1, read on the forward strand.
ACGCCGGGGAATTCGGCGGCGGGGAGCCACCCGCGATCGCACTGAGCGGGGGCGGAGGCGCAGAGGAGGGCGACGGGGAGAATGGCGGCGCGGAGGAGGAATGCGGATGGCATGGCGGAGCTCCTGCGTGGCCCGCGCGGAGGCGGGCCGAAGCGTGCGGACAGGAGTTCATAGCGGCGGGGCGGCGCAGTCCCGCGCGCCGGGGTGCTGGAAGGGTCGCGCGGCGGCGAAATGAGGGTGGTTTTCCCGCCCTGGGAGCGTGGCCCGGCGATGACGGAAGGGATCAGGCGCGGCCGAGGACGACGCCTTCGATCTGGCCCGGCGCTTCGTAGGCAAGCCCGAAGACGGACTTGTTGAACTGGGCGAGGGCGCAGTCTTCCTGGCGGACGAAGCCGGTCTGGGGGAGCTGGCCGAGGCGGTGGAGGTCGACCATGGCGCAGACGCCGGCGGCGGTGGTGAGCTCGATGGCGGGCCAGACGCGGCCGAACATGGAGGTGGCGTGGATGGCGCGCTTGAAGTTGATCTGCTCGCGGCGGACGGCGTGGCCGTCGTTCTTCATGCCGATGCAGTTGATGAAGACGATGACGACATCCTGGAGGGTGCGGGCGATGGCGTGGTCGAGGAGGTCGATGGCGAGGCGGCGGTCGAAGACGCGGTCGTTGATGCTGGGTTTGGCGTGCTCGACGCCGAGGCGGAGGTCCTGGAGGAGGAACTTCATGAGGTCGCGGTGGCCCGGGTAGCGGATGGTCTTGTAGGCGATGCGGCTCTCGGCGGCGGTCTTCTTCTCGGCGATGAGGGTGTCGATGAGGGTGCCGACGCCGCCGGAGGTGTAGAAGGCCTCGTACTCGACGCCTTCGAAGGAGAAGTTCTCGAGGCCTTCGAGGGCGGGGAGGCGGGTGCGGTGGCCGTCGAGCATGACGTTGCAGGCCTCGCAGTACTCGTTGACGACGCCGGCGGTGGACCAGGTGACGTTGTAGTGGAGGGCGTTGGTGGGGAACTGGGGGAGGGCGCCGACGCGGAGGGTGAGCTCGTGGATCTCGGTGAAGCGGCGGGCGATCTCGTAGCCGGCGATGGCGATGTAGCCGGGGGCGAGGCCGCACTGGGGGACGAGCGCGACCTTGGCCCGGCCGTCGTCGGCGATCTTCTTGACGGCGTCGGTGGTCTCGACATCCTCGGTGACGTCGAAGTAGTGGACGCCGAACTCGTTGGCGAGTTCGGCGACGCCGAGGACGAGGTCGAAGGGGAGCATGCAGACGATGTAGCCGCCGGCGCCGATGGCCTTGACGGCATCGCGGACCTTGGCCTTGTCGCTGGCGTCAAGGGCGAGGGTGGCGAACTCGGTGCGGTGGCGGACGGTAGAGCGGAGGCGGGAGATGTTGGCCTCGGCCTCGCGGAGGTTGGCGGGCTCGCGGTCGGCGAGGGTGACGGCGTATTCGCCGTGCCCGCAGGCCAGGAGGAGTTCCGCGACCGACTTGCCGACCTTGCCGCCGCCGAGCACCAGCACCTTTTTCATGCTTCCCATCTCCGGGTAGGTTTTGAGGGAGACGATGGTAGCCCGCGGGCCCGGGCGGGCCGAGCAGGAAAGCCGCCGGGATAGCAGCGACGGCGGACGGATCCGGGCCCGTGTTTCGCGGGCGTCCCGGACCGCCGCGGCGTGATGAGCCCGGGTAAGTCGCTGGCGGATGCGGCGGCGACGGCGCTGGAGAACGGGAGGCTGCTGACCGAGCTGGATCGGCGAGCGAGGAGACGGCGGAGCGGCCCGGAGCTGGCGGCGTCACTCCTGAGCGCGCACCCGCGGCTGCGGGTGCTGTTCACATCGGGGTATGCGGAGGACATGGCGCTGCCGGGGGTCGCGGGCCCTGCGCGGAGCGCGTTTCTGTCCAAGCCGTACACGCCGACAACGCTGACGCGGGCGGTGCGGGAGATGCTGGACCGCTAGCCAGGGGTAGCGAGAAGGCCGGGCCGCGGTGAAGCTCGGGCCCGGCCGGAACGAATGGTGATGGAAGGCCCGGGATCAGCGGGCGGAGCCCGCGGGGCGGCGGCGCCGGAGCGCGGTAAGCCCGGCGAGGCTGAGCCCGGCGGTGGCGGCGCCCGGGGCGGGGACGCGGGTGAAGACGCGGACCTGGGCGACTTCGTTGATGGGGGAGAGGGCGTTGAGGTTGAAGGTGAGCGTGTTGGCGCTGATGGAGATGATGGAAGGGATGCTGGTGGCGAGGCCGCGGAAGGGGAAGAGGGTGGGGTACACGGTGCCGGAAGCGCCGGCCGGCCCGTCGGTGATGTCGAGGCCGTTGGCGGTGATCATGCAGCCGACGATCTGGCCGTTGAAGGTGACGGAGCCGGAGGCGCCGGGGATGCCGGCGATGCCATCGAAGTGGATGAAGTGGCTGTCGAGCGGGCCGGAGAGGAGGCCCGGCACGGGGGAGGTGCTGACGCCGGGGTTGTTGGTCATGTCGGCGACGATGGAGAGGGAGACGCCCTGCAGCTCATCCCAGGCGAAGGCATTGATGCCGCCGAGGCTCCCGGGAGTGCAGCTGACGGGCGGAGAACCCAGGAAGGTGGTTGCGCCGGTGACGCCGGTGATGGCGGCGGAAGCGGCGGGCGAGGCGGCGCCGAGGAGGGCGAGGGTGGAGAGGCCGATGATCGTCGAGGCGTTGCGGGTCTTCATGTGATGCTCCTTGGATGGATCTGACGTGAGTGGGACAAGCGAGAATGAACTCGGACGCTGGTGGTGGCGGGATCAGGCGAGGGACGAGCGGCGGCGGATGGCGGCGATCGTGCCGGCGGCGATGAGGGCGGCGGGGCCCGGGCCCGGCACCGCGCGGATCTGGACATCGTCGATGCCCATGTAGACGCTGAGGGAGCCGGGCTTGTAGACCTGGGGGAAGAAGTACGGGGTGCTCGCGGAGGTGGCGGGCGCGGTGAAGGTGGCGCTCTGGAAGACCCAGCCCGCGGACCACGTGGCAGTTGCGGGGAAGACGGCGAAGATGGCGGGGGTGGAAGAGGCCGTTGCGCCGAGACCAAACTGCCAGCCGCCGACGGCGTAACCGAAAGTCGTGTCGGCGGTGTGGACCCAGGCGGAGACGGTGTACTGCTGGCCTGGGATGAGGGTCGAGGAGAGCTGCTGGGACATGTTCTCGAAGTCCCAGCCGCCGGCCCAGCGGTGACCGCTGTGCGCGGTCACGCCGGTGAAGACGCCGGCGAAGGATGGGATGAGGCCGTTGGCGCCGGAGTCATCCCAGGTGTCGAACGAGATGAACGGGTTGCCGGGCCCGGTGCTGGTCCAGGGGGCGGGGACTTCGGCCTGGCCGCTGGAGGCGACGAAACCGACATCGAATCCGCCGTTGGTGACCTGGGCGGAGGCGCCCGATGCGGCGAGCAGGGACAGAGCGATACCGACGCTGGCAAGCTTCATACGCAATCTCCTGATGGGCTGGGGTTGGGGATCGGCCGACACCAGAATGCGTGGCGTTCAGCGCGACCTTGCAGACAAGCGGGTGATTCGCGGCGTTGTGCGATGCACACCGCGCCGCCGGAATCAGGTCGCCTTCGACCGCAGAGGCTAAGTCGTGTTTGATGGATCGATTCCGGGGTGGCACGGTTCTCCGAACCGTGCATTTCCTTCGGTGTTCCCATGCCCGGCTCGGAGAGCCGGGCCACCCAAAGGCATCCGTCAAACAGAACCTAGAGCGCCGGATCGCCCGTCGCCGGCCCGGGCGCCGGGCGGAGCGAGCGCTGGAGCAGCTCGATGACGCGATCATCGGGGACCTGGTCGAAGTCGTGGTAGAACTGACCGATGGCGAAGAAGTGCGCGGGCACGAGGGGGCAGACGAGGCGGTCGCAGCGCGGGCGGATGGCGTCGAGGCGGTCGGCGGGAGCGACGGGCACGGCGACGATGAGTTCATGGGGGCGCCGGGCCCGGACGGTGGCGATCGCGGCGATCATCGTCGAGCCGGTGGCGATGCCGTCGTCGGTGATGATCACGGACCGGCCCGTGATTTCGGCGGGAGGGCGGACCGCGCGGAACACGCCCGCGCGGCGGCGGATCTCGGCGAGTTGATAGTCCCGCTCGGCGGTGAGGTATTCGCGTCCGGCCCGGGTGGCCGCCGCGAGCGGATCATCGATGAAGAGTTCACCGGTCTCGGAGACGGCCCCGATGGCGAGTTCGGGCTGCGTGGGCGCGCGGAGCTTGCGGGAGAGGATGACATCGAGTTCAGCGCCGAGTTCTTCGGCGAGCGGCGCCCCCACTTCGATGCCGCCCCTGGGGATGGCCAGGACGAGCGGCCGGCGGAGGGGCGCGTGTTTCAGCAGGTCCGCGAGCTGGCGGCCCGCTTGCTCGCGGTCGGAGAATCGGATGGTGCTCATGTGGGGCTGTCCGGGCGGAGGTACCGGCAGAACCAGGCGGAGGCGAGCGAAGCGGCCTGGAGGAGGGTGCCGGGTTCCTCGAAAAGGTGGGTGGCGCCGGAGATGATGGAGAGCTGCTTGATCCCCGCGAGTTGTCCGAAGGCCACCTCGTTGAGGTGCAGCACGGGTTCATCATCACCGCCGACGATGAGCAGCGTGGGGGCGGTGACGCGTTCGAGGCACGGCGAGGCGAGGTCGGGCCGGCCTCCGCGTGACACGACGGCGCGGATGGCGGGCTCCTGGGCGGCGGCGATGAGTGCCGCGGCCGCGCCCGTGCTGGCGCCGAAGACGCCGACAGGAAGGTCCATCGCCGCGGGGTACGAAGCGGCCCAGCGGACGGCGGCGAGGAGGCGGCGGGCGAGGTGCTCGACATCGAAGACGTTGTCGCGGTCGCGGGCCTCGGCGGTCGTGAGCAGGTCGAAGAGGAGCGTGGCGAGCCCGGCGTCGTTGAGCGCGGTCGCGACGGCGATATTGCGCGGGCTGAGCCGGCTGCTGCCGCTGCCGTGAGCGAAGAGGACGAGCCCCGCGGATGGGGCGGGCACATCGAGCCGGCCCGGGAGAGTGATCCCCTCGGCCGGGATGGAGACTTCGAGGAAGGGCGGTGGGGTGTGAACGGCCATGGGCGTTCTCCTGAGCCCGGCGCGTGGGGAGGAACGCGGGTCGGGGCGCGCGGGCCCGGCGTCAGAATCGTTGGCGGGTCATGCCGCGGGGAGGGGACATCGAAGCGTGCCCCGGCGAGGGCCGGGGCACGTGTCTGACCGGCCCGGCGGACACATGGTGAGCCGGGCCGGACGGTGAGAGGTTCAGGTGGTGACGGGGACCTTGCGGCTCGGCGCGTTCATGGGCTTGATATCGACGTGCCGGGGCTTGGCGCCGGGCTTCTTGGCGGCGTGGAGGGTGACGATGCCGTTGTCCGATTCGGCGGTGATTCTGTCGGTGTCGACGGTGTCGGGGAGGTCGATCGAGCGGAAGAAGGAGCCGAAGCGGCGCTCAGAGCGGTAGACGTTGCCGGTCTGCTTCTCTTCGTGCTCTTCCTTCTTGCCGGCGATGTTGAGCGTGTGACCGGAGACGGTGATGTCGAGATCCTTGGTCGGGACGCCGGGGACTTCGGCCCGGATGGTGACCTCGGAATCGGTCTCGCTCACATCCAGCGGCGGGACCCAGGTCTCGGCGCGCAGGCCCAGCGGGTCGATGGCCCGGCCGCCGAGCAGTCCGGGATCCTTGAAGAAGCGGTCGAAGGTGCGGTCGACTTCATCGCGCAGGCGGGCCAGTTCGCCCGTCAGGGGGTCACGCTTGTTCCAGAGGGAGATGTTCATCGCTGCTCCTTTCGGCTTGGTACATCCTTGCGTGCGCGGGCACGGGCCAAACCGCAGTATTGGAGCGTCGGGTCGCGGCGTGTCCAAGAGGGAAAGCGACTCGAACCGCGCGCGGGGAGGCGAGCGGCGAGTCGTGATCGAACGCGGGAGGCTGGGCGGCGGCGGGTGAGCGCTGAACGGGGAGGGTTCCCCGCGAACGGCGTGCGATCCGCGGGGTGGAGTTACCGGGCGCTTCCGCCGGCGGCGCGGTTTCAGTGGGTGGGTGTGGGTGTGGGGTGGGGGTTGGGGTGGGGTTTGGGGCCGAGGATTTTTTCGGTGGAGTGCTGGATGACGACGTAGAGGACGGGGGTGAAGAGGAGTCCGAGGAGGGTGTTG
>JADLFW010000017.1 GCA_020849615.1 Phycisphaerales bacterium
CTAGGTCGTGTTTGACGGATCGATTCCGGGGTGGCACGGTTCTCCGAACCGTGCATTTCCATCGGTGTTCCCATGCCCGGCTCGGAGAGCCGGGCCACCTAAAGGCATCCGTCAAACAGAACCTAGGCGAGCCGGTCACGGCGTGCTGTCGAACATGTACGACCCCGCGCCGACCTCGAACGCCGCGAAGCCGCTGCGCGCCGGCTTGATCTTCAGGCCCGGCGAACGCTCCACGGGCACCCCGCTCTCGGAGACGGATGCCGCATTCTTGGCCGGTATGATGATGGTCGCGGTGGTGTTGGGCGGGACCGACGCCAGGAGCGTGAAGCGCCCGGCGCTGTGCTTCCAGTCGACCGTGATCGGCCCGTGCATGGAGGCGTAGCTCCCCCTGGCCCAGCTGAGGCCGCCGCCCGGCGTCGGGCGGATGGTGAAGCGCTTGTAGCCGGGGTGATCGTCGTCGGGGTTGATCCCGAGGATGAAGCGGTACATCCACTCGCCGACCGCGCCGATCGAGTAGTGGGCGAGGGAGTTCATGCCGGGGTCCTGGAAGCCGCGGCCCGCGACGTAGCCATCCCAGCGCTCCCAGATGGTGGTGGCGCCCTGGTCGATCATGTAGCCCCAGCTGGGGATGGTGCGGTTGAGGAGGAGTTTGTACGCGAGGTCGGCGTGGCCCGCCTCGGCGAGCTGGCGCATCATGGGCATCGTGGAGATGAAGCCGGTGGAGGGGTGGCCGCTATAGCGGGCGATGCCCTCCACGAGGTGCTCGATCATCCGCCCGCGCAGCTCATCGGGGCAGAGGTTGAACTCGAGGGCGAGGGCGTAGCCCGCCTGGGTGTCGCCCGGCATGCGGCCATCGGGGGTGATGAAGTCGCGGCGGAAGACCTCGCGGATCTGCGCGGCGAGGTCGGAGTAGGTTGCGGCCTCGGAGTCCCGGCCCAGCGCGCGGGCCATGCGGGCGACGAGGTCGGTGGAGTGGAAGAAGAAGGCGGTGGCGAAGACCTCGCGGGGGATTTCGCCGCCCTTGGCGGGCCAGTTCTCGATCTTGAGGGTGTCGGCGTTGAGCCAGTCGTTGTAGTCGTTGCCCCGGCCCGTGCGCCAGACGAGGTCGGGGTTCTGTCTGTGGATGTACTCGACCCAGGCCCGCGCGGCGTCGAAATGCCGGGCCAGGAGGGTCGTGTCGGCGTAGTTCTGGAAGATGCGCCACGGGACGATCGTGCCGGCATCGCCCCACGCGGGGACACCCACGAACTTGCCGGATCTGGCCGCGGGGTTGGGCGCGAAGTCGGGGAAGCGTCCATCCTGGTGCTGGGCATCGCGGACATCGCGGAGCCACTTGGTGAAGAAGGGCGCCATGCCGCGGTTGAAGCAGGCGGCCTGGGCGAAGACCTGGGCATCGCCCATCCAGCCGAGGCGCTCATCGCGCTGCGGGCAGTCGGTGGGTGTGCTCTGCATGTTCATCATCTGTGTCCAGATGATGTTGCTCATGAGCTTGTTGAGCATGGGATCGCTGCACTCGAACCGGCCGGCGACGGGGAGGTCGGAATAGACGACCTGACCCACGACCGAGTCCTGCGTGGGCCGCTCGGCGAGGCCCGTGATCTGCACGTAGCGGAAGCCGTGGTATGTGAAGGCGGGGGTGAAGACTTCGGCGGCCCGGCCGCCGGCGAGGATGAAGGTGTCGGTCTGCTTGGCGCCGCGGAGGTTGGTGGTGTAGACGGTGCCGTCGGGATTGAGGGCTTCGGCGTAGCGGAGCGTGATGGTGGTGCCGGCAGGCCCGCGCGTCTTGAGCTTGACCCAGCCGGTCAGGTTCTGTCCGAGATCGACGACGAAGACGCCGGGCATCGGCTCGGCGATGGACTCGGCCCGTCGCTCGCTGACGATGCGGATCGGCTCGTTCATCTGGGCGACGAGCTCGACCCTGGGGTCATTGAGCACCTGGACGGGGGACCACGCGCCGGGGCAGTCGCCGGGCCGATCGAACCCCTTCAGATCGTGGCGGGCGTCATAGGTCACGCCGTCGAGAATGTCGGTGGCGCGCCACGGCCCCTCCGAAGTGCCGGCCCACGAGCCATCGGTGGCGATGGTCGTGCGGGAGCCATCGGCGAGCTCGACTTCGAGCTGGGCCCGGAGAGCGAGCTGCGTGCCGTAGATCTCGCGCGAGAAGAGCCCGACCTTTCCGGCGAACCAGCCATCGGCGAGGATGGCGGCGATGGCGTTCTCGCCGGGATGGATGAGCGGCGTGACGTCGTAGGTCTGCACCTGGACGCGCTTGGCGTAGTCCGTCCATTCGGGGGCGAGCACGGCGTCGCCCACGCGCTCGCCGTTGAGCCGGGCCTCGTACAGGCCCAGTGCTGTGGCGTAGAGCGTGGCCCGCTTGACGGGCCCGGCGATAGAGAACGTCTTGCGCAGCGTTGGCGAGGGTCCGCGGACAGCGGGGCGCGGGCCGCGGGATTCGGTCACGCCGTCGGTCAGCGCCTTGACGGACCAGTCGTTGTGCTCGATCGAGTCGGATGCGGTCGCCGCACGACCCTCGGCGATATTCTTGCCCTCTGACAGAACCTGGAACTCGGCGAGCGCGATGCCGTAGCCATCCTGGTTCGGTGGCGTGCGGGCCGCCAGACGCACGGTGCGCAGTCGGACAAACCGCGATGAAGCGTTTTCGACCGCGATCTCGACCGGGGCCGCGCCGGGGTTGGGCTGATCGGCACCGGACCGGTCCGCGATCAGGGCCGACCAGTTGGCCCCATCGGGCGAGGTCTCGATGACATAGCGGAGCGGGAACAGGAAGCCGGGAGCATCCTGCTTCCAGTCGTGCGGGCGGGCCGGGCAGAGCCGGATGAGGTCGAAGTTCTGGGTCTTGCCGAGGTCGATGGCGATCCAGCGTGTGTCATCCGGTCGCTCGGCGACTTCGCTGTGGTACCCGTTGTTGCCGCTGACAGCGGGGGTGCGCTCGCCGGGAACGCCGATCCAGGAGGCTTTCCAGTCCTCGGGCTTGAGCAGGCCCGTGCTCCACATCGCCGGACGGCTCCAGCCGGTTTCGGCGCCGGCGGCATCCCAGGTGCGGACGCGCCACCAGTAGGCCCGGCCGGACTCGAGCGCGGGCCCGGCGTATTCGATGTGCATCGTGCTGGCGGAGGCGACCTTTTCGCTCTGCCAGATGACCCGCCCACCGCTCTCGAGCGCAGCGGCGTCGGCGGCGACCTGGATCTCGTAGGCGGTCTGCCGGGCCCCGCGGCGCGAATCCTGCAGTTCCCACGACAGGCGCGGCTGCGGGGTATCGATGCCCAGCGGGTTCGTGAGGTACTCGCAGCGCAGGTGCGAGGGCGGGGACGCGACCTGGCCCGCAGCGCCGACCCAGGACATGCCGATGGAGGCGAGCAGAAAGACGGACTTGATCATGTCCGCAGCGTACCACAGTCAGGAGCCGGCGATCTCGGCCCGGACCCGTTCCAGCAGGGCCTTGGTGGCCCGGATGCCGTCGGTTTCCGGCACGGCATCGCCCTCGTACTCGATACCGATACGGCCGTGGTACCCGGCGGCGAGGACGATCTTGAGCATGCGGCGGTAGTCGGTGCGGGTTTCGTTGCCGGCGGTGTCGAAGTCGTGCGACTTGGCGCTGACGCCCTTGGCGTAGGGCATCATCTCCTCGATGCCCTTGTAGCGGTCGTACTCGTAGAAGTTCCCGAAGTCGGGAAGCGTGCCGACGCGCGGATGGCCCGTCAGTTTCATGACGCCGGCGAGCCAGTCCCCGTGCGAGGAGAGCCCGCCGTGGTTCTCGACGATGACATTGATGTTGTGGGGATCAGCGAACTCGCAGAGGCGGTGGAGCCCATCGGCGGCGAGTTTCTGCTGCTCCTCGAACGTCCCTTCGCTCTGGGCATTGACGCGGATGGAGTGGCAGCCCAGGGCCTTGGCGACCTCGACCCACTTGTGGTGATTCTCGACGGCCCGGGCCCGCTTGACTTCGACCGGATCGCCCAGCGCGCCCTCGCCATCGCACATGATTAGCACGGAGGTGACGCCCAGGTCATCGCACCGCTTCCTTAGCTCCGCGATGTACTCCTTCCGTGCGTTCTCCTTGAAGAAGGAGTTGACGTACTCGACGGCATCGATGCCAAAGTCCTTCTTGGCGGTCCTGGGAAAATCGAGGTGATCGAGGCCACCGGATTCGAGCATGCGGTGCAGCGACCACTGGGCCAGGGAGATCGTGAACAGGGGCGCGGGCGGGTCGGTCATCCAAACAGCGGCCCGGGCCGCGGGCCAGGTTCCGACGACCGAGACGGCGGCCAGGCCGATCGCGCCGGCCCGGATCGCCGACCGGCGGTCGACCCCCTGCGGGCCCGGTCCGGGATAGTGCTGCCGGTGCTCCGTTTGTCCGACGGTTTTGTTCATTGCGCAGCCCTCCGCAGAGTTCAATCCGCGCAGTGTACCGCCCCGCCCGCGCGGCATGGTGCTTCGGGCCAGCCCCCGGCCCCGGCGCTGCCCCCTTTCAATTCCGGGGCTGATCGGTAAACTGGCGGCCGGATGCTTTCTGCCCGCCGGGGGAACTCGACAAGCAAGGTGGAACCGCCCCGCGGAAGCGTTGGCGCCGCGTGTTTTGCCATGCTCACCCCCTGCGGACTCGCCGGGGCCGCGACCGGGCCGGCAGCGCCGACCACCGAACAAATGTGGCTCTTCGCCGGCAAGCTCCACCCGCTGGTCGTGCACTTCCCGATCGCGCTGCTGCTGTGCGCGGCGGCCCTGGAGTTCCTGCGCCTGCGACGGGGATCGAACCGGCCGGGCCCGGCCGGGCTGGCGTGCATCGTCCTCGGCGCGTTCTCTGCTTTGGCGGCCGCAGCGATGGGGTGGAGCGGGGCCATCACCGCCGGGCACACCGGGACCACCGCGGGTGTGCTCGAATGGCACCGGTGGCTCGGGGTTGCCACGGTGGTGTTCGCGGGCGGGGCGCTGGTGCTGGCCATCCTCGCCCGCGTGTTCAACGGCCCGCGTCTGCTCAGCGCCTACCGGCTGCTGCTGGTCGCCGCGGCGCTGGTCGTGGGAGTGACGGGGCACTTCGGGGCATCGCTGATCTACGGGCCGATGTACATCGCAGACTCCTGGGCTTCGACAATCGGCGCCTCGGCGAGCCCGATCGAAGCCCCGGAATCGGGCGCGGTGGCGCTCGTGTCGGCGACGATGCCGATCGACTTTACCCGGGATATTCAGCCGCTCCTGGCCCGGCGTTGCTACGGCTGCCATGCCGGCGAGAAGCCCGAAGCCGGGCTGAACCTCACGACACGGGAGGCGGCACTCCGCGGCGGCAAGTCGGGCCTGCCCGCGATCGTTCCGGGAAAGAGCGGTGACAGCCGACTGGTAAGGCTCATCACCCACCAGGAACCCGGCAAGCTCATGCCCCCCAAGGGTGGCGCGCTGGATGAGGCGCAGGTTGCGCTCATCCGGGGCTGGATCGACCGGGGCGCTGACTGGGGCGATCCCAGCGCCGCGGGCGAGCATTGGCACTGGGCGTACCGCGCGCCGGCGCGGCCGGGAATTCCGGCGGTCAGGCGAACGGAGTGGCCGCAGAACCCGATCGACTATTTCGTGCTGGCCCGGCTGGAGAATGCGGGGCTGGGCCCGTCCGTCGAGGCGGACAAGGAGACGCTGATCCGCCGCGTGAGCCTCGATCTGACGGGCCTGCCGCCGACACCGGCGGAGATCGATGACTTTCTCGCCGACAACTCCCCCACCGCGTACGAGAAGGTCGTGGAGCGGCTGCTCACGTCCCCGCGATACGGCGAGCGCTGGGCCCGGCCGTGGCTTGACCTCGCTCGGTACGCGGACACCAACGGCTACGAGAAGGACAACCGCCGGTCGATCTGGCCATACCGCGACTGGGTCATCAGCGCGCTCAACCGCGACCTGCCGTTCGACCAGTTCACAATCCAGCAGCTTGCCGGCGACCTGCTCCCCAACGTAACGCTCGACCAGCAGGTCGCGACCGGGTTCTGCCGCAACACCATGACCAACGAAGAGGGCGGCGTCGATCCCGAGGAGTTCCGCGTCGAGGCCATTCTTGACCGCGTCAACACCGTTTCCTCGGTGTGGCTGGGCTCCACCGTTTCGTGCGCCCAGTGCCACGACCACAAGTTCGACCCGATCTCCCAGCGCGAGTACTACCAGCTCTTCGCCTTCTTCAACCAGGATGAGCCCGATTTCAAGAACCACCAGTTCGGCGTCGATGCGGCCGGGCCCATGGTCGATGCCACTGCCCCCGAAGACCGCAGACGGCTCGAAGATCTTCGCGCCCGGGCCGAATCGACCAAGCGGACGATCGAGGAGCGGGCGGGCCAGCTCGGAGATGAACAGGGGCGGTGGGAGGCGGAGCAGGCCGGGCTGCAACCAAAGTGGGCCACGCTCGAACCGATCACCGTTCGATCGGCGGCCGGCGCCACGCTCGAAGTCGGGCCCGGCGGAGTCATTAGAGCGACCGGCGAGGATCCTGCCAGTGACACCTACACGATCGAGGCCCGGACCGACCTGCCGGTGCTGACGGGCCTGCGATTGGAGCTCCTTCCCGATGATTCCCGGCCCGGCGGATTCGTGGGTCGCTCGGGTCACGGCAACATCGTGCTCTCGCGTTTCGAGGTTGCGATCATCAGCGGGCCCGGCCGCGAGGAGATGCCCATCTCCATCGCAACCGCGGTCGCCGACCATGAGCAGTCGGCCGGGTCCGACGATGCCAACGCGTGGCTGATTTCGTACGCGGTGGATGGCGACCCGGCGACCGGAGGGTGGGCGATCGGGCCTGAGTACGACAAGCCCCACGCGGCCGTGGTGCAGTTCGACAAGCCGGCAGGCGCCGGGCCTGGCGCTGTGCTGAAGGTCACGCTGGCGCAGGAGTACGGTGGTCGGCACACGATCAGCCGCTTGCGGATCCTTGGGACGAACGGGCCATCGCCCGCTGCATGTGCTCCGCTCAACCCCGCGGTGGCCGCCGGGCTGGCCGTGGCGAGGGATCAGCGCACGCCCGAGCAGGCGGGGGCGATCGCCGCGCACTACCGGCGGGTCGCGCCGGCGCTGATCCCGCTGCGCCAGGAACTCGAAGAGACCAACCGGCGGATCGCGGGGATCGCGACCGCCAACACGCTGGTGATGCGGAAGCAATCCGAATCCCGCGAGACGCACGTTCACATCAAGGGCACGTTCCGCAACCCGGGCGATGCGGTGCGGGCCGGCACGCCGGCGGCGCTGCACAAGCCGGCGACCGATCTGCGGCCCGACCGGCTGGGCCTGGCGCAGTGGATCATGGATCCGGCGAACCCGCTCACGGCCCGGGTGACGGTGAACCGGCTGTGGGAGCAGTACTTCGGCCGCGGCATCGTGGAGACATCCGACGATTTCGGGACACAGGGCGATGCGCCATCGCACCCCGAACTGCTGGACTGGCTGGCGACCGAGTTCCCGCGGCGCGGCTGGAGCCTCAAGGCCATGCACCGCTTGATCGCGACCAGCGCGACGTACCGGCAGGCCTCGGGCGGCGAGGGTGTCCCGCTCGCGAACTCGTACGAGCGCGACCCCGAGAACCGGCTGCTGGCCCGCGGCCCGCGCTTCCGCGTCGAGGCCGAGATGGTGCGCGACATCGCGCTGGCCGCATCAGGCCTGCTGTCCCCGAAGGTCGGCGGGCCCAGCGTTTTTCCGCCGCAGCCGCCCGGCACATGGACGATGATCTACAGCAACGACCGGTGGGTGGAAAGTCAGGGTGAGGACCGCCACCGCCGGGGGCTGTACACGTTCTGGCGGCGGACTTCGCCCTACCCGACATTCGCGACCTTCGATGCGCCGTCGCGCGAGATCACCTGCGCGCGCCGGCCGCGCACCACCACGCCGCTGCAGGCCTTGACCACCATGAACGACCCCGCGTTCGTCGAGGCCGCGGCCGCGCTGGCCCGGCGGATGATCGACGAGGCCGGGCCGGACTCCGGCTCGCGACTGGTGCTGGGATTCCGGCTGTGCACGGGGCGGCGGCCCGACGCCGCGGAGCTGGCCCGGCTCCGCATGCTGATCGATCAGCAGTTGGCTCGCTACGAAACGGATGAATCAGCGGCAAGGTCGCTCTCCGGCGCGGGGACTGCAGGGTCGGGCCGGGCCTACGGCGAAGCCGAGACCGCGGCGTGGACCGTGGTCGCCAACGTGCTGCTGAACCTCGATGAAACACTGACCAAAGGCTGAGCCGAAGCATGATCCCAAGGCGCGACCAACTCGTGGCCCGGACCCGCCGCCAGTTCTTCCGCGACTGCGCGACGGGCATGGGGACGCTGGCACTGACAAGCCTGCTGGCCCGCCAGGGGTTCGCGGCGCAGCCGGGCATCGGCCCGGCGCGCACCGACCCGCTTGCGCCCCGGCCGCCGCACTTTGCGCCCAAGGCCAGGAGCATTATCTACCTGTTCATGAACGGCGCGCCATCGCAGCTCGATCTCTTCGAGCACAAGCCCAAGCTCGTCGAGTACAACATGAAGGAGTGCCCCGAGGAGTACCTGCGGGGCGAACGATTCGCGTTCATCAAGGGCACCCCGAAACTGCTGGGGTCCCCGTACAGGTTCGAGAAGTGCGGACGGGCCGGGCAGGAGATCTCGGAGCTGCTCCCGCACCTCAAGACCATCGCCGATGACATCACGATCGTCCGATCGATGAAGACAGACGCGTTCAACCACGCGCCCGCGGAGCTGTTCATCAACACGGGCCTGGCGCGGGTGGGCCGGCCCAGCATGGGCTCGTGGCTCACGTACGGGCTGGGCTCGGAGTGCGAGAACCTGCCCGGGTTCGTGGTGATGCTGTCGGGCGGCGGGCAGCCCTCGGGGGGGTGCTCGTGCTGGTCGAGCGGGTTCCTGCCGACCATCCACCAGGGCGTGCAGTTCCGCTCGCAGGGTGAGGCGATCCCCTTCACCGCCAACCCGGCGGGCATGGACGGGCGGACGCGCCGGGAAGCGCTCGATGCGCTCCGCGACCTCAACCAGCTGCGGCTCGACTCGATCGGCGACCCGGAAATCGCGACGCGGATCGCCTCGTACGAGCTGGCGTACAAGATGCAGACCAGCGTTCCGGACCTGATGGATTTGTCGGGTGAGAAGCCCGAGACCCTGGAGATGTACGGCGCAACTCCGGGGGCCGCGAGCTTCGCGAACAACTGCCTGCTGGCCCGGCGGCTGGTGGAGCGGGGCGTACGGTTCATCCAGCTCTACCACCGCGGGTGGGACAACCACGGATCATCGATGGATGATGACATCGTGCACGCCCTGAAGGACCGCTGCGCGGAGACGGACCGGGCCTGCGCAGCGCTGGTCCGCGACCTCAAGCAGCGCGGCCTGCTGGATTCAACGCTGGTCGTGTGGGGCGGAGAGTTCGGGCGGACGCCGATGAACGAGGCCCGGATGGGCTCGACATTCCTGGGCCGCGACCACCACCCGCACGCGTTCACGATGTGGTTCGCGGGCGCGGGCGTGAAGCCGGGCCTGACGATCGGCGCCACCGATGAGCTGGGCTACCACATCACCGAGGACCAGTGCCACGTCCACGACCTGCAGGCGACGATCCTGCACCTCTTCGGCTTCGACCACACGAAGCTGACGCACCGCTACCAGGGACGCGACTTCCGGCTGACGGATGTGCACGGGGAAGTGTTCGGGAAGATGCTGGCATGATCGCGCTGCCTCCTCACACGCGCTTCAGCTTCGTCACCCTCCCCACTTCAACCCACTCCACCACGAAGATGCTGCCCTGGTGGTCGAAGTACGCGCTGTGCGGCGCGATGAACCTGCCGGGGATGAACTGCTCCCGGGGCTTGTCCCGCAGGGCGTAGTTCTCGCCATCGCCCAGGTGCACGATCAGCTTGTTGTCCTTGTCGAGCAGCGTGACTCTCGCCTCCAGGTCCGGCACCACCATGACCTCGCCGCGCGTGTGGAAATGGCATGGCGCCCGCATTTCATCGGTCACGAACCCCTCGTGGCGGCCATCGAGCGTGAAGTACTGCAGCCGCCGGTTGCTGCGGTCGGCGACGACCAGCCGCGGTGACTTCCCGCGCGAGTCGACCATCAGCCCGTGCGGGCAGCTGACCTGCCCCCGCTCCTTGCCGGGCCCACCGAAGCTCCGCGTGTACTCCCCCTTGGCGTTGTACACGTGGATCCAGCTCTTGCCGTAGCCATCGGCGCAGTAGATATCGCCGCTGGGCGCCACCGCGACGTTTGTCGGGTGGTACTCCCCGGGGCTGTTGTAGAGACCGCTCTCCAGCGGGCACGCCCGGCGCCAGACATCCTCGCCATCGAGCGTCGTCTTCACCAGCAGCCCGCGCGGCGGATCGCACAGGTACAGGAACTCCTGGTTGCCTTCGCGGTTGATGTGCAGGCCGTGGGCCCCGCCCTTGAACTCGGCGCCCCAGGACCGGATGAACTTCCCATCACCGTCGAACACGGCGATGGCGTCGTCGGAGCTGCTCCCCGCTCCCACCGTGTGCTTGATGTGGATCCGGCCCAGCGAGTCCTCGCACACGCCGTGGGTGTTGCCGAAGCGGTACCCCGCCGGCAGACGGGCCCAGTCGTGGATGCATTCGTAGGTGTGCTCGCCGGAGCCGAGCACGGGATTCCCGAGCCCGGATTTGTTCCTCGTGCGGATCCCAGCCAGGGTCGGCACCGCCGGCAGGCTCGCCAGCCCGGCCCCGGTGATCGCGGCGGTCCTGAGGAATTCGCGGCGGCTGCGCGCCGGGCCCGGCGGTGGTGTCTGGCTCATCGCCGCATGATACCGGCTCAGCCGAGACGGGCCCGGCCAGCGATGGAGATCCCAGCACGACCTCGTGACGGTGAGGCATGACGAACACCCACGCAAGGTCGCGCAGCTGCTCACGCACGAGGCGCACCAGCCCGGCGCAGGAGCGCGCGGCGGCCCCTAACTTATTCTTCTTGTTCCCCACGGCCCCCGCCCGGAATCGACCACACCGTGCTGTGCCGAGCCCCCGGGCCCGGCGTTTCGCTCGGACATGTCCGACCGGGCCATCATACTGCACAAACGCAACGGGCTCATCATCATCTTGGCTGGAGGGGGCGGAATTTCGGGAACCGCCGAGGCCCGGCATCAGGCCACGATCCGCTGGAAGGCCCAGAACATGCCGACGGCCGCGATAGCCAGGGAGGCCGGGATGACGACGCGGGCCCGGTACCAGGGACGGGCACCGAACCACAGTCCTACCGCGGCGAAGGCGGCGGCCACCACCGATAACTGGCCCAGTTCAACACCGAGATTGAAGGACACCAGCGCCGGGATGAACTCGCTCCGGGGTAGCCCAAGCTCCCTCAGCACCCCGGCGAACCCCAGCCCGTGGAGCAGCCCGAACCCGAACACGATGGCGATCCGCCATGGCTTCAGGCGGGTCACACACAGGTTCTCGATCGCGACGTACGCGATCGACAGCGCGATCAGGGGCTCGACGACCGATGACGGGACCGACACCAGCCCGTAGATCGACAGCGCGAGCGTGATCGAATGCGCCACCGTGAACGCCGTTACCTGGGCCAGCAGCGGGCGGGGCTTGAAACTCAGCAGGAACAAACCCAGCACGAACAGCACGTGGTCGAGCCCGCCCGGCACGATGTGCGTGAACCCGAGCCTGAGGTACTGCCAAGCCACTTCTCCGTGCATCATCGCACGGGCCGGGCCCGACAGGTCGAACGCGGGGCTTACCTCGCCGCCAACCACCCAATGAACAACTGATTCCTCCTCGCCCGCCCGCTGCACGCGCAGGAAGTACTCGGCCCGTGGCCAGCCGTGCATCCACGTCACGTTCCGAGCACCGGGCGGGATTTTCGCGGTGAGCCGGAGCGCCAGAGTCGAATCTGCGGGCAGCCGGTTGTCTTCAGATGCAGGCTCGATCTCGCAGTCCGACAACTCCCCATCGAAGCGAAGCTCGGCCGCATCCCGGAACAGGCGGCGGAACTCGCGGGCCGCGGCGGCATCGGCACGCTGCGGGCGCATCACCCCGGCCGGCAACTGCTCCAGGTCCACCACAACCGCCATATCGAAGATGCCATCGGCGCGGGCCAGGGCCGTGACCTTCATGGCCCCGAAGTCGTGCGCCCGCGCGGGCCAGGCAGCCATCAGGACCGCCAGAACCGCCCCGATCAGCGAAATCCTGTTCACGGCGTTTCTCCCCGCACCGGCGGTCATTTCGTCGGCGCAGCCCGTGTCGCGCCCTCGGCGACGACTTCAAACGTGAGTGATGCCCACAGGCTCTCCCAGTCGGCCTTGGCTTCGCCCCTCGGCGCCGGCACCATCTCGACTGCGCTCAAAATCCACAATCCGGCTGCGTCTACGGGGATGCGGGCCCGGCCCTGGTCATCCGTCTTGACCGTCACGTGCTCCCTGCTGCTCGAGGTCGATCCGGCGGGACCATGGGTGGTGGTAATCGTGATGCCCGCGCGCGGGTGGCCCTCGTACAGCAGCCGAACCGGAAGCTCACCTCCGGCGACGCTCTCGAACGGATCGGCCTCAGGCACCAACTCGAGGCGCAGGCCGATCACGCGGTCGTAGCCCGACGCAGCGCCGCCAACCTTGACAATGGACTTCGCGCAGCGCGAGAACATCTCGCGGCCCGGCGCTGCGCCCGCTCCGGCGGCGGCACGGCTATCGATGACCTTGGTCAGACCCTTGTCGCGCAGGTACTGCTCGAACTTCTCGGCAGGGAGCTCGACGCAGGAAGGCTTGGAGCGATACCCCAGCACGTACTGGCCGGGCCCGGCGAACCGCACCAGGCCGGCGGGGTCCTGGCCATCACGGCCGAGGATCGGCAGTTCGCCATCGGCGCCAACGGCGAAGAACTTCTCGATGCGGGCGCTGCTGCGCGGGAACGAATCGCCGGGATAGGTGTCGCCGACATGCAGCCCGACCTTCACGATCTGATTCGGCTGGGCCCGGTATGCAGAGAGCTGCATCCAGAAATCGTGGGCGTGCGCCCGCCCGGCGGTGATCAGCACGAAGCTCGCGGCCGCCAGGGCGGAAGCCCTTTTCCACATCAACATGACAAGACTCCTGCAGAAAAGTTGGAGGCTGGACAAAGGGACGGACCGGCCGGCGCCGGCCCGCCCCGGGTATCACGGAGCCGGATGGCTCCAGCGGGTACGGCGGATCAGTTAGGCGAGCCGGGGATGGGCGTGCGGATGTAGGGGAAAGCGGCGTCGAAGAAGCTGTCATCGACGCTCGCGCCGTCGGTGTAGGGGAGGGCGCCATCCGGGGCGCACCCGCCCGGCATACCCGCGTCCGGCAGCACAGCGCCCATCGCGGCCCGGAGTTCGATGTCCACGACATCATCGCCCGGGCGTCGGCCGTTGGGGAAGCCGGCGAGGTCGCCGCCCAGCACACCCAGTCGGCTCTGCATGCCCCGCGGGCGGGGCGGGGTGGTCGTGTTGAGACGGAGCATCTCCGACGGTGTGATGCTCAGCGGCTGGTTGACTCCCGGAATACCGGTCAGGAAGACCGTGACGAGGTCGTTGCGGGGAAGGCACGGGGCCTGCACGCCGAAGAGCACGTTCAGCAGCGCGGGCAGCGTGGGGTTCGTGACGTAGGTCGCGAACTGCCCGTCATCGCGCGGGCGGCTGCTGTTGAACCGGTTCTTGTCGGGCAGGCCGATGACGAGTTCGTTCACCAGCGGCATGCCGAGGCGGGAGACCTGCACCCACTCGCCCTGCTCGGTGGCGGGCTTGGCGAAGGATGGATTCTGGCTCAGCACCCGGGCCCGGCGCAGGCTCGCGGTTGTCCATCCGCCGATCACCGGGTCGCCCTTGGCGGTGAGGTACGACGACGGCAGTTCGAGGATGAACGAGGTGACGTTGGCATCCTCAAGATCATCGGCCTGACCGCTCTCTGAGCCCAGGGGGTTGTAGTTGACGAGGTCGAACGTCTCGCCGAGGTTGACCACGAAGGGGTCCTTGCGCTGCCCGACGAACATGCGCCCCTTGAGCTTGGACCCGGGGAGGTTCACGGTGTACACGTGCTGGCCCGCGTACGCGGGGTAATCGGCGATCGTCTTGGCGCCGATATTGTCGACCGGCTTGCGGAAGAGATCCGCTCCGCTGACCGCATCGGTGATCGCCGCACGGGCCCCGGTGTACTGATCCCCGCGGACGACGTTCACCTGGTAGTTCTCGATGATGTTCAGGTTGGCCGTCTGACCACCCGCCGGGCCGATCGTCCCGACCTGGATCAGCGGCACCGGCACCATCACGCCGCCGATGTCGAGCGAGATCGCCTTGAGCGTGTTCTGGAAGCGGAACTCGAAGGTCATGTCCTCCCGCGCATCGCCGTTGTTGTCGATGTGGATCTGGTACAGCGCATCGGGGTCCATGAAGAAGTAATTGGGCCCGCCGTACGGATCCTGCAGCGGCAGGTAGTTCGCCACGAACGTGACGTACCCCGCCCGGCCCGGCTCGTAGCTGTTGAACATGTAGAAGTCGGTCGCATCGACCTTGGGATTCTCGGTCACGAACGGCGCCTCGCGGTGGCTCGACGCCCACGCCGGCGCCGCCGCCCCGACCGCCGTCATCACCGCGGCCAGCATCAGCCAGCCGCTCCTGTTCATCAAGGACTTCATCGCAGTGCTCCTCGCTCGCGGCCCGGCCGGGCCGCGGCATGTCCGGCCCGCGCGCTGGCGCGGGCCATCTCAACTCAAACACGTTTCTTTCAGGCCCCCGGGCCGCCCTTCACCGGCGACGCCGAAGACCGATCGTCACCAGGCCCGCCGCGGCCAGGCCCGCCCCGCCGGGAGCCGGGATCGTGACATGCAGGCGGTACGCTTCGCCCAGCTGCGGGCCGCTCAGCTCGAACGCCGAATCGCCAAACCGCGAATCGCTGAACCGGAACCCGCCGAACGCCCCATCGGGCCGCGCCAGTTCCGCGAAACCGCTCCCCGAGAACGACGCCGCAGCAAAGTTTCCCGACCGCGACACGGCGATGTAGTACGTGCCCGCCGATGGGATTTCGTACGACCCCAGGAACGCATCAAGGTCAGATGCGCTGCCGGCATCCGGGGGAAACGAGTCATCGGCATCGCCCAGCAGCGTGCCCGCGGAATCAAACAGGGCCAGGTACGTGTCGAATCCGGATGCGCCATCGATGTCGAAGTACACCGGGCCCGGGCCGGTCTGCAGCGAGTAGAAATCGACATCGTTGTTGCCGCCCCGGCCCAGCACGGTGGCCGTCGGCATCGTTCCGAAGATGAATGCATCCATCGGCATCGTGAAGCTCGCGGGCGCCAGCAGCTGCGCTGAACTGAGCGTGTTGTTCACCGCCTGCCCGTCCAGCTCGCCCTCCGCGACATCCGCGGCGGCCGCGATGCCGCACGCAGCGCACAGGGTCACCGCGCTCATGATCATCTTGCTCATGACCTCATCCTCTCTGGTAGTACTGCTCGCACGGATCGGGCAACTGCGCCCGTCGCGGCCGGCCTCGGCCGGCGCGGGCCGCCCCGCCGGGGCGACACCCTCAACTTCGCGATGACCCGGCAGCGCGATTCAGGACTTGCCAGCCGTTTTTCCGGTTGTTTCCGGCTTGGCCCGGCCCCGACTACGCAGAGACCCGCCCCTGCACCCGGGCCCACTCATCCCACAGGCGTTTGACGGAGACCGGCACCGCGGTCCCCAGTTCCTGCGCAAAGAGCGACACCCGCAGTTCTTCGAGCAACCACCGATACCGCACCAGCGCTGGCGGCGCGGCCTCCCCTTCCCCCAGCGTGCCGGCCGCGTTGATGTAGTTCCACCACAACGGGGTCAGCTCCGCCATCCGCCTGGCATCCCGCTCCGCGCCCGACCCCGACAACCGCTCGGCCCGGACTTCGATGGCCCGCAGGTAGCGCGGCAGCTGCGCAAGCCACTCGGGGGGCGTCCGCACCAGGAAGCGGCGGGGCATGAGGTAGCCCAGCTGCATCCGCATGTCGGCAGCGGCATTTGACGCTGCTGCGCCCGAAACCGAACTCACCCGCACGGCCGCGGTGTGGTAGGCACCCAGAAGTTGATCCACCATCCCCAACACCGACCGGGCCACATCCGGAATCCGCGCCCTGCCGGCCTTCAGCCGGGCCTGGAACTCCCCCTGCGTTCTCACGCCCGCCGCATCCACCGGCACACCGCCCGCGGTAGACGCGAGGAACGCCCGATCGGCGATCAGCCCTTCCAAGTCCCGCCGCAACTCCTCCTTCGGCCCGATCGTGGCGTACCGGGCAACGATCCGCTCCATCTCGGGCCGGCCCGTCAGCAGCAATCGGAAGTCGTCGGCGGCTCGGACCACCAGGAGCCGCTTGAGCCCCTGCCGCATCGCGACGGCGGCGGTATTGGCGGTGTCGAACAGACGGAGGGCGACGCGGCCATCCTCTTCGTGCAGCGCCGGGTACGCACTCAGCATGGCGCCCTGCACCGAGATCTGGATGACCTCCGGCAGGTCACCAACGTCCCAATCCTCCATGCGCTCGCGTGTCCAGCGCGGGTCCTTGATCGCCAGGAAGCCGCGGCGGATGCGGTCACCCAGGTCTCGCCGCAGCTTCCCGATGTCCCGCCCCGTCGCCAGCGGACGTCCCCGCTCATCCACCACGCGGAAGTTCATCCGCAGGTGCTCGGGAATGGACGGGCCATCCCACAGTTCCCAGGGAACCTGGATCCCCAGCCGCCGCTGCAGCGCCAGCCCGATGGCCCGCGATGCGGGTCCATCCTCGTTCTTCGCCTCGCGCTCGGCTTCGCGGAGCATCTCCTCGCTCACATACTTGCGGATGCTCTTGGGCAGGGCGCGGACCATCGCCCGGGCCTTCTCCTCGGCGAGCCCCGGCACAGCCCTCTCGACCGATGCCGCATCCAGCTGGCCCAGCACCGCCAGGGGCACGGTGAGCGTGGCGCCGTCATCGGCAGCGCCGGGCTCGAAGCGGTAGTCGATGCGCAGGCGCTCGCCGAAGGCGGCGACTTCATCGGGGAACTTCACGACTTCCGCGGACTCATCGGCCGCGAGAAGATCCCGCAGCGACATATGCAGCAGCCGCGGATCGCGGCGCTCCGCATCCTCCCGCCAGCGCTCGAACTTCCGCCCGTCGGTGATCTCGGCCGGCAGCCTGCGATCGAAGAAATCGAACCGCTGCTGCTGGTCGGCGAGCAGGTCACGGCGCCGGACCTTGGCCTCGGAGCGCTTCACTTCCGCGATCAGCCCGCGGTTGTGGGCCATGAACGGGGCATCGGTCGCATACTCACCTTCCACCAGGGCATGGTGGATGAAAAGCTCGCGGGCCATCTTGGGATCGACCCGGGCCAGCAGGATCGACCGCTTGGCGACGATCTCCAGGCCCAGCATCGTGACCTTTTCGTAGGCCATCGCCTGGGCCCGGTCGCGCCGCCAGTGGGGTTCGAAGACGTGTCGCTTCAGCAGGTGGGCGCCGAGTTCCTCGATCCACTCGGGCTCGATCGCCGCCACGGCCCGGGCGTAGACGCGGGTGGTGCGCACGATCTCGCCCGACATGAGCCACTTGGGCCCGCGCTTGAAGAGCCCGGAGCCGGGATGGATCCCGAACCCCGAGCCCCGGGCCGCGTCGTAGTCGCCCAGTCCGTGCTTGTTCTCGCCGCGCTTGCCGACGTTGGAGAGCAGCCCCGCGAGCAAGGCTCGGTGGATGGCGTCGTAGGTTGCCCGCTCGCGGTTGAACCGCAGGCCCATCTCGCCCAGCACCGCGTGCAGCTGCTGGTGCACATCGTGCCACTCCCGCAGCCGCACGAACGAAAGGAAGTTCTCCTTGCACGACTTGCGCAGCTTGCTGCCCGAGAGGTGCCGCTGGCGGTCGTGGAAGAAATCCCACAGCTTCAGGAACGCGATGAAGTCGGATCGCTCATCGCGGAACTGCTCGTGCTTCGCGTCGGCTTCGCCCTGCTTTTCCAGCGGCCGGTCGCGGGGGTCCTGCACCGAGAGCGCAGACGCGATGACCAGCACCTCCGCCAGGCATCCCTCCTTCTCGCCCGCGAGGATCATCCGCCCCAGCCGCGGGTCGATGGGCAGCCTCGCCAGGGAGCGGCCGATGGCCGTCAGCTCGCCGGCCTCATCGACCGCGCCCAGCTCGCGCAGCGTGTCGTACCCATCGCGGATCATCCGCGGCTCGGGGGGCTCGACGAAGGGGAACTGCTCGATCGCCGCCAGCCGCAGCGCCTTCATCTGCAGGATCACCGCCGCCAGGTTCGACCGCAGGATCTCGGGCTCGGTGAACAGCGGCCGGTTCTGGTAGTCCTGCTCGGTGTATAGCCTGATGCAGATTCCCTCGGCAACGCGGCCGCACCGCCCGGCCCGCTGGTTGGCCGAGGCCTGCGACACCGGTTCGATCGGCAGCCCCTGCACCTTGGTCCGCGCGCTGTACCGGCTGATGCGGGCCGCGCCCGGGTCCACGACGTACCGGATCCCCGGCACCGTCAGCGAGGTCTCGGCGACGTTGGTCGCCAGCACGATCCTCCGGAACGGGTGCGGCTGGAAGACTCGCATCTGCTCCTCGGCCGAGAGCCGGGCGTACAGCGGCAGGATCTGCGTCTGCGGCGGGTGATGCTTCCGCAGCGCCTCCGCCATTTCGCGGATCTCGCGCTCGCCGCTGAGGAAAACCAGCACATCCCCGTGCGTGGTAGGGTCAACCCCCGCGAGCTCATCGATCGCCTCCAGCACCCCGCGTTCCAGGTCCCGGTCCTCCTCACCCTCCTCCTGCGCCGCCAGCGGCCGGTACCGCACCTCGACCGGGTACGTCCGGCCCGACACTTCAACGATCGGCGCGGGCCCGCGCTCATCGGCGAAGTGCTTCGCGAAACGCTCCGGGTCGATCGTCGCGGAGGTGATGATCACCTTCAGGTCGGGGCGGCGCGGCAGCAACTGCCGCAGATACCCCAGCAGGAAGTCGATGTTCAGGCTGCGCTCATGCGCTTCATCGATGATCAGCGTGTCGTACTGTTCGAGCCAGCGATCCCCCTGCGTCTCGGCCAACAGGATGCCATCGGTCATCAGCTTGATGTACCCATCCGGGCTGGTCCGATCGCCGAAGCGGACCTTGTACCCCACCGCGGCGCCCAGCGGCATCGCCAGTTCCTCGGCGATCCGGGCCGCCACGCTCCGCGCCGCGATCCTCCTGGGCTGGGTGTGCCCGATGAGCCCCGAAACTCCCCTCCCCAGTTCAAGGCAGATCTTCGGCAACTGCGTCGTCTTGCCCGACCCCGTCTCGCCGCACACCACCACGACCTGCCGGGCCGCAATGGCGGCCTTGATCACCGCCCGCTGCTCCACCACCGGCAGGCCCGGTGGGTACTCCGGCGCCGGCAGCCGGGCCCGCCGGGCCGTGACCCGGACGACCGACCGCTCAATCTCCTCGGCAGCCTGGGCAACCAGGCGGTCGGCGGGCTTCCCTCGGCGCAGAAGTTCCACCGCCCGGTGGAGGCGCGACATCACACCCCGGCGGTCCCCGATCATGCACTCGGGAATCCGCCGGCGGAGCGCCTCAACTGCTTGCGGGCCATCAACCTGCGGCACTGCTCCGGCATCCTCCCGATCCCGGCGGCGCCCACGGGGCCTTTCCCACGCGCCCGCGCCGGTTGCCCTCCACGCCGAGTTCCGCCATAGTACGCCCCCATGCAGACCTCTCTGTCCAACCGCCGACTCGCCGCCGCCCTGCTGACCTCCGCCGCCGCGTTCCTTGCCTCGTGCGCCAGCGACCCCGGCACCCCCCAGCGCCGTCCCGGGCCCGTCGTTACCGCCAACGTCCCCGTCACGCTCGACGGCAACATCGAGGAGTGGCCCTCAGAGGCCGCCCTGCTGGCCGATGATCGCTATATCTACTTCCGCGTCAGCGTCGAGGACAGCCAGTGGACCCTCCAGTCCGCGCCCGAGACGCTGGCGATGCTGATCGATGTGGATGGGAGCACAGCGACCGGGCACCACGGGGAGTTCCCCGCCGATGCCCTCGGCGTTGATGTGGAGATCCAGTTCTCGCCGATCGGGCCCGATGGCCACCGCCAGAACGGCGTCGCGGTCTTCGCGCTCGACAGCCAGGGCAACCGCACCCCGATCTCCAACGAGATCGCCCAGGTCGCGTTCCTTCCTACCTACGCCTCGACGTGGTATGAGGGCCGGATCTCCCGGCACCTCACGCTGCCCGTCGGCGGCGCGCACACCCCCACCACCGCCGGGCCCATGTCCGGCATGGCCGTCCTGCTCGGCGATGAAGGCCAGATCGAAGGGTGGTCGGACGCCTCGAGCCTCATGGCCCCGGCCGCCGCGACCCCGACGGCCATCGCCGCGGTAACGGGTCCGGACCTCCCGACCCGGCCCATCGGCGCGCTTCGCCTCATGACATGGAACGTGCTCAAGAACGGGCCCGCGCAGAACCCCGAGCCCTACGCGCGGGTCATCGAGACCCTCAACCCCGATGTGATCCTCTTCCAGGAATGGGATGAGGGCGACGAGACCGCGATCGATGGCTGGTTCACGGCCGTCATCCGCACACCGGCGCCGTGGAAGGCCGTCAAGGGCCACGCCGGGGTGCTCATCGTCTCCCGCCACCCGATCACGCCGATCGACCTGGGCCGCCTCGAGACCCTCAGCGCCGAGGGCCGGCCCTCGCAGATCCGCTACATCGCCGCGACCGTCAACTCCCCCATCGGCGATGTCGCCGTCGCCAGCACGCACCTCAAGTGCTGCGGCTCCAAGGACAGCCCGGAGGACCGCCAGCGCATGGACCAGGCCCGGGCCATCAACCGGGCCATGATGGCGGCATCCCCCACCCCGCCCGCGCTGCGCTTCATCGCCGGCGACATGAACCTGGTCGGCTCCCGCCCGCCCCTGGATCTCCTCCGCGCCGGGCTCGATGCCGACGGTTCGGACCTCTCCGTCGCCGACCCCTTCGTCCTGGGAGACCGCTCCCAGTACACCTGGGCGGACTACAAGACCACCTTCACGCCGGGCCGGCTCGATTACGTGCTGTACAGCGACTCGACCGCGCAGGTCTACCAGTCGTTCGTGCTCGACACGCAGCGACTCGCCGAGGAGACGCTGGCCCGCGCCGGGCTGAACCGAACCGACACCGATGTCAGCGACCACAAGCCGATCGTTTTCGATGTGATGCCGATCGCGCGGTAAGCACAGCCGGGCCCGGCCCGACGGCCTACGCGGCCGTCGTCCGACGGACTCGCAGGCCGCAGGCCAGCGGGCCGGCGACAAGGATGAGCAGACCCGAAGGCGCCGGAATGGCCCGTACCAACACCGACTGGTACACCGCGCCACCTTGCGACAGGTTCAGCACCCAGACGTCACCGGTGCCCATGCCGTACCAACTCCCTCCCGGCGCAACAGCCGCAATGGCCTCGTCATACCACGCCTGGGATTGGGGCGGGAAGGGATCGCCGGGGAACAACGCATCCTCGAACCGCCACAACACCAGTTGCAGCGCGAATGCGGATTCCACGCGCCCGGCGCTCGCGTCGTAGTCGTAGTTGTCCAGTGTTCCATCCCAAAACCGCGTGAAGAGGTACGCGGTCGCGTCGGCCAGCGGATGTGAAACGTGCCCCGGGAACTCGGTGACCACCGTCTTGCTCATGACCCAGTCGTACGAGTCTCCAAAGATGAGGTCATCGTTGGACACACAGAAGTTCTGAAACACGCCCCCGCCGATATTCACTTCTGGCGGTTGCGCGATTACCAACTCCGGACGCGAAAAGGTGGTCGCCGCGAACTCTCCTCCATAGCCGGTGCCGATTGTCGAGGTATACCGGTCCGGGTCAATGGACAGCGAAATTACCTCCGCCGATCCGGCCACGCCCGCGCCCAGCACAAGTCCCACGGCGATAACCGCCCTAGACATCCGCAATGCTGCACTGCTCTTCATGGGTCGCCCCCTATTGCTCATGCGCCTCGCCGGCCGGGCTCACCCCCATCTGTGGTGCCCAGGGACCGCGGCTTGGTACGCGAGTGCCTGACCCGGCCGCAACACATCTGAAACTACGGTCAGCGCCGATGTGAGACTACAAGCAATATACCCTTATTATCGCGTTGCACGCGTGCCAGTTCCCAATCTCGCCTCAAGGCCACAACGATCGCTCGGCTAATCGACGCCAGCCGAATCACCACGCGGCCCTCGCCTGCCCGGAACGACGGATCGCTGGCCGTGACCTACGCCTCGTGGGCGGCCGGCTCCGCATCGATCGCCGCTACACCGCCCGCGCTGTCGCCGTTGCCCAGCTTCAGGACCCCATCCTCGCTGTCCTGCAGCACGCCCAGCTCACGCAGGGCCGCCAGCGCCGCCATCTGCTCGGCCTTCTTCTTGGACTGGCCCCAGTTGGCCGCGAAACGCCGCCCGGCGAGCTCGACGCACACCTTGAAGCACTTGGCGTGGTCCGGGCCTTTCTCATCCAGCACGCGGTACATCGGCGTCTGGCCCAGGTTCTGCTGGGCGTGCTGCTGCAGCACCGACTTGAAGTTGTGCTGGTGGCCGCTCATCGCGGCCTGGTCGATCAGCGGGTCCAGGAAGGGCAGCAGGAAGCTCTTCACCTTCTCGTACCCTGCATCGAGATACACCGCGGCCACCACCGACTCCAGCGCCGCCGCCGCCAGCGAGGCGGGCCGGTCGCCGTTCACCTGCATGCCCCGCCCCAGGATCAGCTGGTTGGCCAGCCCCAGTTCCTGCGCGATCAGCGCGCACGTCTGCCGCGAGACCGCCAGAGACTTGATCTTGGTCATCTCGCCCTCGAGCAGGTCGGGGTAGCGCGCAAAGATGCGCTCGCACACGATCAGCCCGAGGATGGAGTCCCCCAGGAACTCCAGCCGCTCGTTGGAGGCCAGGCGCGACTCCACCACCGACGCGTGCGTCAGCGCCAGTTCCAGGATCGCCGGGTCTGCAAAACGGTGCCCGATCTGCGTCTCGATCAACTCACGGGTCTGCTCGTCCATCGCGCGTCCTCGATCCGGAGCCCGGGCCCGGCCGCGCGGGCCGGACGCGATACTCCGATCCTGGGGTCCCGCACGGCGAGAACACACGCCGGGCCGGGCCCTCCCCACACAACACGCGATTCGCACGAGCGCTCGTCGGTCGTCGAAACCCCACTCTCAACGGCCGGCGAGCGAGCGCGCCGAATCGCTTCCTCTACTTCGTCAACCTATCACCGCCGCCCCCACGATTCCATTCATTTACCCCCTGACACTTCCCGAATCGCCCATAACGGGGCAAGCACCCCCTGCTCCCATTCTCGCATCCAGGTCCCAGAGCCGCGCCGCAACCCTCCCGCGCCCGTTCGCGGACGCGTTGGATGCTCGGCCCGGCAGCATGAGAATCAGCCCGCCTCCGGGCCAGCAATCCGCGGACCTTTCGACCGCGCCGCCCGTCACCGCCCGCAACCGCCTCCATCTTTCTCCGACCGACGCATGCCCCACAGCACGTGCGGGCCGACCCGGCCCGGTCGGCAATTGACGCCCACATTCACGCCCCCCGCCGCGACCGCCGAATCACGGGGCAATCCCGTCCGGGCCGCGTGAGCCGCGTCCCGGGCGGCCCGTCTGTCCCGCTCACGCGAGGTGTCCCATGCACGTCCGGCTCGGCGATCTGCTGGTCCAGTTCGGTGTCCTCACCGCCGATCAGCGCGACCTCGTGCTCGAAGAGCAGCGCCTCGTCGGGCTCCCCTTCGGCGTGCTCGCCGAGAACATGTTCGGTGTCTCGCGATCCGACATCGAACGGGCCTGGGGCGAGCAGCACGCCATGCTGGCCCGGCAGATCGACCCCCTCGCCGTGCAGGTCGATGCCCACGTCCTGAACTTCATCGAGCGACGCCAGGCCTGGCAGTTCCGCGCCCTGCCCCTGCGCTTCGACGGCGATGACCTCATCGTCTGCTCCACCCGCGACCATCTCGTCCGGGCCCTGAAGTTCACGGGCTGGCGCATCGGACACCCCTGCGTCTTCGTCCTGGCCGACCCCCACGCCCTCGGCGAGGCCCTCGTCAAGTACTACCCGATCGACGGGATGACCGCCGAGTCCATCCGCGGCCCGCTCACCCTGCGCCGGGCCTGACGGCGGAGGGTCCGGCCGACCGATATCGTTGGTCATGCCACAGCTCGACTACCAGACCGCGGGTGAGTCCCACGGGCCCGCGCTCATCATCACCATCACGGGCCTGCCGGCGGGCCTGGACCTCGATGTCCCCTTCATCAACCGGGAACTGGCCCGTCGCCAGGGCGGCTACGGCCGCGGCGGCCGCCAGAACATCGAGGAGGACACGGTGGAGTTCCTGACGGGCGTGCGCCGCGGCCGCTCCATCGGCTCCCCCCTGACCATGAGAATCGCCAACCGCGATTCGCGGCTCGATGACCTCGAGAAGACCCCGCCTGTCTACCGCCCCCGCCCGGGCCACGCCGACCTCGCGGGCAGCGTGAAGTGGCTCACGACCGATTGCCGCGAAACGCTCGAACGGGCCAGCGCCCGCGAAACAGCCTCGCGGGTCGCCGCCGGCGCGGTGGCCCGGTGCCTCCTGCGCCAGTTCGGCATCGAGGCCTTCGGATTCGTCCGCTCGATCCTGGATGCCGCGACGGAAGTGCAGGTCACCGAGGACAACTGGCGCACGCTCCTGCCCATCCGCGATGCCAGCGACACCTACTGCCCCGACCCCGCCATCACCGAGCGCCAGCGAGCGATCATCCGCCAGGCCAAGATCGACAAGGACACCGTCGGCGGCCTGGTGGAAACCCACATCTTCGGCTGCCCGATCGGGCTGGGCTCGAGCATGGACTGGACGACCCGCCTCGACGCCCTCATCGCGTACGGCGTCATGGGCATCCAGGCGTTCAAGGCCGTCGAGATCGGCCTGGGCAAGGACTGCGCGGGCCGGACGGGCTCTCAGGTGCACGACCCCATCCGCTATGACCCGGCCCGCAAGGACCGCCCGTCGCTGGGCTTCGTGCGCGACAGCAACAACGCCGGCGGCACCGAGGGCGGCATGACCAACGGCCAGCCTGTCGTCGTCCGCGGCACGATGAAGCCCATCTCGACGCTGCTCCGCGGCATGCCAAGCGTGGACCTGAACACCAAGGAAGCCCAGACCTCGACCTACGAGCGGTCGGATGTGTGCGCGGTCTCCGCTGCCGGCGTCGTCATGGAGAACGTCGTCAGCTTCGAGATCGCCCGGGCTTTCTGCGACAAGTTCGCGGGCGATTCGATGCACGAAGTCCGGGCCAACTACGACAACTACATGCGACTGGCCCGGCTGCTGCCGCTGGAGCCGCCGACGATGACGATCGCGTAGTGGGGCGCCCCCCCCGGACAGGGCATGCCCAAGTTCGCGCGACCTTGCGTATCACCGAACCGCAGCGACCGGCCTGTCGTATCGGGGAGCGGCCGAGGCCCGCCGCCACCGAGCGGCCGGGCCCGGGAGGATGCGGACGGGCGCCGCGAGCGAGTCGCCCGGACATCCGGTGCAGCCCCGAAAGCCGACTGATCGGAGCGCAAGTCCATCGCGGAGGCGATGCCATGGTGTGCTTCAACGACTGGGATGATGAACTGCTGCTGCGGATAAGCATCGACCCGGGCATCTTCGGCGGCCGACCCACGATCCGAGACACGAGGCTGCCCGTGGATGCCGTGGTGCGGCGGCTGCTGGCCGGTGCCGATCCCGAGCGGCTGCTGCGGCTGCATCCGGCGCTGACGCGGGATGACCTGGCCGCGTGCCTGTTGTGCGCCAGGGTCATGCGTCTGCCGGGCAGCGGCGCCTAGGCCTGCACATCCTCTTCCCCGTGCGGCTCCGGGATCACCAGCGCCACTACGAATCCCGCCACGAAGAGGAAACCGACGTAATACAGGGCCCGCAGCTCTCCGCCCGCGCTGGTCGCGATTGCGCCCCCGGCGAACGTGCCGGCGGCGGCGACCAGCCGGCCGACGTTGTAGGTGAAGCCCGCGCCCAGCGTGCGGACGAGCGTGGGGAACAGCGGCGGGATGTAGAGCGGGAAGAGCCCGAAGAGGCCCAGCGCGAAGAAGGCGACGAGGCTGAACTTCCAGTACACGCTCCCCAGCGACAGCGGTTGCGAGAACGCGATCAGGAAGCTCGCGAGGGAGGCGGCCATCAGGAACGCAAAGGCGCGTCGGTACCCGATGAACTTGGCGAGGTAGGTGGCGAAGTAGTTGGCGATGATGTTGACCAGCAGGTACACGATGGTGACGTTCGAGACCAAGTGGTTGACCTGCCTGGCATCCCAGGCCTTCACCTCCGGCATGGCCCGGATGATGGGCGGGCCGAAGTACAGGAAAGCCCACACCGTCGTCAGCGCGATCGACGTCAGGGCCATCATCAGCAGTGTGGTGCGCCGCAGGGCCCGGGAGAACAGCGCGGAGACCGGCGGGTGGACCTGGCCCCGGGCCGCCTCCTTCCAGTGCTCAGGCTCGGGGACGGCGTAGCGGATCCAGACCGTCAAAAGGGCCGGCAGCACCCCCACCAGGAACACCCACCGGGGGTCGCCCAGCGCTGGCATGTTCAGCCCGACCGCCGCGGCGGCGAAGGCCTTGACGGTCAGCGAGGCGCAGATGCAGCCGATCATGTAGCCGCTCTGCAGGGTGGCGCTCGCCCAGGCCCGGTGGCGGCGGTGCAGGATCTCGCTGACCAGCGCCGAGCCCGCGGCCCACTCCCCGCCGATGCCCAGCGCGGCGATGAACCGGAAGATGAGCAGGTGCCACCATGCGCCGGCGAAGGCCGAGAGCCCCGTGAACACGGCGTAGGTGAGGACGGTCAGCGTGAGCGTCCTGGACCGCCCGATGCGGTCGCCCAGGCGTCCGAAGACGGCGCCGCCGACGGCCCAGCCGACCAGGAACACGGCCTGGATAAGGGCCGCCTTGCCGATGACCTCCTTCTGCTCGACCGGCCCGGCGGAATGCCGCTCGAGAAGCTGCCGCACCAGC
Organism: Phycisphaerales bacterium; assembly: GCA_020849615.1. Taxonomy (GTDB): domain Bacteria; phylum Planctomycetota; class Phycisphaerae; order Phycisphaerales; family UBA1924; genus JADLFW01. Next base: position 26,930 of record JADLFW010000017.1, read on the forward strand.
GGGCCGCTGACCAGCAGGTACAGGTAGCCATCCAGCCCGTCGAAGGCCCAGCCCAGCCAGGCGGCGATCAGGGCCTTCCACTGCGTCCTGTTGATTCGCTCCTCGCTCACGCGCGGGCCAGATTAGCAACCCGCCGCACCCCGCGCAAGGCCCCGCTCCGTCACTTCCTCAGTGCAGCACCCGGTAGACCTCGGCCTCGTCGGTCCAACCCATCGCCACCTTTTCCTTCGCATCCTCTCGCATGCTCAGGAAGCCGCCATCCCGCGCCACGGCGGCCAGCAGCACGGCGTCGGCCCGCTCGCCCGTCAGGCGGCGGAGCTCATCGGTCATCGTCATGATCTCGTAGACCGCGAAGCGTCCGCGGTACCCGGTGCCGTAGCAGTTGTCGCAGCGTTGGCCGTCGGGCCCGCGCGTGGACCCATCGCACACCGGGCACTTGCGCCGCACCAGCCGCTGGGCCAGCACCGCCAGCAGCGAGCTGGTCACCAGGTACGGCTCGACGCCGATGTCCACCAGGCGCGTGATGGCGCTGGGCGCATCGTTGGTGTGCAGCGTGGCGAGCACGAGGTGGCCCGTCAGCGAAGCCTGGATCGCCAGCTGCGCCGTCTCGGCGTCGCGGACCTCGCCCACCAGGATCACATCGGGGTCCTGGCGGAGCAGGGCGCGAAGGCCCGTCGCGAAGGTGACGCCGCGCTTGGGATTCACCTGCATCTGGCTGATGCCCTCGAGGTGGTACTCCACGGGGTCCTCGATGGTCATCACGTTGCGGCTCGCGCGGTCGATCCGGCCGAGCGCGGCGTACAGCGTCGTCGTCTTGCCGCTGCCGGTCGGGCCCGTCACCAGGATGATGCCAGTGGGCCGATCGACCAGGTCCAGGAGCTGGGCCTGCATCTTCTTGGCCATGCCGATCTGGTCGAGCGAGAGCTGCGTGGAGCTCTGGTCGAGGAGGCGCAGCACCAGCCGCTCGCCGTAGACCGTCGGGATGCAGCTGAATCGGATATCGACCTTGCGCTGCCCGATCCGCACCGAGGTGTGCCCGTCCTGGGGGCTGTGCCGGTTGGCGATGTCGAGCTCGGTCATGACCTTGAGGCGGGAGCTGATCGCCGGCGCCAGCGAGAGCGGCGGGCTGAACGCATCCACCAGCATGCCATCCACGCGGAAGCGGATGACCAGCTTGTTCTCCATCGGGTGCACGTGCACATCGCTGGCCCGGCGGCGCAGGGCCTCGAACAGGATCATGTTCACCAGCCGGATCACCGGCGTCTGCCGCGCGAGCTGGAGGAGATCGTTGGACTGTCCGGCCTGGGCCGCGGCCGAGGCGATGGCCCGCTCATCCAGCGGCATCTCCTCGATGATCTCGGTCACCAGGTCCTGCCGCTGCTCGTAGCCGCGGTTGATCAGGCTCGCCACCGCGCCCCGCGGGCTCAGCACGGGCCGGACCGGCATCTGCAGCAGGTCCTCCAGCAGCGTGAAGATCGCCGGCACCATCGGCTGCGCCGTCGCCACCGTCATCCACGCCCCGTCGCTCTCGATCCCCGCGACGTGGTGCTGCCTCGCCACATCCGGGGCCACCACCTCGTAGAACTTGCTCGCCGATTCCTGCAGCTTGGGCTCGGGCACGAACTTCAGCCCCGTCCGCTGCGACCACAGCTCCAGCGCCCGGTGCTCATCCACCGCGAGCATGGAGAGCAGCACATCCCAGGGCTCCTCATCCGAGCCCTCGGTGCGGCGGAAACGCCGCACCTGGTCGGGGCTCATCTTGAGGGGGCCCAGCAGCTCGGCGACGCGCGGCGCCTCATCCACGTTCACCGGCGCCTCCGCGCGCGGCTCGACCTTCCCCCCGTTCCGCGAGGGCAGCAGCGAACGCAGCGACCTGTCCGACGACTTAGCCATCCTTGACGTTCTGCCCCTTCCGGTGTTCGAACCCTGGCTCTCGGCTATGCCCTCGCCCGTCTCCTACCGCCCCGACCCCGGCTCATCATCCGGGCTGATCTCCGTCGGCGGCTCCGGCTTCTTCTCATCGCCGGGCCTCGGCTCGATCCGCCCGCCCGGCGTCCCGGGCGACGCGGCGACCGGCGCGACCGCCGAATCTCCCGCCGGCAGCAGCGGCTCGGGCTCGTGGGGCTCCCCGCCGTAGCGCAGGACATCCATCATCGAGGGCTTCATCTCCGGGATATCGGGATCGAGCTTCGACTTGTACTGCGGCCCGCGCGTCAGGTTCTTGAGGTCGTTGAAGTTCTCATCCTTCAGGATGCGCGGCGTGAGGAAGACATACAGGGTGGTCTTGCGGTTGTTCTTGTTGTCATCGCTGAAGAGCGCGCCGATGTACGGGATGTCGCCCAGCAGCGGAACCTTCACCACCGTGCGGTTCCTGGAATCCAGGTTCAGCCCGCCGAGCACGACGGTGAAGTCCGTGGGCAGCGTCACGCTCTTGGCGCTGATGGTGTTGGTCTGGCGCGGCGGCGGCAGGTCGGCGGTCGCCTGGCCCGTGAAGTTCGAAAGCTCCGCCTCGTACTCGAGCCGGATGTACCCGGCCTCGCTGATGTGCGGCGTCACCGTCAGGTTGGTGCCCGCCTTCTCGTACCCGCCGAAGCCCGTCTCGGTCGTGCTCGTCCCCTGGCTCACGGTCGTCGTCGGCTGCTCGTCGATGCTGACGATCGACGCCTCCTCGTTGTCATCCACCAGCAGCTGCGGGCTCGAGAGAATCCGGCTGTCCACCTCCCGCTGCAGCGCCGTGATGATGATCGGGATCTGGTCCGACTTGATCAGCGCCGCCGTCAGGCCCGTCAGGCCCGTCGCCACGGTCTTGGGCTGGTTCAGCTGCGTCCCGGTCGGGAAGCTCGACAGCCCGAAGTTGGTGTTCAGCACGCCGCCCGTGCCGCCGGCGTTGATCAGCTGTGTCTCGAAGGCCAGCCGCATCTCGTCCGTCCAGTTGACCGCGACGATCTTGCACTCGATGTACACCTGGGCCCGGCGCAGGTCGATGCGGTCGATGAGCTGCTTGAACTGCGGCTGCAGCTTGGCGGGCGCCTTCACGATGACCTGGTTGTTGGAGACATCCGCGATGACGAACGTCTCCTCGCCCGCGGTGAAGCTCATGCCCTCCTCGCCGGGGCGGGCCGCCGTATCCGGCTGGCCCGGCTGGTTCGGGCGGTTCGCCGGCGGCTGCTGCTGGAAGCGCGAGCCGGCCCGCGTGCCGCCCTGCCCCTGCGGCAGGAGGCTCGATTCGCCCGTGGGTGTCTGGTTGGTCAGCAGGCCCTGGATGAGCGTCGCGACATCCTCCGCCTTGGCGTTCTTGAGACGGTATGGCTGCAGCACGATCCGCTCATCCTCGACGCCCAGCGTCGCCACCAGCGTCGTGAACTGCACGTGCTGCTTCTCCGTGCCGTAGTAGATGATGCGCCCGCGGGTCTCATCGACAACCATGACGGGCCCGCCCGTCGTCGAGCCGGGGCTCTGCTGCCGGAAGATGTCCTGCGGGTACCCCTGGAACTGGTACTGCAGCTGCCGCTCGGCATCGGAAGTGATGCTCGTCACCTCGCCAAGCCCCCGGTCCCTCGCGATGTTGGCGATCTGCTTCGCCGACGACCCGACCTCGTAGGGCTTGGGCTGCAGCGAGGTGGGCACATCGATCACCTTCAGGATGGCCCGGACCTGCTCGATCTCCGCCTCCGCGCCGCGGAAAATCAGCGCGTTGCCCTGCGGGTCGACCGTCAGCCGGTCGGCGAGATTGTCCACCGCGGCCGAGCGGCCCTGGAGCTGGGGCTGCTGCTGCTGCTGCTCCTGGAAGGGGAATCGCGAGGTCGGCGAGCTCTGCCCCACCAGCGCCAGCGCCCGGTCACGCGCCACCGGCGCGGCTACGTACTCCAGCTCCAGCCGGCTGAACGACGACTTGAGGTACTCGCCCATCAGCTTCCGCACGAGCGTCTCGATCGCCGCCAGCCGCCGCGGGCTGTCGGTCGCCACGATCACCCCAAGCTCATCGACGTACGCGATGCCCTTGGTGGCGCTGCTGCCGGGCTGGTCGGGCACGCCGGGCGTCGCCGTCCCGAACTGCGCGCTGATCGCGCTCCGCAGCGCCGATGGCCTCACGTTGGGCGTCGGGATGATCTTGGTCGTCGGCATCTCGCCGTCGAAGTTCACCGGAACCTCGGCCCGCTGCTGCACGATGTAGAACCCCGTCGGGTCCAGCGTGATCGTCCACCCGTGCTGGTCGAGCAGGGCATCGACGAGCGGCAGCAGCTTGCTCTTGGGGATCGAAACCGGCGCGTTGAACGTAACCGTCCCCGCCAGCGATCCCTTCACCGTCACGTTGATCCCCAGCGTCGTCGCCGCGTACTCCACCAGGGCCGACAGCTCCACCGGCTCGGTGAACGCCGTCAGCGTGATCAGCTCATCGCCGCCGATTTCCGGGAGCGGCTCCTCGGGCTGGATCGCGCCCTCCGGCGGGGCCCCGTCCTGGGGCTGGGCCGCGACCGGGGGCTGGGCCCCGCCCTGAGGCTGCGCCGGGGCCACGGGCCGACCCGCCTCCGCCGGGCTCGTCGCCGGCGGCACCTCGGGCTGGCCCGCCGCAACGCCCATCGCCGCCATCACGCCGGTCACGCCCCCCACCGCCAGGGTCAACGCCCACGCCCGCCGCCGATTCGTGCTGCCTTGGCTGTTCACGCCGACCTCCTGGGCTCGACTTCCATGCCGCCGGGATTTGCTCCGGGCCGGCCGGCTCCCCTTCCCCGTCTCCCCGCCATCAACGCCTCAAAGATACCCTCTTTTCACGCCCGGGGGTGTCGCCGCAATGTCACTCCCATTCTCCCGATCGGTCCGCAACCCCCTTCAGGATCGCACTTTGCCCCCCCGCATCGTCAGCCTCCACCCGGCCGCCACCGAGATGCTCGCCCTCATCGGCGCTGAACCCCTCCTCGTGGGCCGCTCCCACGAATGCGACCATCCCCATTCCGTCCTCCCCCTCCCCGCGCTCACCCGTCCGGCCGTCCCCCTCGACCCCGCCGACCCCGCCGAAATTGACCGCCGGGCCCGCGCATCAGCGGCCGCGCGTGAACCCTTCACCCACCTCGACCTCCCCCGGCTGGCCGACCTCCGCCCGGATGTCATCTTCACCCAGGATCTCTGCGGCATCTGCGCCCTGCACGACCAAACGCTCCGCGAGGCCATCCATTCCATCCCTTCTCACCCCCGGATCGTGACCCTCACCGCGCGCACCGTCGAGGGGGTGCTGGATGACCTCATCACCGTCGGCCGGGCCGCCGACCGCGAGTCCGCCGCCATGGATGCGGCCGTCGCCCTCCGCGAACGGTTCTTCCGGGCCGCCGAGTTCACCAACCCCTACGCCGACGGGCCCGTCGTCGGGTTCCTTGAATGGACCGAGCCCCTTTTCATCGCCGGTCACTGGACGGTCCAGCTCATCGAACGGGCCGGGGCCCGGCACCCGCTCAACCCGACCATCCCAAGGCCCGGCTCCGGCGCCGCGGCCGGGCCGCAGCACGCCGAGGCCGTGGCCGGGCGGTCCATCGCCGTTCCTGCCGAGGTATTCGCCGCCTCCAACCCGGAGTACCTCATCATTTGTCCGTGCGGTTTCACGCTCGAGCAGACCCGGGCCGCGGCCCGGCGCCTCGCCCGCGAGCCTTGGTTCGCGGGCCTCCCCGCGGCCCGCGCGGGCCGGGTGGCCCTGGTTGATGGCAATCAGATGTTCAACCGGCCGGGCCCGCGCCTCGCCGACGCCTTCGAGTGGCTCACGGGGTGGCTCCATGGACGCGCCGACCTCATCCCACCCGGCTTCCCCTGGCAGTTGGCGTAACCGACGAGACCCATGCCGGCCCGGAAAGGCCACGGGAGCACCGCGCTGCCCCCGGTATACTGCGTGCATCTCCCCGGCCGCGGCTCCATCACCGGCCCGCGAATCGCTCGCCTTATCGCCGGGCGCCAATGGCCCGACCGCCCCATCCTGGCCGAAAGTCCTGGCCCTCAGCCCGCTGGTGTGCCTCGCCTACATCGCCTCCGGGCTGATCGGTCTTGCGCTCGGGATCGGGCCGACGAGGATCGCGGTGGTGTGGCCGCCGACGGGCCTGGCGATCGCCGTTTTGTTCCACTTCGGCCCGCGCCTGATGCCCGCGCTCTTCGTCGCCGCGGTCATCACAACGTTCATCGCCGTGTCGGACTTCAAGTCCCTCGCCGAGAACACGGTCCCCGAGACGCTGGCGATCCTGGTCATTTCCCTGGCATTCGTGGCTGGGACCACCGCTTCGGCCCAGCTACTCCGCCGCGTCCGCTTCGATCGCAACCTCGCCACGATCCGCGATGTCATCCTCTTCATCATCCTCGGAGCCGGGCTGGCGCCCATCGGCGTCGCCATCGTCGCGCCCACCGCCCTCTACGCGGCCTCCATGATGCAGCCCTCCAGCTTCGGCAACGCCCTCCGGGCCTGGTGGGCCTGCAACGCCATGGGCGCGATGGTCGTCGCGCCCGTTCTCCTCACCTGCTCCGCGCCGGCCCGGCCGTTCCGCCCGGCCCGGTTCCTCCTGCTGCTCCTGTTGATCGCCGGGCTCGCCGCCGCATCGGCCGCGGTGTTCTGCGACTGGCTCTCTCTCCCCGAGCACCGATACACCATCACGTACATCCTGTTCCCGTTCATCATCTGGATCGCCGTGCAGTTCGGGCCGCGGGCCGCCTCCCTGGCCGTGCTGACCACGGTCGTGGTCGCGCTGCACGGCACCGCCGGCGGCAAGGGCCCGTTCGCCGCCCTCACTGTGAATCACACCGTCCTGCTCGCGCTGGTCTTCTTTTCCGCCGTCGCCGCGACCTCGCTCTTCCTGGCGGCCGGGCTGGCCGAACGGTCCCGGGCCGACGCGGCCCGGCGCGAGTCCGAGGCCCGCAACGCCGCCCTTCTGGCCGCAATGCCCGACGCCATGTTCGTGCAGGATGAGCGGGGCGTCTACCTGGACTTCCACGCCCCGCCCGATGGCCACCTGCTGGTGCCGCCGGAACAGTTCCTGCGCCGCTCCGTCAAGGAATGTCTGCCGGCGCATATCGCCGAGCCCAACCTGCGCTGCATCGCCGCCGCCCTCCGCACCGGCAACCCCCACTCCTTCGAGTACCAGGTGATCCGCGACGGCGTCCCGCGCCACTTCGAGGTCCGCGTCGTCGCGTGCGACCAGCGCCGCGTGCTCACCATCGTCCGCGACATCACCGACCGCAAGCTGGCCGAAGCCCAGCTCTCCCGATACCGAGACGCCCTCGAGCAGGCCCAGGCCGTCGCCCACATCGGCGGCTGGACGTCCGGGGTCGACAGCAGCAGCGGCGAGCTGACCTGGTCGGCCGAGACCTTCCGCATCTTCGGCGTCGATCCCGCCACGTTCATCCCCCGGCCCGAGACGTTCTTCTCGCTCGTCCACCCGGAGGATGTCGCCGACGTCCGCGCGGCCGCCGCCGCCGCCTTCTGCGGCGAGAAGCCCTACAGCATCGACCACCGCATCCTGCGCAAGGACGGCGTCACCCGCTGGGTCCACCAGGAAGCCCTCGTCGAGCGCGACGAGACGGGCCGGCCCGTCCGCATGGTGGGTGTCTGCCAGGACATCACCGACCGCCGCCGCCTCGAGGATCAGCTCCTCCAGGCCCGCAAGATGGAGAGCATCGGCCGGCTCGCCGGCGGCGTCGCCCACGACTTCAACAACACCATCACCGCCATCCTGGGCTTCTCCGAGATGAGCCTCCCGCTCATCTCCCCCTCCCACCCCGTCCACGCCAACCTCCGGCACATCGCCGACGCCGCCACCCACGCCGCCGACCTGACCCGCCAGCTCCTGGCCTTCGCCCGTAAGCAGATCTTCCAGCCCCGCACCCTCCAGCTCAACGAGGAGATCCGCCGTCTCGAGCCCATGCTCCGCCAGCTCATCGGCGAACGCACCACCCTCCGCACCGAGCTCGCCGATGACCTCGGGTTCGTCCGCGCCGACGCCGCCCAGATCCACCAGGTCCTCGTCAACCTCGCCGTCAACGCCCGCGACGCCATGCCGGGCGGCGGCTCCCTTCTCATCCGCTCCGCCAACGCCACTCTCGACCGCCCGGACCCCGGCGTCCACGGCGACCTCCCCCCCGGCCGCTATGTCACCGTCACCGTCTCCGACACGGGCCAGGGCATGGACCCCGACACGATCGCCCACTGCTTCGACCCCTTCTTCACCACCAAGGATGTCGGCAAGGGCACGGGCCTGGGCCTCTCCACCACCTACGGCATCATCAAGCAGTCCGATGGCCACATCGCCGTCTCCAGCCGGCCGGGCCTGGGCGCCACCTTCACCATCTACCTCCCCCGCTCACAGCCCTCCGGCATCCACCGCATCGAACCCGCCGCGGCCCCCGCGCGCCAGCCGGGCCGCACCCTCCTCCTCATCGAGGATGAACCCCTCGTCCGCGGCATGGCCACCGAGATCCTCCGCTCCGCCGGCTACCACGTCCTCATCGCCGCCGATGGCGATGAAGGCATCTCCACCGCCGCCGGCCACGAAGGCGCCATCGACCTCCTCATCACCGATGTCGTCATGCCGCGCGTGCGCGGGCCCGAGGCCGCGGCCCGCATCCGCGAGTCTCGCCCCACCCTCCCAGTCCTCTTCATGTCGGGCTACACCGATTCGCACATCCCCGAGGACCATTCGCCGGGCCGGCGCTCCGCCTACCTGCCCAAGCCCTTCACACCCTCGACCCTCCTGGCCCGCGTCCGCGACATGATCGAGCATGAAGCGGCGGTGACGCCGTAGGACCGCCTGTCACGGCGACCAGATCACCCCGAGCCCGAACACGGCCATGAACCGGTAGGAAGAAAGCCCTCGCTCACGCTCGGGCTGCTAGCCACTCCGTCACTTGTCCCTTCTGTAGTTCTTCTTCCCCTTGTCCCGCTGCTTGCTCTTGTGGCTCCGTCGCTGCTCCCCGCTCATCTTTCCGAAGCCCGCGCCCTGGCCCGGCGCCATGCCCCCGCCCAGCCCGCCCTTGGGCGTGAACGTGCGGGCCTTGCCCACGGCCCGGCCCGCGGCGTCATCCACCACCAGTTCCATCTGCCGCTTGGCCAGGTCGACCGCCGCGATCTTCACCGTCACCGTGTCGCCCATGTTGAACGAGCGCCCGCTCTTGATGTCGATCAGGGCGCCCGTCTTGCCATCCACCTTCCAGATCGGCGTCACGTTGCCCCGCGTCACATCCCCCGGCAGGTCCGACGACTTCACGAACCCGTCCGCCAGGTACTTGTCCAGCTGCACGAACAGCCCGCGCTGGTTCACGCCGGTCACCACGCCCTTGAAGCTCTCGCCGATGTGCTTCTCCAGCAGCTGCAGCACCAGGAAGTTCCGCAGCTCGCGCTCCGCGCTCTCGGCGTTCATCTCGCGATCGGTCGCGTGCCGACCGATCTCGACCAGCTCGCTCTCCGGCGGGCACATGTCGCTCTCGCGCAGCAACCGCCCCAGCGCCGCCTGCTCCTTCTCGCCCCGAGGACGCCGCCGCCCGTTCTCCGTGTGCTTCAGGTACTCCGCCAGCGCCCGGTGCACCGTCAGGTCCGCGTACCGCCGGATCGGGCTCGTGAAGTGCGCGTACGCCTCGCTCGCCAGCGCGAAGTGCCCGATCAGCGCGGGCGAGTACTCCGCCTTCGTCAACGTCCGCAGCACCGCCATGTGCACGGCCCGCGCCGCGGGCGTCCCCCGCGTCGCATCCAGCAGCCCCTGCAGCTCCTCCCGCGTCGGGCTCTTGGGGATGCGGTACCCCGCGACCATCGCCGCCTTCCGCATGTCATCCACATCCCCCGGCGTCGGCTCGGGGTGGATCCGCCGCAGCAATGGGACGTTCAGGTTCTCGAACAGCCGGGCCAGCACCTCGTTGGCCTCGACCATGAACATCTCGATCAGCTTGTGCGTGAACGCATCATCCTCCCGCTCCGCATCCACCACGTGCCCGTTGTCGTCGTAGATCAGGACCACATCCGGAAGCTCCAGCACGATCATCCCGGCCCGGTGCCGCCGGGCCTGGATCGCCTTGGCGCACGTGTCCATCTCCCGCAGCGCCTCCAGCAGCTCATCGGTGTACTTCGGCGGCGTCTTGGCGTGCTTCCTCGCCTCGTTCATGTCCCCCTCGATCAGCGCCTGCGCCTCCAGGTACGTCAGCCGCTTGCTCGACTTGATCAGGGTCGACGCCACGCCCTCCGACCGCACCTCCCCGTTCTTGTCGTACACCATGAACGAGCTCTTGCAGAATCGCAGCACACCCTCCTGCAGCGAGCAGATCCCGTTGCTCAGGATCTCCGGGATCATCGGGATCACGTGCCGCGGCAGGTACACGCTGTTGGCCCGGTCCTTCGCCTCTTCGTCGATCACCGACCCGGGCGGGATGAAGTGGGCCACATCCGCGATGTGCACCGCCAGCTCCCAGCCCCCCTCCACGCTCGCGCTCCGCTTGATGCTGATCGCGTCGTCGTAGTCCTTCGCATCCGGCGGGTCGATCGTGATGATGAACTCTTCCGTCAGGTCCAGCCGCCCCTGCAGCGATGACGCCCCCCGGGCCTGGAACTCGGCGATCTGCGCGTCGTACTCCCGCGTCACCTGCCGGGCCTGGTCACGGCACGCCTCGGGAAACTCCCCTGGCAGGTTGTACGCCGCGATCACCGCCTGCGTCTCGACGTCGGGCCGGCCCGCCTCCCCCAGCACCCGCACGATCGCGCCCTCGGCCAGCATCCCGCCCTCGGGGTACGCCACGATTTCGACGACGACCTTGTCGCCCTCCCGCGCGTTCTTCGCTTCGGCATCGCGGATCACGATGGGCTCGGTGATCTCCCGCCCGTCGGGGTGCACGATCCACTGCCCGCCCACCAGCCCACCGCGCTTGCTCAGCTGCCCCGTGAAGCTGCTGCGCTTCCGCTTGACCACCTCGATGATCGACCCGATGAACTGCGGGCCCGCGCCCCCCGAACCGCTGCGCTCGCGCCCGCGATCCCGGGCCACCGCCACGCGAACCGTGTCGCCCGTCAGCGCATCCTTCGTCTCCCCCTCGGGGATGAAGATCGAGCCCTCCCGCACCGCCGCGATCGGCGTCACGAACCCGAACCCGCGGGCGTTCTTGCGGAACGTGCCCTCGACCTCCCCTCCGGAGTTCGCCAAGCTAGGCAACTGCACCAGCCCGCCCTGCCCGATCTCGACCAGCTTCTGCGCCGCCAGGGCCTCCACCGCCTGCTGAAACTCCTCGCGCTCCGACTCCTCGATCCCCAGGTCTTCCGCCAGGTCCGCCAGCCGCCGCGGCGTGTACCCCTCGTGACGGAGATGCTCAAGAAGCCGACGCTTGTACCGAAGGGACATGAAGCTCTCCTCTGCACCACCACCATGCCGTCCGCCGCGGCGTCATCAGCAGGAACCACGAACGCACGGGGTTCAAACCGGAGCCCGGCGGTTCAATCCGCCGCGGTCGCCTCCGCGCCCCACCGCTTTCCCCCGCGGGCTCCCCGTTCTCTTCACACACTCGCCGCGTACGCCGGCAGCGTCTCATCGACCCCGCGCAGCGACAGCCCCAGGTGCGCCCGCACCTTCGCCACTTCCGCCGTCGAGTCCTGCCCCCCCATCACCGCCATCCCCTCGTCGAACGGCAGCAGGTCCCCCAGCCCCACCCACTTCGCGGCCCGCGCAATCGCCGCCGCCTGCTTCGACGGCACCCCGAACGGATGCAGCGTGTCGGTCCCGCTCGGGATCTCATCCCGCAGCTTCGTCAGGAGCGCGGGCCAGCTCATCACATCCGGGCCCACCAGGTTGTAGATCTCCCCGATCGTGCCGGGCCGCAGCAGCGCCCCCACGAAGGCCTCGGCCACATCCCCCACGAACACCGGCTGCACCACCGGATCTTGCCGGTTCATCGGGCCCAGCGGCACCCGCGTGTCCGGCACCGCCCGCGAGAAGAACGGGATGAAGAAGTACGGCGGCGCCTCCCCGCTGACCCACCCCTTCGCCATCTCCAGGAACTTGCTGCCGGGCCCGAGGATCATGCCCGGCCGGAAGATCGTCCAGTCCAGCCCGCTGGCCCGGACCATGATCTCCGCCTCCCACTTGGTCTTCTGATAGGCCGTTGTCCCCTCGTGGCTCACGCCCAGGGCCGACATGTGCACGTAGCGGTCAACCCCGGCCCGGCGGCAGCCCTCGATCACCGACCGCGTCGTCTCGACGTGCGCCTTGCGGAAGGTGGTCCCGTGCGCCTGGCGGATGATGCCGATCAGGTGAATGCACGCCCCGGCCCGCGCCCCGCCGCCGGCGAGCAGATCATCCACGACCCGCGAATCGGTGGCGTCGCCCTGCACCAGCGTCACCGCGCCGGGCGCAGCAGGAAGCACCCCGCGGGCGCTCTCTCGCTCCCGGACCAGGGCCCGGACCTTGAACCCCCGGGCCAGCAGTTCCTTGACGACGTGGCGACCCACGAAGCCCGAGGCCCCCGTCACCGCCACCACCGAACCCGCCGGTACCGCCTGATGCATCGAACGCCGCCTTTCTATCGCAGTGGACCAGATGACAGGATAGCTTCCCGGAGCCGGGCGCGGCCTCACTCACTCCAGCCCCGGGCCCAGCCGCACCACCATCCCCACCGCCTCTTCCGGCTCGGGCTTGTGGTCGAGGTCGATCGGCAGGTACACCCCGTGGTCATGGTCGCTGTTCAGGATGATCGCGTTCGGCGGCACCAGCCGAACGCCGTTCTCCGCCTTCTCGTGACCCAGGATGAACAGGTTCACCCCCCACCGCTCGACCAGGTCCTCCAGCAGCTCCGCATCGTAGTTGCGCCCCCACACCATCAGGTGCGCCGCGCCGCGCCGCGGCTCGTAGTCCATGTCGGTCAGCTCGCGCGAGAGCACGCTCGCATCGAACCGCTGCATGATCGCCGGCGTCGGCAGCGAGTGGGCGCACAGGATCACCCGCCCATCCGCGCAGTGAGCCTTGAGCGCCAGCGGCATCGACCGCACGAACTGCGCAATCGCCGCCTCGACCACCGGCGCATCCCCGCCGAAGACGTACTCGAGCCCCGCGTTGAAGGCATCGACGGGCCGGATCCCGTCCTTCACGATCCCCGCCCCCACGATCTGCGCCAGCTCGTGGTTCCCCAGCAGCGTGTGCACCCGATCAGGGTGCATGGCCTTGAGCACAGCCACCCGGGTGAGAGCCCGGTAGCTGAAGTCCATGCCGTTGATCAACCGGTCGGAGTGGATGATCTCGTGCAGGGTCAGGTGCGTCGGGCCCGCGGCGGCCTGGCCCTCCATCCCGCCCTGCCTCTGTGCCTTCGTGCCTTCGTGCTGCTCTTCCCCCATCCCCGCCGCCGCGATGACCTGCGAGAGGTGCAGCGGGTTGTCGTGGATGTCGCCGGTGGCGATCAGCCGGCCCGGCGCAAAGATCTCATCGATCGAAGCCCGCCGGCAGGCCGCGGCGCGATTGGCCTCCGCCCCGGCCAGCAGGGCGGCCGCCACCGCCTCGGGATCCCGGTAGTCCAGCGGCGGTTGGATCAACGCAGGCGTCCCTCCGGAGGCTCCGTGGCCCGACAGTTCGGGTGTTGCGGTGTGCGGGGTCAGGCCGCCGAACTGTCATCATCCTGCAGGCGCTCACGGCCCTTGGCCTTCAGGATGCCCTCGATGAGGTTCAGCCGGTCGGCCACGTACGCCATGGATGCGGGCCGGGCCGCCGGGTCGATCTCGACGCACTGCATGATCAGGTCGCTCAGCTTCTCCGGAATCCGGTCGTTTATCTCGTTGGCCGGTGTGGGCCTGGGCATCAGGTGGTCATCCAGCGACCCCACCAGCGAGTTCTCCTTCGCCAGCGCGGTCGGGATGTGCTTGCGCGTCAGCACCCAGTACATCGTCGCGCCCAGGTTGTAGATGTCCGTCTTGGATGTGATGGGCCGGCGGTGCACCTGCTCGGGCGCGATGTAGTCGGGCGTCCCCTGGATCCGCTCCTTCACCGTCCCGTCCGAGCACGATTGCCCGAGGTCGATGATCTTCGCCGTCCCGTCCGATGTCACGACCACGTTGTTGGGCTTCATGTCCGCGTGCACGAACCCGCGCTCATGCATGTGGGCCATCGCCTCCGCCACCTGCCGGAAGACGTGCACCGCCTGCTCGAAGGTCTTGGGCGGCGAGCGGTCCAGGCTCACCCCGTCCACCAGCTCCATCACCAGGTACAGCTCCTTCACCGACAGGAGCCCCCGCTTCTTCTTGATCAGCTTGTCGATCTTCCGGACGTTGGGGTGGTTCAGCTTCCGGGCGACCTGGTACTCGTACTCGGCCTGCTCCAGGAACCTCCCATCCTTCGGCCCGACCTTCTCGACGTGCTTCAGGGCCCACACCTGCTGGTTCCGGGAATCCTGGGCCAGGTAGATGATGGAGGCCGCGCCCCGGCCCAGCTCGCCGAGGATCTTGAATCCCTCGACAAGGTCTCCGGTCTTGAACTCGGTGAGCGTTCGATTCATCCCAATCCCGCGAAAGCGGCCGGCCATAGTACAACCCGGCTCGATGTGTAGTGTTGCCTTCCCTTGCCCGAACCCCCGTACCCGCCCGCCGAACGCCAGCCCCTCCTGTCCGCCGCCTCGGCCGCCCGACACCGGTCACGCCCGGCTCCGGCAGGCCCGAACCCCGCGGCGCCCGATCTCCGGGCCGCCCTAGGTGTTCGGATCAACCGGCGGCCCGGTTCACCACGGACCCTTGGAGCGGAGTTCGTGGCCTCCCCGGGCCCCGGTGACCCGGGCCCGAAAACCCGATGACTCTATATCCCCGAACCCCGTCATGGCGTGAAACGGCCCGTTCCGGGCCGGCCACCCCGCGGCGACGTCGCGGACAATCCCCAAACGCCGGACTCCCGACCCCCGGAGCTCCCGGCGGGGCTCTGTGAACGATAGACCGATCAGTATCGCCCCCGGCGCTCAAAAGTGCAACGCCCGCAAGCCCCAGGGACACCCGCCGGGGTCGGACAGGACTCGGTGTGCCGGTAAAAGGGGCGGAGTCAGCCCGCCGGGGCGATCTGCTCATGGAACAGGGCCGCCGGGAACATCGGGCCGGGGTCGGAGACCGGGGCGATGTCGCTGTGCAGCAGGATCCGGTCCCGCGGGATCTTGAACTCCCGGGCCAGCGCGTTGACGAGGTCCGCCAGCCGCCGCAGCTGCTCATCGCTGAACGACTCGCGATCACCATCGCCGACCAGGCAGATGCCGATCGAGTGCAGGTTGTACCACTCGGCGTTGTCGCCGCTCGCGTGGGCGCCCGGGACCTGGTCCATCCAGCGGTATCCCACGTGGATCTCGCCGTTCTCCATGCCGGCGCCGTTGCCGATCACAAAGTGGTAGCCCAGGCCCTTGAGGTTCATCCGCCGGTGCTCGGCATCCAGCGCCGCCGGCTTGCCGACCGGCGATCCGCTGTGGTGGATCACGATCGACTGCCACCGCCCGTGGTCGAGGGGAGCGCGGGTCTGCAGCACGGCCTCGATGCTCGGCGCCGCCCCGGCGGCCGCCATCAGCGGAGGCAGGGCCAAGCCGTCCATCCGCGGCGATGCCCCGCCGTCGAGCACCATGAGCAGGCCCGCCGCCAGGGTCATCGACCCGACCAGCGAACCCCACACGACGCCCGCGCGGCGCGACACCGGCGCCTTGCCGGACTTCCGCTTCGCATTGGTCTTGCCTCTGGCCATCCTGGTGCGCCCCGCTGCAACGTCCGTGTAAGCCGAAACTCCCGCACGCGCGTGCTGTGCACTCTAGCAACGGCCCAACACGCCCGGCGCGCTTGAGAAATATCACGGATTATCAAAAAGAACGGGCCCGCCCCCGTGACAGGCGTGCACCGTAGTGCTCACCACTCTCATCGTCCACTATCCGTAGTGGCTCCACCCCGAGTCAGTCTTTCGCAAGAAGCCGGCCGCGCAGATTGGGACGTTTGCGACCGAACTCATCCTCGAGATACGGCGCGGCTCGCTGGTTCCGCACCGCATCGAACCGGTCGTACTGGCTGCGTTCTTCATCGGGCGCCAGCAGCGGCTTCTGGCAGCCCCCGATGGCCCCCGCGGCCGCCACGATCGCCGCCGCGGCCAAACCCGCGCGCCATCCGCCGCAGACCCGACCAGCTCGCTTGCCGACCATCCCTGCCCCTCGGGGCCCCACCGGCCCACCAACGAAACGGGCCGGAACATCCCGGCCCAAAAAGCAGTGTACCGCCCGCAACGGCGAGCGGCACACTACTGGAGAGAGAGGAGACTTTTCGAAGACGAGACTGCTCATAAGTTCATACGCGACAATGTTCAAGGTTGTTCGAAGCTGATCAGTTTCCGGCCCCGAATCGGGTATTCACCCGATCTGTTAGCTTTCCGTTCGCATCGACCCCCACCCATCCTTCCGCCAGCCCCCGCCGCACCCCCTCGTACACCACCGCGCACACCGCGGTCGC
The DNA here is from genome assembly GCA_020849615.1 of Phycisphaerales bacterium. Classification (GTDB taxonomy): domain Bacteria; phylum Planctomycetota; class Phycisphaerae; order Phycisphaerales; family UBA1924; genus JADLFW01. The sequence goes on from JADLFW010000017.1 coordinate 43,365, forward strand.
CAGGTTCAGCGACCGCTCCCCGGCCGCCATGGGAAGAGCCACCATCCGCTCCCGGTACCGGTCAAGCAGGCCCGGCGGCAGCCCCGCGGTCTCCTTCCCGAACACGAAGTGGTCGCCGGGCCTGATCGCCGCATCGAACACGAGCCGCTGCGCCTTCGTGGAGAGCAGCCACATGCGATCCGGCGCAGGGCTCCCATCCCGTTCGTACGCCGCCCAGTCGTCGTGATGCCGGACATCCAGCCGCGGCCAGTAGTCGAGCCCGGCCCGGCGGCAGGCTTTCTCGGAAGTGTCGAATCCCAGCGGGTGGATCAGGTGCAAAGCGCATCCGGTGGCGACGCAGGTGCGGCCGATGTTGCCCGTGTTGTTGGGGATCTCGGGCTCGTGCAGCACGATGTGGAACAGCGGCCCGGTCGGTTGATGGTGCATGCCCGCCGCCTACGCCAAAACCCGAATGCCGGATGCCGAATGCCGAACCTCGCAAGCCGGGCGCGGCCTACTTCTTCTCGCGGATGTACTTTTCTTCCGCCTCCCGCCGTGACTTCACACCGGGGTCAGCCCGCAGGACCTGGTCGACCGCCGCCCGGAAGGAGGGCGAGTTGGGGCTGCCCGACCACCGAACGACGCCATCGCTGCTCGCGATCACCACCCACGGCAGGGTGTTCTGCCCGCTCCCGGAGAACCCGGCCGCCGAGCCGCCATCGGCGAGGATCGAATGGTCGAGCGTCCGTGAGGTCGCGAACGACTTGGCCAGCGTGGTCAGCGCCGCCGGATCCTGCCCCTCGGCGTTCTGCTGGTTGTCGGGCCGGATCGGCGCCACCGACCCCACCACCGCCATGTCCCGCCCGTGCTGCCGCTGCAGCTGGTCCATCGCCGGGATGATGTCCTCGTAGCTCTTGCGGATGAACGGGCTGAAGACGTAGATGACCATCACCCGCCCCTTGACCTTGGGCTTGGCGGGGAACCAGCCTTCCTCTGGGAGCGTGATGAGCTGGCCGGTGCTCTGCTCGTAGCTGTTCTGCGACTTTTCAACTCGAGGCCAGCCGGCGCGGCCGTAGACCTCGGGCTGCGGTTCGGTGAAGGGGACTTCGGGCATGGCCCGGATGTCGACGCCCTGCCGGATGTTCCCGGTCTTGCGGAACTCCTCATCCTGCTTGGCCTTGGCGGCGGCGATTTCGCCCGTCAGCCCGGCCGCCTTTTCCTGGGTCTCGGCGAGCAGCGTCCGGACCGCCTCATTTACTGATTCCGTGGCGATGTCGGCGTAGCGGAGTTGCCCGGCCCGGTCGATGAGGTAGAAATCGGGGTCCTGGTCGACCATCAACGCCTTGCGGAACTCGCTCTTCTCATCGAGCGCGATGAACAGCTTGGCGCCCTCGGCGGCCTGCGGCTTCTCGGCCTCCTTCCACCCATCCGGGTGGTGCACCGCGACGACGACCAGCCCGTCCTTGGCCTTCTCTTCGGCCAGCCGCTTGGCGACCGACAACGCCCGCGTCGAGGGCGGGTACCACCCCGACCACGTGCAGATCAGCACCACCTGGCCGCTCGTGTCCGAACTGGCGAGGGCTTTCCCGCCCGACCAGTCGCTCAGCTTGCTCCAGATCTCGGACGGGAAGGGCTTGAGCTCCATGGCGTTGAGCGCGGTACGCCGCGCGCCCGAGCCCTCCCGGACCACATCACCAAGGCAAAGCGGCGCCCCGGCGCAAACCGCGGCAAGCACAACAGCGCTGATCAACTTCTTCATGGCACCTTCCCGGACTGGATTGACCGCGGACCCGCGTACGTAACTCCCGGCCACAACTGTACCTCGCCGGGCCCGGAGTTGTTTGACCCTACCTCAGGCTTTCGGTTCCCGCCCGCCCGCCGGGATCCACCAGCCGGTGCAGGGCCACCGCCGTCGCCACCATCACGTTCAGTGAATCTACACCCGGCGTCATCCCGATCCGGGCCAGCCCCGCCGCGGATCCCGCCCTTCCCAGTTCCTCGATCGCCTCTTTGGAGAGTCCCGGGCCTTCCGTCCCGACCACCAGCGCCAGCCCCCGGCCCGACCCCCTGCTCGACCCCCGGCCCGACCCCCACCCCTGTCCGGGCCCGCACTGAAGTTCCCGAACGTCCCGCGCCCCCTCTCCCGGGCTCAGCCCGACCACATCGAACCCGGCCCGGGCGAGTTCCCCCAGGCCGCCGGGCCAGTTCCCGACCACCGCGAACGGCACCCGCAGGGCGTGCCCCATCGAAACCCGCACCGCCTTGCGGTACAGGGGGTCCGCGCACCGCGGACTGAGCAGCACGCCGGGCCTCGGCCCGCCCAGCGCGGCGATGCACCGGAAGATCCCCCCCACGTTGTCGTGATTGGCCAGGTCCTCCATGACGACCAGAACATCGGAGCCCGCGATCACCTCGGCCGCCGAAAGCCCCGGCCCGCGCTCGGCCAGCGCCAGCACCCCCCTGTGGATATCAAACCCCACCAGCTCGTTCATCAGGTCCTGGGTGACCACGTAGACCGGCGTCCCGCCCGGCAGCCGGGCCAAGTCTCGCGCCATCCCCTCCACCCGCCGATCGGCGATCAGGACCGACCGCGTCCGGAACCGCGAGCCCAGAAGGAGTCGGATGACCAGGTCCCCCTCGGCGATGAACCCGCCCCCCGCGGCGGCCGCGGCGTCGGCGGCCCGGGCCTGTTCGCGGGCGTGCGCGTGCCGCAGCCCGGCGTAGCCCGATAGACGCGGATCGGCGAGATCCGTGATGGTCACCGTGTGCAGCCCGCTGTGCGGCATGACCGATCGTAAGGGCTACACTCGCGGCCTGTGGCGGCCCGGGGGTCTTGCCGCCCGGCGCACACGCGGGACGCGTGTGCCACCCCGACAGTTCGGAGGATGTCATTGGAAATCTGGCAAGCGATCATCCTCGGGCTGGTCGAGGGGATCACCGAATACCTCCCCATCAGTTCGACGGGGCATCTCATCCTCGCCTCCGCGTTGATGGGCCTGGATGAGCCCGACCACAAGGCCGCCGTCGATGCCTTCACGATCGTGATCCAGGGTGGCGCCATCCTGGCCGTGCTGGGCCTGTACTGGCCCCGCGTGCGCTCGATGATCGCCGGCCTCCTGGGCCGCGACGCCGCGGGCTTCCGGCTCCTGCTCAACCTCATCGTCGCCTTCATCCCGGCGGCGATCTTCGGCAAGCTGCTGGATGACTGGATCGAATCGAAACTGTTCCACACCGGGCCCGTCATCGCGGCGCTGGTCGTCGGCGGCGTGTTCATGATGCTGGTTGACCAGTGGCGCGCGGGCCGGTTCGGCATTCCCCTCGCCCTCCGGCGGCCCAAGTCGATCGAGGAGCTGACATTCATCGACTGCCTGAAGATCGGGCTGTTGCAGTGCATCGCGATGTGGCCCGGCACGAGCCGGTCGATGATGACGATCACGGGCGGGCTGTTCGTCGGGCTCAAGCCCCGGGAAGCCGCCGAGTTCAGCTTCCTGCTGGGGGTGCCGACGCTGGGGGCCGCGACGCTCTACAAGCTGTACAAGAATCTGTCGATCGCGCACGAAACCCACACGCCGAACCTGTTCGAGCAGCTGGGGATGATGTCGTGCATCATCGGGATCGCCGCCGCCGCGGTTTCCGCGGCCTTCGCCGTCAAGTGGCTGGTGGGGTTCCTCAACAAGCACGGGCTGACGGCGTTCGGGTGGTATCGGCTGGCGCTGGCGGCGGTGCTGCTGACGCTGATCGGGGCGGGTGTGGTGAGGATCGGGAATCACGGCCCGGCCGGCGGGATGAGCGGCGCCGCTGAATCCACCCCATCCGGAAGCCGATAAAGTCCTTCTTCTCAGTCCCTCGGCGCTGCTGTGGTGAACTTCCTCCGATGAAGACGTCCTTCCCCAAAGACAAGATCCGTGCGGTGCTTCTCGAGTCCATCCACCCCGCGGGTGTCGAGATGCTCGAGCGTGAGGGGTTCGCCGTCGAGACCCGCAAGGGGGCCCTCGAAGGCAGGCACCTCGAGACCGCGATCAAGGGAGCGCACCTGCTGGGCATCCGCTCCAAGACTGCGGTGACCCCGGAGGTCCTCGCCGCCGGCCCGCGCCTGCTGACCGTGGGCTGCTTCTGCATCGGCACCAACCAGGTGGCCCTTAATGATGCCTGCCACCGCGGGGTGCCGGTCTTCAACTCGCCCTTCTCTAACACCCGCAGCGTGGCGGAACTGACGATCGCGGAGATCGTCGCCCTGGCCCGGCGGCTGACCGACAAATCCGCGCAGATGCACCACGGGCTGTGGGACAAGTCCGCCGAAGGCGCCCATGAAGTGCGCGGGCGGACCGTGGGCATCGTCGGCTACGGCCACATCGGCTCGCAGGTCTCGGTGCTGGCCGAGGCGATGGGCATGCGGGTGATCTTCCACGACATCATCCCCAAGCTGGCGCTGGGCAACGCCCGCCCGGCGAGGTCGCTGAACGAACTGCTGGAAGCCGCCGATGTCGTCACGCTGCACGTGCCCGCCACACCGCTCACCGAGAACCTGATCGGGCCCAGGCAGATCGCCAAAATGAGGCCCGGCGCGTTGCTCATCAACAACGCCCGCGGCTCGGTCGTCGACCTGGCCGCGCTCGCGGCCGCGCTCAAGGCCGGCAAGCTCGGCGGCGCCGCCCTCGATGTCTTCCCGGATGAGCCCGCCGCCAAGGGCGACCCCTTCGACAGCCCGGTCCGCGGTCTCTCCAACGTCATCCTGACCCCGCACGTGGGCGGCAGCACCGAGGAGGCCCAGGAGGCCATCGCCGTCGATGTCTGCACCAAGCTCATCCGCTTCATCAACAACGGCTCCACCACCGGCTCGGTCAACGTGCCGCAAGTGGAGCTGCCCGAGCAGGCGTCGCTCGAGCCCGACGGCGATGAAAGACCCGCGCGCAAGGGCGAGCGACTACGCGAAGACGCGGCTCGGAGAGCCGCGCCACCCGGCACCCGCCGGCACCGCATTCTGCACTTTCACCGCAACGTGCCGGGCGTGCTGCGCCAGATGCACGACCTCATCGCCGGGCTGGGCGCCAACATCGCCGCCGAGTACCTCCAGACCACCCGCGATGTCGGCTATGTCGTCCTCGATGTCGACCCCACCGACGCCGGGCCCATCATGGACGGCCTCAAGAAGATCCCCGAGACCATCCGCGTCCGCGCACTGTGGTAGCAAGCGGCCTTCGCCAACCGGCATCGGGCATTCGCGAATGCCGATTGCCGAATGCCTCATGCCGGCCCAGTTCAGACTTCCATCACCACCTTGATCTGTTCCGGCTGCCGGGCCTTCTTCACCGCCTCCACCGCATCCGCGAACTTCATCCGCGCGGTCATCAGGCTCAGCACATCGACCGACCCTGAGACCATCAGATCCACCGCATCCGCCATCCGCCCGCAGCGCGACCCGATCACCTCCAGCTCGTTGACGACGATCGCATCCAGCGCGGGCCCGTACTCCATCCCGGTCCGTGCGCCCTCGACCGCCGGCTCGGTCTTCAGGATGATCTTGCCGCGCGGGCGGACCATCTGTGTCGCCAGCAGCAGCCCGGCGGCGGTTCCCGTGCAGTCGATCACGACATCCTGGTCCTGCCGCCGGCCCGCCTCGTCGGCGTGGCGGTGCTTGACGCCCCACTTCTCGCAGAGCGTGAACTTGCCGGGCGAATCGCCCAGGACGCGGACGCTCGCATTCAGCTTCGCCATGAGCTGCGCCACCAGCAGCCCGGCCGCGTTGTCGCCAAGCACGGTGATGTAGGGCTTGCCCTCGATCCGCACGAGCTGGGCCGCGTGCGCCGCGGCGGCGAGCGGCTCGGCGAACACGGCCCGGTCATCATCGATCGACCTGGGCACCTCGACGAGGTTGGCGATCGGAAGCGTAAACCGCTCGGCGAAGCACCCGTCCTTGCCGACCAGGCCCAGCACCCGCCGCGTCCTGCAGTGGTTGGAGAGCCCGGCCCGGCAGAGGTCGCACTTGCCGCAGACGATGTTGATCGAGCCGACGACCCGCTTGCCCTGCCAGCGCTGGTGATCATCGCGTCCGGGGCCGGGGTTGACCCTCTCGACGATGCCGGTGAACTCATGGCCCGGGATGCCGGAGAATCCGGCCCGACCCGACATGGCGGCGAGGTCGGCATCGCCGATCGCGATGCGCGTGGGACGGATCAGGGCCTCGCCGGGCCCGGCGACGGGCTCCGGGGAGTTGGGATCAAGACGAAGTCCGGCGGGATCGAATCGCAGGGCGCGCAAGGAAGGCTCCGATCGGTGGCCCCTACATCGGCCATCCGGGATGGTGAGGCCATGCAGGGCGCGGTTATTGGCCCTGCGGGCCCGGCAGGCCGACGGGAACCGCGGTGGGTTCGTTGGGCGGTGGCGGGACGAAGGGGATGTACTCGGAAAGATTCTTGTCGCGGTGGAAGGCGGGGTATGTGTAGACGCCGCGGGCCGCGAAGGTGTCCTTGGTGGAGTCGTACCAGTCGATCCAGGCCCGGCGGTCATAGCCGAAGTCCTGGCCCGTCAGCGTCCGCAGCGAGAGCAGGGTATTGCGGTTGACGGCGAGATTGGAATCGTTGAGGGCGGCGATGAGCGCCTGAACGACCTTGTTGTCGGCGTACTGACCGAGGGCGTGCGCCGCTTCGGCCCGCACATCGACATCGGTCTCCTTGTTCTCATCGATGGCGGCGATGAGCGGGTTGATGGCGACGGGATTGTGGAGCCGCTGGAGGCCGCGGGCCGCTTCCTGCCGCACGAGGCGGTCCTCATCCTTGAGGCGCTCGACGAGCAGCGGCACCTGGTCGGGCCGGCCGTGGTTGGCGATGGCCCGGGTCGCCGCGCCGCGGACCGATGCATCCGGGTCCTTGATGTTGTCGAGGTAGAGCTCCATATAGACCGGTTCGCCGCCGAAAGGCTGGTTGGCGAGGATCAGCGTGCCGCGGTAGCGCTTGTCGGCGTCGTACTTGTCGATGGCCCATTCCGCGGCCTGCGCGGGCGTAGGCTGGGCGAAGACCTGGAGAATGCTCGTCGCCCCGCGCGGAAGGTCATCCGAGCAGCCCATCAGGCCCGCGCACACCGAAAAGAGGATGAGGCTGACGCCGCGACGCATGCCGAGAGTCTACACGCGGCGGCCCGCGCACGGGGCGGGCCGCCGGGCCCGGTTCACCGCATGGAAACGGGCGGGCCCAGCACTTCCCGCAGGATCAGGGCCTGCCGCAGGCCGGGCCCGCGCAGCGAGGTGAGCACCTGCTTCAGCGCAGCCTTCGTGGGCGGCGGCGGCGCATCGGGGTCGGAGCGGACGAGTCGGCGGACCGGGTCTTCGCCGGATACCCCTTCCTCCGACTGCCGCGTCGCTTCGGCCCGGCGGGCATCCGCCCGGCGCTTCTGCTCCTGCGTATCACGGCGGGCGAGTTCGCGCTGGTCGGCCTGGGCGCCGCGCGGGGCCTGGCGGGCGCTCTCGGCCGCGGCCGACCGCTTGGCCTCGAATCCGCGCTGCTGGGCCTGCCGTCGGCGCAGGTCGGCCGCCTGCTCGGGCGTCAGCGGCCGCCGCGGACCGCCCCCATGCTGGCCCGGCTGCGGCCGGCGCGTTCCCGGCACGGTCGGGCCCGTGCTGCCCGGAATCCGGAGGATCACACCGCCGAGGTTGATGTCGATACCCTGCGCTGGCACCCCGCCGGTGGAGGTCGAAGTCGTCGCCCGCGGCCCGCCGACGGGCCGGCCCGCGCGAAGGGCTTCCTGCCGCTTGCGGCGAAGTTCCTGAAGATGCGCAGCGCGACGGGCCGCGGCGGTCTCGGCCTCTTCCGCGGGCTCCTCAAAGGTTGCCGGGCCCCTCGCCGCGGTCCGGGCGGCGGGCGGTCCCGTGCGCAGGGATTCCTGCTCGAGCTTCTGCCGGTTCATCTCCTGCCGGCGGAGCTCCCGCTGCTGCTGGAGCTGCTTGAAGATCCAGCTGAGGAGCGAGAAGCCGATCACGATGAACAGCAGGACCAGCTTCTGCCAGGGGACCTGCTGCATGTTCTGCGCGAGTGTGATCATGGGCGGCGGCTCCCGTCGGAGTTAAGTGTAGAGGCTTCCAAGGGGATGAGGGCGGCGGCCCGCCCCGACGGGCCCCGGAGCGCTTCGAACCGGACGCCGAACAGCCGCTCCAGGTTGTCCGGATTGAGGACTTCCTGCGCGGGCCCGGCCGTCAGAACAGTCCCCGCATCCGAGAGCAGCACCGCATCATCGGCGCAGGCAAGCGCGGTCGGAAGGTCGTGCAGCACCGCCGCGATGATGATCCCGGCCCGGGCCCGCTCGCGGAGGATCGAGAACGTGTGCAAGGCGTGGCGGGGGTCCATCGCGGAAACCGGTTCATCGGCGAGCAGGGCCCGCGATCCAAGGCCGGGCCCGGCCCGGCTGTCGAGCTGCGCCAGCGCCCGGGCCACCGTCACCCGCTGCTGCTGGCCCGCGCTGAGCAACCCGAAAGGCTCATCGGCGAGATCGCGCAGATCGAGCAGGTCGAGGGCTTCATCGGCGGCCCGACGGTGGTCGGGGGATTGCGGCGCGGCGTACCGGCCCGTCAGGACGACCTGGCGCACCGAGAACGGGAACGCGACCGAAGAGGACTGCGGGATATACGCCAGGTGTGCGGCCCGCTCGTGACGGGTCAGATCGGCAACGGCCCGGCCCGCAAGCGTGATGCGGCCGGATGTGGGCGTGCGGAGGTTCAGCAGCAACCGCAGCAGCGTGGTCTTGCCCGAGCCGTTGGGCCCGAGGATCGCGGTGATCCGGCCCGGCCGGAAGACGGCCGACACATCGCGCAGCACGGGCCGGGCCGGCGTGTAACCGAATGCGACGTTGCGGGCCTCGAGCGGCACGGGGGGAGGGTAGGAACCAGTGGGCCAGCGACGGTGACGCAGCAGAACAAGCAGCCCGAGCGTGAGCGAGGGCTTTCTGGATAAGTCGGTGAGTCGGTGAAGTAAGTCGGACGGAATCAAAGCTCTCCCTTCCGCTGCGGGTGAGAGACGACATTCGCCGCACGCTTTGTCACCCCTAACAAACTTCGATCATCGCTTCGGGTGCCCGCCGCATTGACCCCCTTCACTCCTACAGTCCCCCTCACCTCAGGGAGATCCGCCTTGTCACCATCCGCCACCGTCATCGCCCCCTCGGCCGCCTCCAAGCTCGCCCTCGAGGGCGGCACCCCCATCTCTCCCAAGCCCATCCCCTTCATGTCGACCGCCCTCTTCCCGGCCGACATCGACGCCGCGACCGCGGTCCTCAAGTCCGGCATGCTCCGGGCCGCCAAGAAGTGCGAGGAGCTCGAGCAGCGCTTCGCGAAGATGACTGATGCGAAGCACATGATGACCTGCGCCAACGGCACCTGCGCCTTGCAGCTCGCCTACGAGCCCCTCTTCAACCCCGGCGATGAAATCCTCGTCCCCGCGTGGAGCTACATCGCGACCGTCAGCATGGTCGTGGCCCGCGGCTGCACCCCCGTCTTCGTCGATGCCATCCCCGAGACGTACCAGATCGACATGAAGGACGCCGCGAAGAAAGTGACCTCCAAGACCCGCGGCATCGCCGCGACCCACCTCTACGGCTGCCCGGTCGATATCGATGCGGTCCAGGCCCTCGCCGCCAAGCACAGCCTCAAGGTCGTCTACGACGCCGCGCAGTCGCACCTGGCCACCTGGAAAGGCAAGGGCATCGGCGCCTTCGGCGATGCCGTGACCTACTCCTTCTACGCCACCAAGAATCTCGCCACCGGCGAGGGCGGCTCCATCTCGTGCAATGATGATGCCTTGGCCCGGAAGATCAAGCTCCTGCGCTCCCACGGCGAGACCGACAAGTACCTGCACGAATCCGTCGGGTACAACTACCGGATGAACGACATCACGGGCGCCATCGGCTGCTCGCGCCTCGACCGCCTCGATGCCCAGACCAGGCAGCGCCAAGCGAGCGCCGCCCGGTTCGATGCGATCATCGCCAAGATCCCGGGCCTGACGCCCCCCGCCACCACGCCGGGCGGCACCGCCGTCTTCCACCTCTACGTCGTCAAGATGGACACCACCGGGTTCCGCTGCACCCGCGATGAGTTCTGCAAGGCCCTCGCCGCCGAGGGCGTGCCCACCGCCATTCACTACCCGCGCCCGCTGCCCAAGCAGCCCGCGCTGGCGAAATGGGACCGCAAGGACTGCCCCGTCTCCGACCGCCTCAGCACCCAAGTCTTCGCGCTGCCGATGCACCACGACCTCACCGATGATCACTTCCGCATCGTCGGCGAAGCCCTGAACAAGGTCGCGGCGGCCTACCGGGCCTGAGCCCACCGCTCTCATCCCGCCGTACCGCGAAACGCGCCGCAGAAGCGGGCCAGGGCCCGGTTTCTTTGCAGTGAGATCGCTTCCGGGGCGATCGGTCCAGCCATACGCCGGGCACGGCAACTTCGCTTTGAATGAAATCCCGGGGCTTGTTACAATTCAGGTTCGTTTCCGGACTTGCTCGTCGGGAGATCGCAGGGAGAGAGACATGCACATTCAGGGCGTACGGGCCGCGGCTCTGGTCGCGGGCCTTGCGGCCTCTGCGTCGGCGAGCGTGACCTACACGAGTCAGAACCGATCCGCATACGCACGCGGCGGGCAGCCGCCCGTCAGCAGCGAGCCGATTGTCGCGGCCGGCTTCGGTCCATTCGACGCGGAGGCGTACGCCGTCTTCCCCAACCCCGGCTGGGCCGACAGCTGGGGCCGTGCCATCCAACACTCCACGCTCGATGAATCGGGCATCGTGTTCACCGGCTTCTGCGAAGGTCTCGACGGCTACGGCGCGGGAGGATCGGGCGTGGGCGCCGGCATCTCCACCCTCGACGTCACGTTCACCGTCTCAGGCTCGGCCGGGCTGACCTGGCAGCTTGACGGCATGTACGACCCGAGCGGGCGGGAACCGAGCGGGCTGCTGATCGAGCTCACGCGGGCCTCGACAATCCCCGAGACGCTGTTCATTTATCGCGGGTACGACCCCATCTCGGCCTCCGGCGCGCTGCCCGATGGCGAGTACCGCTTCAGAACCAACGCCAGCGGTGGCTGGTCCGGCGTGGGTACCGGGCAAGCCTCGCTGGGGTACGACATCCGCCTCGGCATCGTGCCGGGCCCGGGCCCGCTCGTGATGGCTGCCGTCACGGGCCCACTGTTCGCCGCGCAGCGCCGCCGCGCACGCAGTTGAGCGAAGTTCTTCGGTTCATTCAGGAGATTATCTGGTGTACCCTCGCCTGGCTTTGGCCTCGTTGCTGGTCGCCGGCGCCATGACTCCCGCCTACGCAGACGTCATGTACGACCTCGGCCGCGGCATCGATCTCCGCATCAGCGGGTGGGGAAGCAGTACGGCCGATACGCTCTTCGCGCCCAGCGCCGACGGACCGTGGGATTCCGAACTCGAAATCTCGCTTCCTCATCCTTCCGGCACACCCACATCCACGGCCCGCGCGGTGCACCACTCCCGGCTCGAGAGCGGAAGCCTCCACCTCAGCGGCCTGGTCGAAGCGAGCAATGCCGATGCGGCCGGCGGAGCCGCCCGGGCCGAGCAGTTCTTGTCCGGCGCCATCACCTACAACGGCCCGGATGTCGAGTGCTCACTCGACATCGCCGCGCTGGTCATCGGGGGCAGCTCCGACTTCTATTTCAATCTGGCGCGCACCAGCCCATCTTCCGCCAGCATCTTCCGCATCAGCCTCGATGACCGCTCACCGGCCTCATACCACGCCACCGGTCTTCTCACCGCCGGCACGTACTCCATCGCGATGCAGGCGTTCACTGCGCACGCCGCAACGCCGCCGGGACCTGCCTCCATCGCGTTCGCCCTTGTCCTTACCCTCCCAGCCCCCGGCGCCCCCGCCGCGATGCTCGCCGCACTCGGCCTGGTCGCCCGCCGCGGGCGATAGGCCCGTTCATGCCATCAACGCGATTGTGATTCGGCGATCCGGCCCGTCGGGCCGCGCCGCGCTGCGCCGTCCGCCCCCAGCGTGCCCTCGTACGCCCCCATGTCGATGATGGGCCCGGCCCCTTCGCCGGTGTCCGGCGCGGTCGCGTCGTTGATGAACCGCGGCAGCCCGCGCACATCCTTCACGATCCCCGCCGCGGCCCGGGTGTTGCTCCCGGCATCGATGGCCGGCGAGCCGCGCCGCGGCCGGAAGTCGCCCGCGACAGGCGCCGCGAAGAGCGGGTCGAGCCCGAGATTGCCGATGCCGCCGAGCGACCCCGTCAGCCCCTGCACCGTGCAGTACTCGATGCGGGGCGTAGTGTCGAACGAGCGGAACTGGGCCGCCTGGTCGGCGATCCCAGCCCGGCGGTTATCCCACAGGATCGTGTTGTACACCGTCAGCAGCGCGGCGCTGGATTCGATCCCGCCCGCCAGGCCGCCGCTCACACCCGCCACGTTCCGCGCGATCGTGCTCGAGATCACCGTCACCGCGGGGTTGCGGAAGCCGAACACCGCCGTCCCCGTGTTGTCGTGCAGCAGGGAGTTGATGACCGTCAGGCTGCGCGCCCCGCCCGAGAACCCGATGACGGGCCCGGACCTCACCGCCGTCTTCCCGAAGTTGCCGCGGATCGTGCAGCCCTCGATCACCGCCGACCGGGCCTGCGCGAAGAACGCCGAGCCATCCCCCTCCGTGATCGTGTTGGCTTCGAACGTGCACCGGCGCAGCGTCGCCGGCATCGGGCTCTCCGGGCCGGCGGTCCACGAGGTTGAGAATGCCCCGCCGTGCACGGTGGCCCGGTTGCCGCGGAACACGCAGTCCTCCACCAGGAGCGCCGGCGTGTTCTGGTCGATCCACGCGCCGTGATACTCGGCCTCATTCCCCTCGAACCGGCACCGCCGGGCCGTGATTCGCCCGATCACGCCCCCGAAGAGCGGATCTCCCGTCGCAGACCAGATCGCCCCGCCCGTCTGCGATGGAGAGAAGTTGGCGACAAAGTCGCAGCCCGCGAGGCTGACGACCGTGTCGATATCACCGCCGCCCGGCTCGAACCCGGAAATCCCCAGCGCCCCGCCGTTCATGCCGCGGTTGGCGTCGAACCGGCACGATTCCACGCTCACTTCTCCGCCGCGGATGAGCAGCGCGCCGCCGAAACCGCCCAGGTCGGGCGCGGTCCCGCCGGCGATGTTGTCGCGGAAGGTGCACCCGGCGATCGTCATGTGCGCTCGCTCGACCTGCGCTGCGCCCCCGCCCGTCAGGTCTTCACCCGGGAAATCGGCGTTGCCGCCCGAGATCGTGAAACCGTCCAGTCGCGCGCCGATCGTGTCGGCGGCGGTCACCACATGCCGCGAGTTCTCCACGCGCTGCGCGAAGCCGGGCCCGTCGTCGCTCCTCAGATCGCCCGACAGCGTCGTGATGTTCACCGCCGGGCTGCGCTGGGCGAGTTGCGTCTCGGTCCCCGCGAACCCGCCGTACACCGCGAGCCCGGACCGCATCCTGAACGACGCGGCCCGGTCGGAGGATGCGGGGGTGTACCGGCCGGCCGCGACCCAGACCTGATCGACGGAAGGATCAACCGCCGCCATGTCGAGCGCGGTCCGCAGCGACCGCACCGCGCCGGCCCAGCTCCGCCCATCGCCCCCGCCCGCCGCGGAAGCCCGGACGAACAGCACATCACCGAAGGCCGGGGAAACGCACACCACGAGCGCACCGACAGCCGCGAGCACGGGTCTGGACCGCATGCGAACACTCCGATCAGCAAGGTTGAACACCGGGGCCGCGCCGCGCGCGGTCGATCCCGCCCCGCGACACATGTCCGCGGCGGCTCACATCATGCAGGGAGATCGCTCGCGTTCAACGCGATCCGCCACGCCGCGGGCGTCTCGCCGCTCGCTCCCGGGTTCTGTTCGACCGATGCCTTTAGGTGGCCCGGCTCTCCGAGCCGGGCATGGAAACACCTATGCAAATGCACGGTTCGGAGAACCGTGCCACCCCGGAATCGATCCATCAAACACGACCTAATGCAGCTCCCCCGTCTGCATCGTCGCGAAGTCCAGCTCTCGCACCCCCCGGGCCAGCCGCAGCTTCTCCACGCACTGGCGGAGCTGCTCGCGCATCTCCCTCGCGTTGCGGATCGACTTGATGTGCAGCACCGGGTTGGTCTCATCCGAGCTGGCGATCTCCACCGTCCCCAGCCCCAGCACCCGGTCGATCAACGACTGCTTCAGCTGCGTGTCCTTGATGCGGTACAGCTCGATCTCATCCACCCGCTTGGTGAACACACCCTCCTCGATCCGCAGCCGCTGCGTCGTCAGCGTCAGCCTCTGATTCCTTACATCCAGAAACTTCCAGATCACGTACGGGATCGGGATGATCAGCAGGCACGACACAAACCACCAGAAGTTCACCCACTGGCTCGGCGTGCCCGACCACACCGTCGTCTCCGGGCCCAGTGTCCGCGAGCCCCGCGGCCCGTCGATCACCGGCGATGGCGAAGCCTCCAGCGATGGGCTGCTCGGATCGACCTCGACCCCGATCACCCGCACGCCCAGCCGCCCGGCCATCTGCTCGGCCTGAGCCGCCGTATCGGCCTCGAATATCTTCTGAACGGGCTTCGAGGAGGCATCCGTCCCGTGCACGATGTACCGCGTCGGCATGCGTTTCTCCGGGCGAGCGGGCCGGGCCCTTGCATCGGTCCCCGCGCCCCTCGCGTTCTCCCCGCCTTCTTCGGAAGCCCCGGCGGGCGGTATCGATCCTACCACGACAAAGCCCCTGCCGGGCCCGATTCCGGTCCCCAAGCACCTGAGCCGATCCTCGCGAAAGCTCACCCGCCGAACGTCACCCGCAGAAGCCGGGCCGGCTCGCTCGCCTTGAACGACATCCGCGCCGCGATCGCCGCCGGAATCAGCGCTGTGGTCCCCAGCTTCAGCGCCACCCCCTCCGCGCCGGGCCCGACCAGCTCACCCGCGCCCCCCACCACCATCAGCACCGAGCACGACGGGCCCAGCCCGACAGGTTCCGAATCCCCCACGGGAATCTCGCACGCATCAACATCGAAGTACTCGGTCTTCACCAGCCGGGCCGCCCGCTGCCGCGGCGCCAGCGTCGTCGCCGCCGGCGCCGGCCCGTAGTCGATGCACGCCAGCGCGGGCCCGATGTGCAGGGCCCGGCCCGTGCGCCCCCAGTCGAAGACGCGAAAGGTGGTGTCGCTGGGCGTCTGCACCTCCGCCACCAGCACGCCCGCCCCCAGCGCGTGACACGTCCCGCTCGGCAGGTTGTGGCACTCCCCCGGCACCGCCGGCACGGCGATGAGGTCTCCCACCACCGTGCCGTCGGCGATGTGGCGCCGAAAATCCTCGGGCGTCACCCCGGCCCGGATGCCCTTGTAGATCAGGCTCCCGGGCTCCGCATCCAGGATGTACCAGCACTCCGTCTTGAGATGGCAATCGCGGTGCGCCGCGGCGTAGTCGCGGCTGGGATGCACCTGCACCGAGAGATTCTCGCGGGCATCCAGGTACTTCACCAGCAGCGGGAACCCGCCATCGGCCGCGGGCGACAGGCCGCCCAGCAGCGCCCGCCCCCACAGCCCCACCGCCTCCCGCAGCGTGCGGCCGCGGAGTTCACCGTTCGCGATGACCGAATGCGCTGACCCCCCGCCCGCCCCGCCGCTGCTGGTCGCCGACAGGTCCGCCAGTTCCCAGCTCTCCCCGATCGCCGTCCCCGGCGGCAGCGCCTTGCCGTACCGCTCCAGCCTCCTCCCACCCCACACCTTCTCGAGCAGGATGGGTTCGAAGATGAGCGGGTATGGCGCCGTCATGGCCAGCGCGGGCCTCAGTCGACCATCATGCCGCTGATGCGGGCGTTGAAGGCGATGCGGCCATCCACAACGCCTTGGATATCCGTGATGAAGCGCCGCGAGTTCAGCTTCACTTCCTTGCACAGCAGGTACAGGTCGCTCCCCGGCTGCACCATGCTCCGGAACGAAGCGCTCTCGATCCGCAGGAACGCCGCGATCCCCGGCCGGCCGCGGTGCGCCAGGAACAGGTAGCAGGCCAGCTGCGCGCCGCTCTCCACCATCAGCACGCCCGGGAACATCGGCTTGCCCGGGAAATGGCCCGGGATCCAGAACTCATCGTGGCGGACGTGCTTGATCCCGACTCCCCGCACGATCTTGAGATCCTGCCAGATCACCCCATCCAGCATCGACATGTGGCCCCGGTGCGGGATCCACCGCTCGATCTCCTCCTTGGTGCACACCCGCTGGGACAGGTCGATGCCGCCGAGGTCGAACAGCAACCGCGTCGAGCCCGCGGTCTCGCCGGCGTCCATCACCCCTTCGGGAACTGCCGAAGTCTCGGCTGTACGGGCCTGCTGCGTCACAACGAGTCTTCCCCTGGGCCGTTAGGCCGGCTTGCCTTCCTGGCCGGTATCCCGCAGGTCCAGAATCTTCTGACGGATCTCCTGCGCGGCGTTCTTGATGTCCTGCATCGTCTGCCGGACACGCGTTCCGGCGGCCTTATTTCCCCCCTCCGCCTTGCGAAGGTCATCCTCGACTTCCATCACCAGCTTCTTCAGGTTATCAAAGGCTTCCAAGGTTGCTCCCCTCGTTAGGCGGACACCCCCCCTCGGCGGATGTCCGGCTCCGTATCGTTGCCTCCTCTGGCTCCGTGGCAAGTCCGAGGGGTCCCCCGGCTTTCAGCCCCATTCCAGGGGCCCCGGAACCCACAACAGCTACCGAATGACCTGCGGAAGCGTCTGGTTGATCAGCTCCAGGGCCGCGTGCAGGTACTTCGGGTTGCCCTCACGCTCCACAAAAGCCGGGGCGCACGCCGCCATCAGCACCCGCCGCACCATCGCCACCTCGGCGTACTGGTCATCCGTCGGCAGCCCGCGATCGCGGCGGATCTTCGCGAGCGCGGAAACCGGCTTCACCCCGTGCAGCAGTTCAGCGTGCCCCCAGTACTGCCGCTCCAGGTACAGCGCATCCTCAACCCAGTGCCCCGGATGCACCAGGGCCATGTCCACCAGCACACACCCGTGCCGCCCGGCCGCCGGGCCGTCCCCCGTACGGCCCGACCCGCCCCCAACTCCGGCCACATCCCCGTTCGCCGCCGCCCGCCGGTGCATCGCGTTTCCGGGATGTAAATCCCCGTGGCACCAGGTGTTGAGCACCCGCCCGTTCCACCGGGCCACCAGCTGCGGCAGGGCCCGCTGCACCCGCTTCACCGCCTCGTTCCAGTGCTGCGATTCCGAAATCCCCCCGGCCTTGGTCGCCTCCCGCGCGCGCGCGATGTGCTCCTCCCATGGCGTCGGCTTGGGCGCCTCATCGATCACGGGCCGGGCCCGGCCCGCCGCCTCATGGAAATCCGCCGCCACCCGCAGCAGGTCCAGCACGGTGTCCGCATCCATCTTGGTGGAGAGAAGCTGCCCGTTCAGGCGCTCCACCACCAGCCAGCCCAGGTCGTACCCCCCCAGTTCAGCCCCAGAGGCCACCACCCTCGGGGTCGGCTTGTGGATCGCATCCCCCCCATCCCAGGAGGAGTGGTCCGCCGCGCCCAGGGTGGAAGTCCACCGCAGCTCGGCCGGGCCGACGGGCATCTTCACCATCACATCAATCGTGGCGTGGTCGTTCAGACGGTACTTGGCGAACCCGGTCGCCGCCCCGCTGTGCTGCCAAGTGGAATGGAACCACTCGATCTCACCAAGGCGCCCGCCGCACACCTCGCGCAGCACGGGCTCCAGCGCCACGCTCAGCGAGTGCGTGTCCGACAGATCGGCCTTCGGTCGGTTGGGCGGGTGGACTGCCGGCGGATTCATTCGCGCCAGGGCTCCCTCGTCTTGAGCGGCCCCGGGGGCCGCCGATACCAACGTACCCGATCTCGCCGCCCAGCTCAATCGACCTCAATCAAGCTCGTTCCGCTTCCGACCCCACCGGTACGCGGCCGGGCCTGCCCGGTTCAGGGTTGCCGGGCCAGAACCGCCGCAAGTTCCACGATCTCCCGAACACCCAGCTCTTCGGCCCGCTGCTCGGCCCGGATTCCGCCGGGCCAGGGAAAAGCCCGTCCGAGAACAGACCCCAGTTGCTTCCTCCGCTGCGCGAAGATCACCCGACACGCCGCGGCCAGCCCGGCCGCATCCCCGGTCATCGGCTCGGCCCGCCGCCGCAGCACCACCATCCGGCTCGTCACATCGGGCCGCGGCCAGAAGCACTCGGGCGGCAGCGACGCCACCGACTCGACCTCCGCCAGCGCCTGCGCGATCACGCTCAGCGCCCCGTACTCCTTCGATCCGGGCTTCGCAGCCAACCGGTCCGCGACTTCGCGCTGCACCGTCACCGCCAGCACCCCGCACCGCGGATGGTCCGTCAACAGCGTCGACATCAGCGGGGTCCCCGCCCCGTACGGCAAGTTCGAGACCAGGCTGAACCCGCGATCACCCAGCCGGGCCCGCGCTTCGGCGTTCAGCGCCCGCTTGCCCTCCAGACAATCACCCTCGATCAGCGTGAACCGGGCCGCCGGGCCGGCATGAGTCATGGCTGAAGAACCCGGGGCGGCGGACGTCCGGCCCGCCAACGAGTCCGGCCCGAATCGCTCCCTCAGCAGCTGCGCCAGCCCCGCATCCAGCTCGCACGCGACCACCTCCGCGCCCCTCGCCAGCAGCTCCTCCGTCATCGTTCCCGTGCCGGGCCCGACCTCCAGCACCAGCGAGCCGGGCCCGACCGCCGCTGCATCCACCAGCTTGCGGATCAGGTTGTGATCGATGAGAAAGTTCTGGCCGAGGGATTTCTTCGGGGCCAGCCCGTGCGAAGCGAGCAGCTCGCGGATTTCAGTGAGGGATTGCACGGGTGTCAAATGGCAAATCGCAAATGGCAAATGACAAACTCGGTCCGTGGATCGGTCGTCCAATTCCTCCCGCATCGCGGACCTTCGCGCGGCAACATTTGCCGTTTGCTATTTGCCATTTGCAATTTCCCTCCCCTCACCATTCGCCATCGAGAATCTTCCCCACCGCCCACGCCACCCCATCCTCCGCGTTCGATTTCGTCTGCCGCTTCGCGGCGGCCCGCGCCGCCGGCACCGCGTTGCCCATCGCGATCCCCAGCCCGGCGCCCTTCAGCATCGCGATGTCGTTCACCTCATCCCCGATCGCCGCGATCCGTGATGGCTCAATCCCCCACTGCCGGGCCAGCCTCGACACCGCCGACCACTTGGTCGCATCCTTGTCGAAGACCTCCAGCACGTGCAGCGTTTGCCCATCTCCGCTCCGGCGCTCGTGCTCGGGCGCAACCACCGCCGGGAAGTGATGCACCACCGCCCGCTCGCCGAGCTCACGATCCAGATCGCCCTTGATCCCCGCGAGCGTCCCCGACAGGCCGCACACTCCGGCCCGGACCGTGTGTTCCGGGTGGCCATCATCCGCAAGGGAGGGCACGAACCGCACCTCAACCTTCATCTTTGAGAACCACCAGAGCGTCACGGGGTCGAGGTCGAGCTTTTCCTCCCCCACCACCACGAGGTAGTCAAACCCCGCATCCAGCGGGTCCTTCAGCACCAGCGCCGGGTGCCCGTGGCGGATGAACAGCTCCACCGCGCGGGAGACGATCGCCGAATCCATCGCGAAGCGATGCAGCGTCCGCCGGGTGACAGGGCACGCGGTGATGGAACCGCCCGCGACGACCACCGGGTCGGTTTGCCCGATGCGCCCGAGAGCATCCTCGCACTCGACAAGGCCCCGCCCCGTGCACACGGTGATGCGCACGCCGGCCGCGCGGGCCCGGCTGATCGCGGCGATGGTCGCTTGCGTGATCCGGCCCGCCGGGTCGAACGTGGTGCCGTCAAGGTCCAGCGCCAGGAGGTCGTAGCGGCGTTCAGGCATGCCGGGCCGAGTGTAGCGCGCGGGCCCGTCAGACCGCGCCGGCCTCCGGCCCCAGCATGATCGCGTTCTTGCCCTGCCGCTTGCAGGTCAGCGACAGCTCATCGGCCTTGCGCATCAGCTCCTCGACCGTCGAGCCGTCCCAGGGGTAGGTGGCCAGCCCGCCGGAGATGGTGAGCGGGCCCGGCGCGCCCTGGCCCAGCTTCGGGAAGCGGTGGGCCCGGATCTGCTCCTGGAACCGGTGCGCGATCTGGCAGACATCGGTCGGGTGCTTGCTGGTCGAGTGGCGCGGGCCTTCGGGCTCGAAGAAGATCACGGCGAACTCATCGCCGCCGATGCGGCAGACGCGGTCGGTGGGCCGCACCACGCTCCGCAGCAGCTTGATCGTCTCGGTCAGGATCTCATCGCCGGCCTCGTGCCCGTGGCGGTCGTTGAACTGCTTGAAGTCGTCGATGTCGAAGAAAAGCACCGTCACGCTGCGGCGGTGCAGCCGGGCCTGCTCGATCGCCGCGTGCAGGAACCGCTCGAAGTACCGGCGGTTCCAGGCCCCTGTCAGTGAATCGGTGAACGCCGCCTCGCGCAGCTGCTCCTGCTGGTCGCGCAGCCGCAGCCAGCCCGCCAGCCACGCGGCTTGGATCGACAGCGACCCACCCGCCCCGGTTCCCGCCGCCGATCGCAAGAGTCCGAGCGTCCGCCCTTCCCACCGCACGGGCGTGCCGGTCGTGGCGGCGGATTCCGGAGCGGAGGCCGGGATGAACTCGACCGTCGGGTCGCCGCTCCGCTCGCGCAGCAGACGCACCGCCGCCTCGGTGATGTCGCGGCCCCGAAGCAGCAGACCGACCAGCACATCATCGCCGACGCCCGATGCCGGCTCGCCGGGCGGTTCGGCCTCGAACGGACGCGGCGGCGTGGTGGTCACGACCACGGGCGTCATCGGCTCGGCCGGGCCTGACAAGGTCGCGGAAGAATCGGAGCTGAGCGTGCTCGATACGGGCGGGCCCGAACGCGGCCGCCGTAGTTTCGCCACATCGCGGACGAGCGTGCGCACCAGCTCGGCCGGCGCATCGGCCGGCACCACGGCATCAAACTCGGATTCCGCGGAGACGTGGCAGGTGCTCAGGCCCACCACGCCCACCGCGGGGTCAACCAGCCGGAGACCCTTGAGCACCGCGTCGCGGGGGTCGGGATCATCCTGCGAATCATCGCCGAAGATCACGACACAGGCCCGCGGAGACTGCTCATCGATCGGATCCGAGAGCTCGCCGATCGCTTCCAGGGGTGTGCGGACCCGGACCAGCTCCAGCCCCGGATCGAGGCGCAGCTTGGCATCCAGCCCCGTGCGGCCGACGAGGATCACGCGAACTTCGAGTTCAGCCGCGGCCCCGGACACGTGGTCCCCGTTTCTCGATCTGGCTGCGGAATCCATTCCTCTCCCTCTCCCCGCTCCTCCATACGAGCGGGCCGGGGCTGTGGGTCGTCCCCCCTGTGCCCCTTCAACTCCTAACTTATACCTGACTCGGCCGGCTCTCCCCGGCGAGCAGCATGGCAAGTTCCTCTTCGCTCAACAGCCCTCGCAGGTCCATCGGCCCGATCGCGGCGGCCGCCGGAGGCTTGGCCTCGATCGCCCCCCCCGGTTCCTGGGCCACAGGGTTGGGTTCGACAGGGGCCGCCGATGGCGGCTGGGCAGACGGCGCACCGGGCCGCACTTCTCCCGCTAGACGGAGCCTGGGCCCCACGATCACCGGAGCGACCGGGGGCGCGGTGACCTTGCGGGCTGTCTTGGCTTCCGCCCACACCGATGGCGACTTGATGCTGGCCGCGACACGGGGCTGCGGCACGGGACGCTGAGCCCGCCACCGCTGTACATCCTGGTCGTTGACCGCCCTCAACTGGGGATTGCCGGCGGAACGGTAGAGCCACATCGCCGTCTTTGGCGCGTACCGCTCGATGACCTCCTTCATCTCGTCGGGGCGCAGCAGACGGTCCGGCTCCACGAACACCAGGATCAGCGCGCGGGGTGATGGCACTTCGGCGTTCACGCGCGGGCCGCGGAGGCTGCACAGCTCCGCCAGCGCCGTCGCCCGCTGGTCGTGCGCGTGCATGATCATCCCGCGGCGATCGAGGGCGGCGCAAAGCTCGGACGAAGCCGGCAAATTTTGCGCGTGCCACAGGACACAGTGGGCTTCCCGCAGGGCCGGGCCCTGCCTGTCAACAACCTGTTCGCGCTGATCCCCCATCATCAGTCCATTGTACAAAGCCCGGGGACTGCCCCAAAGCGACTTCGATCCGGGGAAAGCCCCTTTCCCTATCGGACAGCCGAATAACCGTTATAAGCCAATCAAGCGACCGGCCACGATTTCTGCGCCGTTCGCCGGGCCGAGCTTCCGGAACGCGCTTCGCATCGCCCCCCGCCGGGCCGGATCCCGCAGCAACGCGATGATCTCCCGCCCCGGGCCCGCCGCGTTGGCCGCGGGTTCGATCAGGTCGCGGGAAAGGATGCAGCAACCGGCCGATTCAAGCCGCTCCGCGTTGCGCCGCTGATGCTCATCCTTGTGGTACGGATACGGCAGGAAAACGCACGGCGTGGCGCTCGCCCAGGCCTCCGCGACGTTGCCCGCGCCCGACCGGGCCACCGCGAAATCCGCAGCGCCCCAGTACGGGCCCATGGGATCGAAGAACGCTTCGACCTGCGCGGTGATACCCGCGGCGGAGTACACCGCGCGGAGTTCCTCGATCTGCGACTGGCCCGCCTGGTGCAGGATCTGCCACTGGTGCTCGGTGAACGCGCCGGGGTCGATCCTGACGAGCTCCATCAATAGTTGATTGATCGACTTGGCGCCCTGGCTGCCGCCGGTGATGAGCAGAGTCGGACGCAGCGGGTGGAGGTTCAGCAACCGTCTGCAGTGTTCGAGTCCGCCCGGCGGACGCGCCGCGCTGCGGACGATCGGCGCGATGCGCTGCCACGAGGGGCGCCCCTGGACTTCGGCCGCGGTGAACGTGGCCCGGGCGTGCCGGGCGATCCAGCGGTTGGCCAGGCCCGGCACGGCGTCGAGGTTGACCAGCGTGACCGGGCATCGCTCGGCGCGGGCCGCCTGCACAACGGGGGCTGCGACGAATCCGCCCATGGCGACAACGTGGACGGTGGCGCCGGCAGCGCGGGCCTGTCGGATGATGGCCCGGCCCTGGCGGACCGCGCCGCCCCACGAGCCCAGGAACCTGACCAGCCCGCGCGGGCGGGCCGAAAACGGCGCTGCGCGGATGGGCTCGAACGCAGCGCCCGCGGTCTTGAGGATCTCGGCATCGAGCGGCCGGGGTGAGCAGGCGAAGATGGCCCGGATGGACGGGTCGATGGCGCGGAGCTGCTCGGTGATGGCCAGGCCCGGGAAGAGGTGTCCGCCGGTGCCGCCGCCCGCGAAGATGAACACACGGCTGGGGGGAGACGAGGGCATCGGGGGTCGGGGGCTCGGGGTCGGAATCACGCCACCTGTGCGGATTCAACGGCTGCCGATGCGGCCTGCACATCGCCGCGCGGTTCGATGAGCACGTGCCGGCTGTCAAAGAGGTGGGCCTGCGTGCGGTCCACGGCGATGACGAGGCCAAGGCAGAAGGCGGTGAGGATCCACCCCGTGCCGCCGGAGCTGACGAGCGGGAGGGCGATGCCCTTGGTCGGGCCCAGGCCCGTCACCACCGCGAGGTTGATCAGCGCCTGCAGGCCGACGGTGACGATGACGCCGGAGACGAAGAGCTTGAGGATGGGGCGGGGCTCGCGCTTCACGATGAGATAGCCGGCCCAGATGAGGCCGATGAAGAGCGCGATGATGATGGCGGCGCCGGCGATGCCGAGTTCTTCGCAGATGACGGCGAAGAGGAAGTCGGTCTTGTCCTCAGGAAGGTAGCCGAACTTCTGGAGGCCGTGGCCCAGCCCCCGGCCCGGGCCTTCGCCGCCGTGGACGGCGAGCATGGACTGGATCATGTGGTAGCCGGTCTTCTCGGGATCGGCATAGGGATCAAGGAAGGCGGTGAGCCGTTTCACGCGGTACGGGCTGGTGATGACGGCGGCGGCGAGCAGGGCCGCGGCGGCGGGCACCATCATCGCGAACTGCCAGATCCGCGCCCCCGCGGCGACGAGCACGAAGCAAGCCGCGCAGGCGATCAGGACTCCCGTGCCCAGGTCCTCGAGCACGATGAAGCCCGCGACGGCGCCGACGCCGATCAGGGCGGGGACGAGACCCCTCCAGAACTTGTGGAGGACGCTGGCCCGGGTGATGCCGTACCAGGCGGCGAGGCCGATGAGCACCCACTTGGCGATCTCGGAGGGCTGGACGGAGAGGGCATCGGAGAGCCCCGGAATGGGCAGGGAGATCCAGCGGTGCGAGCCGTTCTTCACGCGGCTGACGCCCGGGACATACACCAGCGCCATCAGGATCAGCAGCCCGGCGATGATGATGCCGGGCCCGACCAGCCCGGCGAAGGGGTCCGGGCGTGCGGGGGGCTCGCGCAGCAGGCCATCAGGCCCGGCCTTGTCGAACGACCGGGCGAGCCGGCGGATGGGGAGGAAGGCGGCGGCGGCCATGGCGATGACGGCCATCCCCATGTAGGCGGTGGGACGGGAGAAGATGATGTCGCGCGGCGTGAGGATCGCATCCTGCGGGGTAGGCCCGGCTACCGGCGTGACGCGCATGCCCGCCGAGTTCACCATGATGACGCCGATGGTGAGGAGCGCGAGCGCACAGAGAGCGATGGTCTGGCCGGGGCGGAGCATAATCCGGACAGTATCGGCCGGCGAACGCAGATTTCTCGACTTTACCTGGGCCTACCGCAGCACCTTCAGGCCGACCTTCTTCTCCACCTCGCTCGCCGGGCGGGCGATGAGGTCGTACCCATCGCTGCCCACGACGACGCAGGGGAGCACCTCGCCGGGGGCGAGCTTGTCGCGCGACTGCACGAACGTGACCGAATCGATTTGAGGAGCCTGGAAGTAGGCCCGGCCGCGGTAGAGGCGGCCGCCATCGCCGACGCCCGACGTCTTCCGCCCGGCCGACCGCAGCGGCTCATCGATCACCACATCGAAACGGGCGCCGCTTCCCGCCGGGTTCTTCTCATCAAACCGCCGGGCCAAGGACGCCGCCTGCTCGAAGGCGAGGCGCTGCTGCAGTTCCATGATCTCGCCGCGGCGCCGGGCCTTGACCTCGGCCGGCACCGCCAGCGCGGGGTCTTCTTCCATCGTCCCCGCCACCGTGCCGGGCTCCTTGGAGTACTCGAAGACGCCCACCGCATCGAACCGCATCTCTTCGACGAACTCGAGAAGCTGGCGGTGGTCCTCCTCGGTCTCGCCGGGGAAACCGGAGATGAACGTCGTGCGGATCGCCATGCCCGGGATGCGGTCGCGGAGCGTGTGGATCAGTTCGGCTTGCCGCTGGCGGGTGACGTGCCGACGCATCGAGGCGAGCGTGCGGTCGCTGGCGTGCTGGAGAGGGATGTCCAGGTACTTCAGCAGCCGCCCGCGCGAGGAAAGCTCGGCGAAGGCATCGACGATCGGCCCGGAAAAGTTGGAGGGGTAGGCGTACATCAGTCGCAGCCATCCGCGGCAGCCCTCATCATCCATGGTCTTTGACAGGGCGCGGAGCAGCGCGGGGAGGCCCTGGCCCTGCGCCAGCCCCATCCCGATGTCATCCCCGTAGCTCGTCGTGTCCTGCCCGATCAGCAGCAGCTCGAACGCGCCATCGTTGATCAGCTCACGGGCCTCCGCGCAGATGCGGTCGATGGGCTTGCTGCGCATTTTGCCACGGATCGAGGGGATCGTGCAGAACGCGCAGTTCTGGTTGCACCCCTCGCTGACGCGGAGGTACGCGTAGTGGCGCGGCGTGAGGCGCAGCCGGGCCGAGTCATCCTCGAAGTACCCGACGCCCTGCCCATCCTTGCCGTTGACGGTGAGGCCCGTCGTCGCCATGCCGCGGGCCTTGGCGGCCTGGAGCGCGTTGCCGGCGATCCAGTAGGCGGGCTGATCTGAAGCCTCGATGGCGTTCGCCGGCCGGGAGGCCCGCGGTGTTTCGGGGCCGCGCACGGCGTCGACGATCTTGTCGCGGTCAAAGACGCCGACCATCGCGTCGATCCCGGGGGCCCACTCCAGCATCTTGGCCCGGTGACGCTGGACGAGACACCCGGCGACGATGACTCGCTTGAGGTTGCCCTTCTCCTTTTCGGCGATGGCTTCCTTGATGACGCCGAGGGATTCATCCTTGGAGGCCTCGAGGAACCCGCAGGTGTTCACGACCACCGCATCGGCGCCATCGAAGCCGCCGGATTCCGGGTTGATAGAGACGGGGGTGATCCCCGACTCGGCCAGCAGGCCCAGCATCTTCTCGGAGTCCACGAGGTTCTTCGGGCAGCCGAGGCTGACGAAGGCGACGGTGTTGACCGCTTCGCCCGCGGGAGGGCGGTGGCTGGATTTCTTGGGGTTTTTGGGCACCGGCGGACTATAGGGTGGCCCGCCTCTCCGGGCCCGGCGGCGTGGACCAAGGCACGCATCGCAAGACGCATGCTCACCAGGCGATTACCGCCCTTCCGCCCGCTGCAGGGCCCACAGGGCGTAGGCGGTGATGAGCACCTTGTTGTCCTCCATCCAGCGGTCATCGACGGACTTGAACGAGCCATCGGGCTCCTGGAGTTCGGCGAGGCGCTTCACGAGATCGGCCCGCCAGTCGCGGGTCTCCTTCGTGCCATCGGGCTTGATAGTGTCGATGGTCGGCTCGCCCCACGCGGCCAGGCCCGAGGAGAAGACGACGAAGTAGTAGTACAGGCCATCGGTGCCGACGCCCGGGTTCTCCTCGAGCGTGTAGTTGCGCTGCATCCAGTCGAGCGCCGTGGTGACGCGGGGGTCGTTGCGGGGAAGCTGGGCGTAGAGATAGCTCTTGAAGCCCGAGTAGCTCATGGAGCCGTAGGCCCGGAGACGACTGACCTTGGTCCCGTCGTCGAGGGTCTCCTCGATCATCGCGGCGTTGGTCTGGCCGATGCCCACCTGGTCCTTGTTGACGCTCGTGGCGTAGATGAACCCCCCCTGCTTCGAGCCCCTGGCGTAGTCCATGTCGTTGATGGGGGTGCCATCGCGGGACCTCTCGGCCATCTGGACACGCTGGAGGAAGATGATGGCCCGCTGCATGGCCTCATCGCTGCCTTCGATCCCCGAATCGTGCAGGCCCTGCATGGCGATGCCGGTGTTGGAGAGGTCGGGCCGGCCGTGCTTGCCGTAGCCCCACCCGCCGTAGAACGGATCGGCCTTCGTCACCGGCTTGGCTGTCTCGCCCAGGCCATCGTGCACCACCGCGGCCTCGGAGAACTGCAGGCTCTTGAGGAACTCCTGCGCGGACTTGATCGCGGCCCGGGCTTCGGGGGTGTCGATCTTCGCGAGCGCCGAGAGCGAGATGGCGGTGTTGTAGCTGGGAAGGACCTTGTCATAGATGCCGCCATCGGGCTGGCGGTGCTTGAGGATGAACGCGACGCCCTTGGCGATCGCCTCATCCTTGGGGGTTGCGCCGGGCTCGCTGATGAGGCCGCGGATGACAAGCGCGGAGATGGCGGGGAAGCTGGGCCCGTCGGGATTGACGGACCAGCCGCCGGTGGCGGGGTCCTGCTGCGCCTTGAGGTAGGCGGCCGCCTTGGAAGCCATTTCGCGGGCGCGGTCATCGGCGCGGGCGGCGCCCGGGGACAGGCCCGCCGTGATCGCCACCAGCAGCACCGCGAACGCCGATCGCCGTGTCATGTTCATGACGGTCGCTCTCCTCCCCGAAAGCGAAGCTCCTGGTCCAGTACGATACCCGACGCGATGACCGCGGCGGTCTCGATTCTCATGATGTGCGGGCCGAACGAGGCGATCTGCGCCCCGGCGGCCCGGGCCGCCGAGAGTTCCTCTGGTGTCCAGCCCCCCTCGGGCCCGATCAGCAGACGGACGAGCGGCCTGCCGGTGGCGTGATAGGGCGCGCCGGAGGCATCGGCGAAGATGGCGCCCGGGATGGCGAGCGCGGCGGCAAGGTCGCCGCCCTCGAGAACCTCGAGGTGCCAGGCCCGGCCGGATTGCTTGGAGGCTTCCGCGGCGAGGCGGTGCATGCGGTCGAGCTTGCCTTCGCGGGGGTCGACGACCGTGCGGGTGGTGTGCAGCGGAGCCCACGCGGCGGCGCCGGCCTGGCAGAGACCGTCGATCATCGATTCAAGGCGCGGGCCTTTCGGCGAGCTGGCCCACACTTCCAGGCGTGGTGAAAGGGGCTCCTCGCGGCGGATGGCCGTGATGGCGACGTGAAGGCTCCATTCACCGGAGCGGGCCTTGATGACCCCGGTGATGGAGGCATCGGCGACCGCGCCGCGGCCGTCGAGGAGCTGGACGGGCTCGCCGGGCCCGGCGCGCTTCACGCGGGCGGCGTGGTGGGCCTCCTCGCCGGTGATGACGATCGCCGCGCCGGGCTGGGTCGGAAGGTCTGGGTAGTGGATTCGGTGCAGGGTCGGCTCCCGCCTGTACAGTCGGAACAGTCGGCCTGAGCGTAGAGCATTATCCTCGTTCTCGGACGGGCCGGGCCGGGCGCCCTTGAGTCCACCCGCCCGGAGGCCGATCATGGGCTCGGCTCGTGGTGCGCACCCGGGGAGCATCCGGGGCGGCCTGCCTCGTTCAACGTCGGCGCGTGATGCAGGTCCCAACTCGGCTTGAAATGGCGGAACCGGCTCGCTCCAACCCCGGGATGGATCTCGACCGCAACGTCGATGAGCTGCTGCATGAGCTGGAGACCTCCGGCCTACCGATGCCCCCCGGTCAGCAACCGGGCCCGAGTATCGAGGGCGCCGCGCCGCTGGGCGATGACAGTCCCGTGCCGGCGGCCGCCGCGGCGGTGCCCGAAGATGAAGCGCTCCTGGCGGATCTGACGCAGCAGGTGGATGCCCTGATCGCGGAGTCGCAGGCCCGGCCGACGGGAGCCCCTCCGCCCGTTGAGCCGACGGCGGCGGCCGCGGAGAACACGGTCGCAGAAGTGGAAATCCCTGCGGAATCGCCGGCCGAAATCAACCCGCCCGCGCAGCCGGCGGCGATCACAGAGATGCCGCCGGTGACGACGGAGCCCGCGGCGCCGACGGCCGAAGTCACCGCCGCGCCGGCGCCCCAGATCGCCCCTCCGCCGGGCCCGGCTGCGCCGCCGGTGCCCGATGGCCCGACGATCGATGCGCTCGATGCCGAGCTTGCCAACCTGGCCGCGGGGCTGATGAACGACCCTGCGGCCGACCCGACGGTGGCGCCGGCCGCCGCGCAACCGACCACCGTGCCCGGGCCGACGGCTTCAGAGCCGCCTGCCCCCGCGATTCCGGCCGCAGCAGCGGCGCCCCCCCCGAAACCGGCAGATGTCGCGGCGGCCGAGGCCAAGCCCTCAGAGGCCAAGCCTGCGGATGCCCCGGCTCCGCAGGCCAAGCCGGCAGCGCCGGAACCTCGCAAACCCGAGCCCGCGGCCGCGGCGGTCGAATCGCAGGCAGTTCCGGCTCCGCCCGCGGAAGCCGGCGAACCCAAGCCCGCCAAGCCCCGGGCCGGATTCGGAACTGTCCTGAGCCTGGCCGGCCGGCTTGCAGCGCCGGTGTCGAACCAGGCCGTGACGATTCTCTCCACGCCGCTGCGCAACAAGCCCAAGATCATCCGCGATTCGGTGGGCTGGGTTGCGATCTTCACGCTGTTCAACGCGACCGGGCTGTGGGGCTACATCCTGCTGGTCCGCAAGCCCGCGATCCCCGCAGCCACGATCGCCGCCGCCAGCGCGCACGGCGCTGCGGAATCCGGGCACAGCGGGACGGCCGGGGGAGCGGGCCACGGCGATGCCAAGGCGGAGTCGGGCCACAGCGCTGCGAAGGAAACGGCCAAGAAGGATGCCGGGCACGGCGCTGCCAAGGCCGATGCCGGTCACGGCGCGAAGAAGGAACCCGCCAAGAAGGATGCGGGCCACGGCTCAGCGAAGAAGGCGCCCGCCAAGAAGGATGCCCACGCGTCGGCCAAGAAACCCGCGAAGAAAGAAGCCGCTCACGGCTCGGCCCACTAGCGCGACGGGCCGCCCGGCGCGGATTCGGTCTTCGGCGGCTCGGCCTTCTGCTCAGCACTCGATGATGGCTCGGCCGCCTTGGCCTCCTTCGCCGTATCGGGCTTCGGCGCTTCGGCGGTTTCCTTCTTGGGGGGCTCGGGCGGGTTCTCCATCAGCGAACCGCGCCACTGCTCATCGAGCGTGGCGAAGGACATGCCGAAGACCTCGCTGGTTGCCTGGTCGAGGCTCTCGCCGTTCGACATGCGGGCCATCCAGTTCAGCCGGGCGGCCCGGCCGAACCGCTCGGAGACATAGCCCAGGAACTGATGGCCCTGGGTGTAGACGTGGCCCATCAGCGATGAATCGAAGTTGTTGAAATCGGAGAGCGCGAGCCAATCGGCGAGCTTTCCATCCCGGGCCCAGCGGCGCACGGCCGCATCGGCCCGGCCCGCCGAGCCCGCGTAGTGCTCAGCGCTCAGCTCCGCGACGCCTTCGAGGATCCACCACGGCATGTGATTGGAGCGCGGGCCCAGCTCGAAGGTCGCGACGTGCCCGTACTCGTGGGCCAGCAGGTTCTTCAGCCCGGCCGCATCACGGCGGCGGTTGACAAGGAGCTTGATGGCCTCTCCCGGCTCGTTCCAGCCGCCGAGCCCATCGCGGTAGGAGAGCGTGATCGAGGCCTGCAGATGCTTCATGTTCGGGTAGAGCTTGATCTGCTGGGTGCGGTGGGCGAGGGGAGAGGCATCGGTGAACCCGAACCCCTGGTGCACGTGGGCCCGGACCTCGGGGAGGACTTCGGCGACGGTCTTGGCGACCTCCTCGAAGCCGGGGTCGAAGAAGACGATGCAGCGATCGCTGTCGAAGTGCTCCCAGACCTCACCCGCGAAGCGCCAGCGTCCATCCTGCAGGATGAACTGGGCCGCGTGGGAGACCGAGCGCGGCTTGTCGCCATCGCCCTCCATGCGCCACGTCATGGTCAGATCGCCCGCGACGCGGCCATCGCCGACCTCGAACTTGTCCTCGGCGAGGGAGTACTCGAACTCCAGCGGCTTCTTCTTGCGGAGGTCGTTGGCCCAGTACTTCTGCTCGTTGACAAAGTTGGGATCGCCCGTCCAGACATGCCCGAGGTACGCCTCGGCATCCCCGGCCAGGACGGTCGCCGCCATGTCCTGGAGGACCAGCTCGATCTCGCGACGGATGGCGGGGTCCTGCGGATCGCCCGCGCGGGCCAGGCCCGCGGACAGGCACACAACGGCGGCAAGGAGGACTCGCATCCGCGCATGGTATCAGCCCGGGCGGCGCCGTTGAACACCCGGCGCTGGTGGGAGCCCCGCGCCGCCCCGGAACGTCTCCTCCCACTCCTCGATCGTCGCGGGCCAGTCATCCTTGAGGAGGCGGGAGAGCGAGCGGTCGGCGAGGAGTTTGCCGCCCGTCTGGCAGGCGGCGCAGTAGTTGGTCTCGTGGTCGCCGCGGACGATCCGCTGGATGGGCGAGCCGCAGGCCCGGCAGGGCTTTCCGAAGCGGCCGTGCACGTTGAAATCCGGGCGGAAGGCGGTGATGTCGCCCGGGCCGGGGAAGCGGCCCGCGAACTCGGCTTGGAGCGTGGCGATCCAGTGGTTGAGCACGGCGGCCGTCTGCTCATGCAGCCGGGCCATCTCCTCTGCGCTCAGCGACCGGGTCAACTTCACCGGGCTCAGCCGGGCCGCGAACAGGATCTCATCCGAGAACGCGTTGCCGACGCCGCTGAGGATCGATGGGTCGGTCAAGGCCCGCTTCAACGTCCGGTTCTCGCGCATCAGCACCGCGGAGAAGTCGGCGAGGGAGCAGCCGAGGGGCTCGAGCCCGGCGGGGTCGTGGTCCCGCAGCGCCTCGGCGCCGCGCACAATGTGGAGCGAAGCCCGTTTCTTGGGGCTGGCCTCGGTGAGCATGAGCGTGCCATCTTCGAAGTTGAAGGCGGCGAGATCGATCCTGCCGCCCGGGCGCGCATCTGGGCCCTTCCAGAGCAGCCGCCCGGCGATCATGAGGTGCAGGACGGCGTGCAGCTCGTTGTCAAAGGACAGCACGATGCGCTTGCCGAGGCGCCGGAGCTCGCGGACTGGCGGGCCGATGAGGGCTTCGGGCGCAGGCTCGAACGTGCGGAGGAGGAACGGGCTCTTGATACGGATGTCGGTCAGCGGCTTGCCGAGGATGCGCGGGCCCAGCGCGTGGATGTAGAGCGCGATGTCGGGGAGTTCGGGCACGGCGGATTGTTGCGGGCCCCGCGTGATGAAGTTGTTCACGCGAACGGGACGGCTATTTCATCTCCAGCCCCAGGATCTCGCGCTCGATGTTGGCCCGGGCCTTGGATTCGCAGCGGACTCTGAATATGTCGGTGCGGTAGATCTCGGGCTTTGCAAGCAAAGCACGGAGGAAGGCCTCGCGCCCCTTGCGGTAGTCCTCATCCGGCGCAAAGCCGAACTCGACGCGGATGGCCGCCGCGTAGCGGTCGTAGGCTTCGGGCGGCGCTGCGAGGATGGACAGGTCGATGTCGGCGATCAACCCAGCATCGCCGGTCCCTGGCTCGCTCTCGGCCGTGTGGCGGGTGGCGAGGATGAGATCCTGGACGCGGGCGACGACGGCCGGGCTCAGGCCCAGCTCGCGGCCGAACATGACGGCGACCTCGGCGCTCATGGATTCGTTGTCGGGCCGGCCCGGCTCGTAGATGCAATCGTGCAGCCAGATGGCGAGTTCGAGGCTGATGGGCTCTTCAGCGCCGCCGACATCATCGAACACATCGAGGCAGTCGCGGATGTGGTCCAGGTTGTGGTACATCCGGCGCGGATGGGCGTACATCGCTTCGATGGTCTCGAACAGGGCCCGCGCGGGCCCGTCGGCGCCGATGGCCCGGCAGAACGTCAGCCAGCGCTCCCTCATTCCGCACCACGCTCCACCCCCGGACTTCAGTAGGCTACCCGCCGCCGATTCCCAGATTGGAACACCCGCATGCCGCATGACCACCTCACCAAGGCTGAACCCCGGGCCGCGCGGCCCGGGAGCGTACAACGCTGTCCGCTACGGGGGCGATTCGCCCGCCGGGCCGGGCGGGCCCATGAAAGTCCTTTCATTCTGGCGGGAATCGTGGCCGGCGTTCTAGGTCTGTCGGGGTGCGGGGCGACCCCGGGAGTCGGGGATCGGGGGCCGAGCCCATCACTGATGGGGCTGGTGACGGTGGCGGAGCGGAGCGACTACCGAGCCACGGCCCGGCACGCGAAGGTGGTCGAACTGCTCGATCAACTGGCGGCCGCGAGCCCCCTGGCCCGGCGATCGAGCCTGGGCTTGAGCGGCGAGGGACGGGAGATTCCGCTGCTGATTCTGGCCGATCCTCCGGTGGCGACGGCGGCCGAGGCGCGGGCCCGGGCCGCGGAGGGCGCCCTGGTGGTGCTGGCGATCGGCAACATCCACGCGGGCGAGGTGGATGGGAAGGAAGCGCTGCCGATGCTGGCGCGGGAGATCCTGAGCGAGCGCCGCCCGGCGCTGCTGCGCGACCTGGTGCTGGTGATCGCGCCGATCTACAACGCCGATGGCAACGAGCAGGTCTCGAAGGACAACCGCCCCGGGCAGAACGGGCCCGAGGAGGGGATGGGCCGGCGGGAGAACGCCGCGGGGCTCGACCTGAACCGGGATGGGATCAAGGCGGAGGCGGCGGAGACGGCCGGGCTGCTGAAGTTCTTCAACGAGTGGGATCCGGACCTGTTCATCGACACCCACACGACCAACGGGTCGTACCACCGGTACATCCTGACGTACTCGGGCGTGAAGAGCCCGGCGGGCGATGCCGCGATGCTGGAGCACACGCGCGAACGGATGATGCCCGAAATCGCGGCCGCGTTCAGGGCCCGGACGGGCTGGGAGAGCTTCTGGTACGGCAACTTCGAAGGCGAGTTCGGGGATGCGCAGCGCGGGCATTCCCGCTGGGAGAGCTTCCCTGCCGAGGGCCGGTTCCTGACGACCTACGCCGGGCTGCGCGGCACCTTCAGCCTGCTGACCGAGGCCTACAGCTACGCGCCGTTCAGGGACCGGGTCGTCGCCACCAAGGAGTTCGTGCGCTGCGCCCTGGAGTGCGCGGCCGCGAACCGGCGCGAGATCCGGCGGCTGATCGAGGAGGCCGAGCAGCAGGCCCGGCGCGGGGCGGGCGGCGCGGTCGCGATCCGGTCCAAGATGGTCGCCCGCGATGGGAAGTTCACGCTGCTGGGGTACGAGGAAGAAACGGTGGATGGGCGGAGCCGCTCGACGGGGGTCATCAAGGACTACCAGGTCGAGCTATGGGACCGGTTCATCGCGGAGAAGGAAGTCGCGCGGCCCCAGGCCTACGCGATCCGGCCCGACCCTGCGCGGAGCGCGGAAACTGCGGCCGTGATCGCGAAGCTGCGACAGCACGGGATCCGCGTCGAGCAACTTGCCGCGGAGCGGAGGGTGCGGGCCGAGGTATACACCATCCGGAGCGCCCAATCCGCGAGCCGGAAGTTCCAGAACCACGTGCTGGTGCGGGTTAGGGCAGATGCGGCCCGGCGGGAAGAAGTGCTGCCGGGCGGGACGTGGATCATCCCGACGGGGCAGCCGCTGGGAAGGCTGGCGGTGTACCTGCTCGAGCCTGAAAGCGAGGATGGGCTGGCGGTGTGGAACTACTTCGACCCGTGGCTGACCGTGGGTGGGGAGTTCCCGGTCTACCGCGTGATGGAGGAGGTCGGCGGCGCGGCGGGGTCCTGATCGAAGTCCTGATCGCGGGATTCATCGGGCGGCGCATCGAACTCGGCGGCTTGTTCGAGGCCGCGATGGGGGATTTCGGGCGTTTCGGGGGTAACGGGGGTTTCTGGAGAAGCACCGCCGCGGCCCGCGGCGCGGACCTGCCCGTGCAGGGTCCACATCTGCGCGGCTGACCACAGGTAGGCGGCGGCGGCGAGGATGAGGGGCCAGGTGAAGCTGTCGGTCATGCGGTAGAGGGCCATGCCCAGGCCCTGGAAGACGGTGCCGCGGAGGCCGACGAGGGTGGCGTGGATGGCGACATATTGCGGGACCCGTGCCTGGTCGGGGGCGAGCGCGACGGGCCCGAGCATCCAGCCGACGCTGGCGCCGGCGTGGGCGATGCCGTAGATGACGCTGACGAGCATGAGCTGGTCGGCATCGCGGGCGACGATGAGGCCCAGCGGGTACAGCGCCAGCAGGCCGAAGGAGAGGCCGACGCTGCGCATCGCGCCCAGGCGGTCCAGGAGCCAGCCGGCCGGGCCGATCATGGCGACGATGGCGACCTGGTAGGCGACCTGGGTGGACTGGGTGTACTGGTCGTAGCCGAGCTTGAGCTTGTCGGTGCCGATGAGGGGGAGGAGGGCGTACGCGATCATCCAGCCGATGCCGTAGGTCATGTAAGCGGCTTCATACCGGAAGAACACGGGGTCGGCGCGGAGGACCTCGCGCATGTGGAGGATGGGCTCGAACGCGCAGGCGAAGGGATGGCCCTCGGGGTCGCGCTCGCGGGCGGCGGCCCGGGCATCGCGCGCGGCCGAGATGCCGGTGGCCCGGGAGAGCCGGGCCAGGATGTACACGCCGATGAGCTGCAGGCCCGCCGCGATGGGCATGAGGAAGCGGAAGGCCTCGCCGTTGTGAGCGAGCCACCGGCCCGCGCCCAGGCCGCAGAGGATCCCCCCCACCATCGAGGCGCCCCAGACGATGGCGTAGACGCGTCCGCGGGAGCGCTCGGGGTAGAGGTGCCGAAAGAGTTCACCGGCGATGGGGAAGTACCCGGGCGCGCCGATGCTGGCGATGACCTGCGCGGCGAGGACCATCCAGTACCCCTGCGCGAGGGCAACCATCGCGATCGGCGCGGACGCCAGCAGCCAGAAGAGCGCGAGGTAACGCGATACGCGGCTGAAAGGCCGGGCGGGCCGCCGCGGACATCGCGGCAGGGGCTGGAGGGGTCGCGGCCAAGTCGGCGAGCGTAGCGCGGCCGGGTGAACTTCCGGCCGGGCCGGCCAAGGCTGGGTCAGCGAGGACAGGATTTGATTGATTTTTCGAAAATCAACTTGACGAATATGAAAGCCGTAGTTACGTTTTATTCAACGTGACTTTCGAAGATCGAAACACTGTTGTGAATCATCCGCTTGGCCGGCTGCCCAAGGAGGACCTGGACCTGATTGTCGAGCTGGTCCTGCGGTCGGGGTCGCTGAAGGACTTGGCGACGGCCTACGGCGTCAGCTACCCGACGATCCGGCTTCGGCTCGACCGGGTGATCGAGCGGCTTCGGGGGGTGATCGAGGGACGCCCGCGGGATCCGCTCAGCGAACTGCTGGCCTCGATGGTCGAGCGTGGCGAGGTGACGGCGTCAGCGGCGAGGTCGATCCGGGAGGTGGCGCGGGCCGCGGCGAACTCATCGCCGGGCCCGGCGAGCGAAGGAGGTGCACGATGAGCGCGTGGTTGACGATGCAGGAGGCCAACGTGCTGGGCGCGGTGGCGGGCGGCGTGTTCGGGGTGCTGGGCGGGGGCGTGACGGGCCCTCTCATCGGGTGGCTGGCCCCCCAAGGCCGGGCCAAGGGCCTGGTGCTCGGCCTGCAGCTGTTCTGGATCGCGGTCGGGCTCGCGATGCTGCTGACCGGCGTGACCGCGGGGCTGATCGGACAGCCCGGGTACGTAATCAAGCCGTTCGTGCTGGTCGGTCTCATCGCGACGGTGGTGATGGGCGGGCTGCTGCCGGTGACGCTGGCCCGGTATCGGCAGGCGGACCGGAGACGGCTGGAGGCCGAGGAACTGCGGCGGGGCTGAGATGGATCAGACCCGCGTGCGGTCGGCATCGCGGAGCGTGAGCCCGGCCCGGCGGGCGACTTCGGCGAGCTGAACGCGGTCTTCGAGGTTGAGCTTGGCGCCGATGGACTGCCGGTGATTGTCGACGGTCTTGAAGGAACGGTGCAGGACGGAAGCGATTTCCTTGAGCGTCAGGCCCTGGCCGACGAGGGCGAGCACCTCGAGTTCGCGGCCCGACAACGGTTCGAGCGGCCCGAGGTCGGCGACTTTGGACTCCACGAGTTCGTACTTGCCGGAGGCGATGGGCTCTTCGCCATCCTCGGAGGGAACGCGGCGGGTGATGGTGAGGAAGCGTTCGGGAAGAGCGGCGCCATCGGCCCCTTCAAGATCGGGAGGCTCGGGGGTCTCCGCTTCGATGTAATGAATCCAGGTGTGGAGCTGGTAGCCGCGCCAGATGGTACGCATCAGCACCGGCTTGCCGGTGAGCCGGACGCGCTGCAGCACGCGCAGGCGTTCCTCGACCCACTCGGGCGCGTGCAGATCGCGCCAGAACTTCCCGATGAACTCGGCCGGCCCGGCATCCGGGCCGTGGTAGATCTGCGCTGCCTGCTTGTTCAGGTACAGCACCTGGCCGTCGATGGAGACGATGCCGACCCCGGTGTCGGGCTCGGAGGTGATGGCCTGCCAGATGACATCCGAGGGAACTCCCTCCGCGGGGAGCGGCGGCGGGCCAGCCCCGCCCGGCGGCGGCGGTTCGCCGTCGGCCCGGCTATCCAACCCGCCATGCTCCGGCAATCGGTGGTCCACTCTTCACCCCTATCCGGCTCGGTTCCGGATGAGTCTACCGGCGAGCGACAGCGGGCGGAAGCGTCACATCACTCGGGGGGAAGGGCGCAGGATCCGCCGTGCCGTTCGTGATAGTCCTGGTGGTAGCCCTCCGCCTCCCAGAACCGGCCCGCCTCCTTGACGGACTGGACCTGCGTGACGATCTTGCGGGCCTTGAACTTGTCGGACTGCTGGAGCTCGGCGATGTACGCGTTGGCCTCGCGCAGCTGGGTGTCATCGGCGGCGAAGATCGCGGAGCGGTAGTTGTCGCCGACATCCGGGCCCTGGCGGTTGAGCTGGGTGGGGTCGTGGATCTTGAAGAACCACTTGAGCAGTTCGTTGTAGGAGATGCGGGCGGGGTCGTAGTCGACGCGCACGACCTCGGCGTGGCCCGTTGTGTGGCGGCAGACATCCTCGTAGCTGGGGTTGTCGAGCTTGCCGCCCATGTAGCCGCTGACGGCGTTGACGACGCCGGGGATCTGCTGGAACCGGTCTTCAACACCCCAGAAGCAGCCGCCGCCGAAGTAGGCGGAGGTGGTGGCGATGGGCCGGGCGGCGTCGGGCCAGGGCATGGGGCCATCGGCGGCCTTCTCGACGAACTCGAGGGAGGCCGAGTTGAGGCAGTAGCGCAGGCCCGTCGGCTCGGGACCGTCGTCGAAGACGTGGCCCAGGTGGGCCCCGCAGCGGGTGCACTCGATCTCGATGCGCTGCATGCCGTGGGAGTTGTCCTTGATGTAGTGGATGTGGTCGCGGTCGAAGGGCTGGAAGAAGCTGGGCCAGCCGGTGCCGGAGTTGAACTTGTGGTCGGAGCTGAAGAGGGGGAGGGAGCAGAGGCGGCAGATGTACGCGCCCTCTTTGTGGTTATCGAGGAGGTTGCCGCAGAACGCGGGCTCGGTGCCCTGGTTCAGGATGATCTTGGCTTCTTCCGGCGTGAGCTTCCTCGCCAGCTCGGCGATGCGGTCGGGCGCGAGCGGGGTGATGTCGAAGGCGGAACGGGAGTAGACGGGCCCGTCCTTTCCGGTGGCGGCGGGTTTGGCGGTGGGCATGATGGTCCTCAGGGCGTCCTGTCCGGGCTGGCCCGCGCGGGCCGCGGTGTAGACCACGGCGGCGGCGGCGAGGGCCGCGGAGAGGAACAGGAGCGCAAAGATGGCGGGTTTCATGGAGCGGACTCCGGAACGTGGAATCATCCTAGATTCGATGCCGGAAGGTGGGTGGATGTTTCCAAGAGGTATTCACGGGTTCTTCCGACGCGCGGCCCGGCGGCAGGTATCCTGCGGCCCATGACCGACCGGCAGCCTTCTGATGGGAGCCCGCAGAACCCGACCCGAGTGCTGGGCCCGTTCGATGCGGGGTGCATCGTGGTCGGGGCGATCATCGGGGTGGGGATCTTCTTCACACCTTCGCGGGTGGCGGCGCTGACGGGGACGGGGAATCTGGCGCTGGCGGCGTGGACGCTGGCGGGGTTCATCGCGATGTGCGGCGCGCTGACGTTCGCGCAGCTTGGGGCGCGGTACCACGCGGCGGGGGCGCAGTACGAGATCCTGCGGGATGCGTACGGGCCGCTGCCGGGGTTCGTGTTCGTCTTCTGCAACGCCACCGCGATCCAAGCCGGCGCTACGGGCATCATCGCGATCATCTGCATCCGAAACATCGCGGCCGCGGCCGGGCGGGGCGAGCCGGAAGGCGCGGTGCTGCTCTCGCTGTCGATCGCCCTGATCTCGGTGCTGATGGCGGCGAACATCATCGGCGTGAAGGCGGGCTCGGCGATCCAGAACATCACGGTCGCGGCCAAGGTGATCGCGCTGCTGGCGGTGACGGGGTTGGCGGTGCTGTACTCGCCGCCGGCGGGGCGGGCGGCCACCGGGCCCGTCGCGGGCTCGCTGTCGCCGGTGGCGGGGGTGATGGCGGCGCTGGTGCCCGCGTTCTTCTCCTACGGCGGCTGGCAGCACGCGCTGTGGATCTCGGGCGAGGTGAAGGACCCGCGGAGGAACCTGCCGCGGTCGATCGTCGGCGGCGTTCTGCTGGTGGTCATCGTGTACGTGCTGGCGAACTGGGCCTACCTGCGGCTGCTGGGGGTCGATCGCGTCGCGGCCAGCGGGGCGCTGGCGGCGGATGCCGTGGGAGTGGTCTACCCGGGCACGGGGGCGCGCGTGATCGCCGCCGCGGTGGCGGTGTCGGCGCTGGGGGTGCTGAACGCGCAGCTGCTGTCGGGCCCGCGGCTGGTGTACGGGATGGCGCGGGATGGACGGTTCTTTTCGCCGTTTGCGAAGCTCTCCCGGACGGGGACGCCATGGGCGGCCATTCTGCTGATCGGAGCGATGGCGATCGTGCTCCTGCTGGTGGCGGGGCAGCAGGGTGTGGACCGGCTGACCACGGGCGTGGTCTTCATCGATGGTGTGTTCTTCGCGATGACAGGCGCGGCGGTGTTCCTGCGGCGGGTCGGCGGCGTGCCGGAGGATGGCGCGTTCCGCGCGCCGGGCTTCCCGGTCGTGCCCGCGCTGTTCGTGATCGGCGAAGCGGGCGTGGTCATCGGGGCCTACCTCGCGGAGGACACCCGCCACGCGGCCGTGCTCGGGGTCGCGTGGATCGCGGCGGCGGTGGTGCTGTACCTGGTGTTCTTCCGCAGCGGGAAGGCCGGGCCCGGCGTCAGGGAATGATGTGAACTACCGCCCAGACGGCAAGGGCCTCGGCGGCAAAGCGGGCATCAACCCACTCGCGAACGCGGCTGGGCTGGGCGAGGCGCAGGGCCACGGATGACACCGCGGTCACGATGGCCCAGGCGATGCAGGATCGGCGCGGCCCGGGGATGATCGTGATCAGGGCGAGGGCGAGCAGCAGGCGGACCGACATGGCGGTGTTCCAGGCGCGGGCCCGGCCAAGACCTGTGGCGAGGGTGGCGGTGCCGAAGGCGCGGTCTGCGGCTTCATCATCGAGGTCGCAGAGGGCGGCATCGGCCCAGACGCGGACGATCAGGTGCGCTGCGGAAGCGGCGATCGCCGCCGCGTGCGACCGGATCGAGCCGAGGGGGTCAGCGCTTTGCGAGAGGATCGTGATGAGGGCGGCGAAGCCGGTGATTCCGGCGGCGACGTAGAAGTTCTTGAGGAGGAACACATCCTTGATGCGCGGGCGGGCCCGGCGCGGGCGGCCCGCGTAGGCGATCACGCCCGTTGCGGCGGCGAGAACGAGGGCCGGCGCCAAGGGGGAGATGAAGAAGCCCAGGACCGCGGCGACCAGCAGCAGGAGGCCCGACAGGATGCGGACGGCGCGGGAGCGGCGGGCGAGGAAGCGAAAGCGATGGGGATGCGCGGCATCATCGGCGGGGTCGAGCCAGCGGTCGGCGAGCTTGACGCGGTCGAGTAGGTAGACGGCGGCGGCGGTGCAGAAGGCGAAGGCGAGGAGGTGGGCCCGGCGCCCCGGCGTGGTGGAGGGCCACAGCCGGGCGAGGTCGGCGAAGCAGTAGACGCCGGCGGCGATGTAGAGGCCCGACCAGACCGCCAGGTGCGAGGCGGCGGTGAGCAGGACCGGGCCCGCCGGGGCGCGGGAGGGTCCGGCGGCGGATGGGGCGGTGGGGTTCACTCGATAGGCTTGAGGCCCTGGAGCGCGCGCAGGTAGTTGATCTGCCCGAAGTGGTAGCAGTCGTGCGGGAGCACATAGGTGAAGGCATCGGCATCGGCGGCGAAGTTGCGCAGGCCCTGGGCGGTGCGGGTCTGCGTCTCGACGAAGCGGCGGCGGGTTTCGGCCCAGGCCTCCTCGGTCGGCTCGCGGATTTCAGGGAAGTTCAGGCGGGCCAGCTGTTCGGGGGTGGGCTTCTCGCCGGTCGCGATGCGGTGGAGCCAGCTCTCACGCCAGAACATCATGTGCAGGACGATCTGCCAGATGGAGTGCCGGCCCGGCGCCGGCGACCAGGCGGCCTGCGCGGCGCTCAGGCCGTCGAGCGACTTGCTCCACGAAGCAGCCCAGAGGCCATCATCCCAGGCCTCTTCCCACCAGGTCGCAACCCACTCCCGGGCGTCCTTCTGCATGGGTGTCTCCAGCGTGAACTTGGACAGGCTAGGCGGCCCGCCGGGCCCGCGGGGGCGAAGTTCATCGGCCGCGCGGGGGCCGGATGGCGCATGACATCGGGCGGGACGCGATCCGCGGCCCGCCAGCACTATGAGGAGATCGGGATGAAGGAGCGGGTGAGGCGATGCTGAAGTTTCTGTTCGGCGGCGGATGGTGGACGGCGTGGTACGCGGTCGTGTGGCTGGGCGGGCTGGCGTTCGTCGGGGTGCCGGTGTTTGCGCTCATCCGGGATGCGGTGCCCAAGCCGGCGGGCCCGGCATCGCTGGGATCGGTGGTGTTCGCGATGGCGGTGGCGGTGTACTTCGGCGCGGTGACGCCGATCAACACGGCGGTCGCGGCCCGGATGGCCGGGCTGAACTGGCTTCTCGTGTTCCTGGTCGCGGGCGCCGCGTGCGCCGGGGCGACGGTTGCGAGCTACATGGTGCTGGCGATGGTGTGCGAGAAGGGCGGGTACGCGAGGTCGGCCGCGGCCGCGGGCCTGTGCATCGCGCTGTTCATGGCGAACCTCGCGGCGCTGGGTCACGCCCGCGGATCGGTGGACAGCGGGGCGCTCCCCGACGCGCCAGTGGTTCCCGAGTAGCGGACTTCAGTCGCGGGTGGGTTTGGCCTCATCAGCAGCGGGCCTGCGCGCGACGGCGTAGATCGCGCTGAGCTGGATGGAGGTGATGGACGTGAGGCGGCCCGTGACTTCATCGCGGAGCCACTGCTGATCCTCGGGGCTGAGGCGGTCGATCGTCCAGCGGAAGCCCGAGCCCATCGCGATGGTCCAGAAATCCTGCGGTGAGGCGACCGGGTGCTCGCGGGCCTCCTGCTCGATGCTCACTTCCGGAATCCCCGCCTGCTCGAAGACGGTGCGGAGCGAGTCGGGGTCGGCGATGCGGTCCCACGGGTTGAACGCGGCCCGGAGTTCAGGGCGGCGGTTGCCCACCGCATCCCAGAACACCGATGCGGCGGGCTCGAAGGATCGAGCGCCCCACGTCGTGACGGCGAGCACACCGCCGGGGCGCAGCAGGCTCCAGAGCATGCGCAGCTGGCCCGCCATGTCGTCGACCAGGAAGATGCCGAACGTGCAGATGACCGCGTCGAAGGAGGCCCCCGCACCCCCCAGCGAGGTCATGTCCGCCGCGCGTGTGCGGAAGTTGCTCAGGCTGCGGGCCGCCGCCTTCTGCTCCGCCAGTTCGAGCAGTCGCTCGGCCAGGTCCACCGCCAGCACCGAGCCCGTCGGCCCGACCCGCTCCGCCGCGGCGATCGCCGAGGCCCCGCTGCCGGCGCAGACATCCAGCACGTGCGCCCCCGCGGGCAGGTCCAGACGCTCGATCGTCCGACGCCCGAACCACTCCCAGAACGACAGCGCCGGGTCGTCGTAGGTGTCGGCGGCGGCGTTGTACGCATCGCGGGCCCGCTCGGCCGAGCTCGATGCGCCATCGCGGGGGGTGGTCATGGACCGATCCTATTGCCCGTCGCCGGACCAGGGGGTGGAGCCGCCCTCGCGACATCGGCGGGCCGATTACGGCGCGGCCGGCGATTCCGCAATGACCTCAAGCACGATCTTGCCGCGGGTGTGGCGCGTCGCGATCAGTTCATGGGCCTCCGCGGCCCGGGCCAGTGGCAGGACCTTCGACACCACGGGCCTGATCTTGCCGTCATCGATGAGCCCGCCGATCTGGGCCAGCTCATCCGCATTCGGTCGGACCAGGATGACGACGCCCTTGGCCTCGGCCTTGGACGCCTTGGCCTGTTCGGGCGGCTGAACGATCGAGACCAGGATTCCACCCTTCTTCAGCACCGACCACGATCGCTCCTGCGTATCGCCGCCGATGGGGTCGAGGACGACATCGACATCCCTGGCGATGTCCTCGAACTTCTGGGCCCGGTAGTCGATGGCGACATCGGCGCCCAGGTCCACGAGCGTCTGCTGGTTTTCGGCGGAGGCGGTGGCGATGACCTTGGCGCCCCTGGCCTTGGCGATCTGCACCGCGAAAGAGCCGACGCCGCCGGAGCCGCCGTGGATGAGCACGGTCTGCCCGGCCTCGAGCTTGGCGGTGTCGATGAGGGCCTGCCACGCGGTGAGGGCGGCGAGCGGGACGGCGGCGGCCTCGGTGAAGCTCAGTTTCGCCGGCTTGAGGGCGACTTCGCCTTCCTTGGCGATCAGGTATTCGGCGTAGGCGCCGCCGCGCTGCAGGTTGATGTACGTGAACACCGCATCGCCCGGCTTGAACTTCGTGATGTTCTTCCCGACCTTCTCGACCACGCCCGACGCGTCGAAT
The DNA here is from genome assembly GCA_020849615.1 of Phycisphaerales bacterium. Classification (GTDB taxonomy): domain Bacteria; phylum Planctomycetota; class Phycisphaerae; order Phycisphaerales; family UBA1924; genus JADLFW01. The sequence continues at coordinate 87,125 of JADLFW010000017.1, forward strand.
CCCGGGATGTAGGGCGGCTTGACCATCGGGCCCAGGGCCCCCGCGCGGATCTTGTCATCGACCGGGTTTACGCCCGCCGCGTGCACGCGGATGAGGATGTCATCATCGCCGGGCACGGGCCGGGGGACACCCTCGTACTTCAGCTCGGACGCCGCGCCGAACTTGTACATCCGGATGGCCTTCATCGTGAACTGCGCGGGATTGGGCGGCGCCGGGAGCTGGACCGGTGTCTGGACCGGGCTCTGGGCTGGGGGCTGGGCCGGGGGTTGGGCCCGGCCCATCGAGACCATGAGCAGCGCGAAGAACGGCAGCAGCAATCGCGGCGCGAACATGCGGGATTTCTCCGTGCGCCCGGCGCGGGCGGACAATGGTACCCCGTGCCGGCGTACGCTCGGGGCATGATGAGCCCGGCCCGGCCGACCAAGGCGCAGCTCGCGGCGGCGCGAGATTCCGAGACCGTCCCCGACATCATCGGGCCGGGGCTGGCGATCCTCTTCATCGGGATCAACCCGGGCCTGTACTCGGGAGCGACGGGGCACCACTTCGCGAGGCCCGGCAATCGGTTCTGGCCCGCGCTCTTCCGGGCCGGGCTGACGCCGCGGCAGCTTCACCCCTCCGAGGAAATGGAGCTGCTGGAGTACGGCATCGGCCTGACCAAGTTCGTGCACCGGGCCACGGCGACAGCGGCCGAGCTGACCGATGAGGAAGTGCGCAAGGGCGGCGCCCGGGTGAAGCGGATGGCGGCGCGGTACAGGCCGAAGGTGGCGTGCTTCCTGGGTGTGGGGGCGTACAACCAGGCGTACGGGCTGAAGGGAACGGCGGTGGGGTTGCAGACGGATCGGCTGGGCCCGGCCGAGCTGTGGGTGCTGCCGAATCCGAGCGGATTGAACGCGAACTACCAGATGCCGGACTTTGTGCGGCTGTTCACGCGGGTCCGGGAAGCGGCGGGGTTGCCGAGTCTGAGGGGTTGAGGTGGCCCGCCTCTCCGAGGCGGGGGACGGGGACTTTGTGCACGCCACGGAGTGGCGTGCCACCGGGGTGGATCAGTAAACTCCGGGCCATGCAATCCAAAGCCGCCACCGTCGAGCAGTACCTCGCCGAGCTTCCGCAAGACCGCCGGGCCGCGCTGCAGGCCGTCCGCGAGGTGATCCTGAAGAATCTGGACAAGGGCTACACCGAGGGCATGGGCTACGGCATGATGGGCTACTCCGTGCCGCACTCGATTTACCCGCCCGGCTATCACTGCGATCCGAAGCAGCCACTGCCCTTCGCCGGGATGGCCTCGCAGAAGGGGCACATGTCGCTGTATCTGATGTGCACCTACATGAACTCGGGCGAGGACCAGTGGTTCCGCAAGGCATGGGCCAAGACGGGCAAGAAGCTCGACATGGGCAAATCGTGCATCCGGTTCAAGAAGGTCGAGGACCTGGCGCTGGAGGTGATCGGCGAGGCGATCCGGCGCGTGCCGGTGAAGAAGTACATCGAGCTCTACGAGTCGATCCTCAAGAACCGCAAGCCGACGCCGAGGGCGGAGATCGCGAAGAAGACGGCGGCGAAGAAGGCGGGGAAGAAGAAGGCAGGGAAGAAGACAGCGAAGAGATGAGGCGGCCCGGCTCAGCCGTAGTGCGAGACCGATCGCTCGATGAGCCCGCGGGGCGAGAGGAAGAAGATTTCGGCCGCGAGGTCACCCGTCATGCGCTTGTAAACGAGGATGACACTTTCGAGGCCCGTCGTCATGTGCAGCGGATCGAAGCGTAGCGTGGGGTTGCGCTCCAGGGCCCGGCCGAAGTAGTCGCGGACCGCGCCGATACCGTCGAGGAAAGTGTCATCGGTCCCGTTGTAGCGCTTGATGAAGGGGGAGCTGTGGCGGATGGTGGGCTCATAGCACGCCATGATGGCATCCAGGTCGTGGGCGTTCCACGCGGCGTACCAGCGGTCGGCGAAGGCGCGGGTCTGGTCGGGAGTCACTGGTTCTCCTCAACTCGCCCGTCAATCTCGACCGACGCCTTGTCGGCAACTGCCCCGTCCGAACGGCCAAGCATCAGGCCCGTTCCCGAATGGAACTGCTCAAACGCTTCATGCATCAATCCACCTAACCATATAATGCCGGACGTATTTACGTGTCGTGCCACCCCATCGGCGTCAGGAAACAGCGTGCTAAACGTTATGTTCATTCTTTGCAAATCGGCCAATGCCCTCCATATGTCGTTACACTGTATCTCAAATTTCCTGAGGACGGCACCCCCGCCCTTCGTCACCAAGAACTTCTCCAAGTCCATTTCCGAGCCATTGAGCATCCTCGTAAAGACGCCGGCCTGCGCTCGCTGACGATGGCTGCGATCGATCGGGCCCACTATAACCTGAATGTCCGACAACTTCGGCCACAGTTCATCAATCAACGCCATTTCCCACACAGCGACAGAACCCGGGATACTGACGCCCCCGTCTAGCGCATTCCGATAGAAACCCGGCGACTTTGCTGCCACCGCATCCACCAGTGCGAAAAATGCCGCAATGAACGGACTTCTCGTCCAGTCAAGCAGCGGCGTCAAGAGCCCGTGGTGCTGAGCTTTCGCCCACCACTCATTCTCGCTCCACGCCCTAGACTGTTCGAACCCCGGCAAGCCCATGCAGCCGTCTTTGAATCGCTCGAGCCACTTAGATTCCGACGGGCAATCGACAGACTTGTTGCAATCCTCTAACGTCCTGTGAAAACTTGCGACAAGTCCCCAAGACAAATCCCGTTGTCCGCGGAATATCCGGTTTCCTAGATATCGCTCTGCGCGCACCGACGACACGAAGCTATCCCACGAAATGCACCTTACCTGCGTTGTGCTCTTTGTCATTGTTCCTATCCATCAGATCACCCGATCTTCCTTCGCGATCCCCAGCGCCGGGCGGACATCAAGCGGGACAAGGACCTCCCGGCCCGCCTTGGTCGCCTGCAGTCGCTTGGCTTCCTCGGGGTCCACGTAGTCGGAGTGGCAGGAAAGTTTCGAGGTCGATGACTGACCTCCGTCCGGAGAGCCCTCCCTCACGGTCGGGCTGCTTGCCCGCCCGGCCATCGCCGTCTTCGTTTTCGTCGCCAGCTTGTGGATCTCATCCGGGCTCAGCACGCCGCGCTTGGCGAGGATCTCCTGCTGCTCCGTGGTCAGCGCTGCCGACTTGACGGGCCGCCCGCGCTCGAAGCCCTCCGCCTTGCCGCTGGCGAACTCCTGGATCTCCTTGCTGATCCGCACGCTGCACCAGTCGTGCCCGCACATGGCGCAGAAGTCAGTGTCAACATCCAGGTCCTCATCGTGGTACGCCCGGGCCGTGTCGGGGTCGAACGACAACTCGAAGTGCTTCTCCCAGTTGAGCGCAGCGCGGGCCTGGGTCAGGTCATCATCGCGGTCGCGCGCTCCCGGGATGCCCAGCGCGACATCCGCTGCGTGGGCCGCGATGCGGTAGGCGATGCACCCCTGCTTCACATCATCCTTCTTGGGCAGCCCGAGGTGCTCCTTGGGCGTCACGTAGCAGAGCATCGCCGCGCCGTGGTAGGCCATCGCCGTGGCGCCGATGCACGAGGTGATGTGGTCGTAGCCCGGGAACATGTCGGTGACGAGCGGGCCCAGCACGTAGAAGGGCGCGCCGTGGCAGATCGTGCGCTGGATCTTGGCGTTCCACTCGATCTGGTCGAAGGGGATGTGGCCCGGGCCCTCGATCATCACCTGCACGCCGTGCCGCCAGGCCCGCTCGGTGAGCTCGCCCAACGTCTCGAGCTCCGCGATCTGCGCCTCATCCGTCGCATCGGCCAGCCCGCCCGGGCGGAGCCCATCGCCGATCGAGAACGTGACGTCATATTGCCGCAGGATCTCGCAGATGTCCTCCCAGCGCTCGTACATGATGTTCTCGCGGCTATGCACGAGCATCCACTTGGCGAGCAGGCTGCCGCCGCGGCTGACGATGCCTATGAGGCGGTTCTTCACGTACTTCAGGTGCCCGCGGCGCACGCCCGCGTGGATCGTGAAGTAGTCCACACCCTGCCGGGCCTGGTGGTGCAGGCTCGCCTCGATGGTCGGCCAGTCGAGGTCTTCGATCTTCTTGCCGATGATCATCGAATAGATGGGCACGGTGCCGATGGGCACGGTGCTCGACTTGATGATCGCCTCGCGGCACTCATCGAGGTCGCCGCCGGTGGACAGGTCCATGACCGTGTCGGCCCCCCACTTCTCGGCCCACTTGAGCTTCTCGACTTCCTCATCGGTGCCGCTGGAGACGGGCGAGGCGCCCATGTTGGCGTTGACCTTGGTGCGGCTGGCCCGGCCGATGGCCATGGGGTCGAGGTTGTATTTCAGGTGGTTGATGTTGGCGGGGATGACCAGCCGCCCGGCGGCGACCTCATCGCGAACGGCCTCGGGCCCGCGCCCGCCGGAGAGCTCGCCGAAATGCGGCTCTCGCTGCGCAACACGAGCCATCTGCGGCGTGATGATCCCCAGCCGCGCGTGCTCCAGCTGCGTGACAGGCGTGAAGCCGGGCGGGGGTGTGACCTTGCGGGTAATGCCGCACAGATCGGTGAACGTGAAGGACTCGCAGGCAGTGCAGGGGGAAGATGAGACGGTGAGGCGGTGAGATGATGAGACGGTGAGAGGAGAACCCTCGGCTCGGCGAGCCGAGGTACCCAGGACCTCGACCTCCCAGTCCGGCGGCATGAAATCCCAGGCGGTCTTGCCGCTCACCGGCGGCATGCCGGGGGTGTCCGGGCTCGCGAACATCAGCGGCCCGCCCAGGTCGGGGGCCAGCGCGAATGAGCCGGGCGTGGTGACATCGGGCGTGCGGCCCGGATTGCGGGCGCCGTGGTGCGGGACGCGGAAACGGGAGAGCGGGCTGGGCTGGGTCATGGACATTCCTCTATCGCGCTGCGCCGGCGTTGCGGCGCGTGTAAGGCTTGAGCTGCCTGGTCTCGACCTCGGCCTGCCAGTCGACGACGCCGACCTCGGGCAGGTCATCGGGGGATGGCTCGATCTCCAGGCGGCGGAGCATGTTCAGGCACTGGGCCCGGTGGTGCATGCCGTGGGTGGCGATGTGCACCAGCGCGGCGGCCTTGGTGAACGTGTAATCGGTGCTGCCGAAGCGAACGATGATCGTCTCATCCAGCCCGCCATCGGCGGCCGCCTCCGCGACAGCGGCGAGATCTTCGGCGGCCACATCGAGCAGGTCGATCAGCTCGCGCGGTGTGCGCTGGCGATAGTCGCTGGGCATCTCGGGGTGCCGCGAGGGCTCATCGATGACGGGCCGGAGGGGCCGCTCATCCACTCGGTCGGCCCAGCGCTGCATCGCCCCGATGATGTGCGTCAGCGTGGCGTGCAGCGAGCCGGGCCCGATGTCGAACTTGCGGTGGAACTGCTCGGGGGTCAACCCCTCGCAGACCTCCAGCAGCCGCCTTGTTCCCCAGTGATCGTGCTTGAGCAGGATGTCGAGCGGGTCGGATGACAACCCCAAAAACTGATCCATCGATCGCTTCCCTCCGCCGGTCCGAACCGGGTCAGGTTCTACGGGTGCTTCTCAGCGGCCCGGCCTCCTGTCCTGGAAGCCCGGCCGCGCCCCGAGCGAAACCGCGTTAAGGTTAGCCCCGCGGGCCCGGCCCCGCAGAGAGGATCTCCGTCCGTGCAAACGCCGAACACACCGGGCCGACTCGCGGCGAAGATCGCGCTCATCACGGGCGCGGGCCGGGGGATCGGCGCCGCCACCGCCCGCGCGTTCGCCCGCGAGGGCGCGGTCGTCTGGGCCACCGATCTCGATGAGGCGGCCGCGGCCCGGACGGCCCGTGAAATCAACGGTCACGCCGCACTGCTCGACGTGCGAGAGGAGTCCCACTGGGTCCGGGCGACCGAAGCCATCATGGCGGCGCACGGGCGGTTGGACATCCTGGTGAACAACGCCGGCATCACGGGGTTTGTCCCGCCGATGGGCCCGCAGGACCCCGAGCACGTCTCGCTCGAATCGTGGCGGGCCGTTCACGCGACCAACCTCGAAGGTGTCTTCCTGGGCTGCAAGCACGGCATCCGGGCCATGAAGACCTCGGGCGGCTCGATCATCAACATCTCCTCCCGCTCCGGGCAGGTCGGGATTGCCGGCGCGGCCGCGTACGCCGCGAGCAAGGCGGGCGTGCGCAACCACACCAAATCGGTCGCGCTCTACTGCGCGCAGCAGGGGTACGGCATCCGCTGCAACTCCATCCATCCCGGCGCGATCCTGACGCCGATGTGGGATCCGCTGTTGGGCCCGGCCGGGCCAGCGCGGGAGGCGGCCATCGCCGAGATCGCCGCCGGTGTCCCGCTGGGCCGCATGGGCGCTGCGGAAGATGTTGCGGCGACGGCGGTGTACCTGGCGAGCGATGAGTCGGCGTATGTCACGGGCGCTGAGTTCGTGATCGACGGCGGGATTCTGGCCGGGGCGGAGGCGGCGCCGAAGCCGCGGGGATCCTGAGGTAGACTGGGGTCATGGACGCCCCGGAGCGACGCGACGTTGCCGCGCACATCGAACGCATCCGCCGCGGCCACATCCTGCGGCAGAAGGACCGCGTGATGCGCGAGTTTGAGGGCGGGTGGCTGACGGCCCGGCCGGGCGGAGACGGCGTCGAGTTCGCCTCGATGAGCCTGGACCGCGTTTTCTGGCTGACGCTCGACCGCCTGCTGACCGCGCGGGATCTGGATGCGGCCCGCGCGGCGCTGGAGGGTCTCAACCTGCCGCGCGTGTTCATCTGGCTCGCGCCGTGTGCGTGGGATGAAGCGGTCGCAACGCTGCTCGAAGCCGCGGGCGCTCGGGCGATTCCCATCATGCACTACCTGACCCTGGCCCGGGCTGCGCGGGCCATCGCGAAAACCCGCCCATCGCTCCTGACCTTCCGCCGCATCGATCCGGGCGAGGCCCGCCAGGTGCTCGAGGCGGTCCGCGAGTGGTACACGGTCGAGGAGGCGGTGGGCCCGGCCGAGCGCGGCGAGATCGAGTTCTTTGCGGCGTTCGATGGCGGCCGGCCCGTCGCCATGTCGCAGTTCAAGCGCGATGGCGACTTCGCGTATCTGGGGGGCGCCGGGACCCACGCTGATTTCCGCGGCCGCGGGGCGCAGACGGGGCTGATCGCGGCCCGCGCGGGCCGGGCCGAGGAACTCGGCATCCGGTGGTGCATCAGCGAGACCAACACGGCTGTGCCGATCTCGCTGAACAACCTCATCCGGTGCGGGTTCCGCCCGGTGGTGGATTGGAAGGTCTACGAATGGAAGCTGACGCCCGGCTACGTTCTGTTTGACGGATGCCTCTAGGTGGCCCGGCTCTCCGAGCCGGGCGAAGAAACACAGACGGAAATGCACGGTTCGGAGAACCGTGCCACCTTGGAATCGATCCATCAAACACGCCCTAACCCGCGCCGCCGCCGGACCGCGAGCGGTGACGTGATCGCAGGAACCAGGGGAACACCCGTTTCACGTTCGCTTCATGACGGGCCCGGATATCGGGTTCCGGTGCGCATCCTCATCACCAACGACGACGGCATCCACAGCCCGGGCCTGCTCACCCTCGCCCGGGCCGCCTCCCGCTTTGGCGACGTCCGCATCGTCGCGCCGCACGTCGAGCAGTCCTCGATGGGCCACGCCATCACCTCGGCCCGCCCGCTCTCGTGGCGCAAGACGGTCGTCGAGTCCTTCGAGGCCTACCGCGTCGATGGCACCCCCGCCGACTGCGTCGCCCTGGGCGCCTCGCAGTGGGACGGCGTCAACACCGTGCTCTCCGGCATCAACCTCGGGCCCAACCTCGGCAACGCTATGTGGCACTCGGGCACCCTCGCCGGCGCCAAGCAGGCCGCCCTGCTGGGCCTGCGCGGGATCGCGCTGAGCACCTCCATGATCGGCGAAGACCCCGCGCCGGGGCATCTCGAGCCCTTCCTCTCGCAGGTGCTCGAACTCCTCCTGCACGCCGAGGCCGACCTGCCCCTGGTCAACGTCAACTTCCCCCGCGAGCCCAAGGGCATCATGTGGACCCGCCAGGCCGTCCGTCACTACGACGGCCACGTCGTGCCGGGCCAGGACCCGATGGGCCGCCGCCACTTCTGGTTCATCGTCAAGCCGATCGAACAGGTCGAGGAGGGCACCGATCTGTGGGCCGTGCAGCGTGGAATGGTCTCCATGACGCCGCTCCGACTCGACCTCACCGATCACGCCCGGCTCGCCGAAGCCCGGGCCCGTCACCCCCGCGAAGGCGATGCGCCGCGCTCCTGATCACGCGATCACCGCGACAAGCGCAGCACCTGCACCGCGCCGGGCTGGATCTCCAGTTCCGCCGTGCGCTGGCCCGGCTTCTCGCCGGGCTTCTCGGCCGGGCCCGGCAGCAGCCGCCCGTCGATGTGCCCCTCGCACCCCGACCATGTGATGGTCAGGCGCTCGGCCCGCCCGGTGATCAGGCCCGTCCTGCGCGGCGCACTGCCGAGCTGACGGTGCTCAAGATACGTGTCGAGCGTTTCCCGCTCCTCGACCGGCAGCAGGGCGTAGGCCAGCAGGCCATCGCCGGGATCATCGTTCTCCAGGATCGGCATGCGCGGGCCGACCAGGCCGACGGTGGACACTTCGGCCCACAGGAACTTGCCCTCGTGGGTGCCGTCGGGCGCCCGCAGCGAGATCTTCGCGGGCTTGAGGTCCTTCAGCCGCCTGCGGAGCACCTTGATGCCCGCCTCGAGGCGCTCCGCGACTGTCTTGAACTTGGCCCGGGCCTTCTCCTCGTTGCCCTTGTCGGCCATCACGATGGTCTCGGCCATCAGGCCGACGCCGAAGGACTCCGCAAACCGGCTGCGGCCCCAGTCGCCAATCGCCATCCCCATGTCGACGGGGCGGCGTGACTGCGGATCCCAGGCGTTGATCAGATCCTCGAGCGCCCCGGTGTGACCGATCGCCGTCGCCACGTTGTTGGCGGTCCCCACCGGCAGCACCGCCATGGCGGCGGGCCGGTCCGCGCACAGCTTCATGACCCGCGTGACGGTGCCATCGCCGCCCGCGACCACGACCGCATCCCACCGCTCCTCGAAGTGCGCAGCGAAGTCATCGACCTCCGTCGACTGGTAGACGGCCTCGTGCCCGGCATCCCCGATGAGCCTGAGGATCTCCGGCCCGTCCGCCTGCTCGTAGCCCGCCTTGGGATTGTGGACCAGCAGCACCCGCATCGGCCCGTAGCGTAGCCCCCGGGGCTTGTCGCGCGGATGAAGCCGATTTCAATACGTGAAGTTGGCCCACGGGTGGTTGTTGTTGGTGATCCCCGTCCAGCCCAGCCCGCTCTGCCACTTCACCGACACCACGGGGCCCGCCGCGGTGGTCGAGTTGAAGAAGTAGCTGTTGGAGGAGCCCGTGCCGTTCATGACGAAGTTGCCCACGATGATGTCATCGCTCCCGGTGGCGTTGATGCCGTAGGAGTTGACCGCCTTGGTGATCGAGTTGCCCTGCACGCGGGCCCCGAAGCCGTCGACGTGGATCCCCGCGCTGTTGGTGACCAGGCGGCCGTTGGCCCGGCAGAAGTTGTCGGCGACGGTCGAGCCGCCGGTGATCTCGATCCCATCCTGCCCGTTGTTGTCGCAGACGTTGTCGCGCACGATGAAGGTGCCGGCCACCACCATGCCGTTCTCATCGTTGTCCGACGCGTTGCACCCGCGGATCAGACCGCGGCCCACGACGCGAAGCCCGGTGCCGATGTTGTCGGAGGAAGTGATGTTCTCGATGCGGACGTAGTCGGCGCCGGTGGCGTCGATCCCGTCGCCGCCCCAGAAGCGGATGAGCCCGTTCGTGACCGTCAGCCCGGCGTTGGCGGTCGAGGCGACGACGATCCCGTCGAGCGACCCCGTGACGCCCTCGAAGCGGAAGCCGTTCAGGTCAATCGTCACGTTCACCGCGGTGACCTCGATCCCCGACTTCCCCGATGTCCCGAAGACGTTGCCCGTGAGGTAGTAGGACCCGGAGGCCGGGATCCGGTACAGGCTGTCGGCATCGCCGGGCGTGGTCGTCGCGCTGATCGGCGTGCGCGGCTCGATGTCGCCGAGGGTCTTGTACGTAGAGCTCACCGCCCCGCCGGGAGGATCGAGCGGCCCGGCGCTCGACAGAATCGCCCCGACCACCAGCGACACACCACAGAGCACCCCCGCCGGCAGCCAGTAGGAACCCCGATGACTCACAGTTCACCCCCCCGGGAAAAGCACCGTACTCCCGCGTTTCCACAGCGTTGTGGTTTCAGACTACCACGGTGCCCCCGCCAACCGACCTCAAAACTGCGGGGATCACCCTCGAGTTGGTGACGATCCAGCCCTTGGTCCAGCCCCAGAACCCCCGATAACAACCGGGGAGACGATTCCTCAAACAGTTCGGCCAAGGTTGCCCCCGGGCCGCCGGCAACTTAGTCTCATATCAGGCATAACTGCCTGCATTCGTTGGGTTTTGGGGAGCGGAGAGGACCGGAATGATCAACGCGAAGCCCGGCGGGGGCCATCCGCATGATGCGGCATCTCTGCTGACGGACCTTCCTGCGCCCTGCGCGCTGCTCGACGCCGAGGGCAAGGTTGAGGCCGTCAACGAGGCCTGGCGGGCCAACGCCGGTTCGGACTCCATCCACGTTTCCGTCGGCCAGAGCCTCATTGAGATGCTCGCCACCCACACCCGCAGCGCCCGCATCACCGAGGGCCTGAGCGCCGTCCTCAGCGGCCGGGCCGAGACCTTCATCTTCGACCTCGCCACCGCCGGGGCCTCGGGCCGCCGCTGGTTCCGTGTACTGGCCGCCCGCCGTTCGCGCGGCGCCGCTGTCCTGCTCGTCGACATCACCGACCGCCACGAGACGGAGCAGGCCCTCCGAGAGAGCGAATCCCGGTTCCGCCAGATGGTTGAGTCTCTCCAGGACTACGCCGTCCACACGCTCGACGCCGCCGGGCTCATCCAGACCTGGAACGCCGGCGCCGAACGGCTGACCGGCTACACCGCCGAGGAGGTCATCGGCCGGCCATGGTCGGGCTTTTACACCGAGGAGGACCGCGCCGCCGGCAAGCCCGAGCAGCACCTCCGGGCGGCCGAATCGGTCAGCCGCATCGAGTTCGAGCTCTGGCGCCTCCGCCGCGATGGCTCGCGATTCTGGGCCGGCGTGACGATGACCTGCCTCCGCGACGAGGCGGGCCGCCCGCGCGGCTTCTCCACCGCCACCCGCGACCTCACCGAATCCCGCCGCTCCGAGGGCGCCCTGCGCGAGAGCCAGACCCGCCTCTCCCAGATCATCGACTCGGCGATGGATGCCATCATCACCGTGGATGAGACGCAGCACATCGTCATGTTCAACCACGCCGCCGAACGCATCTTCGGCGTCACCGCCACCGAGGCCATCGGCGGCCCGCTCGACCGCCTGATCCCCAACCGCTTCCGCCGGGCCCACGGCGAGCACATCCGCTCGTTCGGCCGCACCGGCGTCACCACCCGCGGCATGGGCCGCCTCCAGACCCTCAGCGGGCTCCGCGCCGATGGCAAGGAGTTCCCCATCGAGGCCTCCATTTCCCAGGCGGTCGCCGGCGGTCAGCGCTTCTTCACCGTCATCCTCCGCGATGTCTCCGAACGCCGGGCTCTCGAAGAGCAGCTGCTGCAGTCCCAGAAGATGGAGGGCATCGGCCGCCTCGCCGGCGGTGTCGCCCACGACTTCAACAACCTCCTCATGGCGATCTTCAACTACGTCGCCCTCGCCTCCAACAAGGTCGAGCCGTCTCACCCCGCGCAGGCCTACCTCGCCCAAGTCCACGAGGCCGCCGAACGGGCCGCGACGCTCACCCGCCAGCTCCTGGCCTTCGCCCGCAAGCAGGTCGTCAGCCCGCGCGTGCTCTGCCCCTCCGAGGTCGTGTCGGGCCTCGAGCCCTTGCTCCGCCGGCTGCTGGGCGAGAACCTGCTCCTCCGGACCGCGATCGACGACATCACCGGCAATGTCCGGGCCGACCGCACCCAGCTCGAGCAGGTCATCATGAACCTCGCGGTCAACGCCCGCGACGCCATGCCCCGCGGCGGCACCCTCACCATCGAGACCGGCAATGTCACCCTCGATGATGAGTACTGCCGCACCCGCGTCGGCGCCAGCCCCGGCGAGCACGTCATGCTCGCCGTCACCGACACCGGCGAAGGCATGTCCCCCGACGTCCTCAACCGCCTCTTCGAACCGTTCTTCACCACCAAGCCCCCCGGCAAGGGCACGGGCCTGGGCCTCGCGACCTGCCACGGCATCGTCAAGCAGAGCGGCGGCCACATCGCCGTCTACAGCGAGCCGGGCCGGGGCACCAGCGTCAAGGTCTTCCTCCCCCGCGTCACCGAGGCCGGCGCCGCCGCCGAAGCCTCCCCCGTCCCCTCCGCTCCCATCGGCGGCACCGAGACCATCCTGCTCGCCGAGGACAGCGAGATGGTCCGCGCCCTCACGCTCGAAGCCCTCCGCAACGCCGGGTACACCGTCATCTCCGGCGCCAACGGCCCCGACGCCCTCCGCGCCGTCGGCGATCGCACGATCGACCTGCTCATCACCGATGTCGTCATGCCCGAGATGAGCGGCGTCGAGCTCGCCGCCACCCTCGCCCGGCAGCGGCCGGGCCTGCGCGTGATCTACATCTCCGGCTACACCGAGGAGACCGTCGTCCACCACGGCGTCGAGGACCGCGCGGGCGCGTTCCTCGCCAAGCCCTTCATGACCACCATGCTCCTCCGCAAGGTCCGGGAGGTCCTCGACGGGCCGGGGCCCGACATCTCCTGAGCGGCCCGGCGGCCCGCGCCCGGCGCCGTTACGCTTCGGACGATGTCCCAGCCCGCCGCCCCCCGCTCGGCCTCCATCATCATCTTCCTCATCGTCTTCCTCGACCTCCTGGGCGTCGGCATCATCGCGCCCCTCACGCCTTACATCGTCCGCGACTTCGACAGCAGCGGCACCGCCGTCGCCATCCTCACCCTCAGCTATTCGGCCGCCCAGTTCCTCGCCACGCCCATCCTCGGCGTCCTCTCCGACCGGCTGGGCCGGCGCCGCGTGCTCATCGCCAGCATCCTCGGCTCCGCCGGCGGCTACGTGCTCTTCGCCACCGCCGGCTCCCTGCACCTGCTCTTCCTCTCCCGCATCATCGACGGCTTCACCGGCGGCAACATCTCCACCGCCCAGGCCGCCATCGCCGATGTCACCCCGCCCAAGGACCGGGCCAAGGCCTACGGGCTCGTCGGCGCCGCCTTCGGCCTGGGATTCCTGCTCGGCCCGACGTTCAGCGCGGTTCTCTCCGTGTGGGGCAAGTACACGCCGATCTGGGCCGCCGCCGGGCTCTCGCTCTTCACAGCCGGGCTCGTCTGGTTCGCCCTCCCCGAGACCCTCCCCCCCGAGCGCCGCCGCCGCGAGCCCATCGGCCCGCGAGACATCAATCCGCTCGCCGTGCTGCTCCGGGCCTGGGTCGTCCCGGGCGCCGCGATCATCCTGGTCGCCATCTTCGCCATGGGATTCGCGCACGCCGAACTCCGCGCCAGCTTCGGCGTTCTCATGCGCGACCGCTTCGAGTACACCGAGCGCGATGCCGGCTGGCTCTTCGCCTTCATGGGCCTGGTCGCCATCATCGTCCAGGGCGGCCTCGTCCGCCGTATCGCCCCCGTGCTGGGCGACCGCCGCACCGCGCTGCTGGGCCTGCCCATCGGCGCCGTCGGCTACGCCCTCATCCCGCTGGCCCCCACCGCGCCCTGGGTCTACCCCGCCATCGGGCTCTGCGGCCTGGGCATGGGCCTCGCCGGGCCGCCCCTCTCGGGCATGCTCTCCCGCACCGCGCCCCACGACGCCCGCGGCGAAGTCATGGGCGCTTCACAGTCCGCCAGCAGCCTGGCGCTGGTGATCGGGCCGCTCCTCGCCGGCACGCTCTACGACAATCTCGGCGTCGGCTGGCCCTTCTGGACAGCCGGCGGCTTCATCCTTATCGCCATGGCCATCGTGAGCGCCATCCGCGCCGGCTCGGGCCACGAGGACGCTCCCGAACCCACGCCCGTCGCCTAGCCGCCTCACGCCTCCAGCAACGCCCGCACCCGGTCCGAATCCGGGCCATCGCCCATCCGGACCGGGGCTGCCGCGGCCGGGCCCGGGCCAGCAAGACCCTGTCCACGCGAACTCCCCGCGGGGCCCGCTGATTTCCTGTGCCTTGCCCGCGAAAGGTGGTAACCTCGCCGATCAGCGTGGGGAAACAGGAGCCACAATATGAAGCTTGCGATGATGACGCTTCTCGCGCTGATGGCCGGCACGGCCCACGCGGACGTGATCTACGTGTCGCAGAACCGCTTCGTCAAGGCCGATCGCCTCGGCGTGCCGGGCGTTGATTTCCTGGTGAGCGCTGACGACTTCGGCGTCTTCAGCGCGATTGTCGATACTCCGTATGACCCGGAGTGCGACTGCGGCGGCGTTGGCGAGCAGCTTTCCGACACGACGTCTCTCGGCATGTTCGCCGGCGGGAGAGGACGGGCCGAAGACGGGCGGCAGATCTACGGTGGCGAGGGCGAGAGCGTCTTCGACGTGGTCTTCGAGGTGACCAGCCCGACGCCGTACAGGCTGGGGGGCTACTGGGCCATCGTCTGGCCCGATACGTTCGAGCCGCAGGCCCGCATCACGCTCTCCGATGAGGCCACCGCGGCGACGATCTTCGAGAGCAAGTACGTGATCAGCGGCGGCCCGACCGCCTCGACCGACGAGTTCGACGTCGGGGGTGTGCTTCCCGCGGGCCATTACCGCATGTTCGCGCGCGGCCAGGCCTCGTACGCATCGATGTCGGCGGGCACCGGCGGATACCGGATCGGCATCTACAGCTTCTCGCTCACCTTCCCCGGCTGCCTCGCCGACCTCAATGTTGACGGCCAGGTTGACTTCTCCGACTATCTCGAGTTCCTCAACTACTACGACCGGGCCGACCCGCGCGTTGACTTCAGCGGCGATGGCCAGGTCGATTTCGTTGATTACCTCGAATACCTGAACCTGTACGAAGCCGGCTGCTGAACCCGCAGCGGTGTGCAAAAGGACAACGGCGGGCCCGGAGGCCCGCCGCTGCGCGTTCAATCGATGATCCGGGGCGAAGTTACTTGGCCTTCTTGGCCTTCTTCTCGCCATCGCCCTTCTCGGCCTTCTCCGCCTTGGGGGCCTTGTCGGCCTTGACCTTCTTCTCGCCATCGCCCTTGTCGGCGTGGGTCTCATCGCCCTTGGCCTTCTTGGGCTTCTTGTGCTCGCCGTCGCCGGCGTCGGCCTTGGGGCCCCATTCCCCCTTCACGACTTCCGGCTTGGCGGGCTTGGCATCCTTGGCCTCGGCGCCCTCGGCGGCGGCCGCGGCGGGCTCGGGCTCGTGGTGGCGCTCAAGGTCGAGCTTGCGGTCGGCGACGACCCACAGCTTGATGATGGTGTCGAGGTCGGAATCGAGCTTGACGTGGATGTCGTAGGTGTCGATGCGCTTGATGACTTGGCTGAGGCGGATGTCGCGCGGCTTGACGCCGTGGCCCATCTTGCCCAGCTCGGTCGCGATGTCCTGCTGCGTGATCGCCCCGTACAGGATGCCCTGGTCGTTGCACGAGCGGATGAGGTGCACCTCGACGCCCTCGAGCTTCTGGCTCAACTCCTCGCGCTGCTTGCGCTGCTCGGCGAGCATGCGCTGGGCCTCGGCCCGCTTGGCCGAGAGCTCCTTGATCTTCTCCTCGCTGGGCTTGGTCGCCATGTCGCGGGGGAGAAGGAAGTTGCGGGCGTAACCGGTGCGGACCTTGACGACATCGCCGACGATGCCCAGGGCCTCGACGTTCTCGGTGAGCAGGAGTTCGATGTTCTTGGCCATTGCTGTCCTTTCGGGCATGCTCCACGAAAACGGAACAGGCCGAGAAGTTAGGAGCCGGACAGGAACCGACCTGGGCGGCCCCAACTGGGGGGAGGGAAGGATAGAAGGGTCAGAGGCCGGGGGCCAGCGACCGCAGCCCGAAGGGCTTCAAGGAGACAGCCGGGGGCGAGCGCAGCGACGCCCCCGGTCGCGGCATCAGCACACATCGCAGCGTGGAAGGCTGCAAGAGGTGGCCGCGGGGGTGACCCACGACGCTGGCCCTGCTCATGGCCATGAACTCGCGCGGCGGCCCGTCTTCGACCCCTGCGGGGTCGGGCCCATCATCCATCCGCCGATCGGGAGGGCGTCGTTTCCCGGGGGCGGCGTCCGCCGTCGGCGGACTTGCCCCCGGCTGTCCCCTACCGGCCCTTCGGGCTCGGAATCTGAGTGCCGATGGTGCTGACACTGGCGCCGCATTCGGGACATGGCGCGTTCTTGGGTAAGCCCGAGCGGTCGTACGAGCAGTTCGGACAAACGCCCATGGATGGTAACGTCCGGAGATGCCGGCGCCACAGCCCCGCGGCGAGCGCGCCGACCAGCAACGTCGGAAGCCAGAGGGGGATGGATACCCAGCACGCGGTTGCCGACTGAACACCCGAGAACCACCAAGTCAACAACGGGCGACGGCCTGGCTGACCGAATCGAACGTACAAGTCGTTTGGTTGGTAGGTATCCGTCGTCCAGTACGTGGTCAGTTGGCCGTGGCTGATGCCCAAATCAAATCCAACAACCGGAGTCATGCCCGAGCATTCAACTGCTACCCAAGCGCTCGTGATCCACGCCGCTATCAACAGGATGAGTATGACCGACGCCGACCACCGCGCAAGACCTCTTATCCGCCGTCGCTTCATCTTGGTGCGCCCCGGACATCAACGTCGGGCTTGGCACCGCATTCGGGACACTTCGCGTCAGCCGCCAGCCCGGAACGGGGATACCCGCAACTTGAACACAGGTAGCGTCCGGATCGGCCGCTGATGAAGATCCTCGCGACGGCCGCGGTGGCCGCAACTAGGCAAAGCGGCCAGATGGGAATAGCGATGAAAGCGCTCTTCGCACTGACGTACCACCAATCGAACCACCACGTGACCGGGCCGTGCGACTTCGCGTAAGTTGAACCCAGGTCAAACTCGATGACACCATTGCTGATTTGAGCTTCAAGGGCACCATGTCCTAGGGCGATTCGAATCCAACGCTCGCCGCCGACGAGCCCACTCCAGCTCAACTCCCAGCGCAAACTCACAAGCCAAGCGAACAGCATGGCAACCGCGACGACAGTCCAGGCGCGATTGATGGCTACCCGCCCACCAAGGCCGCGCCCATTTGCCCTTTGCGATTTGCTCTTTGCCATTTCCGTCAGAACGGAATGTCATCTTCCTGGATCGGCTCGTGCCCCCCACCGCCCCCGCCGTTCGCCGGCTGCGGCGCGGGCCGCCCGCCCTGCGGCCGGGTCTGCACGGCCGGGCGGCGCTGACCGCCCCCGCCCCCGCCGCCGCCTTCATCACCACCGCCCTGGCCCGGCTTGCTGTCCACGAAGTGAAAGTTGTCGATCACGACCTTGAGCTTGGACCGGTTGGCCCCCGACTCCTTGTCCTGCCACTGGTCGAGCTTGAGGCGCCCCTCGATCAGGATGGGCCGGCCCTTGGCGAAGTACTGGCTGATCATCTCGGCCGTCTTGCCCCACGCCTCGCAGTCGACAAACGTCGTCTCCTCGCGCTGCTCACCCTCGGGCGTGCGCCAGCGGCGGTTCATGGCCATGCCCACCTGCGCCACGGCCTGGTTCGTCTGCGTGTAGCGCAGCTCGATGTCGCGCGTGATGTTTCCCATCAGGATCACTTTGTTCAGGCTACCGGCCATGGTTCAGACTCCGTTTCAGGCGGTGAATCGCGTCGCGGGACTGATTGACAACTTCCGAATCATACCCGAGCAAAACCCGGCCAAGCAAGCCGGCCTCGGGGCGAATTCTGCGCTCCGGTTGTACCGCGCTGAGAAGCTCCCGGACGGCAATCGACAGGATTCGCCCCCATCACCCGGCGCGCCCATCCGCGGCCGCCGGCTCACATGGGCTTCTTGCCGATCGTGACGTCGTACACGTGCAGGAGCTTCTCCTTGTCGAAGACCATCTCCTGTCGCGTCATGCCGACGATGTCGTACTCGGTCGTCAGCTCGATGGCATCGACCGGGCAGGCCTCCTCGCACATCCCGCAGAAGATGCACCGCAGCTCATCGATCTCGAACTTCTTGGGGTACTTCTCGCGGTCATCCCACGGGCTCTCGGCCGCCGTGATGTGGATGCACCGCGCCGGGCAGATCGTCGGGCACATCATGCACGCCACGCACTTGACGCGCCCCTGCTCATCGCGGTTCAGCCGGTGCACCCCGCGGTAGTTCCCCGCGTACTGCCCGCCCTGCTCGACCCCGAGCTGCTCCTTGCGCTCCTCGGGGTACTGCATCGTCCGCGAGGTCTTCCCCTGACCGAAGGAGGTGAAGAAGTGGCGCATGGTGGCGCCGAAGCCCCTGATCACCTCGGGCAGGTAGATGCTCTCGCTCCGGTTGATGGGGCGGGGCTTGATCTGGATGATGTCCTCGTCGCGGATGGCCATGGCCCGGCAGTATAGGGATCGGCCGGGCCGCTTCCCGCCGGGTTTGGCTTCCCCTTCCCTCCGTTCCTTCTCCCCCATCCCCTATTCCCTTCCCTTTCTGCACCCCCGGCCCGGCGGTGTACGATTGCAGTGCCATGTCAGGCCGACCCAACAGGCCGCTCTTCGAACTGCTGCGCGATTCAGCCCGCGAGGCCCCCGCGCGCCCCATCCCACCCCTGAAGATCGACGCTCCCATCCCGCCCCGCCCGGTGCGCGAGGATGCCGCGCCGGCCCGGGCCGCGGCGGCCCGGCAGTACATCCCCGTCTCCCAGAACGCCATCTACATCGGGATCGCGGTCGGGCTGGTCCTGCTGGTCATCACGTACGCCGCCGGGTTCACCGTCGGCAAGAACCGGGCCGGGGCGGACTACCGCCAGCGGCTCAGCACCCAGACCCCCGCCCCCGGCGTCTCCGAGCCGCCCATATCCGCCCCTGGCGGACCGACCTCCTCCAACCAGCCTGCCAACCGTACCCAGAACCCCCCCGCCGCCGATCCGGGCCGGGCCCCACGCCCATCCACCCCGGTTATGGTGCCCTCAGCCGACGGCCGTATCCTGTCCTCCCAGGGCAACCTGGCCGCCGACCCGCGCCAGCCCGGGCTGAACTACCTCTCCCTTGCCATCCTGAACGCGCAGGACACCCAGGCGGCCATCGCCTTCCTTTCCCAGAACGGGCTTGAGACCATCGGAGTCCCCCTGGTTGATCCCAAGGCCTCCAAGGGCAACAATCCACCCCTCTACCAACTGGTGGCGGTGCAGGGCATTACATCGGCGGAGTACCGGGATCGTGCCCCGGCCCGGGCCACGCTCGAGGAGGCGGTCGAACGCCTCGGACGGGCCTGGCAGAAGGATTTCAAGGGCACCTCGAACTTCGCCAAGCACGGATGGGCCAAGCTGGACTGATCCCAACCCGGTCCGGCAGTTGAGCAGCAGACAGGAACACGACCATGAGCCTCGACCGTTCTCTCAAAGTCTCCGCCCAGATGGCCGGCAAGCGCAGCGTGATGAAGCGCTCCGAGCGCATCGCCAAGATGGTCGCCGACAAGAAGTACGACCCCGCCAAGGACAAGGCGCTGGGCCTGCCCAAGACGCTGTTGCCCAAGGCGTAAGCGCCGGGAATCGGGCGCCGGGAATCGGGAGTCGGCGTCGGCGTGATCACGCTGCACATCCGCGATCCGCCCGACACCCCACCCCCCACACCCGAAACCCGCCTCATGACCCACAACCCGCTGATCTCCCGCCGGGCCTCGACCATCAACGGGTCGGGTATCCGCCGCGTCTTTGACCTGGGCGCCAAGCTCAAGGATCCGGTCAACCTCTCGATCGGGCAACCCGACTTCCCCGTCCCCACCGCCATCAAGCAGGCGGCCATCCGGGCCATCGACGCCGACAGGAACGGCTACACCCTCACCCAGGGGATTGCGCCCCTCCTCGACCGGATCGGCGTCTACTGCCACCGCGACCTGGGATGGAACTTCGACGGGCCCGACTCGCCCTCGCGGGTCATGATCACCTCTGGCACCTCCGGGGCGATCCTGCTGGCCTGCCTCGCGATGCTCGATCCCGGCGATGAGTTCATCATCCCCGACCCCTGGTTCGTGCTCTACCCGCACCTGGGGGAGATCTGCCACGCCACCGCCATCGCCTGCGACACCTACCCCGATTTCAAGCTCACCGCCGCGCGCGTCGAGAAGCTGATCACCCCCAAAACCAAGGCGGTGATCCTGTGCTCGCCCGGCAACCCCTCGGGCGTCGTGCACACAGAGAAGGAAGTCGCCGACCTGCTGGAACTGTGCCGGCGGAAGAACATCATCCTCATCAGCGATGAGATTTACGATGAGTTCTGCTACGAGGAGTCCCGCACGCAGGGCCGGGCCGGCGCTCCCGCCGAGCTCCGCTGCCCCAGCCCGGCCAGGCTCAAGGACAGCGCGGGCCAGGTGCTGGTCGTCCGCGGCTTCGGCAAGACCTACGGCGTGACGGGCTGGCGGCTGGGCTACGCGGCGGGCCCGCGCTGGCTCATCGACCAGATGATCAAGCTGCAGCAGTACATCTACGTCTGCGCCCCAGCGCCGCTGCAGTGGGCCGCCATCGAGGCCTTCGATGTGGACATGGCCCCGCACCTCAAGGAATACACGCGGCGCCGCGACCTGGTGGTGGAGCGGCTGGGCAAGGCGACCGAGGTCGTGCGGCCCGGCGGCGCGTTCTACGCGTTCGTGAAGGTCCCCGATCGCCTGGGCTACCCCGCCGACGCCGCGGGTGAGCACTTCTTCCAGCTCTGCGCCAAGTCGAACGTGCTGATCGTGCCGGGCAAGACCTTCTCGGCCCGTGATTCACACTTCCGCCTCAGCTACGCGACGCCGCTGTCGAGCCTGGAACGCGGGCTGGAAGTCATCGCCGGGCTGATGAAGTAGGTCCGCACGCCCCGCCGGGCCTCAACTCCCCGTGAACACCTTCGCGTTGAACTTGGCATCGTCCATCGTGTACAGCCCGACCAGCCAGTCCCCCACCACGTACGGCTTCACGCCGAAGCGGCCCTCCACCGTGCCGAAGGTCGCGAAACGCTCGGGCCCGGTCACCGCATCCTTCAGCCGCACCTCGATCGCATCGTACGGCGTCGGCGGCACACCGATGCAGCAGCCATCCCACTGGTTCAGCATGCTGAGCATCTCCCGGGCCTCCTGCACGTACAGCGGGAACGCGATGTAGCCCGTCACCCGCACGTGCTTGTTGTCCAGCATCGCCAGCCGCCCCGGGATGAGCTTCTTTCCCTCTTTGGGCTGGTAGGTCTCCTGCGCTGAGATCAGCATCTCCCACGTCACCTCGTAGGGCTTCTCCGCCGAACCATCCCCTTTCACCTCGTACTTGCCATCCACCAGCATCGACCCATCCTCGCGCTTCTCGATCACGGGCGGGCCATCGCTGGGCGGCGCCGCATCCGTCGGCTTCGCGGCGGGGGCCGGAGCAGGAGCCGGCGCCGCAACAGGCGGCGATTCACTCTTCACCTCTACCGGCGCGGGCGGGATCAGCGGCTCCGGAGTCTGCAGCGCGGGGGGAGCCGGTGCGGGCGCGGGGCTGGCCTCAACCGGCTTTACATCCTCGACCGGCGGGGGAACTGGCTCAGGCTGGACCGGCCTGGTCTCCGGCGGCTTGATTTCCGCCGGCCCGACGTCGAAGGGCTTGGTCTCGACGGGCTTGGACTCGGCAGGCTTGGTCTCAACCGGCTTGATGTCGACGGGCTTCGTCTCGGCAGGCTTCGTCGTCTTGGACTGCTCCACCGGCGCGGGCGGGATCAAAGGCTCTGATGTCTGCACCGCGGGCGGCTCCACCTTGGGAGCGGCCGGCGGCTGGAGCGGTTGAGATGTCGCCGGCTCCACCTTCGCCGGCTCCGCGGGCGCGGGCCTGTATTCCACCGGGCCGGGCCCGGCTTCGGTGACGGGCTTCTGGTCCCCCATCACAATTCGCGTCGGCTCGCCCACCGGGATCGGCTTGGGAGCGCGGCCGCCCCGCAGCAGGAACGCGCCCGCCGCCAGCCCCACCACCACGACGATCACGACCCAGAACGTCTTCATGCCGCCTCCCGCATCAGCCCATCACCCCATGGGCTTCAGATTCTTGGCCACCGCCGTCCGGTACGCCATCGCCGCCGGAATGATCCCCGCCAGGCTCGCCAGCACGATCGTCAGCGACATCACGATCATCGCGACATCCGGCGCCAGGCCCGCATCAATCACGAGCCCCACGCTCCGCTTCATCACCCGCGCGACGACCACCAGCCCGCCCGCCGCGATCGCCACCCCGGCGATCGCGCCCAAGAACCCGATCACGGCCGATTCGGTGATGACCAGATTGAACACCCGGGCCCGGCTGGCCCCCAGCACGCGCAGCACCGCGATCTGCCGGCGCCGCTGCTCCATCGAGTTGTACAGGGCGAGCATGATCGCGATGCCGCTCGAGATCATCACAACCACGGCCATCCCCAGCAGGATCTTGTCCACGCTCGAGACGATCCCGAAGAGCTTGCCAATTTCCTGCTGCGGCTGGGCCACCGTGATCGAGGTGTCCCGCCGGAGCTGGTCGAACACCTGGGGCAGGTTGGCGGGCGCATCCGAGCCGGCCCGCGCGATCAGCCGCAGGTAGATCCCGGTGATGAGCCGGTCGCCCTCAACGAGATCCGCCGCTGTCGTCCGGGCCTCGTGCTCGTGATCGTGCGTATCGGCGTGGGCGGCGTGCTCCTCCGCGGTCTCGTGCTCGTGGCCCGCCGGGCGCTCGCCGGCCCGCCCGGCCTCGGCCATCTCCTCGCGCTCGCGGCGGTCGTGAGCGTGGATGATCCAGGCGCTCTGGAGGCTGGTGAACAGCGCCCGGTCGTGGGCGCTGCCGGTAGGCTCGAGGATGCCGACCACCTCGTACTTGAACTGCTGGTGCTCGTGCGGCGCGGGCCCGGCCCGACCGTCGCCGGCCGCGGCCGCGCCGTGGGTCAGCGAGATCTTGTCCCCGAGCCTGAGCCCCGTGGCCCGGGCCGCCTGGGCGCCCAGCACGACCTCCCAGTCCTTGTCGAAGGCCCGGCCCTGCGCGAAGGCCCACGGCCGCTTGTCGACCGGCTGGAACCTGGTGAAGAACTCCGGCGTGGTGCCGAGCACGGGGTTGCCGCGGTAGTTGTCGCCGATCTGCGTCGGCACCGCGAACTCAAACGGCGCCGACCGGGCCAGCTGCTCGTACTTGCTCCATTCGATCGGCCGGCGCGGGCTGCCCGCGTAGAACACGCCGTTGAGCACGCTGACCAGCGGGCTGGCATCGCGGCTGACCAGGAGGTGCATGTTCCCGCTGCCCCGGTCGAAGGCCCGCCGCCCGGCATCGCGCATCGTGAGCAGCGTCAGCAGCAGCGCCACCGCGACCGCGACGGTGATGACCGTCGTCACCGTCGAGAAGAGCCGGGCCGTCAGGCTCCGCGTGATGATCGTCCAGTCCGTCATGCGCGCAGCTCCTCCAGCGTCACCCGCCGCTCGAACCGGTCCGCCATCGCCGGGTCATGGCTCGTGCACAGGAGCGCGGCGTTCTTCTCGCGGGCGATCTGCTGGATCAGCTCCATCGCGGTCGCCGAGTTCTCGGGGTCAAGGCTCGCGGTCGGCTCATCGGCCAGGACCAGGACGGGGTCGCACGCCACGGCGCGGGCCACCGCGACCCGCTGCTGCTGCCCCACGCTCAGCCGGTCCGGGTCGGCATCGGCCCGCTCGATGCCCAGGTGGTGCAGCAGTTCCGCGGCCCGCCTGCGGTGCTCACCGCGCGGGATGCTCGAAAACATCAGGGCCGCCATCACGTTCTCGAGCGCCGAGAACCCGTGGAGCAGGTTGAACGTCTGGAAGATCATCCCGATGTGCCGGCCGCGGAACAGATCCCGCGCAGCGCCCCGCAGCCCGTGCATCGCCTGCCCTTCGACCCGCACGCTGCCCGAGGTGGGCTCCAGCAGCCCGGCGATGAGCTGGAGCAGCGTGCTCTTGCCGCGCCCCGAGCCGCCCGTCAACAGCACCTGCTCACCGCGCGCCAACCGCAGGCCGCCGATGTCGATGATCCACGGGCCATCCGCCCCGTATCGGAACCTCAGCCCCTCGATCGCCAGCGCGGGCCGCTCGCCCCCGCCCGCCGCCGGTCCCGCCGTTGCCGTTGCGTCGTTCACCATAACTCCCTGAAAGGCCGCGCCGCCCGACTTCGGGCCGGCCCGGCGTAAGCATAACGGGGCGGCCTCAGTGGCAGCCCGCCTCGTACAGGTTGAGGAACTCCAGATAGTCGCCGAAGTCGATCACGCCGTCCCCGGTGAAATCCACCGAGGCATCGAGCGCGTCGTAGCGGTTCAGGAACTCCAGATAATCGGCGAAGTCGACGACGCCGTCCCCGTTGAGGTCGGGCCGGCAGGCCGGGCCCACCTGGCTCTTCAACCAGGCGATCGCCGCATCATGCTCCGCTTCGCTCATGCCCTGGTTGAACACGATCCAGAACGGCTCGGACCGCCCAGCGCCGGGCGCCGTGCTCCACATCCGCATCTCGAGCAGGTAGATCCCCGGATCGGCCGGCCCCAGCAGCGTGTAGCCGAGATGATGGTGCCACCGCCCGTCCGCGCCGACCGCCACCGCGAAGCCGGGGGTGACCTCGTCGGTCAGCGGCGTGAGCACCGGGCCAAGCGGACCCAGCCGCACCTGCACCCGCTCATCGGGGATGGTGTCGAAGCCGGGTGTACCCGCATCCCACAGGCGCATGGCCGCGGTCAGGTCGAAGCCGATCTGCGACCCCGCCGGGAAAGCGCCTTCGAACGAGTCAAAGCCCGGCTCGTTGGCGAACGACTCGATGAACTCAGCGCCGAACACACGCACGCCCGGTTCGACCAGCCCGGTGTCGGCATCGAACAGCCCCGTCGTGATCCGCCCGCCCGACTGCTCCAGCAGGATGTCCCCGGCGTGCTGGGCCGAGGCCTGTGAAGCCAGAACGCCGACCGCCGCCATCCACAGTCCGGCGACAAGCACGGGCCGATTGATGAGATCCATGGTCACTCCTTTTCACTCCGCCACTTTGCCACTTTGTCACTCTGCCACTTCTTCAATGGGCGACCGCCGGATAGAACCGGTTCCGGTCGTACGCCCGGTATACCTTCTCGAACTTCAGCGTCTCCGCGTGCCCATCCAGGAAGCCGTAGCTGGAACGTGAGCCCCAGGCGGCGCGCGAGCCGCCGTGCGCGGCGATGTCGATCTCCCGGGCCGCGATCGCCGGCTGCGACCCCTCCGGCCCGTCGCTCCACCCTTCCGCGTGGATGTGGTCGCTCAGCGCGTATTCGCTGCCGTCAAAGCCCTGGGTCATCATGAGGAAGTGCACCGTCGCCGACGGCATCGGCACTTTGCCCAGGCGGTCAAACGGCTCCCGGGGATCGAACCCCGGGTTAAGCGTGCGGCTCGTGTAGTTGTTGAGCCCGTAGCTGGTCCACCGCGTCAGCCTCCGCGTGTCGGGCATCAGCCCGTCGGCCAGCTGCTGGACCAGGTCATCCAGCCGCAGGCCCTCGCGCTCGCCCCCATCCAGCGGGTGCCAGAAGGGGCTGCGGTCCACGGGCGACCGCAGGATGAGCCGGGCCCCGTAGTACTCCGACAGCGCGAAGGGCCAGGCCCTCTTCACTGAGGCCAGGGTCACGGCGCCACCGTGCGCCAGCCCGGCGTCGATGAACAACTCCCGGTGCTGGTCCATGTACATCGCGTGGGCCAGTTCGAGCTGCCGCACCTGCGACAGGCACTTGACCGCCCGGGCGCTGGCCCGCGCTGACCCCAGCGCGGGCAGCAGCACCCCGATCAGCACCGCGATGATCGCGACCACCACCAGGAGCTCGATGAGCGTGAACGCGCGGGCCCGCATCGCGGAACTCCGAGCCGGGCCACCCGCGACCCTCCGCCGCCGTGCGCTGCACGCACACGACCGCGCGGAGGCGCCCAAGCGCCCGCAGGTTTCACCTTGGATGGAAGGGGAGTACGCCCGACGGCTTCAGGCCGCGGGCGGGCCGCGGGGCGCTGTGGAGGCCAAGTGGCACTCGATCGCCCGCTCTGCCCGGGACACGCTCACGCCCGATGGCGCCTCGGCCGCCTCGGCCACCACAGCCGGGCCCGGCGATGCCCAGCCCAGCTTGCCCGCGGCAATCCCCGCGCACAGACGGCATCCATCATCCGAACGGCCGGGCCGGTGGTCACCATGCCCGTGACCGGGACGGGGGTGGCCGCCGTCATGGTGGTGGGCAAGCGCCCCAGCGGCCCCGGGAAGCTGGAGGGTGTGCGATTCCGCGTGCACCACCGCCAGCCAGGCCTGCGAGAGCAGCCCGATCGCCAGCACCAGCGCGGGCCAAGCGGCCACGCGCGGGCGCGAGGCCCGGCGGAGATGGCGGATCATGCGCGGACGAGATTGCACTTGAGAATCGCCTCTCAATAACCCGCTGGAGTATACAGCGCGGGCCGGGCCGGGCAAGGCGTTCGGACCGCCGTACCCCGCAACTCCAAAGAAAGAGCCCGGGCGCGGGCCCGGGCTCTTTGGTGCATCAAAGTTGAACGATCGGTCAGGAAGGCTGGGCCGCGGCGGCCGGCTCCGCGGCGTCGTTCAGGTCGGTCAGGCCCGCCCGCAGGGCGATTCGGGCCAGCTCGACGCGGTTGGTCACGCCCAGCTTGCTACCCAGCGACACGCGGTGCCATTCGATCGTCTTCACGCTGCGGTGCAGGCGACGGGCGATGTCCGCGGTGGAGAGGCCCTCGCCGATCAGCTTGAGGATCTCCATTTCACGGTTAGTCAGCGTGCCCAGCACGCCCAGATCGTCGATCTTGGCCCGGACCACCGACTCGTTGGCCGGCGCGTTGACCGTCTTGGTCCCGGGCGGGCCGCCCGAGGTCGTCACGATCAGAACATTCACGCGTCCCTTGTCATCCGCCGGCAGGGCGCGCATGGAGGTGCGCTGCCAGATGCCCTTGAACATGCCGACCAGGGTCACGGGCTTGCCGGTCTCGATCACCCGCCGGACGAGCGAAAGGCGCTCATCGGCGAACTCCGAGGTCACGAACTCCGCAAAACGCCGCCCGGTCACGGTGTGCCCGTTGCCCGTGAGAGTCGACGCCGCCGCCTTGTTGGCGAACTGGATCGTTCCCTCCTGGTCAATCACCAGCACGGCGCTCTCGGTATCGCTCACCAACGCTTCCCAGCAGGGGGAACCCCCACCGGGGAACGCTGACATCGTGGAACTGACTTTGGAATCCATCTGCGCGTTATTCATGGCATAGCTCTCCCGCCGGCGGGCTCCCTCCGCCCGGCGCACTCGTTTGCTCCCTCCGAACCTGTACGCACTTCAGTCACGCTGGTATCCGTTCCAGTTGCCCTCAAATACCCCAGGGTTTTGAGTTTCCACCCCGCGGTTATCGGGCACGTGGTCCTCCTCCCCGGATACTCCCCAAGATCATAACGGTATCTCGCTCTCTGTGGCCAGCAATCAGGTGAAATCCCCAATGTTAAGAGGATCCCCTGCCCAAGCTTCCCACACGCTTTCCGCCCTGACCGTCGTACTTCTTTTTCGGCAGGAATGTCCCAATCCCCCAGGACAGGGGAATTTCCGAGCGGTGACCCACCTTCAGAAAGCCCGCCAGATCCCTTAGGATGCGCGCCTGTTCAACCCCAATCTCCACCGACAGGCGTGCAGAGCCCGAACACATGCCCACAACCCCGCAGGCGTACGACGGCCGAATCCACCCGGGATCCCCTGAGCCGCTCCCCCCGGAACCCACCGATCGGCCGGGGCCGGGCTCGCTCTCCTGGGATGTCGCCGCCACGCACCCCGAGGAACGCCGCTTCCTGCAGGGCCCGCGCAAGCGCACCGAGGAGTTCCTGCGCGCCTGCCGCATCTTCGGGGAGTTCGTCAAGGGCTTCCGGGCCCTGCACTTCGTCGGCCCGTGCGTCACCGTCTTCGGCTCGGCCCGGTTTAAGGAAGACCACGCCTACTACGCCATGGCCCGTGACATGGGGCAGCGGATCGCCGGGCTGGGACTCACCGTGATGACCGGTGGCGGGCCCGGCGTGATGGAGGCCGCCAACCGCGGCGCCCGCGAGGCGGGCGGGCGATCCCTGGGGTGCAACATCCAGCTGCCCATGGAGCAGCACCCCAACCGCTACCTCGACAAGTGGGTGGAGTTCCGCTACTTCTTCGTCCGCAAGGTCATGCTGGTGAAGTACTCGTACGCCTTCGTCGTCATGCCGGGGGGGTTCGGCACGCTCGATGAAGTCTTCGAAACCGCGACGCTCGTGCAGACCGGCAAGATCCACCACTTCCCCATCATCATGATGGGCGTCGACTTCTGGCTCCCGATGTTCGATTTCTTCCGCGACCGCATGCTGGCGAACGGCACCATCAGCCCGGGCGATGTGAACCTGCTCACGCTGACCGATTCCCCGGAAGAGGCGATCGAGCGCATCAAGTCCGGGATCGCCGAGAACTACGGCACGATCGCGCGGCGGCCCAGGCGGTCCTGGCTGCTGGGCGAGCGTTAGACCCGCAGGCGGGCGTCTACCAGTTGTCGTCCTTCTCGTACCCCAGCTCGATGAGCCAGCGACCCGCGACTTCCTTGAACACCTTCTTGTCGCCCGGGCTGAAGTACTGGCGCCACTCGCCGGAGACTCCCTTGCGGATGAACTCCGCCCGGGATTCCTGGCCCGGCTTGCGGCCCGTGAGCTGCTCAAACTGGTTGCGGTTGACGCACTCTGCGATGAGTCGCGGATCGGACTGGATGTCGAGGGCCGTGAAGACCCGGGCCATGACGGCGTGCGGGTCCTTGAGCATGTCCTCGTAGCGGATCTCGATGTACGAGTCGCCGTACAGCTCGCGGGCCGCGACCCGCTTGCCCGCGCAGAGACCCCACTCGTGGGCCGCGGCCCAGAGGCCCGGCCCGGCGAAGAGCGGCACCGGCTCGCCCTCGCCGCGCTTCCAGTACGCGACCGCGCGGTTCATCTCCTCATCGGACTTGAACGCCCAGCGGTCGGGGGCCCGGAAGTGGTGGAACATGGCCGAGACGGCGACATCGCGGCCGTCGCGGATGATGTGGACCAGCTTGGCATCCGGGAAGATTTCGTGGAGCTGCTCGACGTGCTCCATGTACTTGGCGGGCGTCTTGTCGCCGATGAGCTTGGCCCCGGGGCGGGCCCGGACTTTCATGACCGACTCGATCATGCCGCGCTTAGCCGCGGCGATCAGGGCCCGGTCCTCGAGCCCGTTGGTCCAGTTGACCCTGGCGTCGGGGCTGTTGACCCAGGAGAGGAAGCCGGGCTCGTTGAGCCACGTGTTGACGGAGAACTCGCGGCCGATGAAGTACGCCTCGTCGGTGCAGAAGACCTCGGGGTGGCTGGTCAGGATCCAATACGTCCAGCTCGTGCCCGATTTGTGCGCCCCGGTGACAAAGAAGAAGCGCTGGGCCGGCTTCCAGGGAGATTCGGCTGGCATCAACTCCGGAATGTCGACGGGCGGGCGGGCGATCTCTTCGAACTTCATCAGCGGCAGGCTCCCTGGACCAAGACCGCCCCGGGCGTCCTGACGGGGCACCCGCGGGGCGGTTCTGGAGTACCGCCCACAATAGCGACCAACCGCTGGCCGGGGGCTCCCGGAACCGCCCCCGATCCGGCCCTCGCTCAGGGAGCAACGCCCAGCCCCCGGATCCATTGCCGGGCCCGCGAGAGGATCCCGCCCCGCTGCGCCCGGGCCTGGGCCAGCCGCTCCCGCACCAGTTCCTCAACCTGCGACCGCCGCATCAGCCCCTCCACCGGCGCGGGCCTGCGCGGCGGCGGCGGCTCATCCGGGTGCATCGGCTTGCGGAGGATCACCTCCAGCGAGGGTCTCAGGAACCCCCGGGGCACGCGGATGTCGTGCGCCGCGGCGAACGTCTGGATCAGCTCATCCAGCAGAGTCACCCCGCGGTGCGGCTGATCGACCATCCCCTCATCGAATGAGTCGCCCACGACCAATCGATCCAGCGGCCCCAGCGCCAGCTCGAACTCCTCGTACCCCGCGGCCCGTCCGCACCGCCAGATGTACTCGATCGCCGCCGGCATCCCGCGCTTCAGGCTCGCCGCCACGCCATCGCGGAAATCGGCCCGCGGCGAGCGGTGCGCGTACAGGACCGCCAGTTCCTCGGGCAGCCACTGGTAGAAAGGCATCAATGAAGTGTGGTAATCCATCATCGCGAACCGCGTCGGGGTGTCGCCCAGCACCAGCACGCCGCCGGGCCTGAGCAGGGCCCACGCCGCTCGCAGCGTGTCGATCCGCTCCCGCACCATCTGATGTTCCAGCACCGCGTACATGACGATTGCGTCCGCCCCGTCGGCGAGATCACGCTTGAACGCCGCGATCAGCCCCTCGGCCGTGACCGTCTGGCACGTCACGTTTGTCAGGCCCATGATGCGCATCCGGCCCACCGCCGCCTCGACGGACGGGCCATGGATGTCGTAGCCCAGCACGCGCCGGGCCTTGAGGGCCCACGCCGCCGTGCTCGCGCCGGTCCCGCAGCCGATGTCCGCCACCGTCTTCCCTTCGAACGGCAGGTATCGCTCGATCCAGGGCATGATGATGTCCCGGCACTCTTCGAATCGCCTGGTCGTGTGGGCGTGCATGTCGGATTCGAAGCTCGGGCCGGCGAAATACGCCTCATTCCATCCCCGGTAGAACGTGCCCATCATCAGCTCGCGCAGGCTCTTGACCTGCTCGGGCGTCATTGCTGCGCTCATTCCGATCCTCCTGGGTGCGGGCCGCTGACGATCCCGCCATCGGCATCCGGGCGCCCAGAAATCGCCCGCACGGACTGATCCAAGCATACCCATCACCAGATCGACGGGGACCAAGGCCTACAGGCCGAAAAACATGAAAGTTGCCTCTACGGCCCCGCCGCGCTCCGATTACACTCGGTCCGGACCTCGATCGCATCGCCATCCGCCGGGAGCCCCAGGAGGTGCTGCATGAGAATCGAAGGCGAGGGCCAGCTGCTGCGGATCTTCATCGGCGAATCCGACCGCTGGGAGGGTCGGCCGCTCTACGAGGCCCTGGTCCAGCAGGCCCGGGGCGAGGGGCTGGCGGGGGCCACCGTGCTCCGCGGCATGATGGGCTACGGCGCCCACTCGCTCATCCACTCGGCCCGGGCGGTCGCGGGAATCCCAGACGAGATGCCCGTGGTGGTCGAGATCGTGGACAAGGCCGACAAGATCAAGCGATTTCTCCCCTCGCTCGACCGCATGGTCCGCGAGGGATTGATCACGCTGGAGAAAGCCACCGTCATCGCCTACCGCACCAAGGATGCGTGACGCCGCATCAAGGATGCCCGGGCCGCGGCTACAGTCCCTTATGCAAGCCCAGGAAATCCTCGCGCAGGCGGTCGAAGCCACCAAGATGCTCACGGCCCGGTATGTCTCGGGCTTCGAGGAATCCACCCGCACCAGGCAGGCCCAGCACCTGCCCAACCACGTCGCGTGGAACCTGGGGCACCTGGCGCTGACGATGCACCGGATCGCGGAGAAGTACGACGGCGGACCCGCGCCCGAGCGCGACTTCTCGCCGGGCCCGCGCGGCAACTCCGACCATTTCGGGCTGGAATCGGTGGCGTTCGGCTCGGTCCCTGTCGATGACCCCACGGTGTACCCGGCGCTGGCCCGGTGCGTGCAGGTGTACGATGCGGCGTGCGACCGGCTGGCCCGGGCGCTGCGGGCCGCGCCGGAATCGAAGCTGTCGGAGGTTGTGAAGTGGGGCGCGGGGGAATCGACGCTGGGGATGCTGGCGGCGCGGATGGTGTTCCACAACGGCTTCCACACCGGGCAGATCGCGGACCTGCGGCGGGCGACAGGGATGAGGTCGATCTTCAGTTGAGACGGCGGCGCTGCGATGCCGTGATACGGTGAAACGCAATCACCGCATCAGCTTTTCAGCGCTGCTTCTCTGTCAGCTTGACCGGCTTGAGCGGGGCCTTGGTCCAGTCGGTGATGACCTCCGGGCCGATCTGGAAGCGCTCGATGGTGACGCCCCAGCTGACCATGAACACCAGCTTGACCTTCTGATCCGGGCGGCTCTTGGAGAGGGCCGCGGGGAGCTCGGTCAGCCCGCGCATCGGCTGCTGCGGGGTGAAGCGGATCTTGATCATCTGGTTGTCTTCGTAGACGTAGCCGACGGGCTCGTACTGCTGGCCGTTGGAGTCGATCAGGACGGGCGGGACGACGGTGAGGGCGGTGTCGAGCGACCGGCCCAGCAGGCTGGTGCGGTTGCCGCCCGAGACCTCGACCTGGCAGACGACGGTGTCATCACGCGTGGTGAACTTGTCCACGCGGAGGGCCCGGTCGACGGCGTTGCCGCGCTTGATGTCCTCGGGGGCGAAGGCCGCCTCGCCGTCGATGACGCTGTTGTTCTCGTTGAGCTGGAGCCCGCGCTCGTTGCCGCGCTGGAGCGTGTAGCCGATGGAGCGGGAGATCATCAGCCCGCCGTTCTCGGTCTCGAACGTGGACTGGCCCGCGGGCGCTGCGCCGCCGCCGGAGCGGATCGCCGCGCCGGTGATGCCCTTGATCACGCGGCCGTCGTTGATCGCCGCATCGCGGTCGGCGATCGAGGCGAACTTGAACTTGGGGTTCTCATCGCCCACCTCGTGGCGGACGTTCTTGACGTAGAGGTACTTGGACTTGTACCCCTTGGGGACCGCGAACTCGAAGGCCATGGTGGACTCCGAGGCGCCGCCCACGGAGGCGATGAAGACGTTGGTCGAGTCGAAGCGGAACCGGGCCGCGGCGGGGTTGGCCGAATCGGCCTGGCAGACCACCGCGAAGGGATAGACCGTCTGGTACTTGCCGTCGGCCTCGTCCTCGCACACCAGGCGGATCTGGGCGTTGCCGACCACGACCTGCCCGCCCTTTTCCTTGGCGCCCGAGAGGAAAGTGACGGTGTAGCCCTCGACGTGGCCCGGGCCGACGGGGTTGCCATCGACGTCCTGCACCACCTGCGGGTTGCCATCCCACTGGTCGGTGACCAGCTGGCCGATCGAGCTCTTGTCGGCATCACCGAGGAAGTAGCGGCCCTCGTACTGGAAGTCGGTGGGCTTGTAGGTATTGCGGGCCTTGCCCTCGGCGAAACTGGTGCGCATGCCGCCGCCGGCCTCGTGCAGGTCGGGGTAGAGGTCGGCCAGCGGGGTGCCGGTCTTCAGCGAGGCCAGCGAGAAGTGGCCGTAGAGCTGGGAGGTGAGCTTGTCGGCGGGGAGCCAGAGCTTGTCCTGCCGGGCGATGTTGCCGGCGCTGCCGTAGGCGATCGGCGAGTACCCGAACTGGTCCGGCGGGAGCCGCAGGAAGCTGATCGAGAGCGCGACGAAGCCCGCGATGATGAGGCCCGAGCAGGCGCCGGTGATGGCCCCGCCCGCGTAGTCAACGGCGGGCTCGACCTGGGCGTTGCCGGGGAGGGCGGCGTCGGTCGCCACGCGCAGCAGGGCCAGGGCGGCGGCGAACGGGAGGCCCAGAGCGATGGCCCACGCCGTGCCGCCCAGGAACGACAGGAAGCCGCGGTCGGGCGCCGCCTTGAGCAGCGCGTAGGCGAGCTGCTCCCAGAATGCGAACGCGATGGCGCCGGCCACCAGCACGCAGGCCAGGTTGATCAGCCCGGAGAAGAACCCCCGGGACATCCACACCCAGGCACACCCGAGCACGATCGCGATCACCAGCAGGCTAAGCATCATGACTCGAACTCCGGCAGGACAGGACGGGGTCTGCTACTGCTTGCGCTTACGACTTGGGCTTGGCGGGCGTCGCGGGCTGGCCCGGCGCTGCGGGCTTGGCCGCGGGGGGTTTGAGCTGGGGGGCGGCGGCGGGCCCGGCCGGCCTGGGCGCGGCGGGCTTGGCGGGTGAAGAGCCGCCTCCATCGCCGCCCTCGCCGCCGATGCGTCCGACTTCCTCGAGGCTGGTGGTGCCATCCACGGCCTTCTTGAGGGCGGCCTGGAGCAGGCCCGGCAGCTGCTTCTTGCGCAGCTCGGTCCGCAGCCCGTTCCAGTTGCCTTCTTTGATCATGTCGCGTTCGGCCTGCCCGAGGAGGTAGACCTCAAAGACGCCCTCCTGCCCGGTGTACCCCGTGCCCTGGCAGACGTTGCAGACTTCGGGCTTGTTCTTGACGAGGACCTGGCCGCCCTTCTTGAAGAGCTGCTTCACCTTGTCGGCGGGCAGGCCCAGCTTCTTGAGCTGGTCGCCCGTGGGCTGGTAGGGCATGCGGCAGTTGATGCACAGCTTGCGGACGAGCTTCTGGGCCACCACGCCGTGCAGGCACTTGGAGCCCAGCTCGGCATCGCCGATCGTCTTCATCCACATCTGGATCGCGGGCAGGGCCCCGTCGGCCCGGAGCGAGACGTAGATCCGCGTGCGCTCCTGGTCGGCCTTGGCGACCTCCTTCGCTGTGGCCTGGTCGGGAAGATCCGCCAGCGCCACGACGTTGGGGTCGCGGCGGAGGATCGAGCGGACGAGCGTGCTGAAGTCCGGGCCTTCGGCCTGCGGGTCCCACTTGTTCTGCCGGACACCCTCGGGGGCATCCTGGATGTCCGTCTCGATCGTCTGCACGTTGCTGGTGTACGCATCGTGCATCTTGACGAGCGTGTACATGGTGGTCGTCCGGCCGCCATCGGGCGGGGCCGCCAGCAGCACGACGCCGAGACCCTCCTGGACGATCGACTTCAGCTCGGCCAGCTGCGGCTCGAGCAGGCCCATCGCGTCGGGCTTGCGGCGGACCGACTCCTCGGGGTCCATGAGCATGGTCAGGCGCATCCCGCCCTGGGTCCCGCTGCTCATGATGCGGACCTTCTTGCGGTCCACACCCCGCTCGACGTTGATGTCCCCCGACAGCTTGCGCCGCCGGTCAGCGAGGTCGAGCTTGGCGGCGCCCTTCCAGAAGTCGATGACCTTGAACGCCTCCGCCGCGGGCATCTGCTCCCCGGCCTGCTTCACACCGTCGATCAGCAGCACCGAGCCGTAGGTCGTGTCCTTGCCGGTCGGGCCGAGGTCCACCTGCGCGGCCCGGTTCTCCAGGGCGCGGATGAACAGCTGTTCGGCGACCACGCGGGTCTGAAACTCGGGCGACTCGGGCCCCGGGGGCATGACGAGCCCCTTGTCCGGGCCCTTGATCTGCAGCTCCGACTTGCCGGCCTTCTTGGCGATGGCCTTCTCGGCCCGCTTGGCGGCCAGCTCCTGGAACATGTTGAAGCGGAGCTTGTGGCCCTCGGGGACGCGCTCATCGCGGCTCTGGGCGAACCAGTAGGCGCCGACATCGGCGCACAGGATGAGGATCATGGCCCCCAGCCCGGCCCAGAACCCGCCCTCGCCGGGCACCGGCATCAGGAACGCCGCCGCCAGGGCGACGAACCCGACGATCAGGTGGG
This sequence comes from Phycisphaerales bacterium, assembly GCA_020849615.1. Classification (GTDB taxonomy): domain Bacteria; phylum Planctomycetota; class Phycisphaerae; order Phycisphaerales; family UBA1924; genus JADLFW01. The sequence goes on from JADLFW010000017.1 coordinate 122,562, forward strand.
CCAGGTTCCACCGCTTCTGCGGCAGGTAGAACCGCGCCGCGTGCTTGTCCAGCACCCGCGACACCACCCACGCCCACCCCACCAGCGGCAGCAGCAGGACGACCGGCTTCCACCACGACACCAGCGTCGCCGGGCCCGCCACCAACAAGAGTTCGCCGTTCACAGCGCCCAATCCTCCGCGTCAGATCACCGGGCCACGCAGCGCCCGGCGCGAACGAATCCGACCACCATGGGTCCGCGCGGGCCCGGCGTCAATCGACGCCCCGGGCCGTGCTCCTGCGAGACACCGGCCCGCCCGTCCGCCACCCTGGCTCACGAGACCGGGCCCGGCGGCCGCCGATCAGCCGCCCACCGCCCGATGTAACCCCGCCCAAGGGTAGCAAACTCCCCGCCCCGGCGGTCGGGCCCGGCTTCCGCGGCGGGCCGGCCGTCCCCGGGCATCCCCGGACCCCGGATTCCAAACCCGGGCCGGGGCCAGAGCCCGGCCCGGCGGGCCCGATCAGCCCAAGCTATCAGCCCAGCTTCTTGAGCCGCATCATCAGTTCATCGGCGTTGGGGGTGCTCTCCATCGCCGTCCGCATGTGGATGTATTCCTTCTCGACCAGCTGCACGAGGCTCTCGTTGAAGTCCATCATGCCGGTCTGCCGGGCCTCGATGCTCTTGAGGTACTCGCGGAGCTCGCCCTCCCGGGCCTCGAGGATGTGCTTGCGCACGACCGAGTTGTTGATCAGGATCTCCAGCGCGGGGATGCGGTGGATCTTCTCGTGCAGGGTGGGCAGCAGCTTCTGGTAGACAAAGGCCCGCATCTGGTAGGCCAGGATGCGGCGCACCCCCTCGACCTCCTCGGCCTCGAAGAGGCCGTAGATGCGGCTGAAGGTCTGGGTGGTGCTGGAGGCGTGGATGGTGCCGTAGACCAGGTGGCCCGTCTCCGCGGCGTGCAGGGCGGCCTCGAAGGTCTCCTTGTCGCGCATCTCGCCGACGAGCACGATGTCGGGGTTCTCGCGGACCAGGGCCCGCAGCGCGATCTTGAAGTCCAGGCAGTCGATGCCGATCTCGCGCTGGTTGATGGTCGCCTTGCGGTCGGTGAAGATGTACTCGATCGGGTCCTCGATGGTCACGATGTGCACGGGCTTGCGCTCGTTCACGTAGTCGAGCATCGCCGCGATCGTGGTGGACTTGCCCGAGCCGGTGACGCCGCACAGCAGCACGATGCCGTTGGGCTGCAGCGCGATGTCCGCCATCGCCTGCGGCAGGTACAGCTCCTCGAACTTGCGGATGTGGCTGGAGATGCGCCGGGCCGCCACCGCCAGCTTGCCGCGGGCCTGGAACAGGTTCACGCGGAAGCGCGTCGTGTCGTCGTAGTCGTACGCGAAGTCGACCGAGCCGAACTTGTGAAGGTCCTCGAACTGCTCATCGGTGAGGATCGCCCTGGCGATCGACATGAACTCATCCGCCGACACCGGCTCGGTGTCCAGCGGCTTGAGCGCGCCGCGGATGCGGAGCTTGGGCGTCTGCCCCGACTTCATGATCAGGTCGGAGGCCTCCAGCTTCATCGAGGCCAGCAGGAACTTGCCCCACCGCGTCTCGTGCGGATCGCCCTTGCGCTTGCCGGGCAGCGCGATGTGCCCCACGTGCTTGGCATCGCTGTGAACTTCGGTTTCCACACTCATCGCCGGCCTGCCCCCTGATGGCTTGGTTCCAGATTCCTTCGCACGCGGCGATGCCCCGGCCCCAGCGCCCGCGACCCCGCCGCCTTCCATCACCGTCGTTTCAAGGCTCAAGCGTAACCTCCCACACGCCCCGATGCGATAGCCCGGGCCGCGAACCCTTCACACAACCCAAACCCACGGGACCGCCCGCGCACAGGCGCTACCCCGAAACCCCGAATTCCCCGAAACGCCGAAACCAATCCCAGCCCCCGGCGCGCACTCCGCGCGCCCGGGCACCCTCGGTTCGCACCCCGGCCTTCCCCTGTTGCACCCTCAACTACGATCCCGCTCCAAACCCCGGGGAGTTCTCGGACGGGCCCGGCATCATGGAGCCCGGAACTCGGGGCGCGGGCCGCCTAGCGCTCCAACTCCTGCTTCACCTTCGCCGCCTCGCCCGTCTTCCCCGCCGCCTCCAGCTTCTTGATGTACCGCACACCGAGCCGGTACCAGTTGCTCTGCCGCCTGAACTCCGGCGCCGCCGAGCCGGGCTTCTCCGCGGCCCGCCACGCCGACTGGTACAGGTCCACCACAGCGCCGGGCGTGTTCCTGCGGTCCGCCAGCAGGCCCTCGCACCGCTCGACCGCATCCACCACGAACGGCCCGGCGTTGACGTACTTCTTGATGACATCCTGGTAGCAGCCCCAGGCCCGCTTGTTGTCGCCCGCATTCTCCCACATGCGCCCCTGCGCCAGGCGGATCTCCGAGACCAGGTCCGCCTTCGCGGCAAACAGCGCCGCCGTTCGGGTCCACAGCCCATCCTGCTCGTTGAGATCCCCCACCGTCAGGATCATGGGCTTGAGGATCTCGAAGCTGAAGTACGGGTAGTCCTTGCCGCACAGGTTGCACAGCACCTCGGCCCAGCGCTTCTTGTCATCCAGCGTCAGCCGGCCCGTCTCGGCCAGGTCGCCGATCAGGCGCCACCCGCGCGCGGCCGAGGGTGTGCGCCGCAGCCCGGCCTCGATGAGCTCCTGCTGCTCGGCCAGCCCGGCCCGGCGCACTCTCCCCTTCCTGAACTTCGGGCCTTCGGGATCCTCCGCGGGCGGGAACCCCGCCCCGCCCGCCCGCTCGAGCTCCATCATCCGCACCGCGGCGTCGAACAGCGCCTCGCTGTCCTGCCGATCCTGCGGCTTCTGCACCATGCCCCTCGCCATCACCGCCACGCTCGCATCCGACACCCGTTCGCGCGTCTGCGGATCGACCAGGTTGCCCCGCACCACCAGGTACGGGCCGAACCTCCCGGCATCGAAGTTCCACGCCGCCGACTTCCCGTTCGCCTCCAGGTACCCCACCCAAGCGTGCCCCACCTCGCCGCTCTGCGCGGTGACGTACGCCGCGGGGATCCCCATCGACTGCGCCACCGTCATCGCGAAATACGCCTGGTCCGCGCACACCCCGCCGTTGGCCACGATCCCCTTGAGCGACCATCCCGCCGCCGTCACCTTCTTCACGCCGCCGCTGTTGAAGTACGCGTAGTCGTACTTGATCTCCCGGTAGCGGTTCTCGATCCGCCGGTCCGCCTTGTACCGGGCCCTCGCCCAGTTCAGGTCCTCGATCGGCGCCGCGGCCGCGATGACGTGCACCAGCAGCTCGACGGGCATCCCCCGGATGCCGTAGGCCATCTCTCCCTCGTTCCCGGCGTAGTAATCAAACAGCGCCTCCGGGCCCGGCGAGTTCGCCTTATTCTCGTTCACCTGAACCCACCACGGCCGGTCGAGCACCACGCACAGCGCGGCCGTGAGCGTCGCGAAGGACTCCAGCCGGTCCTCGCGCCCCGCGCGCAGCCGCTGCAGCACGGCGTACACCGCCGCGGGTTTCTGCGCCTCCGGCTTGATTGCGAAGGCCAGCGCCGCCGACAGGCCCGGCCGCTGCCGCAGGAACCGCAGCAGCTCGGCCCGCCGGGCCGCATCCACCTCGGTCAGCTGCGAGACCAGCCGCCGCGCGATCACAACCTCGCGGAACGCATCGACATCGGAGGTTGTAGACCCGTGCGCGATCAGTCGGTCCAGCAGGTCGGTCAGGTCGGCCCGGGCCGCGGCGAAATCGCCTCCCGTCTCGAGGCGATCGAGCGCCGCCTCAATCCGCGTATGGAACCACGCCTCGACCGTGGGCGGCCCGGCCGGCTTGGCGGGGGGCTTCCTTGATGCTGGCTCGATGGCCCGGGGCGGCGCGGGCGCAGCCCCGCCGGGCGCCTGCCCGAAGACCGTCGTCGCAAGGGAGTGGACCATCGCCAGCCCGGCGGCCCATCGATGGATCGTGCGCATGCCGCCCCCGTTCACCCCGAGCCCGCCGCCGCAGCATATCGAGGGAAATGCCAACGAAAAACCCCGGGCGCGGGCCCGGGGGTCGGGATTCGCGGGCCACTGCGCGGGCCCGGCTCAGCAGCCGGCGTCGTAGTGGTTCAGGAACTCGAGGTAATCGAGGAAGTCGACCAGGCCATCGCCGTTGTAGTCGACGCGAAGGTCCTGGGCCTCGTACAGGTTCAGGAACTCGAGGTAGTCGGTGAAGTCCACCAGCCCGTCCTGGTTCAGGTCGGCCGGGCAGGCCTCGCACTCATCAGGGATCCCGTCGGCGTCGAGATCCTGGGAGACTCCGGTCGCGATGTCCACGATGTCGGCCTGGCCGTTGCCGTTGCAGTCGCCCTGGATGAGCAGCCCCACCTCATTGGAGGCATCCGGGCCTGCGGTCACCTGGATGGTGATGTGGCCGTTGGGGGTCTGCGTCGCGGTCGGCGCGATGAACTCGATCGAGTTGGGCGTGACCAGGATCAGCTCGGTCGGCAGGCCGGAACAGTTCACCGCCAGGCTGGGATCGGGGTTGGTGAACCGCGTCTGCAGGTGCACGACCTGCCCGGGCAGCACCTCCACCTCGGAGATCCCGATGATCTGCGGCCGCGGCGCCTGCACCTGCACCACCGCGCTCTCCAGGTCGTTGGTTGCATCGTGCAGGACGATGAAATCGCCGGGCTGCAGGGGCCGGAAGAGCGGGATCTGGCGCTCCCACCCCGAAGCGCCCGGGCTCTGGCCCAGCAGCTCGAGCGGCAGGCCGGACGGATCGGTGCGGACTACCTGCACCTGCGCGAGCGGGTGTGCCTGCACCTCGCAGAAGACATCGAAGAACGCGGGCCGCCAGTAGAACACCGGCGTCAGCGGCGCGAGCGAGTCATCGAACGTGATCGGCGAGATGACATCCGCCACGCCGTCGGCGTTGACGTCGGTCAGCGACTGGATCACCATCAGCGAGTTCTCGATGCTCATGCCGGGCCAGCGCGGGCTCATGCTGATCGTGCCGGGCCCGTCGACCTTGAACGTCTGGCACTGATTGATCGCCGGAAACACCAGCCCGTCGGCGTAGATGGTCTGGGCCGCCGAATCCGGGATGCCGTCGCCGGTGACATCGACGATCCGGATGACCTGCTTGGAAGTTCCGGAGCCGGGGGGCATCGCCAGGACCCACAGCGATGACCCCTCCGTGACCATGGAGAGCGGAACCGCGCCGCCCGCGAGGCCGAACACTGCGATGCTGTCCTGGTCGAGCAGCTCATCGCCATCCATGTCGGAGAACAGCGCGACCGCGCCGGTGGCGGCTCCGCTGTCCGTGGCGCCGACGAACAGGTGTTCGCGGCCCGCGTTCGAATCGCGGAAGCACGCCATCCCCGTGCTGATGGCCATGCCGGTGTCGAGGATCCGCGGGACGTCGCCGGTCCAGTCGTGCAGAACCTCGATTCGGCCCGAGTGCGGGTAGCTGGCGGTGTAGATGTAGTCGGCGCTGGCGCACGATCGCTTGCGGTCACCGCCCGCGGCCTTGGCGGCCTTCTTGCGCTCCTCCTCGGCCGAAGCGCAGTAGGCATCCCGCTCGCGGCAGTCGTGCTTGAGCTCCTCCTGCAGGCGCTTCTTCTGCGCCGGCGTGAGCGCGGGATTGTTCAGGAGTTTCTGGAGGACGTACTTGCCCCACGAGTAGGCCACCCACTCCTCGCTCGCCTCCGTCCCGCCGTAGATGCTGCCGGGGGCGGCCCACTGCTGCGTATGCACCCCTTCGTGGAAGAGGGTGTCGGCAAGGATGCTGCACATCGGCTCGCCGGCGGCGAGCAGGTCCGGGCAGATGTTCATCGCGTCCCCGGAGGCATCACACTTGCCATCCTGCCGGGTGATGCCGGCCCAGGTCTTGGGCCCGCCCTGCGCGGCGGGCTTGGCGCCCTCGCTGCAGATGCGCCGATTCCCGTTCTTGTCCGGCTTCATCATCTCCTTGAGCGCCTTGATGACGCGCTCCATCGTCGCCTTGTTCTGGGCGTTGCCTTCGGCCGCGGCGAGGGCCTCCAGCTTGGCGATCGCCGCGTTGACCGCGGCGACCTGGGCGGCGGTGAGCTGGACTCCCTTCGCGCCGGTCGCGGCGCTCGAATACCCCGCCCTTGCAGGAACGCACGACAACACCACCACGGCGCACAGCGCCGCTGCGAGGGACCGATTCATGGCGGCCTCCTGATCCTGAGTTGTCAACTTCCCTGGAAAGAACGACCCGCCCGCACACATCCGAGTTGGCAGCGCTGCAGTGCTTCGCTCAAGCGTTCACTCCGCAGCTTACTTGCGTGAATCCGGGCCGGGCAAAGGAAATTCCCGAGATAGTTGCGCCCGCAACGAAAAACCTCCGGGCCGGGCCCGGAGGTCTTGGTGCACTGCGGATGAGCCGGTTCAGTTCAGCGAGGGTTCGACCGTCGCGCCGGGGACCTCGGTTGCGGCCGCCTCATCCTCGGGCTTGCGGTTGCCCAGGAAGTTGGCCTCCAGCTCCAGGCGGATCTTCTCCATGGCCTTGTTCTGGATCTGGCGGACGCGCTCCTTGGTGACGCCGATGATCTGGCCCACCTGCTCGAGCGTCATCGGCTTCTCCTGGTCGCCCGACTCGAGGCCGAAGCGGTGCTCGATGACGGTGCGCTCGACATCGGAAAGGTCGGCCCGGTTGTCCAGGACGATCCGCTTGACCTCCTCGGCCGCGTCCTTCTCGAACCCCGAGCGCTTGGTCTCGAGGAAGTTGGACCGCTCGAGCTTGGGGTCAAAGTCGGTGGGGAAGCGCTGGCGATACTTGCTCAGCTTCATGCCCTGGCGGCTGAAGGCCTTGAGGATGGCCCGGCAGGCGTAGGTGCTGAACTTGTAGCCGCGGCCGGCGTCGAACTTGTCGACGGCCCGGAGCAGCGCCATGTTGCCCTCGCTGACCAGGTCGGCGAAGTCGACCTCGCTCATGCGGGTGCGCTTGGCCATGGCCAGCACCAGCGCGAGATTGGTCTCGGCGATCTGCTCGCGGATGCGGTCCGCGATGCGGTGCCACCGGAGGACCTCGTGGGCCTGCTCGGGGGTCGGCTGCTTGGCCGGCGTGGCCCAGACTTCCTGCTGGAGCTTCCACACCCGATAGCGGGCGTAGTTGAACTGGTGGAAGAGGACCTTCTCTTCAGCGCCGGTGAGGATCACCTGCTGGGCGCTCTTCACCGTGCGGGTGCGGGCGCTCGACAGGTCATCCATCACGGGGTGATACCACGAGGTGTCCGGCTTCTGGATGTCCGGGGCCTCGTCGTAGATCTTCTTGTCGGCTTCCTTCTCGTAGAAAGCCGGGCTGTCGATGAAGTCCTGCTCGCTCGCCAGGAGCTGCTTGAGCAGACGCTCATCCTCCGGCCCGAGGCGCTTGCGCACCTGGGGCTTCACCTGCCCCTTGGACTCCACGGCCACGGAGGTAGCCCCCACCCCTACGCGGTGGCGTCGCCGGACCTGCTCCAGCGGGCTCAAACTCGGTTTGCCGGGCACCTGCCGCATGACCTATTCCCTTGGACGCCTCTGACGTCCCGTTTCTAGCCTTCGTCAATCCCGAACCTGCGGATGCTCCTTCCGTCCGCTCCGGCCCGAACCTCATCCCGCCCAGCTCGCCCAGGCGAGCCAGTTTTCCACCGAGATCCGCGCTGCCCGAGCGGCTCCGCCGAGGGTTCCCTGTCACCCGTTCCCCCCGCCCGGCTTCCGTTCGTCGGGCGGGTTCCGCCGCTCTGGCGGCCCCGGTTCGGATCCTTCCTGTGATACGTTTTTGCCAGCGTTTTGTTTCGCTTTGTAGAAGCCTTCTTCGCAGCTTACTGCGAGCCCGTAGAAAATCTAGTGGAGCAAAAACCCTATCCCTGCGTCCGGTCAATAGCACCGCCGGCCGTGCACCCCACGAACCATCCGCCTAACGCCGACGACAGCCGATGGCCCCCACAACTCTCGGACGGGTGATCAAGATACCGTAAATCGTCCCGGCCGCCAAGGGCGCTACGCTTTTTCCACATATTGTTACGATTTCCGGACCCATACTTTCCCCAGGAGGTCAAGATGCCGCTGACCCTGCCCCCCCTGCCCTACGCCCCTGAAGCACTCGAGCCCCACATCGATGCCCAGACCATGCAGATCCATCACGGAAAGCACCACAACGCCTACGTGACCAACGCCAACAAGTCCCTCGAGGGCACCAAGTTCGCCGACTGGTCCGCGGATGAGCTCATCCGCAAGCTCGCGGAGCTTCCCGATGACAAGCGCACACCCATCCGCAACAACGCCGGCGGCCACTTCAACCACTCCCTGTTCTGGACGCTCATGGCCCCGGCGGGCAAGGGCGGCGGCGGAACGCCGACCGGGCCCATCGCGGCGGCGATCACCTCGGCGTTCGGCTCCTTCGATGCGTTCAAGGAGAAGTTCGCCGCCGCGGCCGCCGGCCGGTTCGGCTCCGGCTGGGCCTGGCTGGTGATCAACGGCGGCAAGCTGGAGATCTGCTCCACCGCCAACCAGGACAGCCCGCTGATGGGCAAGGCGATCGCCGGCTGCGAGGGGACGCCGATCCTGGGCCTCGATGTCTGGGAGCACGCGTACTACCTGAAGTACCAGAACCGCCGCCCGGACTACGTCACGGCGTGGTGGAACATCGTGAACTGGCCCAAGGTCGCGGAGCTCTACACCAAGGCCGGCGGGCACTGACCGCGGCCCACGGTGCTCCGGCGCGCTGCGCTCGCCAACTCTTGACGCCCCCGATCTCCCAAGGCCGATATCAGCCCCGGGCGGCGCCGTAGACTGCGCTGACCGCGAACCCGTCCGGGCCGCCCCGGCCCGCCCGGACCCTCGGAGCCCGCCATGAAGAAGCGCATCTGGCTGACGGTCTTTCTCGTCACCCCCGCGATCCTTGTCGCGCTGCTGCTCTACGCCATCGCGGCGCTCTCCAAGAAGCCGCTGATGAACGAGCCCCCTGTCGGCGCGGGCGCCGGGGAAACGGGCGGGGCCAACGCCATCGGCAACGTCATCGCCGGGCACAAGGCCGACTACACCCGCGCCGATGAGGCCGCCGAGCAGGCGGCCGCGCAGCCCAGGATGGTCCAGCCCGAATCGCTCGAGCAGGGCTTCATCCTGATCGTTCAGGACAAGTCGGGACGGGCCAAGGCCGAATCGCCCATCTACCTCGCCGGCACGGTCAACAACTGGAACCCGGCCGACCCGGCGTTCAAGCTCACGCCGCAGTCGGACATGCGCTGGCGAATCGAGGTGCCCCGGCCCGCCGCCGCGCCGATGGAGTTCAAGTTCACCCGCGGGTCGTGGACGCTGGAGGAGCTCAACGCCGACCTTTCAGCGCCCGCCAACCGCAAGCTGGCGCCGATCGACATCTCCAAACTCACCGCGGGTGAGAAGCCGCGGATCGAGCTGGTCGTGGAGCGCTGGGGCGATGAGCGTCCTGACTTCAAGCCCGAGGGGGCCGCGGCCACAGCGCCGATGAAGGTGATGGGTGAACTGCGGAAGCTGCCGGTGCAGGGCGGCGCGGGCGGCACGGCGGGCCAGACGCGCGACCTGCTCGTGTGGCTCCCGCCCGGCTACGACGACCCTCGCAATGCTGCGCGCACGTACCCGGTGCTCTACCTGCACGACGGGCAGAACCTGTTCGACAAGCCCGCCACAGCGCCGGGCGAATGGGGTGTCGATGAGACGGCGACCGAGCTGATCGGCAAGGGCGAGATGCAGCCGATCATCATCGTCGGGATCCCGCACTCGGGAGAGGGCCGCATCCGCGAGTACATGCCGGTGGCCGCGCTCGACAACGTCAAGCCCGAAGGCGAGGAGCACATCGCGTGGCTGCTGCACGAGGTGATGCCGCGGGTGGAGCGGGCCTTCCGCGTCAAGACGGGCCCGGAATCAACGGGGATCGGCGGATCCTCCCTCGGCGCTGCGATCGCGCTCGACGCCGCGACGCGCTACCCCGACCGCTTCGGGCTGCTGCTGGCCGAGAGCCTGCCGCTGCGGACGGGCAAGTCCGAGGCGTGGGATGCCTGGACCGACAACATGACGGCGTGGCCGCGCAGGGTCTACCTGGGCGTGGGCGGCCAGGAGACGGGCCCGGAGGCCGACAAGACGGCCCGGAATCAGGCGTACGCCGATGCGACCAGGGCGCTTGACAAGAAGATGGCGTCGGCCGGGCTGGGCGCGGACCGTCGGCTCCTGATCGTGGATGCGCAGGCGACGCACACCGAATCGGCGTGGGCCAAGCGCCTGCCGCAGGCCCTACGGTTCCTGTACCCGCCGATGGTGGATGGAACGAAATGAGCTTCGGCGGTGTTGACCGGGCGCAGGCCCGGCGGGAAGAACATGAAGCGCTGGCCCATCACTACCCGCCGCTGGCCGGGCTGACGGCGGAGGAGTTCGACCGGTTCGTGGAGGCCGCATTGGCCCGCGCGGGCCCGCAGCGGGCATCGGATGCGTTCGCCCGGCTCATGCAGTTCTCGGCGGTGCTGATCACGGCGGTGGTGGTGTTCCTGGGGTGCCTCTCGACGATGAGCCGGGGCGCGCCGCCGTTCGTCGAGCCGCTGCCGCGTTCGGCGGCCGGGCTGCTCGCGGGGATCCCCGCGGCGGGGATCGTGCTGGCCGGGCGGATGCTGATCGGCCGGGCCCGGGCCCGCGCGGAGCGCCGCAGCCGGGTGCTCGCGGTGAAGAGCGCGATGCTGGCGGGCCCGCGCTGCACGGGGTGCGGGTACACGCTGGATGGATGCCCGCCGATGGATGGGTATCCCAATGTAGTCAAGTGCCCGGAGTGCGGGCTGGTGAATCCGGTGACGACGCACGGCGCTGACCCGAGATTCAATGCGCCGTGAACTTGGAGCCCGCCTCGGAGAGGCGGGCCACCTCGATCACTCATCAATCTTCTTGAGGATGTCCTCGAAGCGCTTCCGGTCGTCGGCCCGGTCGAGCAGCTTCGGCCCGTTGACCTCCGTGAGCGCCACCACCGCGGTGCGGTGGGCGGGGGAGCTGAAGTGCCGGGCCTGGAACAAGTCAAGGCCCGCCGCGAGCTGCGCTGCGCGCTGCTCGGCTTCCGCGCGGGCCTCCGGGGAGAGGCCCGCCGGAGATGCGGCCTGCTTCACCAGCCGCTTGACCGCGGCGGCTTCGCGGAACGTTTCGAGCTGGGCCAGCCAGTGATCGCCGGGCCGGAGCCGGGCCCGCCATCCGGGGATCGCCTCATCCATGAGCGGCTCGGCCCGTTCGGGCTTGCCATCGTTGGTGTACCAGTAGGCGAGGACGGTCTTCCAGAAGAGGGATTCGAACTCCTCGCCGCGGCCCGCCGCGGCCTCCTCGGCGAGCAGAGCCTCGACGATCTTGAAGCGGTCGATCCACTCCTGCGGCTTGGCGAAGGGGTTGTCGAGGACGACATCGCCCCCGACCCACTCCATCGCCATGACCAGGGGCAGCAGGTTGTGGTCGAGCTTGTTGAACTTGGCGATCATCGCGCCGTTGAGCGCTTGCTGGAGCGTCGCCTTGGCGCCATCGACCCTGGCTTTCTCGGCGAGGGCGAGGTCGAGGCGCTGGGCCGCGACGGCCCAGCCGCGCACGGCGACCAGTCCGCCAGCGACTGCCGTGATCAGCAGGAGCGCGAGCATCGCGGCCAGGCCCGGCCGGCGACGGGCCCACAGTCGGGCCCGGGATGCAGCGGACGTCTTCATCCACGCGATGGGTTCGAGCCGCAGCCAGGCGTCGAGGTCATCGGCGAGGGCGCCGGCGGATGAGTAGCGGGCCTCGGGGTTCAGCGCCATGGCCCGGCGGCAGATCGCGTCGATCCGGCGATCGAGCCGCGGGGCGACCGCGCGGGGTGAGGCGGCATCGCGGCGGCCGCGCTGCCGGTCGTGGTTGCGTCGGACTTCCTCGACGGTGCGGCCGTTGGGCAGTTCGCCGGTGATGAGGTAGTAGAGGATGCCGCCGAGGGCGTAGATATCGGAGGGGAGGCTGAGGCAGCCATCCTCGGCCCGGAACTGCTCGGGGGAGATGAAGGCCATGTTGCCGATGGGGTGGTCGCCGTCGTAGTCGGGCGTGTCCATGCGGGGCTGCCCGGCCCGTACGGCGATGCCGAAATCGGTGACCTTGGGCTCATCGGCGGCGGAGACGAGGATGTTGCCGGGCTTGAGGTCGCAGTGCACGAGGCCCGCCGAGTGGGCGGCCTGAACGCCGCGGGCGATGCGCGCGGCGAGCGCGATGCGGGCCCGGAGGCTCTGGCCCATCGGGTGCATCGTGTGCCACGCCGCGAGGTCGCCGCCCGAAACGAACTCGTAGACGACGAAGTCCTCATCATGCTCGGAGATACCCAGGTCGAGCACCCGCGCGACGTTGGCATGCGTGACGCGCCGGGCCTTGGTGGCCTCATCGACGAGCCGGCGCCGGGCCCAGGGGTCGCTGTTGCTGGCGTTGAGGAGCTTGATCGCGACATACGCCGGGTGCCCATCCTCAGAGAGCTGGCGGTCGACGGCGAGATAGACCTCGCCGCCAGCGCCGGCGCCCAGCAGCCGCCGCAGCTCGTAGCGGGCCCTGCCGGAAGCGATACGCGGGCCGAACTCGCAGGGCGTCTGGCGACGGCTCCGCGGCATGAACCGGGCCCGCAGCCCGGTCGTTGACCACAGCGCCTCCGACAGCACGGCGGCCTCGCGGATCGGGCCTGCGAGGGATGGGTACTGCACGGCGAGCGTTTCGACGGCGTCGGGCTCCAGGCGCGAGGTTCCGGAGATGGACCGGAGGGTCACATCGATGGCGGTATCGAGGGCGACGGGCCGGCGATCGAGGTCAGGGAGGCAGTCGAGGTAGCGCTGGAGGCTCACCGGCAACCCGCGGTCGATCCGCATCCGCCCATCGAGCTCGATCAGCTCCGCGAGAGCTTCATCGTCGGCCGCATCGTCGGCCCGGGCCAGCAGTTCGCTGAAGCCCGGGTCGCCGGAGGCGTACAGCTGTTCGAACGTTCCGCGGAGCGAACCGCCGAGGCTCACCATGTCAGGCCCCCTCGCCCGGCTCGAACAGCTCGCGCAGGCGTTCCCGGATCTTCTGCCACCGCTTGCGGACGGCCGTGGGCGCGAGTCCCAGGCTCTCGGCGATGTGGTTGTGCTGATGGCCCGTGAGCCACAGCGAGAGGATTTCGCGGTCGATGCCCGGCTCCAGCACGCTCAGGGCGCGGTCCAGCTCGATCTCCGGCCCGTCTTCCGACCTGGTCTCGACATCGCGGAGCCGGCTGAGCATGCGGTGGGCCAGGGGGCTGTCCTCACCCTCCCGCGCCTCGAGGGCCCGCAGCACCCGCGATTTTTCAACCAGGGCGTTCTCGGCGATGGTGAAGACCAGTGACCACAGTTCCGGGGCCGATTCGGCCCGGAGGCGTCCGGAGCGGACGAACTGGTCCAGGCGCCGGCCCAGCGTGGAGAGGATTTCCTGGGAATCAAAGAGCCGGCGCATGCCGGGCCCGAGTTTACCCCGGACACGACGGCGGATCCGGCTGCCGAAGCGGTCGAGAAACTCCGCGGCGGCTTCCCGATCGCCGGACCGCATGCGCGTGAGCAGAAAGTTCGGGTCTTCCGTGACTTCCAGCGGCCCCATCGCGCCCCCTTCCGACCCCAGGTCGGAAAATCCTGAAATACCGCTCACACCGGACCGCCGGGCCTCGCCCCCATTGATGAACCCGTCGTTCGGGAGCACGAAAGCCTTTCGGGGGAACAGCCGTGAACGCGAGCCTCTTGCCTGTGGATGTTAATCTCAACAACGACGCACGGACATCCCAGCATAACACCGGGGGCTGTTGCGGGCACGCGTTTTCGCCGCCCGTCCCGGCGGCCGTTTCGGGCCGGCGCTTCAAGATGCTGTTCTCAGCCGTTGTCGTGACACTGATCGCCGGCCTGCCGGGCGCGGGCCCGGCCGCGGCGATCGCTGCGCCAGTTCCCTCCGCGTGCACCGAGACCGCCCGCGCCGACTGGCTCGATCTCTTCGTCAGCGTGATGCAGGATGTGCTGTGGCTGATGGGGGGCGATGCCCAAGACATCGACACGGGCTCGCCCGATAAGGCGATGGCCGGGTTCCGGGCCCGGGCGGCCGAACTGGGAGTGCCCGCTGGGCTCTCGTCGACGGACGCCGCCGCGCTGAGGGCGGCGATCGACCGCATGGATGTACTCCTGTCGGATGCTCCGAACACGGCCAGCGAGGATGAAGTCAGGCTCACCCGTTCCACGTTGTCCCAGCTGCGCGCTGCACCCACCGAGAGTTCCTTGACCAGGTCCTCGCCATGAACCATTCGTCATCCTGGTTCGAAGACAAGCCGTTCCGCGCCGGCGGGGACCCGCATCCCGGGCCTCCATCCGGTTCACCGCCGCCCTCCGCGCCGCTCCCGAACACCGCGGCGTCGGGGGGTGGCGTGCGCGCTGCGGCCGGTGTCCGGCCGTTGATCTCATTCCGCTGCCAGCTCGCTCAGCGCCTGCGGGATGCGGTGGGCTCACGCTCCAACCGGTTTGTCGCCACCGTCACCGGCTACAACGAAGAGACGGTCCGGCGGTACCTCCGCGATGGCGGGCCCAGCGCCGAGTTTCTCGCCAGCGTCTGCCGCGAGTTCGGCGTCAGCGCCGACTGGCTCCTGCTGGGCGCCGGGCCCATGCGACCGCTCGCCCGCGATGGCGCGCCCTCGCTGAGTCCCTACCCGGAAGCCGGGCCCGGCGTCGGCGAGGATGCCGAGATCGAGCACGGCCAGGCCCATACCGGCAGCACCTGATTTCGAGCACGATGGGCCAAGCCTTTGCCCCGAGCTATCCCGATTGCCACTGGCCCGCAGGGCCTGAACCGAGGCTCATCCCTGACATCAGCCTGACCGCGGGGCGATCGCTCGGGGCCGATTCCCGAAGTCTTGGGTATCGGACGCGTTTTTCTGGCATCCCCCGGCCCGCGGTGTACTTGTTGAGTATGACGGTCGTTCGCCGGCGGGTGTGGTGCCCGTGGGTGTCCGTCCGGCTCTTGCTCGGCACACAAGGAGACTGGGGATGGGAAACCGCACCGCCGCTATTGCTGCGCTCACGCTCGCCGCGGCTTCCGCCAGCGCCACCACCTTCAGCTTCTCCTCCGACCGTAACACGGATGGCCCGACGCTCGCCAGCCTGCAGGCCGGCTCGGTGATCGACGGCCGGCCCTTCGACCTGGGCGGCCAGGTGATCGTGGACTTCTTCTACGACATGGATGAGGACGGGCCCGGCGGCCCGGCCATCATCCCGGCGAGCTTCGAGTTCAACGCGGTCATCACCAACTACACGGCGGTCCCGGTCGGCGGGGACTTCCTGCACTCCTGGACGCTCGAGGGCCAGTACAAGTTCACCGAGCTGACCACGGGCCAGACGTTCTTCACCGCCACCTTCGCCAACGCCCTGATGTCCAACTTCTCCGACAGCGCCACGCTGCTGTCGAAGTCCGGCTCGCTGCAATCGAACAAGCCCGCCGACGCCGCCCTGGCGTTCACGACGGGGGGCGCGCTGACGGGCGTGGACCTCACCGCGCTCCAGAACTTCTCCTTCTCGATGTCCGCTCTCCGCAGCGCCGCCAACGGCGGCCGAGTGGCCATCGCCGCCGATGGCCGTTTCCTCTCGCCGTGGAAGTCCGAGAGCAGCTGGTCGGCCCGCGCGGTCCCCGCGCCGGGCGCCGCGGCTCTGCTGGCCTTCGGCGGCCTGATCGTCGCCCGCCGCAGGCGCTGAACCGCACCGGCCCCGCCGAGCCGCGGGCCCGCCACTTTCGACCGGAGCTGATCCCATGACCTCTTATCTCGTCACCACGTTCGGCATCTGCGCCCTGACGGGCGCGGCCCACGCCGCATTCTTCAGCTTCGCCTCGGACACCAACCCCGACGGCCCGACCTTCTCGGCCCTGGCCACGCAGATCTCCGACGGACGCTCCTTCGACACGAGCGGGGCGGTCACGGTGAACCTGATGTACGACGCGGACGACGACGGGCCGACGGGCCCGGTGGTCATCCCGTCGGAGTTCACGTTCCTTGCCAGCACGACCTCCTACAGCGTCACGCCGTTCGCGGGCCAGTTCATCCACGCGTGGACGATTCAAGGCAACTACCGGATCACCGCGCCCGGGAGCGTGCTGACGGCGGACTTCAGGAACGCGCTGCTCGTGAGCTGGTCGGACAGCGCCTCGCTCCTCGGAACCTCGGCTTCGATCATCGGCAACTTCGCCACCGACCCCTCGCTGCGATTTGATGCGGCGGGCGCGCTGGGGAGCGCCCCGACAGGCGACCCCAACTTCGCGTTCACGCTGACCAATATCCGCAATGACTTCGGGGCCCGTGTCCTGCTCGGCACCGGCGGGACGTTCGCGAACAACTGGCGCTCCGAGGGCAGCTGGTCCGCACAGACCATCCCCAGCGCGGGCTCACTGGCCATCGTCGGCGCCGCCGCCATCACGGGGCGCCGTCGCCGGCGCTGAAGATCGTGCCTGTCGCCGTCAGCCCACGACTGTCCTGATTTCATCAGCCAGCTTGCGCGCAGCGGCCGCGATGGCATCGGTCCACGATCCATCTCCCTTCGCGTAGATCACCGAGCGGCTCGCCGTCACCAGAACGCCCCGTCCATCGCTGCGCAGGAGGGCACGCACATCTTCCGCGGTGCCGCCCTGCGCGCCGTAGCCGGGGACAAGGAAGACCTGCTCGGGCATCCGGGCCCGCAAAGCCCGGCCCTCGGATGACTTGGTCGCCCCCACGACCGCGCCCACATCGCTGAGGCCGCAGGCGCCCAGCCGCTCGTGCCCGGCGGTGGCGACCGCGTCGGCCATCATCTCGGCAACGCTCCGCCCGTCGGCCAGCCGGTGTGCCTGGACCGCATCGCTGTCGGGGTTCGACGTCCGCACCAGCACGAAGAGGCCCAGCCCCCCCTCCAGGTACGGCTCCAGCGTGCTCGGGCCGAGATAGCCGTTGACGGTGATGGCATCCGCGCCCAGCCCCCGGGCCGCGGCGGCGTAGTGCTCGGCACTAATCCCGATGTCGCCGCGCTTGGCATCCAGGACCACCACCAGCCCCAAGGACCGGGCCAGCCCGATCGATCGCTCCAGCACGGCGACTCCCGCCGAGCCGTACCGCTCGAAGCATGCGGACTGGAACTTCACGGCCGGCGCCACTCCCGAGACCGACCGGAGAACCCCAGAGCAGAACTCCTCGATCGCCCCAGCGGCGTCGGGGCGGCGGGCCCGCACATCGCCCGGTATCGATCCCAGCACCGGATCCAGCCCCACGCACACCGGAGATCCCGCGGTACGGATGGCCCGGTCGAGGCGATCAGCGAAGCCGGGCCCGGAAGCCGGGGCGGGCCCGGCACGATCCGCGGCGGACTGCATCATGATGCTGCGTTCTCCCTTCGTGGCGTACCGTTGGGTGTGGACGGGCCCAGCAAGCTGGATCTCAAGAAGGATAAGGGGCTCTCCGTCGAATGGGCGGACGGGTCCACTTCGTACTACTCGATCGCCTACCTGCGCCGGATGTCACCCTCCGCTGATATGCGTCAGCTCCGCGAGGAAATGGCCCGCAATCCGCTGACGGTGCTGCCCGCCTCGGCCGCGCGGGGCGGCCCGCTGGTGGCGACGGGCGCGGAGCTGGTCGGCCATTACGCGATCAAGATCAACTTTTCGGATGGGCACGACACCGCGATCTACTCGTGGGCGTATCTGCGCTCGATCGACCCGGCCAACCAGAAGCCCGGCGGCGGGCCCTCCAGCGCCGAGGCCCGGCCGTGACCGCAGCGCCGGGCCTGACGCTCACGACGCCGCTGGCCGAGGTTCCGGGCATCCAGCCCAAGCAGGCGTCGCTGCTGGCGACGCTCGGGCTGACCAACCTGGGCCGGCTGATCGCGCACCTCCCCCACCGTCACGAGCGCCACGAGGCTGAATCGCCGATCAAGGACCTGGTGCCGAACCAGATCGTCTCCGCGCGCGGCGAGGTGACGGCATCGCGGTGGGTGCCGCGCGGGCGGCGCCCCCGGCTCGAGGCCGTTCTGCTCGATGGCACCGGGCGGCTCGACCTGGTCTGGTTCAACATGCCGTACATGCGCGAGCGCATCCGCCCGGGCGTGCGCATCCGCGTGCAGGGGCAGGGCAAGCGGATGCTGGGCGGGCTGCGGATGGTCAACCCGCACACCGAGATTCTGCACGAGGATCGGGGGGACCCGGGGATGCGCGAGGAGCGCCTCCGGCCGGTGTACCCGGCCTCCGAGCGCGTGCCGTCGAGCCTGATCGAACGGGCCATCGCTTCGGCGCTGCCGCATGCGCTGCCTCTCATCGAGGACCACCTGCCGGATGCGTTCCGGGCGGCGAGGAACTTCCCTGCGCTGTCCGATGCCTACCGGATGCAGCACCGGCCCGGCACGGAGGATGAGGTCGCCGCATCCCGGCGGCGGCTGGCCTACGACGAGCTGCTGCTGCTCCAGCTGGGTGTTCATCTGAAGCGGGCGCACCTGCGGTCGTTCCTGAAGGCGCCGGCCCTGCGGTGGTCGGAGAAGATCGATGAGCACATCCGGGCCCGGCTGCCGTTCACGCTGACGCCCGCGCAGGCCGAGGTGGTCAGGGAGATCGTCGCCGACCTGTCGAAGGCGACGCCGACCAACCGCCTGATCCAGGGCGATGTGGGCGCGGGCAAGACCGTGGTGGCGGCGTACGCGATGCTGCTGGCGGTCGCCGACCGGCAGCAGGCGGCCCTGATGGCGCCGACGGAGATCCTGGCCGAGCAGCACTTCGCGAGCCTGTCGGACATGCTGAAGGGCTCGGGCGTGCGGCACGCGATTCTGACCGGGGCGACGCCCAAGGCCGAGCGGGAGGCGACGCTCGCCGGCGTGGCCTCCGGAACGATCGACCTGCTGATCGGAACGCACGCCCTGCTGACCGAATCCGTGAAGTTCGATTCGCTCGCGGTGGCGGTGATCGATGAGCAGCACCGCTTCGGCGTCCACCAGCGGGCCACGCTGCGGACCAAGGGCGGCGAGGAGACCATCACGCCCCACGTCCTGGTGATGACCGCCACGCCGATCCCCCGCACACTGGCCATCACGCTCTTCGGCGACCTCGACATCTCGACGATCCGCGGCCTGCCGCCGGGCCGCCGACCGGTCAAGACCCGTGTCGTCGCCCCCGACAAGCGCGGCGAGGTCTACTCCTGGCTGCGGCAGCGGCTCGATCAGGGCGATCAGGCGTTCATCGTTGCGCCGGCCATCGACAGCCCGGAGTCTTTCGAGGGCGAGGAGATCACCGGGGGCGACCAGCCCGGCGCGCCGGGCCCGTTGGCCAACGTCCACGCGCTCAAGAAGGAACTCGAGGCAGATCCGCTGAAGGACAAGCACCTCGCGGTCCTGCATGGGAGGCTCAAGCCCCAGACTCGCGACACCATCATGGCGCGGTTCCGCGCGGGACAGATTGATGCGCTCATCGCGACGAGCGTCATCGAGGTGGGCATCGACATCCCCAACGCGACGACGATGGTGGTCGAGAACGCCGACCGGTTCGGGCTGGCCCAGCTCCACCAGTTGCGGGGGCGTGTGGGTCGCGGAGTCAAGCCATCGGCGTGCATCCTGGTGGCCGAGCCGCAGACCCCCGAGGCGACGCAGCGGATGCGGGTGATGGCGGAGGTCGGCGATGGCTTTGCGCTGGCGGAGAAGGACATGGAGATCCGCGGGCCCGGCGAGCTGTTCGGGACGCGGCAGTCGGGATTGCCGCCGTTCAAGGTGGCGGACCTGGCCCGGGATCTTGAGCTGCTGGCGATGGCCCGCCGCGATGCGGCCGAGTGGATCGCGGGCTCACCGACTCTCCACAAGCCCGAAGAGACGCTGATCCGGCGCCGGCTGATGAAGACGTACGGCGAATCGCTGGGACTCGTGGATGTGGGATAACCACATTTCTGTGGACACATCTTTGTGTGATGTGAACAAACTCTCATGGAGATATTCGGGCTTCGCTCGTCGATCGTTATGCTCTCGGCGTGATCCCGACCGCGCTACACGAGCGATTGCTGGCCGCCGCGGGCGACCGCACGTACCGGCACATCGGCGACCTGACCAAGACCCATCCGGAGACGGTGCGCCGCTACATGCAGGGGCAGGCCCCGGGCGCCGATTTCCTCGCGGCGCTGTGCGCTGCGCTGAGCATCAGCGGCGACTGGCTTCTGACGGGACGCGGGCCGATGAAGCTGGATGAGCAGAGGGCCCATGCCCTGCGGGATGCGACCGCGGGCGATCTGCTCGCCGCGATGGCCGGGACGATCGAGCGGCTCTCCGAGCGCATCGATCGTCTGGAAACGTACGTCCAGACCCTCGAGGTCCGCATCCGCTCCGCGGCCGCGCCGGCGGGCGAACCTCATCTCAATCACTTGAACTCCGCACAGGAGCCGGGCCATGGTTCCTCCAATGGGCAACTCGCCACCGCCGCGGGCCCGGCAATCGCCAAACCCGTCGCTGGTCCCTCTCCCGACCGGGTTCGAAGACTCCAGCGGGCTCTTGCCCAACGACCACGTCCGCATGCTGATTGAGCTGCTCCGGCCCGCGGGGGTGGAGCTGGCCCGGCGGTGGCTGGCGGCGCTGATGCTGGTCGATGTCTCGGAGCGCGAGGCGATGGTGGCGATGGTGGAGCGGCAGATTGCGCAGCTGTACGGGCCGCGTTCCGCCGAGCCGGGGGGGCTGCAGGTCGTCCATCCGCCTGTGCAGCGCGATGGCCACGTCGAGCAGATTGTGATGACCTACGAGGTGGTTGCGCCGGATGAGCAGCCGCAGCAGGAGCACGCCCGGCAGGACCACGGCCTTCAGGACAAAGCCCAGCCCCGACACACCCGCCGGGCCCGGTGACGGGGCCCGCTGAAGCCCGCCGCACGGCCGATACCATCCGTGCATGACCGCACGACAGCCCGTGAACCCGGACCTGGCCCGGCTGCTGGATGACATCGGCGCGATGATGGAACTCCTTGGCGAGGATTCGTTCCGCGCCAGCGCCCACACCCGCGCAGCCCGGACGATCCGGGACCTGCCGTTTGATCTCTCAACGCTGGATGGCGAGGGCGATTCGCTGAAACCGCGGCTGCTGGAACTCGAGAACATCGGGCCCAAGATCGCCGACAAGATCGTGGAGTTCATCGGGACCGGGAAGATCGAGGAGCATGACCGGCTCTGCAAGGACTGCCCGCCCGGGCTGATGGAACTCCTGCGGATCCCGGGCCTGGGCCCCAAGACGGTGCGGTCGCTCTGGCAGGATGGCGGGGTGGTCAACCGCGCGTCGCTGCAGAAGATCATCGACGACGGCTCCATCCTCAAGCTCCCGCGGATGGGCGCCAAGAGCGTCGAAAAAATCAAGGCATCCCTTGCGTTCACCGCCACGGAGCAGGTGCGGCTGTGGCTGGGGGCAGCCCTGCCGCTGGGTGAGGGGATCGTGAAGGTGCTCGAGAAGGCGCGGGCCGCGGCCCGGCTGTCGTACGCGGGCTCGCTGCGCCGGGGGAAGGAGACCATCGGCGACATCGACATTCTTGCGGCGGTCGAGAAGGACAGCCCGGCCAGGGCAGCGGCGCTGATGGAGGCCTTCCGCGGTCTGCCGGGCGTGAGCGAGGTGCTGGCCGCTGGGGAGACGAAAAGTTCGATCCGCCTGAAATCGGCGGGTGAGCTGGCCCGGATCGGCGATGGCCGCAAGGGCCGGGATGTGAGCCTGGGCGCCGGCATCCAGATCGACCTGCGGATCGTGCCCGCGGCGAGCTGGGGCGCTGCGCTGCTGTACTTCACGGGTTCGAAGGAGCACAACGTCGAGCTGCGCGAGAGGGCCCAGAAGATGGGCCTGACCCTCAACGAGTACGGCCTCTTCCCGGAGGATGATGAGGAGACGCCGCCGCAGGCCCGGGGCATCCGCCCCGTCGCGGCGGCGACCGAGGAAGAGGTGTACGCGGCGCTGGGCCTGGCGTACATCCCGCCGGAGCTTCGGGAGGCCCGCGGGGAGATCGAGCGGTTCGAGCTGGCCGGCGCTGAGGCAGTTCCCGCGAAGAAGAAGGCGGCGAAGAAGGCCGCGACACCGACGGGCGGGCCTCGCCGCATCGGTGTGCCCGGACTGATCGAACTGGCGGACATCAAGGCGGAGCTGCACGCGCACACGACGGCCTCCGACGGGGAACTCTCCATCCTGGAACTCGCCAAAGCCGCCAAGGCGCGGGGTTTCCACACGATCGCGGTCACGGACCATTCCAAGTCATCCCCCATCGCGGGCGGGCTGACCGTCGAGCGGCTGAAGGCGCACATCCGCGCGGTGCACGAGGCGGATGCCCAGATTGACGGGATCACGATCCTGGCGGGCTCGGAGGTCGACATCCTGGCGGATGGGCACCTCGACTATGACGATGAGCTGCTGGCCCAGCTGGACATCGTGGTCGCCAGCCCGCACACCGCGACGACGCAGGACCCCGAGACGGCGACGAAGCGGCTGCTGAAAGCGGTGCGGCACCCGCTGGTGCACATCCTGGGGCATCCGACGGCGCGGCTGATCAACCGGAGGCCCGGCATGAGCCCGGATATCGGCGAGATCGCGGCCGCGGCGAAGGAGCACGGGGTGGCGCTGGAGATCAACGCGCACTGGATGCGGCTGGACCTGCGCGACCAGCACGTGCGGGCCGCGACCGATGCGGGATGCCTGGTCGCCATCAACTGCGATGTGCACGCCGAGGAGGACTTTGACAACCTGCGCTACGGGGTGTTGACCGGACGTCGGGGTTGGCTGACGAAGGAGATGTGCGTGAACGCGTGGGGAGCCGGGGACCTGAGGAAGTGGCTGAAACGCAGGGGGAATCGCGGCTAGACTCCCGTCATGTTCGACCGCCTCACCGACACGTTCAACGGCCTGTTCAAGAAGCTCTCGGGCCAGTCCGCCATCTCCGAGAAGAACGTCGCCGACGCGATGGATGAAGTGCGCACGGCCCTGCTCGAGGCCGATGTCCACTTGCAGGTCGTCAACGATTTCTGCGAGCGCGTGAAGCAGGATGCGCTGGGCCGGCAGGTCACCAAGAGCCTCAAGCCCGCCCAGGAGATGATCGGCATCGTGCACGAGCGGCTCGTCGAGCTGCTGGGCGGGCGGCCCATGCACATGCCCAAGGCCCTGGCCGAGTCGGGCGAGCTCGCCGTCGCCAGCAGCGTCTACGCCGCCGGCGAGGAGGAGCCGCCCATCCCGCGGATCAGCCCCGGCCCGACCATCATCATGATGTGCGGCCTGCAGGGCTCGGGAAAGACCACCACCTGCGGCAAGCTCGCGGCGTACCTCAAGAAGCGCGGGCGGAGCGTCATGCTCGCCGCCGCCGACCTCCAGCGCCCCGCCGCCGTCGAGCAGCTCCACACCGTGGCCGAGCAGGTGAACACCGACCTGCCGGGCGGGGCCCAGGTCCACTTCTACTCCGAGCCCGACAAGGTCGCGGCCTACGGCAAGGCCGTCGGCGTCGCGGTCGGCGTCTGCCAGCGGGCCCTCGCCGCCGCGCAGAGGCAGGGCGTCGACACGTTGATCCTTGACACGGCAGGCCGGCTTCACATCAACGACGAACTCATGGGCGAGCTCGAGCAGGTCCGCCGCTTCGTGCAGCCCCACCAGGTCTACCTGGTCGTCGACTCGATGACGGGCCAGGACGCCGTCAACTCCGCGAAGGCCTTCCACGAAAAGCTCGAGATCGACGGCGTCATCCTCACCAAGTACGACTCCGACACCCGCGGCGGCGCCGCCCTCTCCGTCAAGCACATCACCGGCGCCCCGATCAAGTTCGTGGGCATCGGCGAGAAGCTGGATGCCCTCGAGGAGTTCCACGCCGAGCGCGTCGCGGGCCGCATCCTGGGCATGGGCGATGTCGTCAGCCTCGTCGAGAAGGCCCAGGAGCAGGTGTCGCTCGAGGACGCCGAGAAGCTCCAGCAGAAGATGGCCAAGGGCGAGATGACCATGGACGACTTCCTCAGCCAGATGCGCACGCTGAGGAAGATGGGCCCGCTCAAGCAGCTGCTGGGCCTGCTGCCGGGCGTCGGCAGCATGATGAAGGAAGTCAACATCGACGACAAGCAGCTCGACCGCCTCGAGGCCATCGTCTGCTCCATGACCAAGGCCGAGCGCAGGAGTCCCTCGATGATCGACACGCCCCGCCGCCGCCGCATCGCCGCCGGCTCGGGGACCCAGCCCAACGATGTGGGCCAGCTCGTCAAGCAGTTCGAGACCGTCAACAAGCTCAGCAAGCAGATGGCCTCGATGACGACCTCCGGAAAGATGAAGGCGATGAAGGAGCTCGGCTCGGCCTCACCCGACCCGGGCTTCAACCCCTTCGCGAGCCGCGGCTCCACCCACTCCAGCAGCGTGAAAGACCGCTTCAAGAAGCGGAAGCGCTAGGCGGGCCCGGGTCCGGCCCGGTACAGTGCGGGCCACCCGATCCGGAGGCCCGCCTGATGCCCCGCCCGATGCTGCGCTGCTCGATCCTGACCGGACTGCTCCTCCTCGCCCCCGGCCCGTGTTTCGGCGGCGGCGCGGAGCCCGATAGCGCCGAACTGGCCCGGCTGTCGGCGGTCCCGCGCTCGGAGATGGTCGCGGTGATCCGCCGCTACCAGGCGGATGAGGGCGCCCTGTCGCGGGCCTACCGCGCGGACGCATCGCCCGCGCGGGCCGAGCGCCTGGCCCGGCTGTACGACGGATGGCTCTCGGCGCTCGACGGCATGGCTTTCGAAGCGATGAGCCTGGATGGCAAGGTGGACTGGGTGCTGCTGCGCAACACCGTGGAGCGGGACCGCCACGGCCTGAAGATCTCCGCGGATCACCTCGCCGAGGTCGGCCCGTACACGCCCTTCGCGGGAACCGTGGTGGAACTCGCCGAGGCCCGGCGGACGCTTGTGCCGCTGCTGCCCGCGCAGTCGGCGGCGCGGCTGGATGAGTTGAAGAAGCAGATCGAGGCGGCGAAGAAGGACTTCGAGGAGAAGCTGAAGCCGGCGGAGGGTGGCGGGCCCGGCGTGACGCCGGCGACATCAAAGCGGCTGCTGGATGTGCTCGAGGGGCTGCGCGGCGACCTGTCCGATTGGTACGGCTTCTGGGATGGGTACGACCCGGTGTTCACGTGGTGGAACGCCGAGCCGTACCGGGCGGCCGACCAGGCGCTCGATGGGTACATCCGGGTGGTGCGGGAGCGCGGCGCGGGAATCACCCCCGACAACCCCGATGCGATCGTCGGCAGCCCGATCGGGCGCGAGGCCCTGCTGGCCGACCTGAAGTTCGAGATGATCCCCTACTCGCCCGAGGAGCTCATCGCGATCGCCGACCGCGAGATGGCGTGGTGCGAGGCGGAGCTGCTGAAGGCCGCCGCGGAGATGGGCTGTGGAGATGACTGGAAGCAGGCGCTCGAACGCGTGAAGCAGACCCACCTCGAGCCGGGCGAGCAGCCGCGGCTGATCCGCGATTTGGCGAACGAGGCGGTGGCGTTTCTCAAGGAGCGCGACCTCATCACCGTGCCGCCGCTGGCGGAAGAAGTCTGGCGCATGGACATGATGTCGCCGCAGCGCCAGCTCGTCACACCCTTCTTCACCGGCGGGGAGGTCATCAGCGTCGCGTTCCCCGCGGCCTCCATGGCCCACGAGCAGAAGATGATGAGCCTCCGCGGGAACAACGTGCACTTCGCGCGGGCCACGGTCTTCCACGAGCTCATCCCGGGCCATCATCTCCAGCAGTTCGTGTGCGCCCGCAACAAGACCCATCGCGCCCCGTTCTCCACGCCTTTCTGGACCGAGGGCTGGGCGCTCTACTGGGAAATGCTGATGTGGGACCAGGGGTTCCAGAAGTCGCCGCAGAACCGCATCGGCATGCTGTTCTGGCGGACCCACCGCTGCGCCAGGATCATGTTCTCGCTGAAGTATCAGCTCGGCGAGTGGTCCCCGCAGCAGTGCATCGACTTCCTCATCGACAAGGTGGGGCACGAACGGGCCAACGCCGAGGGTGAGGTCCGCCGCACGGTCGCCGGCGGGTACGGGCCGCTGTACCAGGTCGCGTACATGATCGGCGGGCTGCAGTTCCGGGCCCTGCACCACGAACTCGTCGACAGCGGCAAGATGTCCAACCGCGACTTCCACGATGCGGTGATGGCCGAGGCCAATATCCCGGTCGAAATGGTCCGGGCCATGCTCACGGGCGAGGCCCCGCCGAGGGACTTTGAGACGCGGTGGCGGTTTGATGAACTCCTGCACCCCGCCCAGAAGAAATAGGCCCGCCCTTCGGCGGTCAGGCCCGGCTGGTATTCTCGCGTGCATGCTGCTCTATTCGATCACGTTGACGCTGGCCGCCCTGCTTGCGCCCCGGGCGCAGCCCGCGGGCTCCGCGGCGCCCGCGTACCTTCCCGCGGCCGCGGTGCAGAAGCTGACCGAACTGCTCCCGCCGCCGGTTGAAGCGCTGACAGAGGCCGAGGTCTACCTCACACGGGCCGTGCAGGAGGACGCGAGCGCCGAGGCCCGGGCCCGGGCTGCGCGGGCCGAGCCCGGCGATCCGCTGTGGGACTTCGCGGAGTCGATGGGCCCGGCGTTCACGAAGGACAACTGCAGGGCGATCGAGCGATTCATCACTCGGGCCCAGGCGGCGGGCGATCCCATCAACGCGGCGGTGAAGAGGAAGTTCAACCGGCCGCGTCCGCCCGGCTCTGGAGTCGAATCGACGGATTCGTACCCGAGCGGACACTGTGTGCGCGCGTTTCTGCGGGCTCGGCTGCTGGCGGAGCTGGCGCCCGATCACGCGGAGAGCCTGTACCGCCGGGCGAGCACGATGTCGCTGAACCGCGTGATCGCGGGCAAGCACCACCCTTCGGATGCCGCCGCGGGCATGGCGCTGGGCCGAGCCATCGCGGAGGCGATCCTGGCGGAGGCGGCCGCAAACCCCACATCCGGCCCGGCGACCGACTTGGCCGCCGCCCGGGCCGAGTGGGAGCGGCTGAGCAGGTAGGCGAGGGGCGGGCCCGCGCGGGGCTGCGCTACGCTTGCCCCCATGTCGCTGCTCTCCAACCTCGCCATGCTCGCGCTTGCCCTGCTCGCGGGCGTCACCACCGCCTACCAGCCGGGCCTGAACGCCCGGTTCGCCGACCACGCCGGCGCGAAAGTCTGGGGCGGCGTCGCCAACTTCTCGATCGGCCTGCTGGCGATGGCCCTCGTCACGATCGCCTTCCGCGCCCCGGCGCCAGCTCCGTCAAAGCTCGCCGAAGGCCCGTGGTGGATGTGGCTGGGCGGGCTGTGCGGAGCGTTCTTCGTGACGCTGGCGCTGATCCTGGTGCCGCGGATCGGCGCGGCGACGTACCTTTCCGCCATGATCGCGGGCCAGCTGCTGGCCTCGGTCATCATCGATCACTTCGGGCACATGGGCCTGCCCATCCGCGAGATCACCCCCGGAAGGGTGCTGGGGCTGCTCCTGATCTTCGGCGGGATGGGGATGGTGAGGTACCTGTAGCCACCGGCGGCGCTCGGCGCGGCCCGTATCATGCGGCCTCGGGGGTGAGAAGGGACCTCGCATGGCAGCTCCACTGTTCGACGCGGCGTCGGCCCGCTTCATCGGTCTGCTCGAAACCTGCCCGGTGGTGCCCGGCGCGACCGTCAGCAAGCCGCTGCTGAACCTGCCCGAGGGCAAGGTCGTGGTGTTCGCGATGGACACCGGACAGGAGATCAGCGAGCACCGCGCGCCATTCGTGACGACCGTGCACATCCTCGACGGACGGCTGCGGTTCGGGGTACATTCCGAGGAGCGCGAGATGGCTCCGCAGGACTGGCTGGTGATGCCCCCCGACGCCCCGCACCGGCTGACGGCCATGGAGCCGACTCGGTTCGTTCTCACGCTCTTCAAGCGCGGATGATGGGCCCGCGCGATCTTCCGCGGCTCGGCGATCAGCAGCCCGCGTCGTACGCGCCCAGGAACTCGAGGTAATCCACGAAGTCGACGAGCCCGTCGCCGTTGAAATCCGCGCCCGCGCTCCCGGCGTCGTAGAGGTTGAGGAACTCGAGGTAGTCGGCGAAATCGACCTGCCCGTCCTCGTTGAGGTCGGCCCGGCAGAACTCGACCATCACCGCGGCGGCCAGCCCATCGGCGGTGCCGTCCTCGAGCGCCACGGAGGCGAGCACGAAGCGGCCGTTACCCGAGGCAACGAACTGCTGCCTTCCGTCGCCGATGCGCAGCACGGCCCGCTGATCGACGAAGGTCACGCCCTTCCGCATGATGAGCCGCTTATCCCGGAACAGCCCGGCATCGCGCGACGGATCGGGGTCGGCCCATTGCCCGAAGTAGACAACCCGGCCGGCATCGTCGATCTCGACCGGCCCGTACTCGGAGCCAAGGCTGGTGAACTCGTAGGGGCCGATCGACGACGGCACCGGCCCGCGCTCGCGCGCCGTCATGGAGTCGTCCGATTTCAGGATGAACTGGTCGTCGTGGAGGGCATCGCCGTCGAGCTGGGCCCGCACCACCCAGTCGCCCGCGGTGTTCATATCCAGCGGCCGGTCGAGCAGGTCGCCGATGAACCGGCCCGGCACGGGGGCCGGATCGCCCTCGCGCAGGAGCTGCGTGAGCCGGCTGTTCTGCCAGCGGTACAGCATGGTGTCGGAGAGGCCCCAGCCGCTGACATCGACGGTAAAGAGAACCTCGCCGCCGCCGCTGACCGCGGCGAAGCGGTGCGGGCGGGAGGACAGCGCCTCGACCTCCCGGGTCTGGTGCAGGCGCTGCGAAGTGTCGATGATCGCCCGCTCGGCGACCGCGCCCTCGGCATCAACCGAGAACAGGACGAGGGCGATCATGAAGGGATCCGAGCCGTCGCCCGGGTCGACGTGCGAGCGGGTCAGCACTTCGCCCCGCGCGTTGATCAGGGTGTCGAAGAAGGTGACGTACTGCGTGCCGGGCGGAAAGGTGGGCGGCGTCGCCGGCTCGGTGCCGGATTGCCGGATCAGCACGCCGTCGCGGTACACCGCGTGGCGGGTGGCGAGGCTGCCGGTGCCGGCGAGATCCAGCGCCCACGTGGTCGAGCCGGCCGGGCTCATCGCGAAGGTGTAAATACTCCGGATCGTCGCGCCCGCCGGATCGGCCATGACCTGGCCTTCCCGCAGGACCACACCGCCCGGCGTCAACAGCACCTCATCGGCGACGGGGTCGGCATCGGTGTCGGCCAGGATGAGGTAACCGCCGGAATCGCTGACCTGCACCCCCTGGATTCGCGTGATCCGCCCGACGCCCGGCACGGTGTCGCCTTCCATCGCGACGGGCCGCAGGATGGTCTTCTGCTGGCCGGCAGCGATCGCTGTCACCCCGCCGAGCACGGCGAGAAGTACGAGACTCCGAACTCGACGCAGGCGGATGAAGGTGGCCATGGGTAATCCCCCCTGGGAGCGCCGGGGCCGGCGCGAACCAACCCTTCATATACCGCCGCGCCGGGCCGCGGGCAAACACAAAAGCCCTGGTCTCGCCGAATCGAGGACGACGCCCCCCCCGCGAGCAGCCTTGGCGATCGGATCGCAGCAGCTGCCGCGTTCAGAACTCCGCCTGCTTGGGCGCACGCGGGAACGGGATCACATCGCGAATGTTCTGCATGCCGGTCACGAAAAGCATCAGCCGCTCGAAGCCCAGCCCGAAGCCCGCGTGCGGGACGGTGCCGTAGCGGCGCAGGTCGCGGTACCAGCCGTAGTTCTCGGCGGGCAGGCCCATCTCCGCGATGCGGGCATCCAGCCGGTCGAGCCGTTCCTCGCGCTGGCTCCCGCCGATGATCTCTCCGATGCCGGGCACCAGCACATCCATCGCCGCGACCGTGTCCCCCGGAGCGCTGTCCGTGCCGGGCTCGTTGAGCCGCATGTAGAAGGCCTTGATCTGCTTGGGGTAGTTCATCAGCACGACCGGCTGCTTGAAGTGCTCCTCGGTCAGGAACCGCTCGTGCTCGCTCTGCAGGTCCGCCCCCCATTTCACCGGGAACTCGAACTTCTTCCCCCCCGCGATGGCCCTCTCCAGCACCGCGATCGCCTCGGTGTACGAGAGCCGCCGGAAGGGGGTGTCCAGCACGTGCTGCAGCCGGGCCAGCAGCCCCTTCTCGATGCGCTCATCGAAGAACTTCATGTCGTCGGCCCGCTCGGTGAGCACCGTCTTGATGAGATACTTGATGAACTCCTCGGCCAGCGTCGCGTCCGCGGCCAGGTCGGCGAAGGCGATCTCCGGCTCGATCATCCAGAACTCGGCGAGGTGGCGGGAGGTGTTGGAGTTCTCGGCCCGGAAGGTCGGGCCGAAGGTATAAACGTTTGTCAGCGCGCAGCAGTAGGTCTCGACGTTGAGCTGGCCCGACACCGTGAGGTGGGCCTCCTTGCCGAAGAAGTCCTGCGCGTAATCGATCGGGCCCTGGGGCGACTGCCGCGGCGGATTCACCATGTCCAGCGTGCTGACCCGGAACATCTGGCCCGCGCCCTCGCAGTCGGAGGCCGTGATGATCGGCGTGTGCACCCAGAAAAACCCACGCTCGTGGAAGAAGCGGTGCACGGCCATCGACAGGCAGTGCCGCACCCGGGCCACCGCGCCGAAGGTGTTGGTCCGTACCCGCAGGTGCGCCACCTCGCGCAGGTACTCCATGGTGTGCGGCTTGGGCTGGATCGGGTAGTGGTCGGGGTCATCGACCAGCCCCAGCACCCGCACCGCGCTGGCGGCGATCTCGTTGCCGCCCTTGGGGTTCTGCACGATCTCCCCGTCGGCCTCGATGGCGCAGTGCGTCGTCAGCCGGGCCACCTCGGTCGCGTAGTTGGGCAGGTCCGCCTTGGCGACCACCTGGATCGGGTCGAAGCACGAGCCATCGTGCAGCGCGATGAACGACAGGCCGCCATCGGCCTTGGAATCGCGGCGGGTGCGCACCCACCCCTTCACCGTGACGGTGGAACCGACGGGCGCCTTGCGGGCGGCGGATACAGGCAACCAGGACATTCAGGCGGTCTCCCACGGACCCGGCGTGAGGCCGGGCCGGCAACAGGCCCGGATCGTAGCCGAACGCAGCGCCCGGACCGCTCGGCCCGCGCGGGGGGAGTTTCCCTGTTCTGGCTCGGTTGGGCCGGGACTACCAGCGGTCACGCGGGCTGTTGATCCAGCCGAACGGGGCTGTGTAGTTGAAGCGGAACCAGTTGTCGGGCCGGCCCGACAGGCTGACGTAGATGTCGTTGACTTCGAAGTCCTTGGCCTCCTGCGTGACTTCCGTGGCCCCGGTCATCGGCTTGAAGTACGTGGCCCCGCCGTCGAGCAGCGAGATGTTCCCGCCGCCGTTGTGCCGCGTGGTGATCTGGTCCTGGTTGCCCCACTGCCCATCATCGACCTTCTGGTTGTACCAGATGGTGCTCTCCTCCACGAACAGCGGCACACCCTTCATGGGGATGAGCTTGGGCGCATCGGCGACCGAGAGCTTCATGGGCGGGATGCCCGACGCCGGCGGCCGGTACGCGACAAACGTCTGCAGACTCAGCTTGGCGCCCTGCGTCGAGGTGCTGAACGTGTAGTCGAAGTCCAGCAGACCGCCGAAGAGGTGCGTGCCCGTCGAAGGCTTCCCGTCGGTCGTCTGCCGCTTGTTCAGCGGGCACTCGCCGATCTTCTGCGCGTAGTCCACGTACTGGTACAGCAGCCCCGGATCCCCCGAGATCTTGTACCACAGCCCCGCCGACCAGATCGTGTCCTTGTAGTCGCCCGCGTACAGGATCGACGCCATCCCCATCTGCTTCACGTTCGACAAACACACCGCCTGCTGCGCGCTCCGCCGGGCCTTGCCCAGCGATGGCAGCAGGATGCCGACCAGGAGCGCGATGATCGCGATTACGACCAGCAGCTCGATCAGCGTGAAGCCCTGCGCCCGATTGGCGCAGCGCGGCGACGAACTCGGCATGGAGTGACGCATGTCGGTCTGGCCTTCCGAAACTCCCCCGCCGGGAAGGGAGGGGGTGAACCCGGGCCGAACGGCCCACCGGGAGCATACAGGACAGGATGGGTGCTTCGCCAGAGGGGACTGCACCCTTACAATCCGCGGCCATGCGGCAGGCCCCCGGTGAAAACTCGACCCCCAGCCCCCAGCCCCCGCCCCGGCCGCCGGGCCCGGACCCGCTCGGACAGACCGGGCACGACTTCGCCCGGGCCGCCGCGGAGGCCCGGCTGATGGCCCGGCCCAACGCCCTGAAGGCGTATCGGCGGCTGCACCGGACGGGAGAATCGCCCGGGCTGGACCTTCACCTGGCCCCGATCGCGGCCGTGCTCCGCGAGGACGGCCCGGAGGGTGAGGTCATCAAGTTCACCCAGCGCGTCCCCGCCACCCGCGCCGTCACCGCCGCCGGCGATGCCCTCCCCCAGGACCTCCGCACCGAATCCGTTCTCATCCCCATGCTTGGCCGCAAGGGCCAGCGCAACTACACCCTCTGCGTCTCCAGCCAGGTCGGCTGCGCCATGGGCTGCACCTTCTGCGAGACCGCCCAGATGGGTCTCATCCGCTCCCTCACCCCCGCCGAGATCGTCGGCCAGTGGTTCGCCGCGGCCCACATCATCGGCATCGCCCCGCGCAACATCGTCTTCATGGGTATGGGTGAGCCCCTCGACAACTTCGACAACGTGACCGCCGCCATCGCCGTCCTGAAGGACCACGACGGGCCCGCCGTCGCCATCAGCCGCATCACCGTCTCCACCGTCGGACGCCTCGACGGCCTGGCCCGGCTGCGCCAGCTCATCGCCAGGCCCGGCTGGCACCGCATGGGTCTGGCCATCTCCGTCAACGCCCCCACCGACGCCGTCCGCTCGGCCATCATGCCCATCAACCGGGCTATGCCGATGGACCAGCTCCAGAAGATGCTCGTCGAGTGGCCGATCTACGGCGGCGGCAAGGTCTGCCTCGAGTACGTCCTCATCCCCGGCGTCAACGACGCCCCCGAGCATGCCCGCCAGCTCGCCGAATGGGTCCGGCCCATCAACGAGCGCTACCGCGAGCAGACGGGCGGCAACAGCGACCGGGCCATCGTCAACCTCATCCCCTACAACCCGCGCCGGGCCTCGCCCTGGCCCGCGCCCGCTGAAGATGATGTCGACCGCTTCCTGGGCTGGCTGCTCGATCTGGGCCTCTACGCCAAGCGCCGCCGCACCAAGGGCCGCGACCTGATGGGAGCCTGCGGCCAGCTCGGCAGCGAGGCCATCCGCAAGCGCCGGGCCGTGGAGGTCGGCGTCTCCCTGGGCACATCGGGGCCCGCCGCCCCATGACCGGCGCGGACACGGGCCCGGCCGTTCGACGGCGCGCCTGGTGGCGGCGGTGGTGGGTCTGGTATGTCCTCTTGGTGATCGCCTCGCACCTGGCGCCGGTGATCAAGCCGCCGGCTCCGGGAGGACCCATATCCGGCGCATCGCGTTCGACCGTCGGCGTGGAGTCGGGCGGCAGGCCCGCGGCGCTCTCCTATCTCGAATGGCGCGGACCCGGCGGCGCGGGCCCCCCTCCGGTAATTCTGCTGCACGGCTCTCCGGGCGCGGCCGAGGACTTCGCGAGGCTCGGCCCGGCGCTCGCGCTGGACCGCCGCGTGATCGCCGTCGACCAGCTGGGGTTTGGCGAATCCGCCAAGTGGGTGCCCGACTACTCCATCCGGGCCAACGCGCGGGCAGCGCTGGAGCTGATGGATCGCCTGGGCATCTCCAGAGCCCACATCGTCGGCTGGTCCAATGGCGGCGGAACCGTGCTGAACATGGCCGACATCGCGCCGGAGCGGATCGCGTCGATGACGATGATGGCGGCCATCGGCGACCAGCTGACGGAAGGCTCGCAGAGCTACTTCTTCGAGCACGCCAAGTACCGCATCGGGCTGGCGGCGACGTACGGCGCGGAGCTCATCCCCCACTTCGGCCTGCTGGGCCCGCTCGCGTTCCGCCACGCCTCGATCCGCTTCTTCTCCGACTCCGATCAGCGCCCGCTCAGCGCGGTGATGGCAACCACCCGCGTGCCGACGCTCATCCTGCACGGGCGGCACGATTTCCTCGTGCCGGCCTGGGCCGCCGAGCGCCACCACGCCCAGATGCCCGCCAGCCGCCTCATCATGCTGGATGCGAGCCACTTCCTGCCGTTCATCCAGGTGGAGGAAGCGGCCCGGCACCTGAACGAGTTCTTCCGTGAGCACGATGAGCCGGGCCGGCCCGCGCGCACGGACACGCTCGACCTGGCGCCTCTCGGGCCCGCGCGCGGCATCGAACGCTGGACCCGCCCCGGCGGCGAGTGGTTGAGAAGGACTTCCTGGGTGAGAGAAGTCGCGATGCTGGCGGCGCTCTCGCTGCTCAGCCCGGCGCTGGCCGCCGCGGTCGGCGCGGTGTTCGTGCACGACCTGACACTCAACTTCTCCGTGCTGGCACTCGGGCTGGCGGCGGGCCGGATGGCCCGCGTGTGGTCCGCGTCGATCATCGCCCGGGCCATGGGCGAGAGGGTCTACGGGCTGCGATTGATCGGGCCTCGACTGGCCCAGCCCCCGCGCGAGGACTGGAAGCGCCGCTG
The DNA here is from genome assembly GCA_020849615.1 of Phycisphaerales bacterium. GTDB lineage: Bacteria > Planctomycetota > Phycisphaerae > Phycisphaerales > UBA1924 > JADLFW01. The sequence continues at coordinate 157,070 of JADLFW010000017.1, forward strand.
GAAGGAGCGGCCGTGGCGGACGGGCTGGCTGGCGGCCTCGTTCCGGCCGCTGCGGCGCGAGGCCGGGCTGGCGACCGGACTGCTGCGGCGTCCGCCCGCGCGGTTCATGGCGGGGTACGCGGCCGGTGTGCTGGCCGCTTCGTACCTCGCAGCGCTGGGGGCCGTGGCCGCGCTCGTGCTGATTCTGGGCCCGCTGCAGGACCGCTGGGGCTGGCCCGGCGCGCTGATCGGGCTGATGGCGGCGTTCATGGCCGGGCGGCACGCGCCGAGCCTGATCACGCGCATGGGACGACAGCGGCTCCGGGCCTACAACGCCCGCGTCCTCCGCCGCGAATACTGGCCCGCCTTCGTGTACTACCTGCCACTGGCGCCGTACCTCATCTACCTGGGGCTCCGTCACCGCGGCCTCACGGTGCCCACGTGCGTGAACCCGGGGATCGAAGCGGGCGGCGGCATGGTCGGCGAATCCAAGCACGAGATCATGCAGAAGCTGGGCGCGGGCCGGGCGCAACCGCCCCCCGGCGTGCTGACGACCGTGCTGATCGAAGACCACCCCGAAACCTCGCGCCGCATCGACCAGGTGCTGGAGGCGATGCGGCGCGAACCCTCGCTGGCGGCATTCCCGGTCCTCGTGAAGCCCGACAGCGGGCAGCGGGGGTTCGGGGTGAAGATTGTGCATTCGCGGGAAGATCTCGCCGAGTATTTCCGCGAGATGACCCGGCCCGCCATCGTGCAGCCCTATCACCCGGGCCCCGGCGAGTGCGGCGTGCTGTGGGTAAGGCGGCTTGAGACGGTGCTGAGCCGCGCTCCTCGCGTGGGCCCGACTGGTTTTGTGTACTCCGTCACCGCCAAGGACTTCCCGGAAATCACCGGTGACGGGCGCCGGACTCTGGAGCAGCTGATCTACGCGCACCGGCGCTACCGGCGGCAGGCGGATGTCTTCATGGCCCGGTTCGCGCGGGAACGCTCGAGGGTGCCGGCGGCGGGAGAACGGATCCGGCTCGCTCTATCGGGAAACCACTGCCAGGGGACGCTTTTCCGCGATGGCGCGGAGCTGCTGACGCCCAGCCTGGCCCGGGCGATCGATGCGCTGGCGACGGGGTTCGGCGGGGGTGATCCATCGGCGGCGCTCGACTTCGGCCGCTTCGACCTCCGCTACGAATCGGCCGAGGCGCTGGGCCGCGGCGAAGGGTTCGCGGTGGTCGAGCTCAACGGCGCCACCGGGGAATCGACGAACCTGTACGACCCGCGCCGGGGACTGCTGTGGTCATACCGCGTGCTGTTCGGTCAGTGGCGGCTGCTGTACGAGCTCGGCGCTGCGCGCCGGGATGCCGGGGCCCGGCCCATGAGCCGGCGCGAGCTCCTCCGGGCCGTGCGATCGCATTACCGCGAGCGCCGGGGCTCGGCGCTGGCGGATTGAGCCCACGGACGCGAACACGGGTCACGCCGCGAGCTTGCGGAGGTGGCCGGCGATGGACTCCACGTCATCATCCTGGCAGGCCTCCAGCCCGAGCACGCCGCGGAGGGTGCTCGGGGTTTCCTCGTTGGCGAGGAACCGGTACGAAATCAGGCGCCGGCCATCGGCATCGATGAGATACATCGCGGCATATCCATCGCTCAGTGTCTCGATCTCGATGTCGTAACCCCCGAGGCGGAACTTCGCCAGGCTCGGCGTCTCGGCGACGGGCGGGGGCATGATGGAGCCGACGATGAGCTGCTCCGTCGCGGCGATCAGCTCATTGTGCACCCGCTGCGAGAGGCTCTCCTGGCTGGGCAGCTTCTCGGCGACCTGCGTGAAGATATCGATCGTCGCCTGGTACTCGGCCGACGCCCGTTCCACCGCGGATGTGAGCTGATCGGGCGAGAAGCCCAGCACCCGGAACGCCAGCGAAGGCATCGGGGTCTGCTGACGGGCCAGGGCGTCCTCGGCCCGCAGGTCCACCGTGCCCACGTAGTAGGCGATGCGCTGCATCCGGAACACGGCGTGATCACGGTGTGTCTGGCCCGGCGAGACGTGGTGCCAGGCGATGGGGTTGGCGAGGAGTTCGGGCATGTCCCACCGCTTCATCAGGGCGGTTACCACGTCGGCGTGTGTAAACGGGAATTGGCTGTACTCTTCGGCGTAGAGCCGGGCCGGCGTCGGATCGGCGTCGATCATCTGCTGGTACTCGCCGCCGATGAGCTTCAGCATGATCGGGATGCCGGCGTCAAGCATCAGCCCGACGACGAACGCCTCCGAAGTGAACGCCGAGACCGCGGTGCGGGCGAGCTCGGCCGCGAGGCACCCGCGGAGCACGGACTGGCCCCAGATCTGACGGGACAACACGCACCCGGCGTCGGAGGTGGCCGCGCGGGAGAGGTAAAAGCCCAGCGAACAGGCGCGCAGCCGCTCCCGGCCCAGCACGACGCAGGCCCGGTCGATGTTTGTGACGGGCTGGCGCTGGGCGAAAAACGCGGAGTTGGAGAGCCGCAACAGACGGCCCGTCAGCGCGGCGTCGTGACGGATGGCCTTGGCAAAGTCGTGAAGCCCGGCATCGGGATCGGAGACCAGCTCAAGGAGGCGCATGGCCACCGTGGGCTGGGTTTCGATGCCGACGCCGTCGAGCTTGCGGTTGAGCTGCTCGATGAGGTCGGGCACTTCTCCGGCGGCGAGTTCGCAGCGTTTCTTCATCCGCGCTCCCGGTTCGGCCGCCCGGACGGCGACGGTCGGTCCACCCGCGACCGGCGCTGCCCAGGGCCCCGCCGAGCGCGCCGGGCAGGCCCGGCGAACCACATCGCGGTCCATGTATGTCGGATCTCGATGGCCGGGGGTTCAGCCGACCCCACCTAAATGCGGGCCCGCAAACCACGGAATCGCAGGCGCAACGCACCAATCCGGACGATTTGGGGTCATCCCCCACCGGTTCAGGGCATCAATCGCGTGCAAGACCACGGCCCGGCGTCGAAGAGATCACCGCGGGGGGTGAGCTCTCGCTTCCACACCGCGCGATCGTGGAGCCGGCCCTTGCCGCCCAGCCAGAGTTCGATGCTCCGGGCCCAGACGCGGAAGCCCCCCCAGTGCGGGGGACGCGGGATGGGAACGGCGTTGCCATCGTCGAGGAGATCGGACCAGCTCAGCCCGAGGCGGTCGGCAGCCCCGACGACGCGCTCCAGCAGCTCATCTCGGGAGCGCAGCGGCCGGCTCTGGTCGCTGGCCCAGGCGCCCAGGCGGCTCTCCCACGGCCGGTGCGCGAAATAGGCATCGCTTTCCTCCGGCGGCGATTTCATGACCGGGCCTTCGATGCGGATCTGGCGGTCGAAGGCATCCCAGTGGAAGAGCAGGGCCGCGCGGGGGTTGGCCGCCAGGGCCCGGCCCTTGCGGCTCTCGTAGTTGGTGTAGAACACCGCGTAGCCGAGCTCGACGTTCAGGTCGCGGCAAAGGACCGTGCGGGCGCTGGGGGACCCGTCACCATCAATTGTGGCGAGCGTCATGGCGGTGGGGTTGGGCTGGACGCGGTCGGCGACGGCGAGGTCGAGCCAGGCCCGGGCGAGGGGCATAGGGTCAGCCGGAAGCGGCTCGGGCAAAGTCTGACCTTCGGAGAGCAGGCCCGAAAGCGGCCCGTCGGAGGAGGCGGGCGTGCCGGCAGGGTCGGGGTTCATGCGGAAGGGTACGCGTGGAGAGGGTGTCGGCGGCTGTCGGCGCCTGTCGGATGCGGGGTGTAGAGGCGGTGTGGAGAGCCGCGCGGTTGCGCTCCGCGGGCCGGGCCGAGAAGGGATAACAGGGGCATGTCGACTCTGCCGAGCGGGACATTCAGTTTCCAGGGGAAGAAGCGCGAGGCCCGGGCGTCGCTGGAGCCTATCGGCAAGCTCTTCGACCGCCTCCCGCCGCACAACGTCGAGGCGGAGATGGCCTTCCTGGGGTCGCTGATCCTCGATCCTAAGATGATCGCGGATGTGCTGACGCTGGTGAACCGGCCCGAAGATTTCTACCTCGAGAAGCACGGGGCGATCTTCGCGGCGGTGCTGGATGTCTACGACCGCTACCACTCCGGCGACCTGGTGCAGGTCGTCGACCTGCTGAAGGACCAGGGGAAGATCGACCTGGTGGGCGGGCCGGAGTACCTGGTGCAACTCGCCGAGAGCGTGCCGGCGGGCGTGAACGCCCCCCATTACGCCAGGATCGTCGCCGAGAAGGCCCGGCTGCGGCGGCTGATCGACGCCTCGGGGCAGATCCTGTACGAGGCGTACCACTCGGGGGACCTGGGCCCGGAGGGCGCGCGGGAGATCCTGGACCGGGCCGAGATGGCGGTCTTCGAGATCGCGCGGCAGGATGAAACGACCGACCCGCAGAAGCTGTCGGACCTCTTGCAGCAGGAGCTGGAGCGGATCGAGGCGTCGGAGGGCAAGGGTTTCAGCGGCGTGCCGGCGGGGTACTACGAGCTGGACGAGCTGCTCCGGGGGTTCCAGAAGGGCGAGATGGTGGTGATCGCGGCCCGCCCGTCGATGGGCAAGACGGCGCTGGCCCTGAACATCGCGGAGCAGATGGCGCTGGGGGGGGTTGCGCCGGGCGAGGTGCGCGGGCAGCCCCGGCCCGTGGCGCTGTTCAGCCTGGAGATGTCGAAGAGCGCGGTGACGCAGCGGCTGATCGCGGCGCGGTCGGGCGTGAGCACGCAGGCGCTGCGCGGGGGTCAGAGCCTGGACAAGGTGTACAAGAAGATCGTGACGGCGTGCGGCGAGCTGCGCGAGGCTCCGATCTACGTGGATGACACGCCGAACATGACGGCGCTGACGCTGCGGGCGCGGGCCCGGCGCCTGGTGGCCCAGCACGGCGTGCAGGCGATCATGGTGGACTACCTGCAGCTGCTGACGGCGCCGGGGGCGGCGCGGGAGTCGCGGCAGGTCGAGGTCTCGGCGATCAGCCGTCAGGTCAAGGCGCTGGCCCGCGAGCTGAACGTGCCGGTGGTCTGCCTGTCGCAGCTGAACCGGGCCAGCGAGCAGCGCGAGGGCAACCGCCCGCGCATGAGCGACCTGCGCGAATCCGGGTCGATCGAGCAGGATGCGGATGTGATCATCCTGCTGCACCGCGAGGACTATTACCACACGCAGAACCCGGAGTGGGCGATCGAGAACCCCGACAAGGTGGGGATCGCCGAGCTGATCGTGGCCAAGCAGCGCAACGGCCCGACCGGTGTGGTGAAGCTGGTGTGGGATTCGCACATCACGCGGTTCAAGAACTACGACCCGTACACGGCCGGGGGCGGGGCATCGTACGAATCGCCGGCGCAGGCCGCGAGCAACTGGCCCGCTTCGCGCGGCGGGCCCGGCGGCCCGGGCGGCTTCACGGGCGGGGGGGCGGCCGCGCCGCCGCCGGAGGCCCCGGGCGCCGAGCCGTACCGGGGATTCTCGCCGGGCCGCAAGGCGGGCCCGGTCGATGGATTCCGCGATGGCGGCGGGCCGGATGCGGAAGAGGACATCGGCGATCTGCCGGTGTAGGAAAGCCGGTGTGCAAGCCGATCGTTGGGGTCTGCCGAGTATGAGCCGACGCGTACTCGCCGCCATTCATGCCGCATTCACCGAGGCTTGACAGGCTGAAAGACCGGGCCACACCCGCGCAGCGCGCGGGGTGGTGGCTGTGGCGCGAATGGTGCTTCGCGCGGGCCGTGGCCCGGCGGCTGGCGTGGCGGGCCGGGCTTCTGGCGGCGGTGCTGCTGTCGGGCGGGCTGCTGGTCCGCACGCTGGAGAGCCGCGAGGTGCCGCTGGTCGAGGCGGTGTACGGGACGTGGACGCTGGTGTTCGCGCAGCCGCCGGGCCCGTTCCCGGCCCACCCGGCCCTGCGCGCGATGTACTTCGTGATGCCGCTGCTGGGGCTGACGGTGATCATCGAAACGCTGGTCGGGATGGCGGAGATGGTCCGCGACCGCCGGCGCATGGAGAGGACGTGGTGCACGACCATGGCGCAGTCACTGAACGATCACATCGTGCTGGTGGGGCTGGGACGGCTGGGCTTCCGCACGTTCACGCTGCTGCGGCGGCTGGGCGAGCGCGTGGTCGTCATCGAATCGGACCCGCATAATCAGTTCCTCGAGGAGGTCCGGGGCGAGGGCAGCCCGCTGCTGATCGGTGATGCCCGCAACGACCGCGTGCTCGAGGATGCCAACATCGCGCGGGCCAAGGCGGTCGTACTGGCCACCAACAACGACCTTGCGAACCTCGAGGTGGCGCTCGATGCCCGGCGCATGGCGCCCAAGATCCGCGTCGTCCTGCGGATGTTCGACCAGAACATGGCCGACAAGGTGTCGCAGGGGTTCAACATCCACATCGCGATGAGCCAGTCGGCCATCTCGGCTCCCGCCTTCGCGACCGCCGCCATCGAGCCCTCGATCGTCTCGGGCACGGTCGTCGATGACCGCCTGGTGGTGATGCAGCGATGGACCCTCCGCGAGGGAGATGGCTTGGCCGGGCGCACGGTCGGCGAGGTGCTGGCCGAGCGCCGGGTCGGCGTCGTCGAGCTCCGGGCCGCGGGCGCCGCGGGGGCGGCGGCGCTCTTCCCGCCGCCGCAGACGAGGCTGGCCGCGGGCGATGCCGTGCTGGTGCAGGGCCCGTACGAGACGCTGGCTTCGCTGCGGTCGCCCTAGGTTCTGTTTGACGGATGCCTTTAGGTGGCCCGGCTCTCCGAGCCGGGCATGGGAACACCGATGGAAATGCACGGTTCGGAGAACCGTGCCACCCCGGAATCGATCCGTCAAACACGACCTAG
>JADLFW010000018.1 GCA_020849615.1 Phycisphaerales bacterium
CATCCCGTCGCCGGTATAGTCGACCGAAAGGTCCCCGATGTCGTACCGGTTGAGGAACTCCAGGTAGTCGGAGAAGTCGATCATGCCGTCGCCGTTGAGGTCGGCCGGGCTGCAGGGCTCGGCCCAGACCTGGCCCGCGAGGCAGATGAGTGTCGCCGCGGCGAGCCCCGCGCGCAGTCCGAGGGGCTTCAGCGATTGAACTCGATGCGTTCTGGCCATATGCAGTGCCTTTCGTGCTTCAGGTTGAAGGAAGAACTCCAAACACGCACCACCCACTCGAATCCGATGAACCACGAGTTGTCCCGACGACCGGCCTTGTGACTTCCATCCGCCATCACGCCCGCTTGAACGAACATCCCATCGTCGGGAATCAGGAGACCTGCCGCATGGATGCACGACGCTGTCGTACCGACGGCCCGCGCGCCGAAGCTCGCCGGGCCCAGTCCACCCCTGAGCGCGAACGAAGCACAGCAGCCCTCGGCGAGAGGTGCAAGTGAGCCGCCTGATTTCGATCACCTCCAAAACCCCACCCGTTTCAGACAACGAACCCGTTTGCTCCGGCGTTCCGGAGGGTCCCCCAGGAGGAGTAATCGCCGCTGCTCGCGGCGGCCCGGACCTTTGCTCGGCCAGGTTGGTCCAGATTCTCAGGCATACTCGGACCTTGCCCCTTGTGTCAATAGATCGCAGAGTGTTTTGCCGACAGGTCCGTTGATCATGAAGGAGAGGAAGTACGTCGCGCCAAGAGATACACACAGTTCGAATCGTCGCAACTGCGGACCATTCCGCTTCCCAAGGCCCCGCTGTTCGCCCTGGCCCGAGGATGGCAAAAGTTGCACCGGGTGAAGAGCGCTAAGGGGAGACTCCGGGTCGTTCCACCACTTCAGCAAGGGGATATCCTCGGCGGCCCGCGCTTCACCGCCGCAGCAGCGGGCACGAGGGTCCACTCCCGATGTGTATGTGCGGCTGTGCGCGGGGATCATTGCGTGCCGGGGCGGGCCGGCAGTTGTGAATGGCCCGCGCCTTGATGATCCTCCGGCATGCGGCGCATGTTCAGAATGGATTGCCGAATGCCCCAGAGGCTGATCTTCGCGGAGTCGTTGAAATCCCGCATCGGCTGGTCATCGATGCCGTAGCCGTTGTACGCCATGAAGGCGGTGTTCACCTTCCAGTCGTGGTGGTCTCCCGGATCCCAGCGGAACGCGTAGACGGTCCCCTGGGCGCCGTCGGCGAATCCCGGGGCGACGCGGGAGCGCGTCCACTCATCGTAGAGTTGGCTTGTCAGCCAGCCGTCATCGAGGGCCTTGTTGCCGATCCGCGTCGTGCGCCACGCCGTCCACGTTCCATTTCCGTCGGCCCATCCGGTGTGGAAGATCACAAGCTGCGGCACAGCGCCAGCGCGGAACACGGGGATCGGGCGGCTGGTGCAATGGGTGAACCCGCCCCCGTGGGTCCAGGCCGCGGGCGATTCCTCGACGCCCTCGCCCGTGATCGTCAGCGTGCTGACCTGCATGCAGAACGGCCCGTGTTTTTCGTGGCGGGCCGAGGACACCATGGTCACTGTTCGGTCGTCCGGATTCACGGTCAGGCCGACGGGCACCATGGACGTGATATTCAGCGGTGCGGCATCAGACATCATCGGCTTGGAGTCCGCATCGAGCGTCAGCCACCGCCGTTCGAGACGGTCATCATCGTGCCGGGTGATGACGAGGTAGCGCGGGCCGATGCTGATCGCGGACAGATCCGCTGCCGGCAGGCCGGCCAGCGAGCGCAGTTCTGTCACCTTCGGCGTGGCGTTTTCCTCGGCGCTGAGGGTGGCACGGGCGACCGCCCAGCCGTCGAAGCGGCGGACGAAAATCGCGCCCGCATCCGGGCCGCCCGCCAGGACCGGGTCGAAGCGGCTGGCGGAGTTGGCGAGGTTGGACTCGGGTGTCCACTGCTTATCGCCGCGGTAGGCCCGGAGATGCACTGTGGTTTGCTTGTGATCACTGGCGGCCATGACGCAGCGGCCGCTGATGTACGCCAGGGATGGAGCGGACCCGATCAGTCCCAGCGTCTTTCGTTCACCGGCGTGTGTCGAACCGCCGTAGTTGATGTCGGCCTCGACCTCCGCCTGGTCGAAGACGCCGTTCTGGTTCCAGTCGACCAGAGTAGTTCCGTCGCCATTGTCCTGAAGAGGGAAGCGGAAGGGCCGGTTGGAGAGGAAGCCGAGGCGCTCGATCGGAAAATCAAGCCGTTCCTTCAGGTGCCGCTCCTCCAGCACCGCCGATCGGAACTCGCCATTGCTGAAGTGCGGCTTTTCGGCCTCGCCATCGAAGCGGTAGTGGTAGGCGTAGTTCATCAACGAGGTGTACAGCGGGCACCATCCGGGCGCCGAGTCGCCGGTGTGCGACAGCGAGAGCTGATGGCCGAACTCGTGCGCGAACACGGCCCAGCCGTTGCCGCATCCGCCCATGTCGGCGGTTTCGCCGGACTGTCCGCCGCCGTGAGGGGTCACCTGCATCCAGTGCATCAGGCCCCGCTCTCGCCCCGGGAAGTACTTGTTGCCGACATCCCACCACGGCATGCGCTGGTCGGCGGGCGGAACCAGGCCCGGGATCTCGCGGAAGTGCACCCACACGCCGTGCGAGCCGTCTGGATTGTCTGAGGTCAGTTCACGGAACGCCTTCTGCACGCGCGGCATCTCCTTGCGGAACTGCGCGGTGTCCACACCCTCGAAATACGACACGTTCACGATCACATCCTGCCGGGCCGGGTTCAACCGCCGGTCCCGCTCCTCGCCGCTCGCTCCGGCCGCATACACGTCGACCATGGACCCCAGTTCGATGCCGCGCGGCAGCCCGTGAACCTCCCAGCCGTCCAGCAGCCCGTCGCCGTCGGTATCGCGCGACCGCGGGTCGCTGCCCAGTGCGGACTCCTCCTCATCGGTGAGCCCATCACCATCCCGATCCTCCGAAGCGGTATTGAGCCCGAAGAGCACCCGTACGGCGTGGTACTCGTACGGGAGGGTGCACGCGTACACGACGGCCTCATCCGGCACGCGATCGCCGTTGATGTCGCCCGCGAACCTTGCGATGCAGCGGGCAGCGGAGTCATAGGGAGGCGCCGCCGCCAGTTCCGCTTCGGCCGGAGGCATCGCCACGAGCGGCGCGCGCTCGTACGCAACAAACTCGCCATTCTTCAGCATCCAGGAGCGGTCACCGCTCGTCGCCACAATTACAGGCGGGCCCGCGCCGCGGGACACCGACAGCTCGGACTCCGGCGGTGCCGCCACCTGCCGGTGCTCCCCGAACAGGCCGTCCTGGCGCCCCAGGTAAATCACCACGCTGTCCTTCTCGACCAGCACAGCCTCCTCACCGGGAACGCTGGTGTCGAAATCGCCGACCGCCAGCCCCACGGCCCCGGGCTTGATATCCCGCGCCACGACTTCCCAGGCGGCCGCCTTCCAGCCCATCACCGAGTACGACACGCACATGTCCTTCGCGCCGTTGACGGTCAGGACATCATCGAAGCCGTCGCCGTCGAAGTCGCCCGCGGCGAAGAGGGTGCAGTCGGCGCCGGTGGCCGTCCAATCACTTGCGCAGAACACGCCTTCCGGGCCGGGCTGCAAGCCCGTCGCGATCAGGCCCGCCGCCAACAACATCCACTCGCTCATCATGCACCCCCAGCGCAGGTATCCGCTTTCATGATACCTTCCGCCGCGGCATTCGCACGGCAATCAGTCAGCTTTCAACGGGCAGCGCCGCACGCCGGGCCCAGCGCAACTTGGCCGATCGCGAGCGCGGATTGGCCCGCTGTTCAGCGTCGTCGGCGATGATCGGGTCCCGGGTCTCCGCCTCATACACGCCCGCGCGCAGCCCATCACGGAAGGCGTACTTCACCCGACGGTCTTCACCGGAATGAAAGCTGATGATGGCCGCAACGCCGCCCGGCTTGAGCACATCGGGAAGAACGGTCAGCAGGCGGTCCAGATTCGCCAGCTCGCGGTTCACCAGTATCCGCAGCGCTTGGAAGGTCCGCGCAGCTGGATGCAGCTTCGCGCCGGCCGCCCTCTGAATCGTGAAGTCCCGCGCTTCGCAGACGATCGTCATCAACTCCTGCGTGGTCGTGATCGGGTTGGCGGCGCGTCGCTCGACGACAAGCCGCGCGATCTGCGGAGCATCCGTCTCATCGCCCAGTTCAAGAAGGGCCGCGGCAAGTTCATCCTCGCTCAATCGGTTGATCAGCGCTGATGCGGGTTGACCGCGGGTCGCGTCCATGCGCATGTCCAGGGGCCCCGGACGGCGGTACGAAAAGCCCCGATCCGGGTCGTCGATCTGAGTGCTCGCGACCCCGACATCCGCGAGCACAGCGTCGACACGGCCGTCCTCCACACCGGCCCGCGCCAGCACCGCGGGCAGGCCCGCGAAGTTGGTGTGGAAGAGGTCGTAGCGCCCTCCGACGCGGTCAAGGGCGGGACGCGCCAAGGCCAGGTTGGCCGAGTCCAGATCGATGCCGATGAGCCGCCCGCCCGTGTGCGGCGGGCCGAGGCGCTCCAGAATCGCCACGGAGTGCCCGCCGCAGCCGACGGTGCAGTCCACGATCACCTGCCCCGGCTTGCACGAGAGCGCTTCGAGGGCCTGCGTGAGGAGAACCGGGACATGCGGAGCCGTTCGTCTTTCCAGTTTCTTCACGATCGCAATGATAACGGGGCACGATCGCGACGCGGGAGACGACCGGCAGGCGCCGGCGTCCGGTTGCGCCCGGGCCCGATACGATCCGGGAATGCCGGAGCAGCGACCAGCCAATCCGCCCGTCCGTGTTCACCTGCGGAGTGTCGACAGGGGCGATCTGCCCACGCTCTACCGGTTCCAACTGGATCCCGATTCCAACCGCATGGCGGCGGTGATCCCCCGCGACGAGGCCGCCTTCAGCGCCGCTTGGGAGAAGTCGCTCAGCGAGCCCGGCGTGACCGCCCGGGCGATCGTCGCCGATGGTACGCTGGTTGGCTCCATCGCCTGCTTCAAGATGGACGGGCTCGACGCCGTGGGCTACTGGATCGCCAGGGAGCACTGGGGGCGAGGGATCGCTACCCGGGCGCTGGCGTTGCTGCTCGAAGTGGTCGCGGTGCGCCCGCTGCATGCCCGGGCGGCCCGTCACAACATCGCGTCGATCCGCGTGCTGGAGCGGTGCGGGTTTGTAGTCACGGGGTACCGTTTGTCGTCGGGCGATGCCCGCTACCTCGAATGCGAGGAGGCGATGCTGATCCTCAGGTAGCGGGGAGCGAATGCTCGTCATGCGCCGTCGCGGAGTCGATGTTCCTCGCGAAGGGGCCGCCTGTAGACCTCGGCCGATCAGGATGCCCGGTGCGCGGGCCTATCCGCGGGGTCGTGGGCGGCCGCATGGCCCGGCGGCGGAGCGTGGTGAGTGGCCGACGGGTTCGCGGAGTGGAAGAAGAGCCCGACGCGATCGCCCGCCCACTGGATGATGACAAAGAACGTGGGGACGAAGAAGATGGCGAGGAAGGTCGCGGTGAGCATTCCACCGATGACACCGGTGCCGATCGAATGCCGGGCCGCGGCGCCGGCGCCGCTCGCGAGGGCCAGGGGGACGGCTCCGAGGATGAAAGCCAGCGAGGTCATGACGATCGGGCGGAACCGCAGCCGGGCCGCCTGCACCGCGGAGTCGAGAAGCCCTATGCCCTGGCGGTGCAACTCGACGCAGAACTCGACGATCAGGATCGCATTCTTGGCGGACAGGCCCACGAGCGTGAGCAGGCCGATCTGAAAGTAGATGTCCTGGCTGAACCCGCGGACCAGAATGGCCACCAGCGCGCCCAGGACCGCCAGCGGCACGGCGAGCAGCACGGCAATCGGCAGCGACCAGCGCTCATACTGGGCCGCCAGCACGAGAAAGACGACGAGGAGCCCGAACGCGAGCACGATCGGCGCCTGATTGCCCGCCTTGATTTCCTGGTAGGAGGCCCCGCTCCACTCGAACCCGTACCCCGGCGGCAGCGTCGTCCGGGCGAGGTCGCGGATGATCTGCAACGACTCGCCGGAGGATGTGCCGGGCCCGGGCGCGCCGGTGACCTGGATCGTCCGGAAGCCGTTGAAGTGCGAGACCACGTTGGGCCCGGACCGGAACGTGGCGCTCACGACGCCGGAGACGGGCACCATCTCGCCGTGGTCGTTGCGCACGTAGATCGTCTGGATATCCTCCGGCTGGTCTCGGAAGCGCGGCTGGGCCTGCAGCTGCACCCTCCACACGCGGCCGAACTTGTTGAAGTCGTTCACGTACAGGGAGCCGAAGTAGGCCTGCAGAGTCTCGAAGACATCCGCGACCGCGACACCCAGCACTTTGGTCTTGTCCCGGTCGAGGTCCATGAACAGGCGCGGAACGCCCAGGCGGAGGGTGCCGTTCAGGTTGATGAGCCGGCCGTCGCGCCGGGCGGCCGCCAGGAAGTCGTTTCCGACGCGCGCCAGATCCTCGATCGTCTCGCCGCCGCGCGACTGCAGTTGCATCTCAAACCCGGCCTGGATGCCGAGGCCCTGGATGGGGGGCGGGCTGAGCGTAATGATCATGCCGTCGGTGGGAGCCGATGGACCGAAGAACTCGCGTGATGCGGCGGCGACCAGCCGATCCGCCGAAAGTTCCGGGTGTTTACGCTGGTCGAATGGCTTGAGCGTGATGAACATGACGGCGGCGTTGGTGGAGTTGGTGCGGCCGTTGAGGATGTCCAGCCCACCCAGCACCGTGACGTTGGCGACCGCGGGCTGGGCCGCGAAGAACGCCTCGCCGCGCCGGACCAGGGCGTCCGTGCGATCGAGGGAGGCGCCGTCGGGGAGCATCGCAACGGCGATGACGTAGCCCTGGTCTTCGGAGGGCAGGAACCCTGTGGGAATGCGCTGGGAGAGGCGCCAGGTGGCGAACCCGAGGGCCGCGAAGACGACCAGGGTGACCCCGGCGTAGCGGATCGTGGCCCGGACCGCGTGCGCATACCCGGCGGTAGCGGCGTTGAACGCAGAGTTGAACCATCGGAACGGAAAGTGCTGCCGGCCGTGGCCCGGCCGCAGCAGCAAGCGGCAGAGCGCCGGGCTGAGCGTAAGGGCGACGAGTCCCGAGATCGAGACGGAAATCGCGATGGTGACGGCGAACTGCCGGTAGATCTGCCCGGTGAGCCCCGCGAGGAAGGCAACAGGGATGAACACGGCGGAAAGGACGAGAACGATGGCGATGACCGGCCCGGTGACTTGGCGCATGGCCTTGATGGTGGCCTCGCGCGGGGCGAGCCGTTCCTGCTGCATGATGCGTTCGACATTCTCGACGACGACGATCGCATCGTCCACCACGATGCCGATGGCGAGGACCAGGCCGAAGAGAGTCAGCGTGTTGATGGAGAACCCCAGCGCCAGGAGCCCGGCGAAGGTGCCGACGATCGACACGGGGATGGCCAGGAGCGGGATGAGCGTGGCCCGCCAGTTCTGGAGGAAGAGGAAGACGACGGCGAGCACCAGCAGGACGGCCTCCACGAGCGTCTGGACGACCTCGGAGATCGACACGCGGATGAACGTGGTGGTATCGAAAGGGATGCGGTAGTGCACGCCGGCAGGGAAAGTCTGGGAAAGGTCATCCAGGGCGCGGCGGACCGAGTCGATCGTGTCCAGGGCGTTCGAGCCGGTCTGAAGATAGATCAGCATCAAGGCGGTGGGCGTGCCGTTGACGCGGCCGAACAGGTCGTAGGCCTGCGAGCCCAGTTCGACGCGCGCGATGTCCTTGAGGCGGACCATCGAGCCGTCGGTGTTGGCCCGGATGATGATGTTCTCGTAGTCGGCGACGTCCGAGAGCCGCCCGCGGGTGATGAGCGGGATCGTCAGCTCCGGCTTGACGCCCGGGTCGAGGGGCCGCTGCGCCAGGGTGCCGGCGGGGAAGACGGCGTTCTGCTCCCGGACGGCCCGGGCGATATCCGTGACGGTCATGCCGCGGAGAGCGAGCTGATCGGGGTCGACCCAGAGGCGCATGGCGTAGTCGCGCGAGCCGAAGACGATGACATCGCCGACGCCGGGAACGCGCTTGAGCGTGTCGAGCAGGTTGATCGTGGCGTAGTTGCTGAGGTAGACATCATCGTGGCGAGGGTCATCGGACTGGAGCGTGGCGACCGCGAGAATGTTGGTCGAGGCCTTGGTGACGGTGATGCCCTGGCGCACGACCTCCTGTGGCAGGCGGGGCTCGGCGCGGGAGAGCCGGTTCTGCACATCGACGGCCGCGAGCTCCTGGTCGGTGCCGAGCTCGAAGGTGGCGACAATGCTGGCGACGCCGTTGTTGGCGCTGGTAGAGCTGTAGTAGATGAGCCCGGGGATGCCGCTGAGCTGCTGTTCGATCGGGGCGGCGACCGACTCTGCGACGGTCTGGGCGTCCGCGCCCGGGTAGGTCGCCGAGATCTGGATAGTCGGCGGGACGATCTGCGGATAACGGTCGATCGGAAGGCGCACGATCGCGACGGTGCCCAGCAGCACGATGAGCAGCGAGATCACCGCCGAGAACACCGGCCTGTCGATGAAGAAGCGTGACAGCATGGGTTACCCGGGGCTCACGGGCGAGGGCCCGACGGTCGGGCCGGGGATAATGGTTGGCGTCACGACAGCGCCCGGGCGCACCTGCATCGCCCGATCGACGATCACGCGATCGCCCGACTCAAGGCCATCGGTCACGATCCAGTTGTCGCCGTACCAGTCCTCCACCGTGACCGCGCGGGAGACGGCTTTGGGCTGGCCCTGATCTTCGACGACGATGTACACCGATGCGCCCGCCGGCGACAACAGCACCGCCCGCTGCGGCACGAGCACCGCGCCCAGGCGCGAAATGCCGCGCGAAGTCACACGCACGAACTGGCCCGGCTTCAGGAGACTCTCGGTGTTCTCGAACACGCCCCGGGCCAGAGCGGTGCCCGTCGTCGCATCCACCTGCGCGGAGATGAAGTTGATGTGGCCCTCCACAGGTTCGCGGCCGCCGCCCGGCGCGGGCCGGGAGTACGTTGAGCCGTCGGCGAGCTTGAGCACCAGCGGGATCCGGTCGGTCTGCGGGATGCTCACCTGACCTTCTGCCAGCAGGTGCTGCCAGCGGAGAATCTCCCGCTCGCTCACCGAGAAAGTGACGTAGATGGGGTCGAGCTGCTGGACGGTCGCGAGCAAGCCCTGCGCGCCGGCCTCGACGTAGCTCCCCGCGTCCTTGAGGGAGCGGCCGATGATGCCGGCGATCGGGGACTTCACCTGCGTGTAGCCCAGGTCGAGCTGGGCCTGTACGACCGTCGCCTCCGCCAGCCGAAGATCGGCCGCGGCGACGCGCTCGTCGGTCCGGGCTTGATCGAACTCGAGCTGGCTCGTCGCGCCGCCGGCGGCCGCCTGGTCGAGCCGCCGGATCTGACGCTGCGCCTCATCCAGGCGGGCCTGGGCGCTGGCGTTCCGCGCCGTGGCGACGGCCAGAGCAGCCTCCAGCGGCCGGGGATCGATCTTGAAGAGCAGCTGCCCGGCCGAGACGGGCGCTCCTTCCTCAAACGCGCGCTCGTCCAGGAAGCCGTTCACGCGAGCGCGGATCTCCACGGTCTGCGAGGCCTCTGTTCTCCCGAGGTAAGTCGGGGAGAGCGGCACCGCCTGCCGCACGACCTGGATGACCGAAACCGCCAGCGCCGGCGCGGCCGGGCCGGGCGCCGCCCCCGTGGCGGCGGGGCGCCGCGAGCCTCGCTCCCAAAGCACGAACAGCCCAATGCTGACACCAAGCACGAGGGCGATCAGCACCCCGTGCCGGATGGCTCGCCACACGCGGGCCTGGTTCGCTCGCAGGTCAAGCACCACGATGTCCTCCTCTGGCCGTGGCCCCGGCGCGGGAGCGGGTGCGGGCCTTGGTGCGCCGTGCGCCGGCTCGGGCCGGATTGGGCGCGGCCCGGGTGAGCAGTCCATAGAAGAGAATGTCGAGAACACCCTCGGCCTGATCGGAGAGGCTCCGTCTCCGGCCCGACATGTGGTTGGTGAAGATCGTGCCGTACAGCAGGTCGCCGATGACCTCGAAGGCCCGGTCCGCGGGCATGGTCCGCACTCGCCCTTCCCGCATCAGGCCTTCGAGGAGTTCACGCCACACCCCGGCGTTGACGTTGCGGTACTGGAAGTAGGTGCTGCGCGGGCGCTCGTGGAACCGGGCCCGTTCCTGGATGATCAGCTCGACGTACTCTGGGTGGGCGTCGAAGAAGGAGAGATAGGCGCGAACCGCGTGCGCGATTCGTTCGAGGGGGTCCTGGCTTGTGAAAGATCGCGTGTGCGTCAACAGCTCCCGCATGACCATGTCGGCCGCCGCGGTGAAGAGCGACTGCTTGGTGGGGAAGTAGTTGTAGAGCGTCCCCTTGGCGCATGACAGGTCGGCCGCGACGTCGTCGAGAACGACCTGCTCGAACCCGGCCCGCGCGAAGTGCCGCAGCGCGCAGCGCAGAATCTCCTCGCGGCGGCGGAGCTGGCGGGCCGGGTCCTTCGGGCGTCCGGGTCCGCGCGGGCGGGAGGATCTGGCGGCATCATCCATGGTATTGTGACTTACCAGTCAGTTAATACTTGGCTCGTCGCGGCGGGGTGTCAAACGCCGGGGATGACCCGCTCGGCCGGGCGTGCCCCGCTCAGGTCGTCACGCCGTCGTCCCGCGAAGGCTATCGCATCGCCGCGGACGCGTCGTTCGTTGCGCCGCGGGGTCGCGGAGAGCCCGGCCCGCCGTCCCGGAACGGGAACAGGAGATGAGCACGCATGGAATCGGGCAGTCGCTGCCCGCGCAGGCCATACTTCGTAGGGAGCGTGCGAGGGAAGTACGCCGTGCCGAACGCAACATCCCACACCGGGAACATGCCGGCGAAGTTCTTGTCAACGCATTCGTCGTCGGATGTGTGATGCCAGCGGTGATACGCGGGGCTTACCAGGACCCAGCGCAGCGGGCCGAAATCCCACCTCACGTTTGAGTGCAGGAACATGACGTAAAACGACACCAGCGGCACCACACTCATGATGGAGACGGCCGAGAAGCCGAGCGTGACGATCGGGAGCAGCTGACACGAACGCGTGATCAGGTCATTCAAAGGATGCACACGGGATGACGAGAGCCAGTTCATCTCTTCCGGCGAGTGATGAATGGCATGGATGCGCCACAACGGGCCGCGGTGAAGGCCACGGTGGGTCCAGTAGTCAACAAAGTCGGAGAGGAGCAGGATCTCGCAGCATTGCAGCCACACGGGCTGCCGTGAGAGCGGGCCAAACCCGCGCGTCAGGAGTTCTGAGGGGATATTCTCGAGCCCGATGCAAATCGCAATCAAGAGAAAGAGGATCGACAGAACACCGCCCGTGATGCAGCGTGTGAGCAGGGGTGTGGCGAACCAGTACGCCACATCCAGCATGAGCCCCTTTCTGAAGACGAGCGGCTGACGATGGGCGGGGGCGAGCCGTTCCGCGGGTGTCAACAGCAGGGCCGCTGCGCCGGCGAGCATGACCGTCTGGGTTGCAGACTCCGTACCCGGGAACAGAAGTACAACCGAACTCCATAGCTCGGCGGGAGTCACGCCCGCACCTCAGCACGTGGCCCGCGTGTGAAGGGCGCTGGGCGCCGACGAAGCGCAGCCTCCTTATGCGTGCAAACGGCTCCCATCATCTTCGGTCCCCTGTGCGGTGCGGCGAAGCTCCGGCATCCGCGGTGTGGTCATCGCGGATTCGTGGAGGTCAGCTCTCGAATCGCGGCCCAGGAACGGCTTGAAGTCGGTGATCTTGGATACGCAGCGATGCGCACCTGCGGCCACCGCCGCGTCAACCGTGTCGATATCGTCGTAGCCGCTCCACACGATGCATGGGCAAGCCAGGCCTTCGCGGCGGAGCTCGCGGAGCGTGTCAAGGCTGTCCTCGCCCGGGATGCGGTAGTCGAGGACGAGCACGTCCGGCTCGCACCGGCGGACATCTGTGACAAGCTGCGCCGCCGACGTGAGCACCCGACGCGTTCCAGGTCGGGATGCTGACCGAGCATCCACGGGCGGATGGCCCCGAGCAGGTCGCCGCTGTCGGCGACGCACATGACTCGGATGGTCCTCATAACGCCCTTTGAGCCAGCGCGGTATGGCCTTCGTGAAGTCCGGGTGAACAGGCGTTCATACGGTCATGGGGCCAGGATGGCGCACTGCCCGCGCCGGGCGCGCCCGACAATCATCGCGAATCCGTATCAGCACCCCGCGTCGTAGTGGTTCAGGAACTCGAGATAATCGGCAAAGTCCACGATGCCGTCGCGATTGAAGTCGGCCCGAAGGTCGCCCGCGTCGTAAAGGTTCAGGAACTCAAGATAGTCGGCGAAATCAACCACGCCGTCGCCGTTGAGGTCCGCCAGACAGGCCGCATCGGTCAACAGCGCGAGGTAGTTGGGCAGGCCGATGTCGGTAATGACGACCTGCGGATTCGAACCATCCAGATTGGCCCGCATGATGCGGCCCGAGGTCCCATCAAAGTCATTGTCCTGGCCCCAGTAGACCTTGCTGTTGGCGATGTCGAGGGCGATCCCTCGGGGGTTGTGGTTGGCGCCGGCGGCCCAGATGATCTCGACATTGGTGCCGTCGAGATTGGAGCGGCTCACCACATCGATGACGTAGTCGGTCCAGTAGATCTTTCCAGCCGCGACGTCGAGGGCGATGGCGTTGGGCTTGAACTGCGCGTCGAGGCTCGTGACCGCAACATGCGGCTGGGTGCCGTCGAGGTTGGCCCGGAGGATCTTGCCCTTGAACAGCGTGTCGGAGGTGGACCAGTACATCTTCCCGGCGGCGAGGTCGAGGTCGATCCCGCGGTGCGTGACAGTCTCGCTGAGTGTGATGAAGCCGGACCCATCCAGGCCTGACCGGGCCAGCCAGTTGTCCTGGTCGAGCCAATACATTTCGCGTCCGACCGCGTCGATGGTGAGCGCGGACGGAAAGATGAGGCCGGAGGTGACGATATCCTCTGGATTGGATCCGTCGAGGTCAGCGCGGGCGATGACGAAGTTGTCGACATCGGTCCAGTAGACCTTACGGTCGCGCGGGTCGACCGCCACCGCGCGGATGCCCGACCCGGTCTCGATCAGCCGCGTGTACCCGGTGCCATCGGTCCTGATGCGGCTGACGTGCCCGTTGGAGAAGCCAGGGGTGATCTCCGCGAAGTACAGGTCATCAGCCCCGGCGATGCCGGTGATGGCGACGATCGACGCGAAGGCGAGAATGCTGGGGCCCGGTCGTGACATGGCAATGCTCCTGGTGTGGGTGCGATCGGATGTTCCCCGAGTCCCGCAAACTTGCGCCCGCCGTTCCCCCTGCTCAGCCTAACCGCCGATCCGGAATCATCCAAGAGGCATGTTGGGGTCTGGCCCGGCGGCCGGACAGCGCCGGGTAGGCCCCGCTCGCGGCGGCCTGCTGCACCCGACGCGATCGGCGTATATCGGGGGGGTGTTCCTGCCGGGTCATCCGCGCGCACGCGCTTAGATGCATGAATCAACCGTGCCGCCGCGTCCGAATGGCCCCGACCAGAAGCCGCGCGATTGCCAGGAGTTGACGAATGAGAAATACAGCGAGCCGTCACGCGGCCTCGATCTGCGCATTCGACGCGTTGGAGAGCCGGGCACTCCTGTCCGCTTCGTTCGAGTTTGTCGGGATCGACTACGGCGAGGGCGGCCCGATGCTCCTGCAACAGGGAGCGGGGATCATCGCGGATGATGGCTCTGTGACCGGTTCCGTGATGGCAGTCGGGGCCGCCGGCGCCGTGACCACAATGCCGACCACGTACGACAAGGCGGAGCTGGGCCCGGCCGGTCGTTTCACCATGACGGCCCGCCTCGGTCTACCCCCGTTGGCCGACCGGGCCGGCAGCAGCCCGTTCAACAGCCTTGGGTATCCGGCGGGCTTTCACTCGGCCCGGTATGCAACCGAAGCCGGAATGCGCGAGCTGGACGCATTCATGATCGAGCAAGCCCCGGACTTCGGGGCGTGGAACGGCACATGGGAGCTTCGGAGGCTCGTGCTCACCGCGGATGGCACGCGGATCGAAGCGGGCTCGCTCACGTTCATCGTGTCGGATGCCTCCACACCGGTCGCGGTTGAGTGGAGCGAGTCCGGCGGCGCTCCGGTCCGCAAGGCCGTCGCCTCATTTTCCTCAGAGGGCATCGTTACCCTCGAGAGTGGTGAACGCCTCATGATGGCGCACGATTTCAACAACCGGGCCAACGGCACGTTCCTGCTCGTGTCCGAGCTCGGCAACTCCGATGGTGAAGTGTCGATCGCGGTCGGGAGCGCGATCCGCCTCTTCAGCGCGCACAGTTCCGCGAACTTTTTCGGTGTCTACCGGGCCTCGGTGCTGACGAGCGGGCCGCTCGGCGCGGCGCTGTTCGGCGCAGCATCGACAGCGCAGCCCGCCGCGGTTCAGGTTGTGATCGATCTGGCGGACGACGGCGCCATGACCATGTACGAATGCCGGGCCTATGACCAGGGGGATCGCACGCCGGTCCTCAGCGGCACGTGGCGGATGTCGGTCCTGCCGTTCGACACCGATCGCTTCGGCACCGAGCGAGTCCTCCTTGAGGACACGGTTACCCGTGTCACCGCCTCGTTCCTCGCCACCATCGATTTCGGATTCGTGGCCCAGAGCGTGGTGAGCCTCGACGACCGTCCGCGGGAAGAGATCTTCGGTGTGATGGCGACCTACATGCCCCTGTGGACCGAGCGCTACGGGAGCACGATCACCGTGGGCATCGATGCAGGCGGCCGACCGGTGGTCTACCAGACACGCCAGGTGGCCGAGGATGTGCCGGATCCGTGGTATTCGATCGATCTCATCTCAGCCGTCGGCGGCAAGACGGTTCGTGAAGTGACTCTCGTGAGCCAGCACCCGGGGGCCGACGACCTGGTGTGCATGATCGCGGGGGTGGCCCAGGATGGCGATGCGGTCGTGTGGGAACGCGATTGGCGCGGCAAGTGGACCTTCCGAGACCTCACCGAGGAGCTCGCCGCCGACGGCGCGGAGCCGATCGCCCCGCTCACCGGCACAATCTTCTCGACTACGATGAACGACTGGCGGAATGTGGCGTATACCGGGCTGAAGGCGGATGTGCCCATCATCGCCGCCAGAAACGTGGCTGGCGAGATCGGCATCTATCAACCCGAACTGTCCCAGCACGAGTACGCACGTACGCGCTGGCAGTTCGTCAAGGTCCAGCCGTACGGTGAGGATGTGCCGGAGTTCATCAGCCGCCCCGTCGGCTACGGCACAGCCTGGGGTGGCATGAACATCGCCAGCCTCGACCAGAACGGTCACCTGCAGGTCGCCTGGTGGGCGCCGGGCCTTCGGGACTGGTACGTCAGCGACCTGAGCGAGATCGCGGGGACGCCCGCACTCGCGGGATCGGTCACCGTGTACACCACCCAATGGGCGGCCATCCACGTCAATGCGATCTCCGCCGACGGCCGTCTGGTAGTCACGTGGTGGGCGCCCGCGCTCGGCGGCACGTGGTACGCCAACGACCTGACCACCGACTCGGGCGGCCCGGCCGTGGCCGCCTCGCGTGAGCTCGCGTTCTTCGGTAACGGGCTCAACCTGAACCTCGTGGCGTACGACACGCAGGGCAATATCGTCGTCTACTGGTGGCATCCGGGCGCGCCGGGCTGGCTCATCGGCGACCTGACGGTCTCAGTTCCCACGGACGAGCGCCCGCTGCGGATTACCGGCGCAGATGCCAGTGCCCTGAGCGGCCGTATCCGGCAGAATGTCTACGGCACGGCCGCCGAGGGCGGCCTGCTGCGGCTGTACTGGGAGAGCGACGCCCGAGATGAGTGGCGGATCCAGAACCTCACGGACATCGCGATCATGCTGCCGGCGTAGCGGCGTCTCTCGGCGGGTCGACCCGATGCCCGCGGGCTTCATACCGCCGAGAGGGGCTGGTCGGCGACACCGAGTAGCAGGTGCTGTCGAACACGTCGAACCGCTCAACGCTGGCAAGGTTGTCGTTGAGCAACCCGTTCACTCTCACGGTCGAGAGAACGCCGTTCCCCATCGCTCGACACCATCCGCCCAGTGAAGCCCGGCTGCGGGCGGACTGCATAGAGTTGCGACCTGGCCCGTCGCCGGCAGTTCGTCGCGTCTGTGTCGGGGCAGAGCCGGCCGGCCCGGTGACCGTGAAGCATCCGGTCGGAGCGGTGTGACTGGGTAGCATCAGCAACTCGGCGTCCGCCGGGCAGCGACGATGTGGAGCGTACGCATGAGCATTGGAAGACTTGCGGCGATGGTTGCGGTCTTGATAAGCGGCGTGCTGAGCGGCTGCGGCACCCCGCTTCGCGGCCACGCGGTGCCTTTGGACGCACAGGACCGGGCGGTGGTATCGGAGCTCGGGCCCAACATACGGACGTGGGGCGGCGTCATGAACCCGGCGTTCATGGAGACCCTGGTCACATCGGTCCGGCGCGAGCAGGAACTGCTGGCGGCCTCTGGACACACTGGGCCGCTGCCGCCCGTGGATTTTCTGGCTATCTCGGGCGGAGGCGCGAACGGCGCGTTCGGGGCCGGGCTGCTGTGTGCCTGGAGCGAGACAGGGACCCGTCCCCAGTTCAAGGTGGTGACAGGGATCTCAACGGGAGCGTTGACGGCCCCGTTTGTGTTCGCCGGCCCGGAGTACGACCACGTGCTGCGGGAGGTCTATACGAAGACGGGGACGAGCGACATCCTGACGAAGCGGGGCATCCTGGCGGCGGTGTACGACGACGCGATGTCCGACACCAAGCCGCTGTGGAAAACGCTGTCGAAGTACGTCGATCAGAAGCTGCTGGACGCGATCGCGGCGGAGTACCGCAAGGGACGGGTGCTGATCATCGGCACGACGAACCTGGATGCGCGCCGGGCCGTGCTGTGGAACGTCGGTGAGATCGCGGCGAGCGGGAAGCCCGAGGCCCTGGAACTCGTGCGCAAGATCATGATCGCGTCCGCGTCGATCCCCGGGGCGTTCCCGCCGGTGCTGATCGATGTGAAGGTCGACGGGGTGAAGTACCAGGAGATGCACGTCGACGGCGGCACCATGACCCAGGTCTTCCTGTACCCCCCGTCGCTGAAACTGCGGGAAGAGGCCGCGGAGCGGGGCGTGATGCGCGAGCGCCGGGCCTACGTGATCCGCAACGCCCGGCTGGACCCGGAATGGGCGGAAGTGGACCGGAGCACAATGACCATCGCGGGCCGGGCGATCGAGTCGCTGATCCAGACGCAGGGTTTGGGCGACCTGTACCGGATCTACCTCAACGCGCAGCGGGATGGCATCGATTTCAACCTGGCGTTCATTCCGGCAGACTTCAAAGAGCTGTCGAAGGAGCCCTTCGATCCTGCGTACATGACGAAGCTGTTCGACCGCGGGTACCAGATGATGAAGAAAGGATACCCGTGGGAGAAGTCGCCCCCCGGATTTGAAGCCGCTGACGCGGCGAAGCCGTGAGAAGTCTCGAGCACGGGCCGGGAATCACGCCGCGAGCGTTCCGCGCAGGCCCGGATTGAGGGTTTGACCGCTACCATCATGCCCGCGTGAACTGGTTCGCCGCCACCTTCGATCAGCCGACTGTCGCCGGAACGCTCATCGCGCTCGGCGTGATCGTCGCGTCCGGGCTCGCGATCGGCGCGATCAAGGTCCGCGGCGCCGGTCTGGGGGTAGCCGGTGTGCTGTTCGCGGGCCTTCTCGCCGGCCATCTCGGGGTTCCGATCGCGCCGGGTGTGCTGCAGTTTCTACGCGATTCCGGGCTCATCCTCTTCGTGTTCGCCATCGGGCTGCAGATCGGCCCGGGCTTCGCGGCTTCGCTTCGGCGGAGCGGGCTCAAGCTCAATCTCGCCGCGAGCGCGGGCGTCGTGCTGGGCACCATGGTGGCCGCCGCTCTTGGCCTAGCCCTCGGCCTGCGGCCCGGCGTCATCGTCGGGATCCTCGCGGGCGCCACGACCAATACCCCGAGCCTGGCTGCGGCCCAGGCGGTGCTCGGCGACCGGGCGCCGGCCGCGGGGCCCACGCTCGCCACGGCCGGGTATGCCATCGCCTACCCGATGGGCGTGATCGGCACCATCTGCGTCATGCTGGCCGCCCGCGCTGTGCTGGCGAAACCGGATGTTTGTCCGGCAGAGCCGCCCGCCCCGGAACCGGAGCGGCCCGCCCGCGCGAACATCGAGATCACCAATCCGAATCTCCAGGATGTCGAACTCGGCCGGTTGCACATCCTCGACGACTCCGGCCTGGTGGTCACCCGGCGGCTTTCCGGGGGTAAGGTCGAGGTGCCCATCGGGAGCACACGCCTCAGGCTGGGCGATGTCATCCTGGTGGTGGGGCCCCCGAGCCGCCTTGATGAGCTCAGGCTCCTGCTGGGCCGCGAAAGCCCCGTTGATCTGCACGCGGTCCCGTCGGCGATCACCTCCAAGCGACTGGTGGTCACCCGGCGGCAGACGCTGGGCCGCTCCATCCGCGAGCTTGATCTCACGAACAGACTGGGGGTGACGATCTCGCGTGTCAGCCGCGCAGGTGTTGAACTGGCGCCTTCCCCGGACTTCCGATTCAACTTTGCGGACTCGGTGCTCGCCGTCGGGCCCGAGGACAGCCTGGGCAAACTGGGCTCGATCCTGGGAGATTCAGCCCGGACCCTGGATCACTCTCACCTCATCCCGGTCTTCGCCGGGATCGCTCTCGGCGTTCTGATCGGCGGTGTTCCCATCGCGGTGCCGGGGCTGCCCGGCACCGTGAAACTCGGGCTGGCCGGCGGGCCGCTGATTGTCGCGATCCTCCTCTCCAGGCTCGGCCGCATCGGCCCGATGGTCTGTTACCTTCCCATTTCCGCCAACTTCGCCCTGCGCGAGATGGGGATCGCCATCTTTCTGGCGTGCGTCGGGGTCGGGTCAGGCCCGGAGTTCGTCGAGGCCGCGACCTCGTGGACCGGCTTCAGCTGGTTCGCGGTCGGCGCTGCCGTCACGATTCTCCCGCTGCTCGCCATTGTCGCCATCGCGCGATTCTGGCTGAGGCTGGACCAGGCGACGACTTTCGGCCTGCTGGCCGGCGGAATGACCGATCCGCCGGCCCTCGCCTACGCGAACTCGCTGACGAGGACCGAAGCGCCCGGCATGGCGTACTCGACGGTCTACCCGCTCACCATGCTGATGCGGATCGTGTGCATCCAGATCCTGGCGATCCTGCTGACCTAGCGCGGGGTTCGCGTGACCGGAGATCGTCCGGATCGCCTTCCTAGGGAAACCGGACGAGCACCGTCGAGAAGTCATCCCCGAGCACATCGCGCTGCGCGATCGACATGACCGTGGCGTGAAGCCGGTCCAGGTAGGACGGATCGGCGGGGTCGTTCCCCCGGACGAAGCCGATCAGCCCCCTTGTCCCCCACAACTCACCCGGCGCGGTGAACACCTCGGTCACGCCGTCGCTGTACAGGAGCAGGGATGATCCGGCGCTCGCCTCGACGCTCAGCGTCGGGAAATCGGAATCGGACATCACGCCGATGGGCAGGCCGGGCCCCTCCAGTTCGTGCAGGGGTGAGCGCGGGCCCGCCATCAGAAGCGGCGGCGGGTGCCCACCGCCGGAATACGCGAGCCTGCGTGTGCTGCGCTGGTACACCCCGTACCAGATCGTGAAGAACATGTTGTGGTGGTGCTCCATCGGGAACGCGGCGTTGAGGCGGCCGAGCACGGCGCTGGGGTCGCGCGCGTTGACGCCGCCGATCACCCCGCTCCGCACGGCGTTCATGGCCGAAACGCCCAGCAACGCGGGCCCAACGCCGTGCCCGCAGACATCCAGGAGGTAGATCGCCAGGTGATCATCATCGATCCAGAAGTAGTCGAAGCAGTCCCCGCCGAGCGAGGCGGACGGGACGAAGCGCCAGTCGATGCTGACGGGCCCGGCGAGCGGCGCGGGCAGCAGGGAACGCACGTACGTCGCGGCCTTGGCCAGCTCGGCCGCCAGCGCCGCCTGGCTCTTGTGCAGGGCCTCGAACGCCTCGTTGCGCTGCAGCAGCGACAGGTAGCCCCGCGAGTGGTAGCGGATGCGGGCGATGAGCTCGACGGGATCGGGGAGCTTGACGATGTAATCGTTGGCACCGCGGGCGAACGCTTCCGCCTTTGTCGAACCCTCCTCCTTGGAGCTCAGGACGATCAGGGGGGTGAGCGTTGTCGCTTCCTGCTGGCGGTAGCCCCGCACGAGGTCCAGCCCATCGGCGTCCGGCATCACCAGGTCCTGAAGGATCACGGTGGGCTTGGTTCTCGCGGCCGTGGCCAGCGCCTCGGCGCCTTTCTGGCAGAAGTGGAACACGATGCGCGGATCGACCGCGAGGATGCGTCGGACCGCCTCGCCGATGATCAGCTGGTCATCGACCAGGAGCACGATCGGGTTGTCCGAGAGCGGCGCCGGGGCCGCGGGCGGTGCAGCGGTATTCATGCGGTTCCTCGGTTGGTCTGTAAGCGCCGGGCCCGGGCCGCGATCGCGGCGCCGATGCCCTGGATCGGCAGGACTTCCTCCGCCGCGCCGAGTTCGACGGCGGCGCCCGGCATTCCCCAGACCACGCTGGTGGCCTTGTCCTGCACGATGGTGTGCCAGCCGGCGGCTCGGAGCCGCGCGAGACCGGAGGCCCCATCCCGGCCCATCCCCGTGAGCAGCACCGCGATGCCCGGGGAGGCATTCGCCCGAGCGATCGACTCGAAGAACACGTCGACGGACGGGCGGTAGACCTGTTCGCGCGGTTCAGCGGAATAGTGCAGGCGGCCCGCGGAGTCGATGATGATGTGGTCGGCGGTAGCCGCGATGAGGATCCGATTCAGGCCGAGCGCATCGCCGTCGCGGGCCAGTTCAACGTTGTGCTGGCTCTCGTGCGAGAGCCAGCCGGCCAGCCCGGCGGCGAAGGAGGGATCGATGTGCTGCACGATGACCATCGGGCAGGGCATGGGGTTGGGCAGGCACGGCAGCACCGTCGCGAGGGCCTGCGGGCCCCCGGTCGACACGCCGATCGCGATGAACGGCGCCACGGCGTACCGCGAGTGAGCCGCGGCCGGGGAAGGTGGGGGCGGCGAAAGCGAAGCCCGACCGACTCCGGCGATGACCCCGACCGCCTCGATTTTGCGTCGCAGCGGCTCGGCGTTCACCGCACTGCCGTCGGAGGCAAGCCCCGGCGTGGCGACCGCATCGAGCGCTCCGGCGCCCAGGGCCTCGAAGACCTTGCCGGCGTTGCCCTCGACCGTCGCCGTGACCACGATGATGGGGCAGGGGGTGCTCCGCATGATCCGGCGGGTGGCTTCCACGCCATCCATCACGGGCATGATCATGTCCATGAGCACCACGTCGGGCAGGTCGCTGGCGCACTTGGACACGGCCTCGGCCCCGTCCATCGCCACCCACGCGACTGTCGCTCCCGGCACGGTCGCCACGGCGCGCTTCAGCGATTCGACCGCCAATCGCAGGTCGTTGACGATGCCGATGCGCATCAGCCCGGCGCTCCGATCAACTCTTCGACCATCCGGATCAGCGAGTCGTCCTGAAAGCTGCTCTTGGTGAGGTAGGCGCTGGCGCCCGCTTCGAGGCCCAGCAGACGGTCTTCCTCGCGGTCCTTGTACGACACGATGATGATGGGAAGCTCCGCGAACCTGGGCTCCCGGCGGACAGCCCGGATGAGTTCGATCCCTGTCATGCGGGGCATGTCCACGTCGGTGACCATGAGGTCGAAGCGCCCGGCGCGAAGGGCGCTGTACCCTTCCCTCCCGTCGACCGCGACCTCGACATCGTATCCGCGGCGGGTCAGCAACTGCCGCTCGACCTCGCGGACCGTGATCGAGTCGTCCACGATGAGGATTCTGCGGCGGCTCTTCCGCGTGGTCGCGCCCTGCGCCGAGGCGACGCCGAGCACCCGGCCCTCGTGGAGCGACTGTTTCAGGGAGCGCAGGATATCGTCGACATCCAGGACGAACACCGGCGTGCCGTCCGAGCGGATCGCGGAGGCGGCGATGTGCGGGACCGCTCCGAGGCGCGGATCGAGCGGCCGCACGACAAGGTCCTCCTCGCCGCAGACCTGGTCGATACCCAGCCCGCAGCGGTCCCCGCCGGCGCCGACGACCAGGACGGGGAGCACATCATTGCCCGAAGGGGCTCGCTCGCCCCCGAGGATCTCCGATGCGTGCACGAGGCCGACCGATTCGTCCTCGAGAGTGAACTGCAGGCGGCCCTGGACGGGCCGGATGTCCGCCTCGGACACGAGGGCGATGCGATCGAGCCGCGCGAGGGGCACGGCGTACAACTCGCCCGCGATACGGACCAGCGCTCCCCGGATGACCGATCGCGTGATCGGGAGCCGGATCGTGAACCGGGCTCCTCGGCCCAGCTCCGAATCCAGCCTCACAGTCCCGCCGACCTCGCGCACCGCCGACTGCACGATGTCAAGACCGACGCCGCGGCCGGAGAGTTCGGTGACACCCTGCTTGGTCGAGAAGCCGGGGAGGAACAGGAACTCCATCAGCTCGGCCGGCGTGAGGTTCTCGGCGGTCGCGGCGTCGACCATCCGGCGCTCGACGACCTTGCGCCTCACGCCCTCGAGATCGATCCCGCGGCCGTCATCGCGCACCTCGATGACGAGCGAACCGCTCTGGTGGCGTGCAGCCAGGACGATCGTCGCCGTGGGGGGCTTGCCCGCCGCGATCCGTTCGGCGGGAGTCTCCACGCCGTGATCGAGACTGTTGCGGATCAGGTGCGTGAGCGGCGATTCGAGCTTCTGGAGCGTGTCCCTGTCGACCTCGACGGACTCGCCCTGGATGCGCAGGTCGACGGGCTTGCCCAGTTGCCTCGCGATGTCCCGGACCATCCGTGGAAACGCGGTGATGCCCTCCGCGAACGGCCGCATTCGGCTGCGGAGGATCTCGCTGTAGAGTGCGCCGGAGAGCTCCTCCAGCCGCCGGAACGCTTCGTCGAAGCGAACCGACTGATCGGCGAGCGCGGTCTGCATGCCGCTGACGGCTCGCGCGACCGAGTCCACGCCGCCCTCGCCGGGCCCGGCGTGACGGGCTGCGCCGACGGCCGGGGCCATCGGCGTGGGCAGGCCGTGGCGCCCGTGATGCTCGCGCAGTTCCTGCACCGCTGTCTCGAGCGCCCGCTCGCGCAACTTGAGACCGGTGAGCAGCGAGCGAAGCGACTGGAGCCGCGCGGCCTCGACGGTCGATTCGCCCGCCAGAAAGAGCATCCGGGTCAACGCGCTGGCGGCGACCCGCACCGTCTGTCCCCCCGCGGCGGTCGCGATTGTTGCGCTCGGGGCCGGGGGCGGCGCTGAAGTCGGGGCCGCGGATGGAGGCGCCTCGGACGGTGGGGGGGTTGCCGCCGGCATCGCCGCCCGGACCGCGGGTTCAGGCTGTGGCGCGACCGAAGGCGGCGGAGCCCTGAGCCGGGCGGTCAGTTCCGAAAGGCGGTCGGACTGCGAGCGTGTCCACGCCGGCAGATCCGGCTCCGCGAGCGACCGGAGCTCACTCACGATATCAACGGCCTTGAGCAGTTGATCAACCCGCGCGGGGGATAGCGCTTCGTGCCCGGCCTTGGCGGCCAGGAAGCAATCCTCCATGGCGTGGGCGAGAGACACGATCGCATCCAGCCCGATGATCCTCGCGGCGCCCTTGATCGAATGCGCCGCGCGCATCAGCGGCTCCACGATCGAGCGGTCGTCCGGCGCCTTCTCCATCGCGAGTAGACCCTCGCTCAGCGCAGCGCAATGCGCTTCCGCTTCGAGCTTGAACAGATCGAGCAGCGAGAGGCCACCGAATCCGGCGTTATCGCTCATGCCAGCCCCATCCTGAAGCCCGCGAGTACGCGGTCGCTGTCGAGCACCGTGACGCAGCGCCCGCCGATCTCGGTCACCCCGAGAGTGAAATCCCCGATGGCGTGCTCCACCGTCACGGGCGGCGCGCGAAACTCCGAGGGATCGGCGCCCTCGATGCCCATCAACGCGTCGACCTCGAACGCCCATGAGTTGTCCGCCGGGCCGACGACGATCATGCAGCGGGTATCTTTGCTCCCATCCACGCCCGCTACTTCCCGGTCATGCGCGGGCAGGCCGAGCAGGCGGCGCAGGTCGGCGCACAGCACGAGCTCTCCGCGGATGTTGCACACGCCGCGAAGCACGCCGGCGGTGCGGTGCGGGATCGGGACCGCGCGGGCCGCGGGTGTCACCCGGCGCAGCACCATCGCGGGGAGCGCCGCGGTCTCACCCCCTATGCGGAAGAGCAGATAGCGGACCGTTCGTCGATTCCTGGCCTCGGCGGGAAGCGCGGCCAGCTCCGCCCCCGCATCAAGGTCCGCCGCGGTGACGGGCCGATCCAGCAACCGCTGGATGGCGTCGGTGTGCTGCGATTGCTCGGTCGCCCGGGCCGGTGATGCATTGGACGGCGAAGATGCGCTCATCGGGAGTGCTCCGACCGACCGGAAGGAGAAGCGCGCTGGGCACGATCCCAATAGCTCGCGGCACGGCGCTCGTCACCCGACCGTTCGCTGATGAGGGCGAGTTGCAGGAGCGCCCCGGACCGGCCCGGCTCCAGGTACACGGCCTGCTCGAACATCCGCTTCGCGCTATCCGCATCGTTGACCGACATGCGGATCATCCCCAGGAGTTCCAGCGCCGGCGCGGATGGCCCGCGCCGGGCGATGATCGAGCGGATCATCGCTTCCGCCCGTTCGATGCTGCCGGCGTCGGCGAGTTCGCGGGCATTTTCGACGGAGCCTTCGGGTTGTTGATCGGGCGCTGGCCGAGCTGAGGCGGGCGGGGGTGTCACGGGCCCGGCCGGCGCGCGCCGCGGATGGGCGGGAGCGATGCTCGGGAATCGTGAGTCCAGGGCGGGCCGTTCGGCCTCGGCGGCCAGGCCGCTGACGGTCTGCAGGGCGAACGCGTGAGGTGCCGGCACCGGGCGGAGCGGCGCTGCGCCGCGCATGACCTGCTCCGCGTGCCCCACGAACAGCAGTCCGCCGGGCGAGAGCTCGGCGCAGATGGAGTTCAGCAGCCGTTCGCGGGCCACAGCGTTCAGGTAGATCAGCACGTTGCGGCAGAAGATCACGTCGTACGGGCCTGCTCCACGCAGGGCGCCGGGCGCGAGGATGTCGATCCGCGTGAACCGCACCAGAGCGCGCACCGCGGGGTCCACCGCAACAGCATCGCCGGAGCGGCGCAGAAATGCAACAGCCCACGCCGGGATCTCGGTGCGGATGGAGGATGCGCCGTATTCGGCGGCGGAGGCGGCCCGCAGCAACTCTCCGTTGCGGTCCACCGCTTCGATACGAATGCGATCCGCCGGCCAGCCCGCGTGCAGCGCCGTCATCGCCATGCAGTACGGCTCCTGGCCGCCCGCACATCCGATGCTGAGCATGCGGAGCGCCGGTGTCCCGCCCGCGAGCAGGCGCTGCAGGAACTCCAGCAGCAGTTCGTACGAGCGCGGGTAGCGGAACAGCCACGTCTCCGGCACGGCGACCGCGGCGACAAGGCGGTCGACCTCGTCGCTGGAGCCGGCGAGCTCCTTGATGTAGGCGGGTTCACGCCCCCCGAAGGCTGCGATGCGCTCCGAGATGAGCAGCTCAACTCCCGGGCCGGCGAGCAGCGAGGGCTCGATGCCCGTGTGCGTCTCCAGCCAGCGCAGGACCGAATCGTGGGTCATGCCGCGGCCTCGCTCAGGCGCTGGGTCATGATCTCGGCCTGCTCCGCCGTGAAGATCTCGTCTGGTGTCACAAGCTGGACCTGGCCCCAGCGCGTCCGGGCCACCGGCCCGAGGAACCGGCCCGCCTCGGTCGCGAAGCCCGGATGTCCGCCCGCGGCCGCGAACTCGATGCGTTCGATCTCCAGCACGCTTTCGACCCACAGCCCGACGGGCCAGTCGACCGGCTTCCCCGCCGCGTGGATGCGCACCACGATCACACGATTGGCGCGGCGGTCGGACGCGGGTGGGGCTCCCAGCAGCCGGGCCGTGTCTACGAGGGGGATCAGGGTGCCGCGGTACACGAACAGTCCACGGATCCAGTTGGGCGCGCCGGGCATGGGCCGGCAGGAAACCGGGGACAGGACCTCGATGATCGACCGTGACTCGATCGCCATCAGCAGGCCCGACGTGCGCCAGATGACTCCCAGCCCGGTCATGCCTATTCCTTGAGCTTGAACTGGGCCACGGCCTGACGGAGCACCGCGATCGTGGATTGAAGGTCCGCCGAGGCCCGGCCGAACTCCTGCACCGACTGCATGGTCTGGTGGGCGTTCGCGGACAGCGAGGTCATGGCCTCGCTGATCTGCTGGGCGCCCTCGGACTGCGCCTGCATCGATTCGTTGACCTGCTTGAAGCTCTCCGTGCTGCGATTGACGCGATCGATGATCTCGCCGAGCTGCAGCCCGGCGGAGACGACATCGCGCACGCCGCGCCGCACCTGGTCGGAGAAGCGGTCCATCTCCATCACCCCGGAAGAGACCGACGCCTGCATCTGCTGCACCATCTGCTCGATGTCGAGCGTGGCCGAGGCCGTCTGGTCCGCGAGGCGGCGGATTTCACGGGCGATGACGAGGAAGCCCGCGCCGAACTCGCCCGCCTTCTCCGCCTCGATGGCGGCGTTGATCGAGAGGATGTTGGTCTGGTCGGCCACCTTGGTGATCGTGGTGATGACGGTGGTGATCTTCTGCGAGCGCTCGTTGATCGTCCCGAGTTTCTCGGCGATGGAAGCGGTGGCCCGGTCCAGCTCCTGCATCACCGACTCCATCCCCTGCAGGCCCGCGCGTCCGGCGCCGGCGAGCTGGGCGGTCTCCGCGGCATTCTCGCTCACCGCTTCCATGGTCCGGACCAGGTCCTTGCCGGTCGCGGAGATCTCCTTCACCGCGGCGGCGATCTGGCTGGATGCTGCGCCGAAGGTCGATGCCGAGGCTTCCTGCTGCTTGCTCGTGGCGCCGATTTCCGTGGCGGTCGAGTTCAGGCGGATGCTCACCTGCTTCACGCTGCCGATCAGTGAGTTGAGGTTGCCGTCCATGGTGCTCATGGATCGGATGAGCTGGCCGGCCTCATCGCGGCTCGAGACCGCGGCCACCGGCCGCGTCAGGTCGCCCCGCGCGATGCGGTCGGCGGTCTCGGCGGCTGCTCGTACGCGCAGGCTCACCGACCGCGTCACGAAGAACATCAGCCCGCCGACCACCACCAGGCCGATGCTCCCCAAGATGACATTGCGCTTCATTGCGGCGTTCGCGAGCCGCAGCACATCGGCCCTGGTGCGGCGGACCACGATGTTCCAGGCGCCGGCCTCCGTGGTCGAGGTGGCGTAGAGGCACGGCTCCTTGAGCACCGGATCCACCGCCTCGAACACCCGGCCCGCCGACATGTTCGATCGCCACTGCTCCGCGAGCGCGCCGTACGGTGTCTTCGCGACTTCCTGCATGACCAGCCGCTCGGCGTCGCCCCCTGCCTTTTCACCCAGTGTGGTGGCGATGAACCGATCGGTGCCGCTGAAGATGAACACATCCGCGCCGAGCCTGGACTTGATGTTGTCGGCCACCCCGGCGATCGTGGCGAGGTCGCGGTCCACACCCGCGTTCCCGGCGAACTTTCCTTCGATCACGATCGGGTGCGCGTGCGTGACCACCATCACGCCGTTGCGCACCATCGGTTCGGTGATGTATGCCGCGGGCCTGCCGGCGCGTGCGAATGCGTTCTTCGGCCCCTGGTAGGATTCCATCGTCTCCATCCCCGTCCTCTGATGCAGGACCGCCGCCCCGGCGCTCTTGACCCAGTAGGGGACAAACCTCCCCGCCGAGTCCATCGAGTCGCGCGGCAGTTCGGCGCTCTTGAGCGCAGCCGCGTCCTGCCCGTCGGCGTCGGGCTCATAGACCACGTAAGCCCCGACGATGCCGGGTGTGTCCGAGGCCACGGACCTGGCGAAATCGGTGCTGTCCTTGCGAGCTCCGAACAGGCCGTGGGACTGCGCCATCGCCATGGTGGTGGCGAGCATGTTCCAGCGTTCGTTACGCCCGTTCAGTTGGGCCGCCGCGTCGCGAGCGCTCAGGCTCAGCAGCGACTCTTCGACGTTGCGCAGGTCCCGGTAGCCGTCGATGGCGCTCATCGTCACGATCGCGGCGATCACCAGCACCGTGGGCACTACGCCGAAGAGCAGCATGCGGCCCGAGAGCGTGTTCAGGAAGGAGGATGTGCTCATGAATCAGGTTCGCCTTTCTGTAGCCAATCCGAACGAGACGGGCCGCGCTCGGCTTCCGCGGGGGTCGGGCCCGACGACTTGAACGCCGGGCCCGGCACGAACCGAAGGTCGGCTGGATCATTCATCGAGCCGGGCGCGTCTGGTCAGTTTACGGCTCACGGGCAGAATCCGCGGCCCGGCCGGATCGGCTCCGTCGCGTCGCGGCCTTGGTGCCGCTGCGCGGCGAACGCTCACTGAGGGCACACAGCGATGGGCTGTGCACGCGCGGAATCCGACCGGATTCGTGCGACCCGCTGCAGCATTCTCAACCGCGGGAATTCAACGAACGGACGGCGGCAATGTGTCACAAGCCGTTGGATGACAACAGGTTATGGCGAGACGACTTGCAGGTGATCAACGCCGAAGCTCACGGGGTGGTGATCGCATCCAGAGTCGGAGCATTGCGATGGGGGCGCTTGTTGTGTCAACGCTCGGCAGGCTGGTGTTCGCGTGAGAACTCCAGCACGGTCAGGGACCGCTCTTTCAACCGGGCGAGCTCCTTGTGACGCTCCTCGGTCGTCGCCTTCTTCCACCAGGCTTCGGGCCGGGGCGAACCGTAGCGGGAGATCTGCATCGCGGCCCGGTACGCCGCCATTTGCTTCGCTGTAACTTCCCCCTCGTCGCCGGGAAGCTCCGGGATGATCCACTCAAGCACGCCGGGCGGGGCTCGCAGCAGCGCGGCGGCCGCCTTCGGGTCCGCAGATTCCAGCAGCGCCGCGGTGCACGGCCCGGTCCCCAGCGCGGCGAGCGCGGGGTAAAGGCGAGAGCGTTCCGCGGGTGTCAGGTCCGGACGCTCCAGAAGGCCGATCATCGCCCGGTCGGCCTTGCGGATCTCAAGACGCCAGACCGTCTGGGCCGCCCGCCGCGCTTCGGGCTTCGGCGACGCTTGATCTTCGAGCACGGGGCGGAGTTCCGTCTCGTACAGGTCGTCGCAGTACTGTGCATACGCGGCCCGGAGATGAGCGGCGAACACCGCCGGGTTGCTGACCTCGCCGGGGCCCATGCTGTCCACCAGCTTGCCGTCGGGGGTGAGCACGGCGCAGTAGAGGCCGTGCTCGGTCGGCAGGCCCAGCGAACGCGCCGCCTCGACGACGTTGCTGCTCCGGCTCACGCGCACGGGCACGTAGTGCCCCTTGATGTAGTCCACCACGCCGGGGTCGCGGAAGCACTCTTCCTGTGCATCCTCCAAGTCGTCATTGTCCGCATCGCGCCCGCCGCTGACCCAGAAGAGCAGCGGCAGCGACCGCTCCTTGGCGAGCGACACCGAGCCCCGCGTGTCCCCGCTCCATTGCACCGGGTTCTGCCCGCGGGCCGCCGTGCCGATCGACGCCACCAGCAGGGCCAGGAAGAGGACCCGCGTACATGCTCTGTGCATCTGCCACCTCCCTGTTGAGAGCAACGGCCGTCCGCCGGAAGCGGACGCAACACGGTCAGAATACTCATTCGCGCGGTGGAACGAGGCGTGCCGCGACTCCCCGCCCGCCCATTGGGGCTGAAGTTCCCTTCGCGCCCCGATGGGGATGGTGGACAGGGGCCGCCGGATACGGGACCGCCCACCATCGGATACAGTCGTGGCCATGCCAGACAGCGCGCCGGCCGCAACAACCTCCCCGCCGCCCCGCAAGCAGCGCTTCGCGAGTTCCTTCTGGGCGCTCAATGCCATCGAGATGTGGGAACGCCTCGCGTATTACAACCTGCGGGTCATGGCCCCCATCTACATCATGCAGGCCGACGATCCGGGCGGGCTGCACCTCACCGCCGCCCACAAGGGCACGATCTACGCCTGGTGGGCCATCTTCCAGAGCCTGCTGCCCATCGTGACGGGTGGATTCGCCGACCGGTACGGGTACAAGCGGGTGCTGGGCCTGTCGATCTTCACCATGATGATCGGCTACCTCATGATCGCGTTCGCGCGCGACATCCCCGGCGTCAGCAACTACTGGGCTCTGTTCACCGCGATCATGGTCCTCGCGACCGGCACCGCCTTCTTCAAGCCCAGCATCCAGGGCTCGCTCGCGCAGAACCTCACCAAGGAGAACTCCTCCGTCGGCTGGGGAATCTTCTACTGGGTCGTCAACGTCGGCGCGTTCGTCGGCCACTATCTGCCGGGCCTGCTGCTCACCCAGGACCACTCCCGCGACAGCTGGCGCAACCTCTTCATCGCGTCCGCCGCCTTCACCGCCCTCAACCTCCTCATGCTCTTCACGTTCAAGGATGTCCCCAGCGGCGCCGACAAGCGCGATTCGGTCTTCACCGTCCTGAAGCGAACCGTCGTCAATATCGCCGAGCCCCGCCTCGTCGCCTGGCTGGCGATCATGTCCGGTTTCTGGCTGATGATGTACCAGCTCTGGGACCTGCAGCCCAACTTCATCCGCGACTGGGTCGACAGCAGCTCGCTGGTCGAGTTCTTCCGAAGCGTCCTCCCCAGCTCCTTCTTCAACGCCGTCACCGAGCAGACGCCGCGCGGCCTGCAGGTGCCGCAGCAGGTTCTTCTGTCGCTGAACTCCTTCTGCATCATCATCGGCGTCGTCGGCATGGCGTGGCTCACCCGCGGCATACGCACGCTCACCGCCATGACCTTCGGCATGGTGCTGGCCACCATCGGCATCCTGGTGGCGGGCTGGACCATGAATGTGTGGTTCCTGCTCCTGGGCATTCTCTGCTTCTCCCTCGGCGAGATGACCACCGGGCCCAAGAAGAGCGAGTATCTCGCGCTCATCGCGCCGCCCGGCAAGAAAGGCCTCTACCTCGGCTACGTCAACATCCCCGTCGGTGTCGGCGTTTTCATCGGCTCCAAGATCGCGGGCTTTGTCTACGGCAACTACGGCGAGAAGGCGGTCCTGGCCCAGAAGTACCTCTTCCAGCACACCGACTTGGGCCGGGGTCGAGACTGGAACGGCGACACCGCTGCGCTCGGCGAAGTGCTGGGAGTACCGCGGACCGAGGCGTTCAGCACCCTGATGCAGACCCTCGGCATCGATCCCCAGACGGCGACCCGGCTGCTCTGGGATACCTACACCCCCCAGTACGCGGTGTGGATCCCGTTCGCCGTCGTCGGCGTCGTCTCCACGATCGCGCTGTGGGCGTTTGGACGCATGGCCCGGCGCTGGAATGACATGAACGCCTGATTCAGGCGGCCCGCCCGCCCGAGATCGGCGCCAGCGCAATCGCCGGCTCGGGGCTGATTTCCTGATCTGCGCTGGAGAGGCGATTCTGCGCGACGACACGGTCCGCACCGGCCCCTCCGCGTATCCTCTGGTCGGGCGACACCGGCCCGGCCGGATCAACCAACTTCTGGGAGGGGCTCAACCATGCGACTGCTCGTACCCGCGTTGTGCGTTCTTGTCGGGCTCGGCCACACGCGCGCCTTGGCGCAGACAACCCCGATCGACCTCGCCTCGCTGCCGGCGGAGATCAAGACGCTGCCGTGGCGGGACATCGATGTCTCCTCGCTGAGCCCGCTCGAGCGGTGCCGCTCGCTGTTTCTCATGAGCGAAGTGCTCGACGAACTGCGGGCGCAGTCAACGGCCGAGGCCGAGCTGCTGAGCGACTACATCGACTCCAACAACCTTGGCGCCGAGTTCGCGAGCCAGCCGCCCATCGCGGATGCGGCGCCGCTGACCATGGCCAACGGCCTGCAGGTCGCGGCGGCGCTGCTGCGCGGGCCGATGGCGAAGTCTTCCTATGCAACGCAGTGGGGGGATGCCACCACCGGCACGCTGGCCGCCTACGAACAGCTCTACCAGTCGTCGTGCCAGTGGAAGTGGAGCGCGATGACCGACAGCCGGCTCCGCGTGCGGAGCATGATGCGGTATCTGCAGGCAACAGGGAAGCTCGACGCCTACGTGGCGTGGGTGCCCGGCGCGGTCGAGAAGCGCACGCGCGAGCAGGAGGCCGAGGCGGCACAGCGTCATACCACGGAGGTCGCCCAGCAGCAGCAGCAACGCGAGAAGCGGTTGCAGCAGGAGCAGGCGCAGCTCCAGCACGACAAGCAGCTTCAGGAGCAGCGCGACGCATCGGTGCAGGTGCAGCAATCCCTGTGCGCCGCCCAGCAGAGCCAGAACCAGGTGCAATCATCCGGACAAACCAATGTCGTGGATGGGGCCTACCCGAACTGGTACTACGGCGGCGCAGCGGCCGTCGCGGCCGGGAACTGGTACCGCAACGCGGCGTACCAGGGGGCCGCTCAAGCCCGGACGGACGCTCGCGTGGCGTCTTGGCACGGGCGCGGTGGCCGTCGCTGATCGAGCTCGGTCGATCGACCACCCCGATGGGCGTGCGGGCCGGCCCGGCGCCGGCGTAGCTCAGCAGCCCGCATCGAAGAAGTTCAGGAACTCCAGGTAGTCCGCGAAGTCCACCAGCCCGTCCTTGTTGATGTCGGCCGTGCACGCTTTGGCCGGCACCTCGACCTTCCAGCACGCGGAAGCGCCGGTCGGGTCCACTCCAAACCCGACGATGACGGTGCCGTCGCCGGAAATGTCGGTGGCGGATGTCAAGGTCCAGCCCGTCAGGTTCAGCCCATGCTCGATCTCGAGCACCTGCTTGAGGTCACGCGGGCCGTTGACGGGGTCCCAGATCATCGCGATCGACGATTCGGATGTGGCGTCATAGGTGTAGTGATCGAAGCCCACGATGACGTTGCCATCATCGCTGGAGGCCCAGGCCGCGCCGACAGGCGGGCCGCCCGGCACATTGCCCAGTTCGAGGATGTTCCCGCCCGAGTCCCATCGGATCGGGATGGTGCTGCCGTCGATATGGACGTAGTTCCCGACGATGTACGCGCCGTCCGGGGTCATGCCCCACGGGGAGTACCAGCCCTCAAAGGCGGGCGGCGCTGGCAGGTCGACCATGCCGGTGGCCTGGGTCCAGATGAATCCGCGAAACTCGACGCCGGTCAGGCCCGACCATCCGACGATCACCGATCCGTCGGTGGTCATGGCGACGGCGTCGCTGTACGTGTAGTGCGGACGCAGATAGCCAAGACCGGCGAAGCCGCCGCCCGGCGTCCACCGGAAGGCCTGGCCGGAGAAGTGGGGCTCCCAGTTGCCGACGCCGGCGACGACCTGACCATCATCGGAAACGGCCTCTGGCCAGCAGGCCAGCGGCCCTCCCGGCATGTCCCCGATCTCAACGAGCCCGCTCGCCGCGGACCAGAGGAACGCGGGTGAGCCGCCGGGCGGGTACGCCTGGCCGGCGACATACCGGCCATTGGCGGAGATCGCGAAGCTTTCGCCGGCCTGATTGGGCGTGCACGGAGCGGCGAGAGCGACTGCGCCATCAAGCTCCGTCCAGCGCATGGCCCGGTAGATGCCGCCCTGAGCTCCCGACAGGCTAACGGCCTTGCCATCGTGCGAACAGAACACCGAAAGCCCTCCCTGGGCGCCCCCGAGGTCGATGGGCTGAAACGTGGCCTGCGCCAGAGTCGAAGTCGCGGCGCCGGCGAGACTTAAAACGGCGAGGGCGGCGCGGACGGTGGTCGAGAGCGGCATGGTCGGATCCTCCTTGAACGGCGCGCTGGCAATGCCGTGCGCCGTTACAGGGAGAAGCGGGGGATCGGCACAGTCCGGTCAAGGATTATCAACGCCGGGCCGCTTACTTGCCGCCGCCGGCGGGCCCGCCTCGGAGCGACATCAGCAGTTCACGCGCCGGCGCGAACCCGGGGCTCGCGGCCAGCGCTCGCTCCGCCGCCTGACGGGCCTCCGCTGCTCGGCCCGTCTTCGCGAAGATCGTGGCGGCGGCGTACGCGGCCCGCGGATCGCCCGGCGCGGTGGACTCCGCGCGTGCGAGCGATGCCAGCGCCTCATCGGTGCGCCCATCGGCATCGAGCGCCAACCCGAGGTTGTACCACGCGCGGGTGTGCGCTGGATCGAGCCCCACCGCAGCTTGAAGCGAGGCAATCGCCTGGTCGCGGCGCCCGACTTCGTGGTACACCAGGGCAAGCTTGTAGCGGTACTCGGCATCCTGAGGCGCCAGGCGGCAGGCTTCCTCGAGTTCATGGACCGCCTCGAGTGACCGTCCCAGCGTTGCCAGCGTCACCGCCAAGTCGTGGCGGATGCCGGCCGAGTTCGGATCCCACGCCACCGCCTTCTGATACTCCGGCAACGCCTCCTCGGGCCGGCCGCGCGCAAGCTCATAGGCGCCCCGCTCCATCCGCCCCGCCGGCTGATCAGCGATGTACTCCAGGATCTCGAGGTACTCCCGCCCGACCGGTGAACGCTCATCCAGCATGTCGCGCATGGTCCGGGCCGCGTGGAACCGCACGCCGCGGGACCTGTCCCGCAGCAGCGGCTCAATCGCGGGCCTCACCTCCGCATGTCCGGCACCGGCGAGCGGGCCCAGGGCCTGCGCCGCGTGGGCCCGCACGAGTGGAGAAGCGTGCCGGGTCGCGGCAATGAGCGCCGCGGTCGTCGCGTGCTCGCCGGCCCAGATCCCCAGCAGCGAAACCGCAGAGGCCCGCCAGTAATCGGAGATGTCCGTTCCGAGCATCGCCAGCAGCGCGGCCCGGGCCGGCTCTTCACCGCGCCGGGCCTGCGCAAACAGCCGGGCCCGGTCGCGGCTGGGTCGCTGCATCTTCTCCCCGTACCACTCGTTCACACAGCCGATGGCCCAGTCCGCTTCCTTGTCGGTGTGGCACCGGTTGCAGGCGTTCGGGATGCCCAGTTCCTTCGTGAGCTGCGGATCGGGGATGGTGAATCCGTGATCGTGCCGCCGGTGCCGCTGCATGTAGAGTGTCTGCGGCATGTGGCAGTTGATGCACTCGCCGCCGCTGCGGGCCACCGATTCACGGTCGCGGGCCGCCAGGGCCGCCGCATCCGGCCCGCCCTCGACAGATGAGTACAGCGCGTCGAGCTGATGGAAACCGTGCTTCGCCGGATCGATGACGGGCACGCCCTCCTTGCCGGCGTGACACGACATGCACATCAGATTCCCCGGCAGGCGGACCTTGGCGGTGTGGGGTTCATGGCAGTCATTGCAGCGAACGCCCGCGGTGTGCATGCGGCTCCCCAGGAACGCCGCGTACTCGTAGTTCTCCTCGTGCACCTGGCCATCGAGGTAGTAGGTCTCGGTCTCGTCAACCACCGCCAGCGAGAAGTGGTCATCGAATGAGTCGCCGGGTACGAACTCGCCGGTGAGGTCGGATCGGCGCGCGTGGCACGATCCGCAGGTCTGGAACACCTGCTCGGCGGAGAACTTCCTGTCATCCGGATGGCGGCCTTTGAACTCGCGGTTCGCGGCCCGCCATCGGACGTGCTCCCGCATCGGACCATGACAGGCCTCGCACCCGACCGCCCTCTCGGCCATCGTGGTCGTGTAGGCGTCAAGGCGGCTGTCGTAGTTCTTCTTGACGCGCACGTTGTGGCACGCCGCGCACATGTTGTTCCAGTTCATGCCGCGGCCCGTCCAGTGGCCCCACTCACCAGGCTTGCGGTCCTCCTCGCCGTAGACGTTGAACCACTCGTCCCGCGCGGGGTCGTACGACGCTTCCAGCGTCTGGAGCCGGCCCCCGGGGAACGCCACCAGGAACTGCCGGAGCGGGTCATGGCCGATCACACGCTCCGCAGTGAAAGCCTCCGCGCGCCCGGCCGGGCCGACAGTGCTGACCGTGAACGGGCCGCTCCCTCCGACGGTCGTGCTCTGCGTCCCATGTTGGAAGGTGCGCACCGTCGCGAACGCCGGGCCATCCATCTCCGAATCGACGCTCCGTTCGGCGAGGCCGTGGTTCGAGTGTCGCCAGCCCTCGAACTCCGCGGCGTGACACGGGAGACAACTCTCTGAGCCCGCGTAGTCGTCGAACACCTGCGATGGCCGCACGGGCTGGGCCGGGGCGGGAGAGACAGCGATTGGTGTTGCTGGAGTCGGGCCGCTCCACGGCCCCGACTTGAGCTGAAGCACGATCGCGACCGCGAACACGGCGAGCGCGGTGCTGCCCAGGATCACCAGCAGCGTGATCCGCAGCCTGCCGCCCCCTGAGGCGACCTTTCCTTCCCGCGTCCGCTTCATTGATAGTCAGTTCCCTGAAATCGGAGGGTAGCACGAGCCTGGTTTCAGCGGGCGATCCGTTCAGCTCGCCGGCGCGGCGGCCCGCCAACCCAGCAGACGGACAGTGATGAGCAACACCAGCGACAGCCCGATCAGCACGGTCGAGAGCACCAGCGCACGCTCGAGCCCGTTCTCGAACCCGAGGTAGACCGCCATCGGCATGGTCTGCGTGACGCCGCTCAAATTGCCCGCGAAGATGATGGTCGCGCCGAACTCACCGATGGCCCGGCTCCAGCTCATGGCGGCCCCCGCTCCGAGTGATCGGGCGGTCATGGGCACGAGCACGAGCCGGGCCAGCTCCCAGGCCGAGGCGCCGTCGATGACCGCCGATTCCCGCAGCTCCGCGCCGATGGACTCAAACCCGGCCCGCGCGGCCCGGATGAAATAAGGGGCCGCCACGAAGACCTGAGCGATGACGACCGCGGCGGGTGTGAAGGCGATCCGGACGCCCGCCGAATCGAGCCATCCCCCGACCGGGCCCGCGCGGCCCAGCGTCAAAAGCAGCGCGACGCCCGCGACCGAAGGGGGCAGCACGATGGGAAGGTCCGTCAGCGTGCCCGCGATGGCCGCGAACCGGCCGCGCGAGCGAGAGAGCCAGTACGCCAGCGGCGTGCCGAGCACGATGATCACCGCCAGCGCGACCGTGCTGGTCAACAAACTGACGCGGATCGCGCTCAGCGTTTCGCGGTTCCGCAGCTCCCCGAGCAGCGCATCAGGAGTTGCCCGGGCTACCAGCATCGCCACCGGCACGACCAGCAGCAGCAGCAGCGGCATCGCCAGCAGCGCCGGCAGCAACGAACGCCCGGGCCGACTCATGGGGCACCCGTTTCCGGCGCTGCGAATCCGCGCCGAATCAAAATCGCCGACGCCCTGTCCGACGCCAGAAACTCAACGA
Source organism: Phycisphaerales bacterium (assembly GCA_020849615.1). Classification (GTDB taxonomy): domain Bacteria; phylum Planctomycetota; class Phycisphaerae; order Phycisphaerales; family UBA1924; genus JADLFW01. The sequence goes on from JADLFW010000018.1 coordinate 37,172, forward strand.
ACCGCTGTGCCCGCGATGGGTTCCCGGCCCGCGCAGTCACCGCCGCCACGTACTCAGCCCGCTCCTCGAGCGCGGGCGGAAGCGGGAGGACGATCAGGTCCGCGGCCCGGCTCCCGGATGCATCGCTCAAATAGGCAAGCCCCGCATCGGCCTCATCCAGCACAACCTTTGTAACGACAGCGGCGACATTCTCTTCCCGCGACACGGTATTGGCTTCAAAGGCCCGCACGAAGCCGGGCCCGAACTCCGCCAGGCCACCCGCCCGCTCGAGCATTCGGCGGGTATAGCTCCCCGCCGGCACCGCATCGGCGGCCACCACGATGCGCACACCGGGCCGGGCCAGATCGGTCAGTCGGCTCACACCCGCTCGGTTCGTCCTGGAGACGATGATCGCCAGTGAGTTGCCGGCGAATGTCCGGATGGTGGCGGGCTGAACCACGCCCGATGCCTGCGCAGCGAGCATCTGGCGACGGTCGGCCGAAGCGAACACATCGCCCGGCGACCCGTTCTCGAGTTGCATCCGCAGCTGGTTGGAACCGGCAAAGCTGAACCGCACGTTGACACCCGGGTTGTCAGCTTCAAATGCCGCGCCGACCTCGCCCATGGCGTCGGCCAGCGACGCCGCCGCGAGAACCATAATTGATTCGGTGCGCCGCGGAGACTCCGCCCGACCGCACCCCGCTGCGCTGCACAGCGCCACCATGAGCATCAGCAGCCCGCGCCCGAGCTCCGCTATGAACCGCGGCCATTTCCGACGCTGGGCCATCAATCAGAATCCCCGCGGGTGCGCGAAAGCCGTGCCCGGCGCCCGGATCCGCAACGCCGCGGATGGTATGCGGCGGGCCGGGCGTCGAGTGTCCGGCCCTCTGAACGCGCAACTCCCCGCCGGTGCCTCTACCATCGCGGATGCTCGATGTCATCATCATCGGGGGCGGGCCCGCCGGGCTGTCGGCGGCCCTCGTGCTGGCCCGGTGCCGCCGCTCGCTCGTAGTGATCGACAACGCCCGTCACCGCAACCGCCGGGCCGTTGAGATGCACGGCTACCTCACCCGTGACCGCATTCCGCCCGCGGAGTTTCTCGATCTGGCCCGGCGCGATGTGCAACGTTACCGCGTGAAGATGATCAGCGGCGAAGCCACAGGCGCCGAGCGGCGCGAGGATGGGAGTTTCGAGGTTCAGGTGGCCGGGGCTGAATCACTCCGCTCGCGCAAGTTGTTCCTGGCAACGGGTGTGGTCGACCTTTTGCCCGACCTTCCCGGGCTCGATGCCCTGTACGGCTCCAGCGTTCATCACTGCCCGTACTGCGACGGATGGGAGCACCGCGAGGAACGCCTCGCCGCGTACGGCAAGGGCAAGGCGGCTCTGGGCCTGGCGATCGCGCTGCGCACCTGGAGCCCCGATGTCGTCGCGTGCACCGATGGCGAGCCTCTGGAAACGGAAGACCTGGCCCGGGCCGCACGCAACGGCATCGCCGTCCGGCAAGAGCGAATAGTGGAGCTGATCGGGGATACGCGGCGGCTTCGGCAGGTCCGCTTCGAATCGGGCCCGTTGCTGCAGCGTGATGCGCTGTTCTTCAACACGGGCCAGATCCAGCGGAGCGATCTGCCGCGCATGTTGAACTGCGCGTTCAGGGAAGATGGCGGGGTGGCCACGAACAACAAGCAGTGCACCGGCGTGCCCGGGTTGTACCTCGCGGGGGATGCGGACCGCGATGTGCAGTTCGTGATCGTGGCGGCGGCGGAGGGCGCCACCGCCGCGGTCGCCATCAACCGGGAACTCCAGGATGAAGAGTCGGCCTGACCCGCCGGGCCGCCGCAGCCCTTACGACTTGTTCCTGTCCTGCTTGGCGGCCCGGCGAGTATGGGAAGGCTCCACGCGGCTGCCGCCGCGAGAAGCGCCGCCCTGGTTGGCTCCCGCCGGCCCGCCCTTGGGGCGATTGAGAACGCCCCGCGCCGGCGTTTCACCGGTCTGGCGCTGGGTGCGACGATCATCGCCGGTGATCTTGCTCGATTTCGGGCTGTGCTTGGCCATGTGCATCTCCCTGTTCGTTCTTGTGCGCGATCCTACGGAGGATCCGGGGTGCCGGCCAGCTATCGGGGCAATGACTGGCGGAGGCCCGCCAGCTCGCGCCACGGATCCTGCTTCCGTCTCGCGATGTGCGCCACCGCGTTCTTCACGGTGAACTGGGCCGGATGCTTGAGACGGGCCAGATCATCCCATGAAACGGGCATCGAAACCGGGGCGCCGGGCCGGGCCCGCGGCGAATACGCCGCGACAGAAGTGGCGCCACGCCCGTTGCGAAGGTAGTCGATGAATATCCGGCCCGCACGCTTGCTCTTGCTCATGGTGGCGGTGTACCGCCCCGGTTCATCTTCAGCCATGCGGCGGGCGACGGCCGCGGTGAACGCCCGGGCCGCCTCCCAACCCGAGACCGGCCGCAGCGGAACAACGACGTGCAACCCCTTGCCTCCAGAAGTCTTCACGAAGGATCGCAGCTTCACGACCGTCAGCACATCGCGGATGCGACGGGCGGCCGATTTGACCTCACCGAACGCGACGCCATCGCCGGGATCAAGGTCAAACGTCAGCCTGTCGGGGTGCTCGACATCGACGCTCCGCGAGCCCCAGGGATGGATCTCCACAACGCCGAACTGAACGAGCGTGATGAGCCCCGCAAGGTCGTCGATGCTGATGTACTCGGCCGGGCCGTCCTTCTCCGCGATGCGCATGGGCCTCACCGGTTCCGCAAGAGTCGTGCCCAGGTGCTTCTGAAAGAAGCAGGTCGAACGCAGCCCCGTCGGGCAGCGCAGAGTCGACAGCGGGCGACCGACAACGTGAGGCAGGATGAACTCGCCCACTTGCTCGTGGTAGCGGACAAGATCCAGCTTCGTAATCCCGTCGTCGGGGAACAGGATGCGATCCGGATTCGAGATGGAGATGCCGGCAACATCCGCGCCGGACTTCCGGGCCCGACGGGCCGGGGACCGCTCTCCGGCAACGGCGGGTGATGCCGGCGGGGCGACCTCGAATCGCACCGAAGATGGCGGCTTGTCTTCGCGCAGCCCGTGAAAGGTCGGATGCCGCAGCCGGGCATCCGCCGTCCACTGCGAGAGGGCAACCTCGGCGACCAGCCGCGGCTCAACCCAGCGGACGCCGCGGGCCTCCGCGCGGGACGGGCCGACATCGAGCCCCGAGTCGTCCCGCGCCAGCGGCTTCAGCCTCGCAGCGATGTCCGCGAGCGATTCCTCGTCAAACCCTGTCCCCACGCGCCCCGCGTAGACCAGCCGGTCCTCTCCATCATGGGCGGCCAGCAGCAGGGATCCGAAGTGGCGCCGCCCTCCGGTCGGGCCGGTGTAGCCGACGATGATGAACTCCTGCCGGAGCCCGCACTTGAACTTGACCCACGAGGGTGACCGGGCCTGCACATAGGGAGCATCGCCGCGCTTGGAGATGATCCCCTCAAGCCCGAGCCGGCACGCATCCCGTTGCACGGTTGACCCGTCGGCCTCGACGTGGTCGCTGTACCGCAGCGTTGATCCGTTCGCGGGGATGATGCGATGCAGCAGCGCTTTGCGGGCCAGCAAAGGCGAACTGGTCAGGTCGAAGCCATCGCAGTACAGCAGGTCAAAGACGTGGAAGGTGAGCCGGCCATAATCACCATGCTTGATGGCCTTCTGCAGGGCCTGGAAGGACGATCTGCCCGCTGCATCCATGATCGCCGCCTCGCCGTCGATCACAGCGCTGTCGACGTCGAGCGCGGCCATAGCCTCAGCGATGGGCCCGAACTTCGAGGTCCAGTCCTTGCCGCCGCGGGTGATGATCCGGACGCCCGCGGGGGTTCGACGCGCGAGCAGCCGGTATCCGTCGAACTTCACCTCGTGAACCCAGCCCGCGCCGCCGGGAATGGTGTCGGACGGTGTGCACAGCTGCGGCCGGTAGACAGAAGCCATCGACCGCTTCCGAGCGCCCGCGATGTCTCCCGCATTGAGCTTCGGAGCCCGCTTGCGGGGTGCGCGGGTCCGGCGGGAGCTCGGCCCGGCGATGTCGTCGAGGGACCGTCCGGTCCGCACGCTCAACGGCTCATCCTCGGTGATGGCCGCGGTTGTGCTCGCGGCTTCATCCCGGCTCTTGATGAGCAGCCAGTTGACACGGTCTCCGGATTCGTCGTTGCCCCGGAGCCGCGTCAACGTCCACGCGCCATGCAGCTTCCGGCCGCTCAGTCCGAACTTCAGCCGCCCGGATCGCAAAGCCTTGTCGGGATCGCTGTCGAGCGGGGTCCACCGTCCCTCATCCCAGAGGAGCACGGTCCCGCCGCCGTACTGCCCCTTCGGGATCGTTCCCTCGAAATCGGCATAGTCGAGGGGATGATCCTCGACCTGCACCGCCAGGCGCTTGTCGGCGGGGTTGAGCGATGGGCCCTTCGGCACCGCCCACGACTTGAGCACTCCATCCAGCTCCAGCCGCAGGTCGTAATGCAGCCGGGATGCGTCGTGCTTCTGAATGACGAACCGCAGCGCAGACGGGGGCGCGGACGCCGCACGACCGCCGCGCGACCGCCGCTGTGGCTTGGCCTTCGGCAGGGATGCGCGCGGCGCAGGCTCCCGCGTCTTTGTGAAATCCCGCTTGCGTGCGTAGGCCCGGAGGCTCATGAGGGTCTCCGGTCAACCGGCCCGGCGACGTTGGCCCGCGGTGTTCGCCTTGGCCGGCTTCTTCGACCGCTTGGCAGGCCGCGGCGGTGCCTTGCGCGCCGGGGCCTGCTTCAGGCTCTTCTTGAGCAGCTCCATGAAGTTGAGCGTCGGGGGTGGTTCCTCGGCCTCGGGCGGGAGCGGTTCGGAGAGCCGCTCCGTCTGGCCCGACTTGATGCGCTTGTCGATCCACTTCATGAGGGCATCACGGTATTCGTCGTGGTACTTCGCGGGGGCCCACTCGGCCGCCATGCTTTCAACGAGCGTGCGAGCGACTTTCAGCTCCTGCGGCGTCACCCCCGAGGCCTTGGATGTCCCGCTGGGGATGTTGAGATCGGCCGGGGATGCGATCTCCTGGGCGTACCGCAGCAGTTCCAGCACGAGCACATCGCCATGTGGGATCATCGCGGCCATGTGCTGGCGCGTGCGGATGACCACGCGGGCGATGCCCACGCGCCCGGTGTCCGCCAGCGCCCGGCGCAGCAGCACGTAGCCCTTGTCGCCGCCCTTGGCGGGTTCGAGGTAGTACGGCCGGTCAAAGTAGAGGATGTCGATGTCGGCAAGCGCGACGAACGCCTCGATCTCGATGCGCTTGGTGACTTCGGGCGCGGCCCGTTTCAGTTCGGCATCGGAAAGGATCACGTAGTTGCCGTCGCTGTACTCGTAGCCCTTGACGATCTCGTTCCAAGGAACTTCCTCCCCGGTCTCCGTGTTGACGCGGTCATAACGAATCCGGGCGTGATTGCGGCTGTCTACCAGGTGCAACTGCAGGTCCGATCGGCGCTCCGCGGCGTGCAGCTGCACGGGCACGTTGACAAGCCCGAAGCTGATATGGCCTTTCCAGATGGGACGGGGCATGCTTCACTCTCGGGCCGGCGCCCGCACCTTCCTAGAACCTTCCGAGAAGCCAATACAGGAGCAGGAAAACCAAGATGGTCGAGATGATCCCGCCGCCGAGCTTCCAGGCCCCCAACGCCGCAAGGCCTCCCCGCAGTCCCTCTTGCATGTCCGATCCTCCGGAGTGTGTGACCACATGATCCTCCCCCGCGGTGAGCCCGGCGTGAGACCGCGATGAAAGTTCGCACATGCGATGCGACGGCGCGCTCCGCGCCACCGGCGATTCAGGCGCTGATCGCTCGGATGAACGCGCCCGTGGCCGCCAGCCCCGCGAGCGCCCTCGTGTGATTCCAGAGCGTCCAGTTCCGCAGGTACCGGCGCCAGATCGCTTCGCCTGCCACCGAGCCCGGCTCAACGCCGGCGAGCTGGTTGTTCAGGGGAACGTTGCCGACCATTGTCACGACCATGACACCCAGGACCTCCGCCACGCACCCCGCGAGGCAGTACCCGTCGGCCGGGCCCGACGGCAGTATCAACGCCGCCGCCGCGAGCACCGCGCACAGCGCCGTCGTCCCCATCAGCACCACCAGAAACAGCGACCGGAGCACCACGACATTAATCGACTGCATCGCGGCGATCCCGGCCGCCGACGGCAGCCGGGCCAGGGCCGGCATGATGAACGTCGAAAACGCGAAGAACCCCCCGGCCAGCAGCGCCGATCCCAGCGCAGCCGCGTACAGGCCCGTCACCTCTATGTTGCTCATGCGATCTCTCCGCCCGGGCCGGGTGCTGCGAAGGATACGCCGCGGCTTTGAATTCTGCATGTCCGGCTCGGGCGCCTCCGCCATTGCGGCGTGCCGCCAGAAGAAGCTTCGCCGATTTCCCGGTCGCTCTCGCCCGAGTATGATGCTGCCAGCCAGATGCGAGATATGACCACGACATCGCCGGCCCGGTGGCTCCTGCTGATCTGCATCGGCCTCGGCTGCCTCCTGGGCCAGGCCGGCATGGTCATCTGCCGGGATGACGGCGGCGCTGCCCGCCTGGAATGGGGCTGCGAGCAGGTCGAAGGATCAGGCTGCACCCCCGCGGGCCAGCCCTCGGACCCCCGCGGCGATGACCCGCAGCCGTCCCCGGCCCCGTGCGAAGACACTCCGGTGCAGCCGGGCCAGTCGCAGGCACACTCGGCATCACGCCCGATCGATATCCCGCACATCCTCCCTCCGATCGTCATGGCGGTGCTCGATCCGCCCTGGTTCTCAACTCCGCCAGCGGCGTGTGCGCGCGGCGCGGATCGCCCGGCCCGGCCGCCCGACATGACCGCACGCCTGCGGTCGGTCATCCTCATCGTCTAGCAGCGGACCGACCCCGCCCCGGGCTTCCCGCCCGCATGAAGCCCCCGTGCGCGGAAACGCGGTCAATCGCGCCCGCCCCAAACTCTTCAACTTAACCGAGCCATACGCAAGCGAGGAGCAGCATGTCGCACTGCGCTCGCCCACCCGCGCGAAGGGTCTTCGCCGGGCTGGGCCCATCCATTGTTTCAATCTTCGTCGCCGCCGGCTGCCATAGCGCCCGTCCCGATCCGGCGACCGAAGCCACCATTGCCTTTTCGGCGGGCCTCCAGGAGCCGGTCGTCCTTCGCACCGGTGTGCTCGAAGTCGATGAGCCCGACGCCGGGTCCGTCCTGCCGCTCGCCGATGCCGTCCGCCGGGCCGTGCTCTCCGACCCCGCGCTGCAGGCGGCGCTCGCACGCGTTCGGATCGCCATGGCCGATGCCGACCAGGAGCGGCTGCTTCCCAACCCGATCCTGAACGTGGTCGTCCGATGGGGCCCGGGCGAACCGCAGATCGAGGCCTCGCTCGCCCAGGACCTCATCCGCACGCTTCAGGCGCCCCGCCGGGCCAGCGCCGCCGATCACAGGCTCCGCAGCGCCGCCGCCGAAGCCGTCGCGGTCGTGATCGACGTGATCGCCGAGGTCGAGGAGCGTTACGCCTCAGCCCAGGCCGATGATCGTCTGCTGCCGCTGTTCGAGGGGCGCCTCGAGCTGCTCCGTAAGCTGGAAGCCGTCGCCGCACGCCGGCTCGAGGCGGGCGAAGGCACACGCGGCGACCTCAGCACGCTCCAGGCGCAGCGCGTTGAGCTTGAGGTCGAGATCGCCGAGGCGCAGCGACGGCGGCAGGAGGACCGCCTCCGCCTGGCCCGCTTGGTCGGAGAGCCCTCGGGCACGGCTTCGTGGATGCTCGACAGTTGGTCGGCTCCGGACGTCAGCAACCAGCCCGAAGCCCACTGGGTCGACGCCGCGATGCTCCATCGCCCGGAGATCCAGAGCGCCATCTGGAAGCTCGCCGCCCTCGGCGATGAGCAGGCCCTGGCAACGCTGCATCCGTGGGAGGATGCGAGCATCGCCGTTGATACGCAGAAGGATGGTGACTGGACCACGGGCCCGGCGATCTCAACACCGATCCCGATCTTCGATATGGGGCAGGCGCGGGCCGCCCGCATCTCCGCGGAACGCCTCGAGGCCCGCCACGACCTGGTCCGGGTCCGCAGAGAAGTCGTGGAAGAGGTTCGCACCGCGTACCGCTCGCTCGCGGCGTGCCAGGCCAACCTGACCCGCGTCCGCGATGATCTCATCCCGCTGCAGCGGCAGCGCCGCCAGCAGGCCGAGGATGCCTACCGGGCCGGCCAGTCGGATGTCACATCGCTCTTCCTCGCCGAGCACGATCTGCGGGCCTCAGAAGCCCGCGAGATCGAGGTCGCGCAGCAGACGACGATGGCCCGCGTCCGGCTGCAGCGTGCAGTCGGCGGGCCGGGCGTCGCCCGCGCGATCGGCGTCGCCGCAGCGCAGCCGGCCACGGCCGAACCCCCCGTCACCGCACAGCACTGACCATCCGCTTCCAACTCACGGGCCGACAAGCCCCTCCGGAGCAGACACCATGACGACTTCACGTCTTCTGAGATTCGGACTCGTTCCACTGGCCGCAACAATGATCAGCATCGGTCTCAGCGCCGGCTGCAAGAAGGCCGCCGAGCCCGACAAGCACGCGCACGACGACGGGCACGACCACGCCGAACCGCAGTCCGCTGCTCCCGATGAGCACAAGCACGATGAACATGGTGACCACGATGACCACGACCACGGCGAAGGGGAAGCCCACGCCGATGAGGTGGTGCTCTCGGCCGAGGCGATCGAGCGGTACGGCATCAAGGTCCAACCGGCCCGGAAGCGGCTGCTCCAAGCCACGTTCCACACCCCGGCCCGCGTGGCGTTCAACGCGGAGGCGACCGCGCATGTCGGCTCGCCTCTTCCTGGACGGGCCATCGAGATCAAGGCTCGTCTGGGGGATGCGGTCAAGGCGGGAGATGTGCTCCTGATCGTGGAGAGCCCCGAACTCGGCGAGGCGCAGGCCGAGTACTTCCAGAAGCGCATGATGGTCGAAACAGCGGCGCCGGGAATCGAACTGGCGAGAGTGGCGTGGGAGCGGGCCAAGGGCCTCCACGACCAATCCCAGGGCATCTCGCTCACGGAGGTGCAGCGCCGTGAAGCCGAGTACAAGGCCGCCATCGCCGCTCAGAAAGCAGCGGAAACCGCCGTCATCGGCGTCGAGAACCGCCTGCACCTCCTGGGGATGACGCAGCCCGCCATCGAGCAGCTGGCCCGGACCGGCGAGATCGACCCGCGATACACCATCACCGCGCCGATCGATGCACACGTCGTGCAGCGCGAGGTCACGCTGGGCGAGATGGTGGGCCCGGAGCGCGAAGCGCTCATGGTCCTGGCCGACACCCGCACCCTCTGGGTGCTGGCCGAGATCCCCGAAGCCCGGTTGCACGAGGTGACGATCGAGGCGACCGCCAAGGTCACGGCAGGAACCAATGGCGCAGCCCACGAAGGCGCCGTCAGCTACATCTCCCCCCTCGTCGATCCCGTGACGCGAACCGTCCAGGCCCGCATCGAGGTCCCCGCGGCCTCGCTCGCGCTCAGGCCCGGCATGTTCGTGCAGGTCGAGCTCGCCGTAACGGATGCGCAGCCGGGCCAGGCTCCCGAAGTCATCGCCGTGCCGGATGAGGCCGTGCAGACCGTCGAGGGTTCCGCAGCGGTCTTCATCCCCGTTGAAGGCGAGCCCAACACCTTCACGAGGCGTGCGATCACCGCCGGAAAGCCCATCGGCGGACTCGTTCCGGTGCTCGCCGGGCTGAGCGAGGGCGAGCGATATGTCGCGGCGGGAAGCTTCATCCTCAAGGCCGAGCTCGGCAAGGGTTCGGCGGGCCACCAGCACTGATCAGCGAGCGGGCCGATCCGTCGAAGACCACCTCTCCCGTTCTCCATCCGAGGTCTCAGCATGCTCGAATCCGTCCTTCATTTCTCGATCCGCAACCGCTGGCTCGTGGTGCTGCTCACCGTCATGGCGGCGGGCCTGGGTGTGATCTCCCTCCGGAAGCTCCCCATCGATGCCGTCCCGGACATCACCAACAACCAGGTCCAGATCAACGCCCTCGCCCCCTCGCTCTCGCCCCTCGAAGTGGAAAAGCAGGTGACGTTCCCGATCGAGAATGCGCTCGCCGGGATCCCGGGCCTGGAATCCACGCGCTCGCTCTCCCGCAACGGGTTCGCCCAGGTGACCGCGATCTTCGATGATGGTGTCAACATCTACTTCGCCCGCCAGCAGGTCGCCGAGCGCCTCGGCGAGGCCAAGGAATCGCTGCCGCCCGGCGTAGACCCGGTCATGGGCCCCATCGCCACCGGGCTGGGCGAGATCTACATGTACACGGTGGAGTACGAGACTCCGCGCGGTGACGGCGCTGTCGCGGTCGACGGCGCCCCGGGCTGGCAGAAGGATGGCTCCTATCGCACCCCCGAAGGACGCGCACTGACGACCGATCTGGAGCGAGCCGCGTACCTGCGCGAGGTCCAGGACTGGATCATCCGCCCGCAGCTCCGAAACGTGAAGGATGTCGCCGGCGTCGACGCCATCGGCGGCTACGTCAAGCAGTACCACGTCCAGCCCGACCCGATGAAGCTCGTCGCCTACGGGCTCACGTTCTCCGAGGTCATCGAGGCCATCGAAAAGAGCAACGTCTCCACCGGCGCGGGCTACGTCGAGCACAAGGGCGAGTCCTACCTCGTCCGCGCGACGGGCCGCATCGAGAGCATCGACCAGCTCGGCGCGATCGCCGTCGGCTCCCGCAAGGGTGTCCCCGTCCACGTGCGCGACATCGTCGCCCCGGGCGGAATCGGCGTGGGACGCGAGCTCCGCACCGGCTCGGCCAGCGAGAACGGCGAAGAAGTCGTCGTCGGCACCGTGATCATGCTGCTGGGCGCCAACAGCCGCGAGGTCGCGGCCCGCGTCGCCCTGCGCATGGAGGAAATCCAGCGCACCCTGCCCCCCGGCATCCGGGCCAAGACCGTCCTCAACCGCACCCGCCTCGTCGATGCCACCATCGCCACCGTCCGCACCAACCTGCTCGAAGGCGCGGTGCTCGTCATGGTCGTCCTGCTGCTGCTCCTCGGCAACATCCGGGCCGCGATCATCTGCGCGCTGGCGATCCCCCTCTCCATGCTCTTGACCGCCACGGGCATGGTCCAGTCCCGCATCAGCGGGAACCTCATGTCGCTCGGAGCCATCGACTTCGGGCTCATCGTCGACGGCGCCGTCATCACAGTCGAGAACTGCCTGCGCCGGCTGGCCGAGCGGCAGCACCGGGAGGGCCGCCTGCTTTCCCTCCAGGAGCGCCTGCACGAGGTCATGCTCGCGTCGAAGGAGATGATCCGGCCCTCGGTCTTCGGTCAGGCGATCATCATCACGGTCTATTTCCCGCTCCTGGCGCTGACCGGGGTCGAGGGCAAGCTCTTCCACCCCATGGCCATCACGGTCATCTTCGCCCTCATCGCCGCGTTCGTGCTCTCGCTCACCTTCATCCCGGCCATGGTCGCCATCCTCATCAGGGGCCGTGTCGCGGAGAAGGAAATGTTCCTCATCCGCTGGGCCAAGTCCTGCTATGAGCCCGCTGTGGGAATGGCCCTGCGATTCCGCTGGCCCGTCATCGCCGCGGCGGTCCTGGCCTTCGCGGGTTCGGCCGCCCTGTTCACGCGCCTCGGCCAGGAGTTCGTGCCGACGCTGGATGAGAAGGACATCGCCATGCACGCGATGCGCATCGCTTCCACCTCCCTCTCCCAGTCGCAGGCGCTGCAGTCCGATGTCGAGCGCGCTGTGGCCTCTATCCCCGAAGTCGCCTTCGTCTACTCCAAGACCGGCACCGCCGAGCTCGCCTCCGACCCCATGCCCCCCAACGTCTCCGACACCTTCATCATCCTGAAGCCGGTCGAGCAATGGCGCAGCGAGGCCGAGATCGAGCGCGCGATCGCCGCCGCCTCCGCCGCCGCGCCCTCCGTCCACGCCCCGGAAAGCGATGGCCACGGTCACGGCGAAGCGCCGCGGGCCGCGGGCCGCAAGGGCAGGCTGGTCGAACTGATCGAGCGCACGGTCGCGCGGATCCCGGGCAACAACTACGAGTTCACCCAGCCCATCCAGATGCGGTTCAACGAGCTGATCTCCGGCGTGCGCGGCGATGTCGCCGTCAAGATCTACGGCGATGACTTCACCACCATGGAGGGAAGCGCGGCCCGGATCTTCGAGGCCCTCGCGGGCACCCCGGGCGCCGCCGACCTCAAGATCGAGCAGACGCAGGGCCTTCCCGTGATGACCGTCGATGTCGACCGCGCCGCGATCGCCCGATACGGCCTGTCCGTTCACGATGTCCAGGCCGTCGTCGCCTCCGCCATCGGCGGCGCCCACGCCGGGCAGGTGTTCGAGGGCGACCGCCGCTTCGACCTCGTCATCCGCCTCCATGATTCGCTGCGCGGCCGGATCGATGTGCTCGACGGCCTCCCGATCCCCCTCCCCGCGGTCCGTGAAGAAGCCCAGCCCGCCGACCTGATGCCCGCCCGGACGCTCGCCGGCCACGATGTCCACACCGGCGAGCTGGGCTTCATGCCGCTGGGCCAGCTGGCCCGCATCAGCATCGCCGAGGGTGTCAACCAGATCAGCCGCGAGAACGGCAAACGCCGCATCGTGGTCCAGTGCAACGTCCGCGGACGCGACCTCGGCTCCTTTGTCCGGGAAGCCCAGGCCGCCGTCGACCGCATCCCCCTCCCGTCGGGCCAGTGGCTCGCGTGGGGCGGCCAGTACGAGAACCTCGCAGCCGCCAAGGCCCGGCTCGCCGTGGTGGTCCCGCTGTGCTTCTTCCTGATCTTCGTGCTGCTCTTCAGCACCTTTAAGAGTGTGAAGTACGCCCTGCTCGTCTTCAGCGCAGTACCGCTGGGCCTCACGGGCGGGATCGTCTCCCTCTGGCTCCGGGGCATGCCCTTCTCGATCTCCGCGGCGGTGGGATTCATCGCCCTCTCGGGCGTCGCGGTGCTGAACGGGCTCGTCATGGTCTCGTTCATCAACGACCTCCGCCGAAGCGGTGTCCCCCGCGATGCCGCGATCCTGCGCGGATGCCTCGTCCGGCTCCGGCCCGTGCTCATGACCGCCCTCGTCGCCTCCCTGGGCTTCCTGCCGATGGCCCTCGCCCGCGGCACCGGCGCCGAGGTGCAGCGCCCCCTCGCCACCGTCGTCGTCGGCGGCCTCCTTTCCAGCACGCTGCTGACGCTCGTCGTGCTCCCGGCCCTCTATCGCGTGTTCACACCCCGCGACACCGACAGCGGCGCCGGGCCCGTTTCGCCCGCGCCCCACCACGCGGAGCCCGCCGCGAATCCCTGAGGAATCCCACGCACCGCCGGCATGTGCAACAATGCCCCGATGCCCCGACGCTCCCGGCAAGCGGCCTCCGCCGCGGTCTCCCCCGTGCGGATCCTGCTCCTGGTTCTCGCCGTCGCCTTCGCCGTCGAGGCGGCGATCATGCTCGCGATCTCCGCGCCGGGCCCGTACTCCGCCCGCGCCCTACTGCTGTCGTTCCTCGATGCCGTTGTCCTCATCGCCATCCTGCTGCCCGTCCTGTGGTTCGTGCTGGCCCGGCCGCTGCAGCGCCTCGTCCGCGAGCGGGGTGAACTCCTGGCCAGCCTCCTGCGGGCCCAGGAGGAAGAACGCGCCCGCCTCGCGCGCGACCTTCACGATGAACTCGGCCAGCAGCAGACCGCCGTCCTCCTCGCCCTCCGCTCCGTCACCGAGGCCGATTCCCTGGATACCGCCCGGCGCCGGGCCGAGGAAGCCCGCCGCATCGCCGCCGATGCGCTCGAAGCCGCCAGGCGCCTCGCCCGCGGCCTCGCCCCCGGCGTCCTCGCCGACCTCGGGCTCGGCCCGGCCATCGACCGCCTCTGCGAAGACCTCGCCGCTTCCGGCCGGATCCAGATCACCCGCGATCTCCGCATCCCACAGACGGGCCTGTCGCGCGAGGTGCAGATCGCTGCCTATCGCATCGTCCAGGAAGCCCTCGCCAACGCCTTGCGCCACGCCGATGCCACCCGCATCCGCGTCCGCGCGCTCCCGGAGGAGGGCGGCCTGCTCGTGGAGGTGAGCGATGATGGCCGAGGCCTCCCGGAAGATGCCCAGCTCCCCGGGCCAGCGCCGGGCCTGGGCCTCCGCGGTATGCGCGAACGCGTCGTTCTGCTCGACGGCTCCTTCCGGGCAGCGTCCGGGCCCGGCCCCGGCACTACGATCTCCGCGTGGTTACCGGGGGCAGCGCTCAATGAGTCCAATCAGCATCCTGATCGTGGATGATCACGCCCTCGTCCGCAGCGGCCTGCGCCTCCTGATCTCGGGCCAGCCCGACTTGCAGGTCATCGGCGAAGCCGGTTCGCTCCGCGACGCCCTCGACATCGCCGCCAAGACCCAGCCCCAGGTCATCTGCCTCGATCTCTCCATGCCGGGCCCGTCCGGCGTCGCCTCCGTCGAGCGGCTCCGGGCCGCCGCGCCAAAGGCCCGCATCATCGTGGTGACGATGCACGACGACCCCGCCTACGTCCGCACCGCCATCGCCATGGGCGCCGCCGGCTACGTAAACAAAAGCGCCGCCGACACCGAACTCATCTCCGCCATCCGCGCTGTGGCCCGCGGCCGCGTCTTCATCGATGTCGGTGACGCCGCGACCCTCGAGTCGATCCTCTTCCCCCACGCCCAGTCTCCCGGGAAATCGCCCATCGATTCGCTCAGCGAGCGCGAGCTGGAAGTCCTCCGCGCTGTGGCCCGGGGGTTCACCAATCAGCGCATCGCCGATGAGATCGGGCTCAGCGTCAAGACCGTCGAGTCCTACCGAGCCCGCCTCATGAAGAAGCTGGGGTTGAAGGAACGCGCCGACCTCGTCCGGCTGGCCATCGAGCTGGGCCTGCTCACCGACGAGCCGGGCCGCTGACAGGAAAACCCCGGCGTAGCCATCCGCCAGCCGGGAAATCCCGCGCATCGGTGCCGGCGAATGTCGAACTTCCCTTCTGTCCGCCGCAGCTCCCGGCCGCGATACTCCCACAGACGCTCGGACCGTCCGCCAGGGGCGCCGATCGCCTGCGCCAGTGCCATCCCAACCCTGAGGTCATCCATGAACCAGACCGGCCGTTCCTCGCTCCGCTCGCTCGCCGCGATCTCGGCGCTCGTAATTCCCGCCGTCGCGGCCCTCGCCCAGACAACGCTCTACACTCAGCTCCCCACGGCCGGCGGGGGCACCCGCCGGGCCTCCCAGCTCTGGGTTGACCCGACGGGCCACGATGATCTCGATTCCGACGCGATCGCCTGGGAGAACTTCACCCTCACGCAGGCTGCCACCGTTACCCGCGTGCAGTGGTGGGGGGATGCCCTCCCGCCCCTGGGCTTCCAGCTCTCCTTCTACAACCAGGACCCCGGCACCATCGCCTCCCAGCCCGATATGTTCCGCCCGGGCAGCGGCCCGATCAGCGAAGGCACCTACCCCGCCCCGACCGTCCGCGCCGTCGCCGGCGGCCTGTACGAGTTCACCGTCGATCTCACCGAGCCCGTCGCCTTCCAGCCGGGCCTGCGGTATTTCATCTCGGTCGTCGGGTTGACGCCGGTCCCCTACGCGACCTGGGGGTGGGCCCAGAGCCCCACCGGCACCAGCGGCACCTTCTGGTGGATGCGCGGCGCCCACATGTACTTCTCGCTCGGTGACAACCGCGCCCTCGTTCTCGGCGGCACGGTGGCCTGCGTGGTCGACCTGAACCAGGATGGACTTGTTGACTTCGCCGACTACCTGGAGTTCCTGAACCGCTACGACACCCAGGATCCCAGCGTGGACTTCAACCAGGATGGCCTGGTCGACTTCGCCGACTACCTCGAGTTCCTGAATCTCTACGATGCCGGGTGCTGAATGGCGGGCCCGCGCCGCCGGGATTCCGACGCGTGAGCCCAACACCCAGCCCGCCCCGCCTCCCGCCCCGGCGCCTCGCCGATCACCTCGTGCTTGAATCCGCCGCCACGCGCCGGCTCGTCGGCGCCCTGCGTCGGGCCGTGCTCCGCGCTGCGCCCTCCGCGGCCGAGGCCATCAAGTTCCGCGCCCTGTGCTACTACCACGCCGATGCCTGGTTCGGCTCGATCGGCGGCAACATCTGCTTCATCGAGGTCCGCCGCGGCCGGGTCTCGCTCTCCTTCATCCACGGCGCAGCCCTGCCCGACCCCGACCGCCTTCTCCGCGGCAAGGCCAAGATGAAACGGTTCATCCCGGTCGTTGACCTTCAATCAGCCGCCGATCCCCGGATCGCCGCGATCATCCACGCCGCCGCCGAGCTCAGGCCTTGGGATTGACCGCACATCCCCGCCCGCGCCGTCCCGCGGTCCTCCGGCCAATGCCGGCGAACCGCGGGACGAACTGCTCTCCCTCACGCCATCCTGTCCGCCGCCTCTGCCGAGGTCCATCAGCATCCCGCCCTCAATGCGGTGCTTCCCCCCGCGCCCGGCGGACGAGTTGAGACTCCAGCGCAGCCCCGGGCCGCCCTCGGCTATGCTCTCCGGCACATACCTTCGGCCCTCCGTGCACGGGGCACAGCCGGGCCGCGCGAGAGGAACTCCACATGCCGCACATGTCACGTACCGCCTCCATCCCGCAGCGATTCATCGCAGTCGCGGCCCTGATCGTCAGCGCGGGCCTCGCCGCCGCAACCCTCGGCGATCGTCCCGCCCTTCCCTCCCAGACCGCTCCGGACAAAATGGCTCCCGACAAGGCCGATGCGTCTTACGCCATCGGCTTTGAGACGGGCCGCGACCTGGCCCGGTCCCTCAAGGACGACGCCGTCGACCTCGACCGGGCCGCACTCATCGCCGGCCTCACCGACGGCCTCAACGGCGCCGCCACCCGTCTCTCCGAAGCCGAGATGAAGCGCATCCTCACCGAACTCCACCGCCGCGTAGCCGAGAGCCGGGCCGAGCAACGCTACAAGACCGACCCTGTTTTCCGCGCCCTGGCCGATGCCAACGCCGCCCGCGCCAAATCGCTCATCGACCAGCTCGCCGCCGTCCAAGGGGCCCGCAAGCTCGATTCCGGCGTTGTCTACCGCATCGTCCGGGCCGGCGAGGGGGAGCCTGCGGGCCAGGCCGCGACCGTCATCGTCACCTTCCACGCCTCCCTCGCCGATGGTCGCCAGGTCGCCCACGGCGTCGAACTTGAAGTCGACACCGCCGGGCTGCTCCCGGGCGCCCGAAGCCTCATCGCCGCCATGCACCCGGGCGAACGCGTCAGCGCCGTCATCCCGCCCGCCGCCGCCTTCGGCCTCGCGGGCCGCGATGACGAAGTCGGGCCCAACGAGCCCCTCTTGGTCGAAGCCGAACTCATCTCCATCAAGAAGTAAGCGCGAGGTTCCACAATGAACCACATCCTCCATGAACGATCGCCGCGCGGGCCGCGTCGGCGCGCCGCCGCGCCCCTCCTCGTGCTCCTGCTCGCCGGCGCCGCGGTCGCCCAGTACCAGGTCATGGGCGGGCACGTCCTCGACGCCAGCACACGCTCCGGAAGCCTCGGCCTCAACGCCCCGACGTACCGCCCCGGGACCCTCGCGAACTCCCAGTCCATCGGCCGGGCCTACAGCGCGGGCTACGCCAACGGCATCGCCACACCCACCTACCGCGCCCCCCTTTCCTACTCGACCCCCACGCAGTCCTACCGCTACCAGACGCCGGGCGGCTCCGGCGTCATCTCCGCCAGCCGCACCGGCATGGGCACCTACGTCGACCCCCTGGCGTCCACGATGTACAACCCGCTCCGCAACCCCACGGTCGTGCAGCGCAACAACCCCGCGACGGGCCAGCGAAGCTCGATCCAGCTCCAGCCCTACGGCTCCATGGGCATGGGCATGTACCGCCCGTACTGATCTCGCCCGTACCAAGCAAAGCACCCACCCCGGTCGCGGGGTGGGTGCTGCATTTTCGTCTTCAGCTGTCGATCAGCTCAGCCCGCCCTTGAACTTCATGTTCCGGGCCTGCTCGCGCATCCGCCGCAGCGCCGGGGTCTCCTTCAGGATCTCCTCGGCGCTCCGCCCGCCCTCGCCGCGGCCCTTGCGCCCGCCCGCGCCCGGCTTGCCCGAGCCCAGGCTGATCTCCGGCAGCGGCTTGAGGGCCTTGAGACTCAGCGAGATCCGCCGCGTCTCCGGGTCCACCTTCAGCACCTTGGCCCGGACGATCTCATCCTGCTTCACGACGTCGTCAACCCGCGCCACCCGCTTGTGGTCGAGCTCCGAGATGTGCACCAGGCCCTCGACGCCGGGCTGCACCTCGATGAACGCCCCGAACTCCAGGATCTTGGTCACCCGTCCCGTGATCTCGGCGCCCTCGGTGATCGCATTGATCGCCGTGGCGAACGGGTCGCCCTGCACCTGCTTGATGCCCAGCGAGATCCGGTCCTGCTCCCAGTCCAGCTTCAGGATCCGCACCGTCACCTTCTGCCCCTCGGTGACGTACTTGGCGACCGCCTTCTCGCCGAACCCGGCCCGGTCGTACGTCATGTCCGACAGGTGCACCAGCCCATCCACGCCGCCGATGTCCACGAACGCCCCGAACGGCATGATCTTGCGGACCGTGCCCTCCAGCGTCTGGCCCTCTTGCAGCGTCTCCTTCATCTTCTGGGCCCGCTCCGCCTTCTCCTTCTGGAGCAGGTTCCGCCGCGAGAGGATGATGTTGCCCTTGCCCGAGCGATCGACCCGCGCGATCTCGCAGGTCATCTTCTCGCCCACGTAGATCGAAAGGTCCTTCACGTGGTCCAGCGAGATCTGCGACGCCGGCATGAACGCCCGGTGGTGCGCGACCTCCAGTTCCAGCCCGGCCGCGTTGCCCGTCTTGCCCTGCACCACGCCCGTCACACGGCCCTCGACCACCTGCCCCGGCTCCAGCAGCTCCCAGTCGGCCTTCTGCACCGCCCCGGGACGCGAGCACACCAGCAGCCCGTCCGAATCACGGCTGCTCACCACCGCGTCGATCACATCATCCTTCGCCGGAAGGTCTTTGTCGTCGGGCCACTGCAGCCGCGGGATCACCCCCAGCTCCTTGGGCCCGAACTCGATGAACACATCCGTCGGGCCGACCGACACCACCTTGCCGGGCCGCTGCTCGCGACCGGCCTGCACCAGCCGCGGCCCGCGGATCGGCGCCTTGGCCGCCCCCCCGGCGCCGGGCCCGGCCGCCTTCCCCGCCGGCCCGCCCGACAGATGTTCACGCGCGGCCGCGTCCATGTCCTTCATGGCGGCCTCGATCTCGGCATTCATCTCGGCCGTGATGCCCGAAGGATCGGAATGGGAATGGGACGGCTGCGACGGATCGTGAGCGGATGACATGGTCGGTCACTCGGACATGACGGCGGGAGATTCCGGCCTCGGCGGACGCCGGGCCTGGTCCGGCGAGACCCCACCAGGTCCGCGCCGGAACGGGGAGTGTAGTCGGCCGGCGCGGGCGAAGGGAGGGTCCGCGGCCCGGCAAATCAACCCGGACTCGCGCGATCGCCGCTCACCCGCTCACGCCCGCGCCCGCAGCTTGCCCGCGTGCCGGATGATGTCCCCCGTCGCCAGGTACACCACATCCTCGGCGATGTTGCACATCAGGTCGCCCACACGCTCCAGCTCCCGCCCGATCCGGTGGATCAGCACCCCGTTCGCCAGGGCGTCGCGGTTCGTCGGCTCCCGCGCCATCAGGTCCACCGCCTCCTCGAACAGCCGCTTGTCCAGGTTGTCGATCGTCTCGTCCGAGCTCACCAGCCCCCGCGCCGCCTCGACATCCTCATCCAGCACCGCCCGCATCAGCGTGTGGCACATCATCGGCACCCGCTCCCCCAGCTCCACCAGCGCCGTCGGCCACGCCGGCGCGGGCGGCCGGATCTTCAGCACGATCTTGGCGATCGAGCACGCGTGGTCGGCCACACGCTCGATGTCCGTGTTCACCTTCAGGATGAACGTCATCACCCGGAACTCGCGCGCGAAATGGTGCTGCAGCGTCAGGATCCTCAGGCATTCCTGCTCGATCTGCACCTCCTCGCGGTCGATCCGGTCGTCGTACCTCGTCACCTCACGCGCCGTGTCCACATCCATCCGCCACAGCGCATCCAGCGACGTCTCCAGCATGCCGATCGACATCGTCGCCTCGCGGATCAGCCTCCGCTTCAGCTGCGCCACCCGCTGGTCGGCAAACCCCGCGCTGCGCGCGGCATCGGGCGGGGGGACGGGAAGGTCCTGGGGAAGGTCCATCAGGCGGATCCTGCTCGGCCCCTCATCGGTCGATCCCGACGAGGCCAGCCGCAATGTGGGCCCGGACGCGCGGAAGATAGGTGCATCGCTCACGCCCGACGCCATCGGCAATTCTACCCACCCCGCATGAATGCGGATACCCGCCCGTGGCCGACTTCTGCCCGCCCTCGTACCGTTTCCCCACATCCCCCCGGCCGGGCCCGCCCGCCCGTAGCCGCGGGTACAGCCCAGAGGTCCCATGCTCAAAGACCACGTCAAGAACGTCATGTATCGCGCCATGCGTCCGGGCCTCCTCGACGTCAACCGGCGCCTCGAACGCCTCGAAGCCGCCCTTTCGACCCCCTCCTCCGGGCCGCACGCCCCCTCCGGCTTCGCCTGCTGGCGGGGCGGCCTCTCCGGCCACGCCATCGACGCCGCCGGGCGCGAAGTCCCCGCCATGACCGCCAAGTACCGCGATGAACTCGCCTTCTGGCAAGATTGTGTGAAGAAATCCGCCGAACGCACCATCGGCGGCAAGTTCGACCAGGTCTACGGCGGCTGGCAGAAGGACCGCATCCGCGAGCTGGGCCGCTTCCTCTCCCTCCCCGGCCCCCAGCCCCAGCCCGAAACCGGTTTCACCCCCGAGCTCCTCGCCTGGTGCCGCGACCGCTCCGCCGTCGAGATCGGCGCGGGCCCGTACCCCTCCATCGCCACCGTTCAGTGGCGCCGCGCGGTAGCGGTCGACCCGCTCGCCGACGGCTACACCGCCGAGGACCTCCTCCCCAAGGACGTCCACTGCGACCAGGTCACCTACCTCTCCTCCCCCGGCGAGGCCGTCCCCCTCCCCTCCGGCTTCGCCGACATCGTCGTCCTCGAGAACTGCCTCGACCACGTGGATGATCCCCGCGCTGTCGTCCGCGAGTGCAACCGTCTCCTCACCCCCGGCGGCTTCATGTGGCTCCTCGTGGACCTCATGGAATACAAGGACCACATGCACCCCAACCCCTTCAACGAGGCCCGGCTGCGCGATCTGCTGCGGTCCGAGGGCTTCGAGCCCGTCAAGGACCGCATCAGTGATCACAAGAGCCACCCGCAGGCGTACGGCGAGTACCGCGGGCTGCTCCGCAAGGTGAGATAGAAGTCGAGATTGGAGGCAACGAACGCAGAGACCGCAGAGGACGCAGAGAAAGGAACATGGATTTCTCTCTGCGCTCCCCGCGGCCTCTGCGTTCGGTGCCTCCGGAGATGAGCGCGGTTGAACTCGTTGAAGCACCTACTCAAGCAGCTGGCCGCCCGCCTCCTGCGGCCGGGCCTGGCCGACATCCACCGCCGCCTCGACCTCATCGAGATCAAGGCCTTCGAGCGCGCCGCCGCACCTCCATCGCCCGTCGAGATCCACTGGCGCGGCAGCCTCCAGACGGGCCGGGCCACGACCCCCGACGGCGCCGCCAACCCCGCCGCCACCGCCAAGTTCCGCGATGAACTCGCCTACTGGGTCAACGTCGCCCGTGGCCACGATCCCTCATTCCCCGGCGAGTTCCACGCCGTCTTCGCGGGCTGGCAGCGCAGACGCCTCAATGAACTCGCCGACCAGCTCAAGCTCGACGGGCCAGGCTTTGAAGCGTGGGCCCGGGAGCGCACGGCGGCCGAGATCGGCGGCGGCCCGCACCCCTGCGTGTGCGAAGCCCGCTGGAAGCGCGCGATCGCGGTCGACCCCCTCGCCGATGGCTACGCCGCCGAAGGCCTCTACCCCGACTCGGCCCGGCACATCACGCACCTCGCCTCGCCGGGCGAAGCCATCCCACTCCCCTCCGCCATCGCCGACCTCGTCATCATCGAGAACGCCCTCGACCATGTCGAAGACCCCCGCGCCGTGGTGACCGAAATCGCCCGCCTCCTCCGCCCGCGCGGACTGGTCTGGCTGCTCGTCGACCTCATGGACTACCGCGACCACATGCACCCTAGCCCCATGAGCGAGGCGAGGCTGCGCGGGCTGATGACCGAAGCCGGCTTCCGCGAACGGTACTTGGCGAGCTGGCCCGGCGCGAGCCACCCGATGGCGACGCATCAGTGCCGTTCGCTGTGGGAGAAGATCTGAGCGTAGAGGACGCAGAGAAAGAGATCAGCCGCATCGCCCACATGGATCTGAACTCCCCATTCAGATCCGTGCCAATCCGTGTTGATCCGCGGCTGCATCTTCTCTCTGCGTCCTCTGCGTTCAGTTCTGTCCCAACTCCACCAGCGCCGGGTTCAGGCGCTTCTTCAGCACCATCACCAGCGTCTCGGGCTCGAGGTACTTCTCCGGCGGGCGGAAGTAGACCTCGGCCGGCTGCCCCGGCTCCTTGGGGTCGAGGATGCGGACGGTGGCCTCGATCGCCTTGCCGATCCCCTTGGGTGACCGGGCCAGCAGTTCCGCGACGCGTCTGGGCTCCTTGGTGAGCACGACCACATCCTTCTCGCGGATCGTGATGGTCTTCACGCCCAGCCCGGCCGCCAGCACCCGCAGCTGCGCCAGGTGCAGGATGCGGTGCACCTGCTTGGGCGGAGCGCCGTACGCCGCCGTCAGGTCGGTCTCGACCGCCTTCACCTGGTCGAGCGTGCTCGCCGTCGCCAGCCGCCGGTACGCCTCCAGCCGCCGCTGGTCGCTGGGGATGTACGCCTTGGGGATCGTCCCGGACACGCCGATCTCGACGGTGGTGCTGCTCGCGGGCTCCGGCGGCTTCTCGTTCTTGAGCTCGTGCACCGCGTTCTCGAGCAGGTGACAGTACATCTCGTAGCCCACCGCCGCGATGTGCCCCGACTGCTCCGCCCCCAGGATGTTCCCCGCCCCGCGGATCTCCAGGTCCCGCATCGCGATCTTGAACCCCGCCCCCAGCATCGAGTACTGCTCGATCGCCTTCAGCCGCTTCTGGGCGACTTCCTTGACGGTTCGCTCCTCGGGGAGCAGCAGATAGCAGTAGGCCCGGTGCTTGGAGCGCCCCACGCGGCCCCGCAGCTGGTGCAGCTCCGCCAGCCCGAACCGGTCCGCATCGTTGATGATCATCGTGTTGGCCGTGGGGATGTCGATCCCGGACTCGATGATCGTCGTCGAGACCAGGATGTCCGCCTGCCCCCGCATGAACTTCAGCATCACCTCTTCCAGCTCGTGCGCGGCCATCTGCCCGTGGCCCCACACGATCCTCGCCTCGGGCGCCAGCTTCTGGATGTCATCCGCCACCGACTTGATGTCGTGGATGCGGTTATGCACGAAGAAGACCTGCCCATCCCGCGACAGCTCCCGCGCGATCGCCTGCTGGATCCGCCGCGCGTTGTACGGGATCACCTCCGTCACGATGGCCCGGCGGTCCAGCGGCGCCGTCGTCAGGCTCGAGATGTCCCGGATCCCCAGCATCGCCATGTGCAGCGTCCGCGGGATCGGCGTCGCCGACAGCGTCAGCACATCCACCGTCAGCCGCAGCCGCAGCAGCTGCTCCTTGTGCTCCACCCCGAACCGCTGCTCCTCATCCACCACCACCAGCCCCAGGTCCGCGAAATCCACATCCCGCGACAGCAGCCGGTGCGTCCCGATGATCAGGTCCACCTGCCCCTTGCGCAGCTGGGCCAGCACCTCCCGCGCCTCCTTGTCGCTCTTGAACCGCGAGATCGACTCGATCCGGAACGGGTACCCCGCGAACCGCGACCGGAACGTCCGCTCGTGCTGCTCGGCCAGCACCGTCGTCGGCACCAGCACCGCCACCTGCTTGCCGAACTCGCACGCCTTGAACGCCGCCCGGATCGCCAGCTCCGTCTTGCCGAACCCCACATCGCCGCAGATCAGCCGGTCCATCGGCCGCTCCCGGCTCATGTCCTGCTTGATCGACCCCAGGGCGCTCAGCTGGTCCTCCGTCTCCGTGTACGGGAACTCGGCCTCGAACTCCGTCTGCCACGGCGTGTCCGCCGGGTAGCGGATCCCCGGCATGTGCTCCCGGGCCGCCCGCACCCGCAGCATCTCCGCCGCCAGGTCCTTCACGCTCTCCGCCGTCCGCTCCTTCTGGTTCTTCCACTTCTGCCCGCCCAGCGTCGAGAGCGGCGGCTTGCCCGCGAACCCCCCGACATACTTCTGCACCTGGTCGATCTTCGTGACCGGCACCTGCAGCCGGGCCCGCCCGGCAAACTCCAGCGTCAGGTACTCCTCCGTCTCCGGCTCCTTCGCCTTGGCCTCGCCAGGCAGCGTGGCCCGGTGCTGGCCCGGCAGCGCCCGCGGCTTCATCATCGTCAGCCCGCTGAAGAGCGCGATGCCGTGATCCGTGTGGACAACGTAGTCCCCGACCTGGAAATCCAGGAACGTGTCCATGGCCCGGCCCGACCGAAGACGGGCCGCCCGCCTCCGCGTCGTGAACCGGTTGAGGAGTTCGTGGTAGGGAACCACGCAGAGTGACGAAGCGACGGCGTGACGGAGTGATGCAGCCGGATCCGACTTCGTCACCGCGTTGCTTGGCAACTCCGTCACTTCATTCCAGACAAACCCCCGATGCACATACGCCACCACCGCCCCGATCCGCTCCCGGGCCGCCGGCGCAAACTCCGCCAGCAGCTCGCCCAGACGCTGCCGCTCCCCCGCGTTCTGACACGCGACAAGCACGCGGCCGGGCCCATCCGCCATCCCCGCCAGCTCCCGCACCGCCTCGCCCGCATCCCGCGCAAACGCAGGCAACGGCGACACCGCCAGGTCCACCCGCACATCCGCCGCCGCGGCCCCCGCCGAGAACTGGTTGATCTCGATCAGCGCGTGGAACCGCGTCTCCAGCACCTTCAACACCGCGGGCGGGCCGAAGATCCCCCTCGCATCAATCACCCGCTCGTAGTACCCCCGTCCCTGCTCCACCACCTCCATCGTCTCCGCCAGCACCGCCAGGCAGCGGTGGGGGAGCAGCTCCAGGAAGTTCACCCCGCGCTCATCACCCTGCACCAGCTTGGGGTCGGCGGCGACCAGCTGCGCCGCCTCCACCGCGCGGTCCGACCCCATCGTCTCGAGGTCGATCTCCGTGATCTTCTCGATCGTGTCCCCGAAGAAGTCCAGCCGCACGGGCACGCCCGACTCGCTGAAGCCGGGCCCCATGCCCGCGCCCCCCGAGCCGGGGGGGAACACATCGAGGATCCCGCCCCGCAGCGCGAAATCGCCCGCCTCCTCAACCGCTTCCACCCGCTCATACCCCGCCGCGACCAGCCACTGGATCAGCCCGGCCAGCGGTACATCCTCACCCCGCCGCAGCGTCCGTGAAAGCGCATCCAGCCGCTGCGGCGCCGGCACCGACTGCATCAGCGCCGCGATCGGCGCGATGATCACCGGTGCCGCCTGTTCATCCCCGCTCAACCCGATCGCCGCTCGCTCCACCGACACCCGCTCCGCGAACAGGTCCAGGCTCGTCCCCGTCTCCCCAGGCAACGCCTCGATCGCCGGCAAGCGCAGGGCCATCGCACCCAGACCGTTGATCTCATCCAGCGCCTCATCCGCATCATCCAGGTGCGCCACCACCAGCACGACGGGCCGGGCCAGGCTCCGCGCCAACGCCGCCGCCGCCAGCGCCGTGGAGCTCCCCACCGCCCCCGTCGCCACCACCCGCCGCTTCGATTCCGCGGCCGCCACCACCGCGCGCACCGACTCCCGCGATGCCACCCACCCGATCAGGTCAAATCGCTCATCCAAGGAAGGTTCCGGTTCAGCGCGCGCACGGGCCCGCCCGGAACCCCACGCGGGGCCGGGCCGGACCGCTCTCGTTCTGCCCCATCCTACGGCGGCCGCCCCCGTTGCTACTCCATCTCGCTACTCCACGCTCACCAGCGGCCGCAGCTTGTCGATCGTCCTGGGCCCGATCCCCTTCACCTTGTCCAGCTCCGCCACCGTCCGGAACCGCCCCGCCTTCTCCCGGTGCTCGATGATCCGCTGGGCGAGCCCCGGCCCGATCCCCGGCAGCAACTCCAGCTCCGCCGCCGTCGCCGTGTTGAGGTTGATGCGCGCCGGCTTCACCGGCGCAGGCTTGACCCCTTCGGGTTTCACCGCAGGCGCTTCCGGCTTCGCCACCACGGCCCGCGCCTGTCCAGCGTCTTCCGTTGCTGGCGTTGAAATCGCTTCAGTGTCCACCGATTCGGGTGGATGCCGATCGGCCGGAAGTCGGGGAGGCACCTTCACGAGCGGGGTTCGCGTCCCATCCCGAGATTTGGGGACTGCCGCGGTGGTCGCTGGAATGCCCCGCTCGGTCGCCTGGGCCACCGCGGGGGCTCGTTCAGCGCTGGCCCGGCCCAGCGACCAGCCCAGGCCGCCGATGGCAACGGAGCCAAGCAGCGCCGCCGCGATCATCGCAGGCCCACGGGCCAGCCCGGGTTTGTCGTGGCCGATCATTTCCCGATTATGACACGAGCGGCGTCAGAACGCCAGCCCGGGAGGGACTTTCCCTTCGCGGAGCGCGGCCCGGGTCGCGGCCAGCGCCTTGGCCGAGCTCTTCGGCTGGCCGTTCTGCATGACCAGGCCGCCCAGCGGCATTTCCGGCGCCTGCACAGTGTCCGCCAGCTCCTGCCAGCAGATACTGTGGATGAACGGCTTGGCCGCCGCGATCCCGACGATTTTCGACAGCCAGTCCGCCTGCGTTGCCTCGCTCCAGGGCGACCGCCACGATCCGGGCTCGTGCGACTCATCCGCACCGGCCCGCGCGGGCGCGGGCCCGCTCGGGCAGCCGACCGCCGTCAGCGCGATGGGCTTCTCCAGCTGGGCAAAGCGGTCCAGCATCGCCGAGAACGCCATCAGGTCCCTGGTCGACTGCCCCGACGCTCCCCGCCCCATCTGCACCCGCAGCCCGATCAGGTCCACGCTGATCCCCTGCTGCATGGCCGCCTGCAGGTACAGCATCGGCGGCAGCGACCGCTTGTTCTCGGCGTGGTACTCGCCCCAGGGCTGCGTGACCTCGAGCTGCACCTTCGAGCCCGGGTGCAGCTTGCGCACCAGCAGCACGCAGATCCGCGTCAGGTCGATGATCTGCTCGAACGAGAGCCTGAAGTTCGTGTTCACGTGCAGGCCCGACGCGACCGTCCAGCGCGATACCGTGCGCCGGTACCGGGTCACCACCGACTGCACGTGCTCGTAGACCAGCTCCCGCAGCGTCTCGTAGTCGTTCTCCCAGATGTACAGCCATTCCGGGACGCACTCGGCCCGGAAATCGACCAGCGGCCCGCCCACCAGCGGCAGCTTCGCCGTACGCACGGCCCACTCGATCCACTTGTCGGTCGTGGTGAAGGCGTACTTGCTCTCCTGGGGCTCCATGTCGATCCACCGCATGGGCATGCACAGAAAATCGCACGCCGCCGCCGCGGTCTTCTGCAGGGGCTCGCTCATCACCCCCGGCGCCGCCGCACATCCGATCATGGGCGGGCCCGGCAACACCGCACACCCCGCGCCGGGCAGCACGATCGGCGCGCCCGCCTGCGGCGTCTCGCCGGTGATCGCCGTGTAATGACGGGCCGAATCCGCGTACAACCGCCCCGCCAGCCGGTCGGGAAGCTGCTGCTCCGCGTTCAGCAGCGTCAGACGCTCCCCCGCATCGACCGCCAGCGCCAGCGCCTGCCGGGCCGAGCGGTCGGCCTCCGGCGCGAACGCCGCGCCCTGTCCACGCTGCGCCACCAGCGCCCGCGTGAACGCCCGCCGGGCCCGCTCGAACTGCACCATCACGGGGTGCTCCGCCGCCAGGTCGAACAGCCCCCAGTCCTCCAGCTTGTTGAGGAACAGCATGATCTGGTGCCGGGCCAGTTCCAGCGACAGCAGGTACGGCTCCGTCCGCTCCGGCAGCAGGCACGTCGGCAGCGTCAGTATCCCCAGCGTCGCCGCTCCCCCGACCCCCTCTTCCGCTTCCATCGCCACCGGCACCTGCACGCACAGCCCGGCCGTCTCCGCCGAGGCCTTCTCGCACCGGATCATCCCCGTCTCGAACCGGATCGTGGCCTGCAGCGGCAAC
The DNA here is from genome assembly GCA_020849615.1 of Phycisphaerales bacterium. Classification (GTDB taxonomy): domain Bacteria; phylum Planctomycetota; class Phycisphaerae; order Phycisphaerales; family UBA1924; genus JADLFW01. Next base: position 65,317 of record JADLFW010000018.1, read on the forward strand.
TGGTCCGGGCCCAGCAGGTGCGCGTGCCTCAGGGGCCACTCGCTCGCCGGGGTGCCGTCATCGCCGAAGACCACAAAGTTGAGCATGCGATCGGCGTCCCTCTGCGCCCCGGCCCTCCGCCCGGACGCGGTCCCGCCCGCTTCTACGGCGGGCCGCCCCGGCGCATCAGAACTCCGGGCCGGGTGGCAAGGGTAGCCGCTCGACGGACCTCCCGGGGCCCGGATGGCTTCCATCCCCCCTTCACACCGCCCCGCGCGGGTACCCTTCCCGCATGATGACGGTCTCACCCCCCGGCACGCCGGCGAACGGGCCCGCGCTCTTCAACACCGCCCTCAACCTCCCCGGCGCCCGCCGCGGCAAGGTCCGCGATGTCTACCGCCTGCCCCCCCTGGCCGCGGGCGGGCCCGACCGCCTCGTCATCGTCGCCACCGACCGCATCTCCGCGTTCGATGTCGTCATGCCCACCCCCATCCCGGGCAAGGGCCGGCTCCTCACCGAGATCTCCACCTGGTGGCTCCGCTTCATCGAGCAGAAGGCCATCGTCCGCACCCATCTCATCTCGACCGACCCCGCCGCCATCCCCGCCGCGGCCTTCCGTCCGGGCTTCGACCCCGCGACCCTGGCGGGTCGCACCACCATCGCCCGCCTCGCCCCCGTCATCCCCATCGAGTGCGTCGTCCGCGGCTACATCGAGGGCTCCGGCTGGAAGGAGTACTGCGCCACCGGCTCGGTCTGCGGCGTCAAGCTCCCGCCGGGCCTCCGCCAGTGCGACAAACTCCCCGAGCCCATCTTCACCCCCGCCACCAAGGAGGAGCAGGGCCGCCACGATGAGAACATCTCGTTCGACCGCGCCGCCGAGCTCGTCGGCCGCGAGCGCATGACCTGGCTCCGCGACAAGTCCCTCGCCATCTACCGGGCGGCCTCCGAGCACGCCCTCTCCCGCGGCCTCATCATCGCCGACACCAAGTTCGAGTTCGGCCTGCCCGTCGTGGACGCCTCGGGCCGCGTCGACGACACCGCCGAGCCGATCCTCATCGATGAGGCCCTCACCCCCGACAGCACCCGCTTCTGGCCCGCCGACACCTACAAGCCGGGCGGGCCGCAGAAGAGCTTCGACAAGCAGTATCTCCGTGAGTACCTCGAGAAGCTGGTCGCCAAGGGGACGTGGAACAAGCAGGCGCCGGGCCCGGCGCTGCCGCCGGAGATCGTGGAGGCCACTCTGGCCCGGTACGTCGAGGCCCGCGACCGGCTGGTGCGGTGAGCATCAGCAGCCCGCGGCGTACGCTTCGAAGAAGAGCAGCCAGTCCGACTCATCCACGAATCCATCGTCGTTGAGGTCCGCATCGGCGTCCCCGGCTTCGTACAAGTTGATGAACAGCAGGTAGTCGGCGAAGTCAACGCGCCCATCCTCATCCAGGTCGGCCGGGCAGGGCGGGCACGCGAAGCGCTTCAGCGGCACCGATGAGCCCCCGGCGTAGACCTCATCGTTGACGATCCCGAAGAGCCACGGGAAGCTCGTGAACCCCGGGAGCTCGATCCACTCCGTCCCGGTCCAGCGCACGGCCCACTTCGCGGGCTTGCCGCCCGCCTTTGTGAATGTGCCGCCGACCAGCAGCTGGCCGCGGTACTCGGCGAGCGCCGGGGCCACCGCGCCGTACGGGATCGTCTCGTGCACCAGCCCGCCGCCGATCCCGCGCCACGCCGATCCGTCGAACCGCGCCACCATCGAGGTCGCCTCGGCTCCGCTGTGCTGCATCTGCCCCGCGGCGGCCAGGTCCCCGTTGTACGAGGCCAGCGCGAAGACCGCGCCGTCGAACCCGTCTCCGACCGGCGACCACTCTACGCCATCCCATTGTGCGATGTACCTGGCGGCCCGCCCGCCCGCCTGCGTGAAGTACCCGCCCGCGTAGAGCACATCATCATGAACGCGAAGGCAGATGACATCGTTGTTGCAGCCCGCTCCGAGCGGCTGCCACGTCGCGCCGTCCCACCGGGCGACGTTGTTGACCACCCTCCCATCCACCGTGATGAACTTGCCGCCGATGATCAGCTCGCCGCGGAAGTTCGCGAACATCGCCACCGAGACGCCGCCGCTCGGCGCAGTCATGGAGGTCGTCATCGTGTACCACGCCGCGCCATCCCACCGGCGCACCCGGCCCGTCACCGTCCCGCACGCCCACAGCGAGCCTTCGTACTCGATCGTGTCATCGACGGCGCCGCCCGGGCCCGCGCCAAGCGTCCGCCAGGCCGAGCCGTCCCACCGCTTCAAAACCCCCTGCCCGGAGCCCCCGACGAGCAGTTGGCCCTGGTAGCTGCCGATGGCGCGAATGCCGCTGAACGGGTTGGTGACCGGCAGCGGCTCCGGCGTGCACTGCCCGTACGCGGAAGCGGCGATGACGGCGCAAACAGCGATCCCCAGAACTCGCATGGCGGAACTCCTCGGTGCGCGGGCGGCATCACCCGCGAGACGTTGTTCCGCGCGGGCCTCCGGGGCGTTGCGTTCCGGTCATGCGCTGGTCGCAGTTAAGCCGGTTCAGGGTCCGTTCCCCGGGCGCACCACGCCCGGATCGGGTTACGTACACCCCGTTGAATAGGTCTCAAGGAACAGCAGCCAGTCGGAGCGGTCCACCACGCCATCGCCCGTCACATCCGCGCCGGGTTCGCCCCCGCGGTACATGTCCAGAAACGCCAGGTAATCCGTGAAATCCACCAGCCCGTCATCATCCACATCCGCGATGCAGGGCGGGCACGACCACCGGGCCCAGCCGTCGCCGCCCGTGCTCGAGACCGACTCACTCGAGATCAGTTCGTGGCGGAACACAGTCAGCGCCCGCGAGTTGCGCATCGACCCCTGGAGGGCGTGCCACGACTCCCCATCCCACCGCGCGATGCCATCCATCGGAACCTCACCCGAGCGGTCGTAGACCCCCCCGGCGTACAGGTCGCCCCGGTACACCGCGAGGCCCGACACATACGAGGCGTACTCCCAGCCGGGCCGGGAGAGCAGGCCCTCTCCCATCGCGCGCCAGTCGGCGCCATCCCAGCGCGCGATGCAGTTCATGGGCCGCCCGGCCGACGAACGGAACAGCCCGGCGGCGATGAGCTCGTTGTTGTACACCGTCAGCGCCAGCACATCGCCTTCCAGCCCCGGGCCCAGCGACTGCCACTGCGAGCCATCCCATCGCGCGATGCAGTTCAGCGGCCGCGAGCCCGAGGCGGTGAAGCGTCCCGCCGCGATCAGTTCGTCGTTGTAGACGGCGAAGGCCCAGACCGAGCGGTCGAACCCATCGCCGAACGTGCGCCACGAGGTTCCGTTCCACGCCGCGACGCGGTTGGCCGGCTTCCCTCCCGCGCTCGAGAACAGGCCCCCGACGATCAACTCCGAGCCGCGGGTGAACACGCCGTACACGGAGGCGTTCACCCCGCCCCCAACGATCCGCCACCCCGTCCCGTTCCACGCCGCCAGCCCGCCCTGAAACGAGCCACCCGCGATGAGTTCGCCCTGGAACTCGCCCAGCGTGCTGACCGGGCCCGACAGCCCGGCTCCGTATTTCGCCCACGCCGAACCATCCCAGCGGGCGATCCTGGCGAACGAAGCGCCGCCGATCCGGGTGAACGACCCGCCCGCGACCAGCTCGCCGTTGTGGACCGACAGCGCGACGGGTTGCTGGTCAAACCTCACATCGACGGGGATGCGCTGCGGATCGCACTGGGCCCGGGCCGGGGAAGCGGCCGCGGCGAGCACGACCACCCCGGCGATAACGCGAGCGGATCGGCGCATGGGCAAGCTCCCTTTCGAGTTCCGGATCACAGCCTACCGCGCCTGTACGGCGTTCCACAGGGGAATCGGGCCCGTTTACTGAGGGGCCACATCCAGGCGGCGCTGGGCCTTGGCCTTGATCATCGCCTCCATCTGGGCCCGGTGCTCGGCGAGGCCCGTGGGCTCGGGGAAGATCTGGTCGAACGGGCGGCCGCCGTTCCTGGCGTCCTCATCCACCAGATCTTTGTACTGCTCCCTCAGGACGTCGTAGCCGAACAGCTTGAGGTCGTTGGGGGCGCCGGCGTAGAGCCGCTCGGCCTCATCCAGCGTGAGGAACGAGCAGAACTGCGCGAAGAACAGGCCGGAGAAGACCCGGAAGTCGGGGTCCATCACATCCATGCGCGAGTAGTTGGGGTCGACGTTGGTCTTGCGCCGCTGCTCCTGCATGAACCAGCGGTGCACGTTCTTGGCGTACTCGAACTGCGCGGTGAACAGCTCATCATCGCCCGCCAGCAGCCCGCTGGCGAACGCCCCCTGCAGCGCCCCCGCCACCTCGGAGACCGCCACGTACGGCGTGCTGAAGCGGTCGGCCAGCTCCGACTGGACGAACTCGTCGAGCGTCTGGCTGACCTTGGCCACCCGGTCGGGGTCGTTGGTGTTCTGGCCGCGGTAGTTGCGCACGACGGCGTAGTACCGCTCGGCCATCGCCCGCTGCCCGCGCCGGTAGAAGAACCGCACCACATCGCTGTAGAAGTTCTCGTACCCCGCCGCGTAGAGCCGGAACGGCCGGTCGGGCCGGTCGGCCCAGCTGCGGCTGACGACCTCGTTGATCACAAGGTCGTAGGTGTCGGCGAAGTGCGGATCGGTGACCGCCAGGTAGAACGTGTACGTGTTGCCGGAGGTCACCCAGTCGAAGTAGTTGAAGTACAGCTCGCCGGCGCGGTACAGCTCCTGCACCGCCTGGATCGTGATGCGGTCGGTGTTGATGATGTCGTACTCGAGGCGGTTGTCGGTCGTGATCCTCGGCAGCGCCTCCTCCACGCCCTTGGCGCTCCAGTACACCGCGTGCGAGGCCGGGTGCCGCCAGTCCATCGGCCCGTACTTCTGCGTGTAGCGGATCATCCGCTGCGGCTCCATGTGGTAGACATCCTCCAGCATGCGCCGCCGCGCGTAGGCCAGCAGCGCGGGCCAGGCCTTCGCGTACGCCGGATCGTCGACCAGCCGCACGAACGCCTCGCTCTTGGGCCCCATCGCCCCCTTCATCACGTTCCACCGCCCCGACGCCCGGGCCGTCCGCATCAGCTCGTGCCGCTGCAGCAGGCGCGGGCCCAGGTCCTCCTCCACTTGCGATTGCAGCGCCGCCACCAGGTCCCGCGCCGTCGGCTCGGCCTCGTACAGCCCCTCCAGCGTCTCGGGCGCCGTCGCGATCGGCTTCAGCCAGTCCACGTACGCCGCGATCGCCTCATCGCGCCCGATCGAGATCTTCTGCACCGCGGGGGGCACACCCAGGATGCCCTGCCACTCCGCCGCCAGGGCCCGCTTGTAGTATGGGTTGGCATCGTCGGTGTACCCCTGGATCTTGTGCAGGAAGATCCACGCCAGCTCCTTGGGCAGAAGCATGTCTTTGGGGTTGGCGGGGATGCCCCGGTCGCGCAGCAGCCGCACGCCCGCGTTCACCCACTCCCATCGCTCGCGGTTGGTCGCCGTGCTGACCGAGATGTTGTACGCCATGTTCCAGGCGTGGAAGACCCACACCCGCGGGAAGCGGGGCTGCAGCGTCGTGATCGCGTCGGCCAGCTGCATCGCCTCGTGGAACTTGCCGGCCTCCTTCATCGCGTTGGCCCGCATCCACAGCATGTTCACGAACAAGCCGCGGAACGCCCCCATGGCGATGCCCATGGCGACCTCGGGCGGCTGGCCCTCGGTCGTCGTGTCGGCGTACGTCAGCTTGGCCCGGCTCGCCGAGGCCCCGATGCGCACCGCCAGCACGCCCGACACCGCGATGCACGCGGCGAGCACGAGGGCTGCGGCGACCTGGACCCAGGTGTCACGCCTCACGCCGGCCTCCGGCCAAATGGCCAAATGACAAAGTTCCACGTGGCAAATGAAGGCGGGAAGGGCGCAGCGGACTGCGCCATCGTCCCGGGCTCCCGCGCACCCTCATGTGCAATTTGGAAATGTGCCATTTGGTAACTTACTTCCCCGAGTACGTCGCCAGCTCGCGCCGGCGGAAGATCACCCCCGCCGCGGCGAAGAAGAGCCCCGAGCCCAGCGCCAGCACCGCCAGCCCCTTGGCCACGCTCCCCCACGGCATCAGCCGCCCGTCCACCAGCCGGTCGACCGGGTTGAGCTCCCCGTACACCTTGAACACGTTGCCGATCAGCGTCGCGATGTTGGCGATGATGACCTTGTGCCAGATCACCGTCCGGTCGATGTCCTCCGTGCTGTAGTTCTCCAGCGCCTTGAGCAGGAAGTCCGAGCTCTCCGCGCACAGGAACACCCCGAAGGCCAGCAGGCACGCCACCGGGAAGCTCGCGAACGTCGCCGCGAAGATCCCCACCATCGCCATCAGCGCCAGCTTCACCCACAGCACCGCCGCCACCCGCAGGAAGTTCCACCGGAAGTCCCCCGCGCTGTACGACATCTGCAGCGAGCCGGGCTGGAACGAGATCGTCTCGGGGTTCTGGATCCCCCGCGGCACATCCGCGTTGGCCACCAGCACCGTCACCGAGCCCTTGTCGTCCACCACATCCGTCAGCAGTTCGATGTTCTGGTACTGCCCCAGCACGCTCTCCCTCACCACCGGAGCGCCCCCGGAGAACGAGAACGTCAGCTTGAACACCTGGTCGGGCCGGTTCGACCCCGAATCGATCCGGTACCGGAACACGACCGGCCGAGTCTGACCCCGGGCCGGGCCCAGCCCGTCGAAGAAATACCGCCGCGACTCGCCGGGCCCGATCGCCCGGTACGTCTGCTCGAACCCCTTCATCACCTCCACCGCCAGCTTGGCCCGCTTTGATTCGGAGATCTGCCCGTTGGGCAGGTCGGCGAACTCCGGGTTCACCTGCAGCTCCGACTCGATCCGCTGGTTGACGTTCAGCGCCACCTGCTCCATGTCCATCTCGGGCGGCGAGTTCTCGTACACCACCCGCGCCGTCAGCACCTGCGTCTCCAGCAGGAACCGGTCCTCGCTGATCCCCTCCTCTCCCTCCGCCACGTACGCGCTGGTCTCCCCCAGCGCCGGGCCGCTCCGCAGGTACTCCGTGAACAGGAACACGCCCGCCGCCGACACCCCGATCAGCGCCGCCGCCAGCGCCGACACCCCGATCCACTTCCCCAGGATGTACTGCCACGACGAGACCGGCTTGGTCATCGTCTGCCAGATCGTCCGGTCCCGCTGCTCGAAGGCCACCGTCGCCACCGAGAACGTCACCGTCAGGATCGCGATGATCCAGTACGCCCCCGCCGTCCCGTACTGCAGGAACGACTGCACCCGGTACCGCAGCGGCGCCGCCTCGTTCAGCGTCCCCGGCAGCACCGCCAGCCCCAGGATCAGCAGCATGATGAAGACCAGTGAGACCTTCATCCGCACCGCCTCGGTCAGCACGTTCTTGGCCACCGACATCACCGGGCCCGGCGCCGAGAGCCCCAGCCGCAGCAGCTGCATCAGCGTCGTGAACGCCGCCGTCAGCACCACCGTCCCCGCGATGAACCGCGCCATCCCGGGCATCCCCGCCCACGCCCCCAGCGGGTACGCCACCGCCCCCGCCGCCACCAGCAGCCCCAGGTACGTCAGCCCAAGCCCCAGCCACACCACCCCGATCGCCAGCCCCGCCGCGATCGCGATCCCCGCGTTGACCCCCGCCAGCGACCGCCGGGCCGACAGGATGTCATCCACCGCCCGCTGCGTCGCCTCCAGCGCCGACTTCTCCTGCGCCTCCATCGCCGCCCGCCGCGCCGCTTCCGCCTGAGTCTCCGTCCCGTCCGCCGCCGCCCCCCCGGCCGCACCCGGCGCCTCCGCCGCCGTCTGGCCGCCCGAGACCGATGCGGTCACCGGCGGCGCGGGCCGCTCCTCCGCCGAGTGCTTCACGAGCGCGTACGACAGCATCCCCCCCAGCGCCGCCAGGATGATCACCCCCGTCGCGATCAGCTTGAACAGCCGCGACTCCTGCACCCGGTCCAGCCGCGCCAGTTGGTCACGCATGCTCACGACCCGCGCTCCGAACCACGTTCCGACCCACTCCCGCCGGGCCTCGGCGTCGCCTCAGGTGATACGCCCTTCCCCTGCTCGCTGTGCGGGCCTCCCGATCCGGAAGCCCCCGATCCCCCCCCCAGCAGCGAGTTGATCACCGACTCATCCACCTCCGGCGGCTTCTGGAACGGTTGCGCCGGGCCCGGCTTCTGCGGACGGGCCTCCGCGGCCCCGGGCGCTCCCGCGGCCGGTCGCTCCGCCCCCTCCACAAGCGACCCGATCACCGACTCATCCACGCCCTTGGGCGCCGCCGGGCCGCTCATCTCCACCGCCGCCACCTTCGCCGCAACGGGCGTCGCCGCCTCGCTCTTCACCAGCCGGTCGATCAGCGCCTCACCGTGGTCTTGCTCGGCCCGCAGGAACGACGCCGTCTGGCCGCCCGAGGTCGCGCCCGAGGTGTGCGCGTGCTCCGCGCGAGCCCGGTCAACGATCTGCAGGAACAGGTCCTCGAGCTTCTGCCGCGGCCGGCTCACCCGCAGGATCGTCTTGCTCCCCCCCGACCGCGCCCGGATCACCCGGTCGATCTCCGCGACCGTCTCCTCATCGAGCGTGTCGGCCTCGATCGACGTCGCGTTCTGGCTCTCCAGCAGCGACTCGCACGTCCCCTCGGCCCGGCGCTTGCCCCCGTACAGGATCACCATCCGGTCGACGCAGTCCTCGACATCCGCCAGCAGGTGGCTCGACAGCAGCACCGTCTTGCCGCGCCGGCCCAGCTCGATGATCAGGTCCTTGATCTGCCGCGTGCCGATCGGGTCCAGCCCCGTCGTCGGCTCATCCAGGATCAGGAAATCAGGGTCGTTGATCAGCGCCTGCGCGATCCCGATGCGCCGCTGCATGCCCTTGGAGTACTCGCGCACGGGCCGGAACTGCGCCCCCGCCAGCCCGATCATGTCGAGCAGCTCATCCGTCCGCCGCACACGCGTCTTGCGGTCAAGATGGAACAGCTTCCCGTAGTAGTCCAGCGTCTCCCGCGCGTTCAGGAACGGGTAGAGATACGACTCCTCGGGCAGGTATCCCACCCGCGACTTCATCGCGACATCCGTCGGCGGCTTGCCGAACACCGCCACCCGCCCCGAGGTCGGCCGCAGCAGCCCCAGGATCATCTTGATCGTTGTGCTCTTGCCCGAGCCGTTCGGGCCCAGCAGCCCGAAGATCTCCCGCCGCTCGATCCGGAAGCTCAGCCCATCCACCGCGCGGGCCCGGTCCCGCATCCAGAAGTCCTTGAAGATCTTCGTCAGCTGCTGGCACTCCACCACCGGTGTGCCCTGGCTTCCCACGCTCGTGGCGGACAAGTTCGTGACCATGTTCATCCCCGGGCCGCCGGGCCCGCGTTAGCCGCACTCCCCATCCCGCCGCCAAACCCCGCGGCCTATCGCGGCGTCGCCTGCAGCATGCCCGTGTCCGTCTGGAACCGGGCCGCCTTCCGGGCCCGCTCCGAGGCCTCCGTCGCGATCTGCGCCTCCCGCAGCTTCTGGGCCCGGTCCAGCTCCTTCAGCACATCGGGGTCGGGGTTGATCAGCAGCTCCAGGCTGCTCGTGCCCTCCGGCAGCCACATCATCTGCACGCTGTCGCGGTCCATCAGCTTGGTCAGGGCTTCCTTCCACTCGCGCTCGATCATCACCAGCGGGCTGCCCTCATACAGCTCGAGCTTGGCCCGGAACGCCGTCGCGTCCGCCTGGGCCCGGTTCACGATGTCGGCCCGGTACTGCCGCGCATCGTTGAGCAGCGCGGTGACCTCGCCCGAGGCCCGCGGCGCATCGGCGCCGGCCCGGCCCTCGAAGAGCGCGTTGACCTTCGCCAGCGCCGCGGTCTTGCCCGCGGCATCGCCGCTGTCCACGGCCCGCTCGTACTCGTCGATCCCCGCCAGCAGCGCATCCACCGCCGCCCCCGCCTTGGCGTTCAGCACGCGCTGCCGCTCGGTCTCGGCCTCTTCGCGCAGCTTGTTGGCGTTGGCCGCCGCGGCCTGCACGGCGTTGAACTTGTCGCGCAGGAACAGGGGCGGCATCTTCTGGTCCAGCGCCAGCTGGTCGATCACGATCCCGCTGCCCGTCGCCGTCAGCATCCGCTGGGCGATCTCCTTGGCCCGCGACGCCACGCTCCCCGCATCCCCCGTCGACTGCTTCAAGAGGTCGTCGATCGTCACCTGGGCCGCTGCGTGCACGATCCCCCGCTGCACCGCCGCCATCACCAGCTTGCGCTCATCCTCGGTGTAGATGTTCTGCGCGTACAGCTCCGGCTTCTCCCGCCGGTACACCACCGACCACTGCGTGTGCGCGATGCTGTTATCCGCCGTCAGCAGCGACCCGTCGTTGGCCGGGTTCAGCGAGCTCGACCGCGGGATCTGGTCGATCGGCCGCCCCCGGGCCGACTCCTCCACGAACGGCCAGAACGAGCGGTCGATGCTCAGGTTCACCGCCCCCGTGCTCACCTTCACCAGCTCGCCCACCGGGTACGGGAAGCTGAAGCGGAACCCGGGGTCCAGCCGGGCCGACTCCACCTTGCCGAACATCAGCCGGATCCCCTGCTCACCCTCCTTCACCGACTGGAACCCGCTGAACGCGAACAGCACCGCCAGCACCACCATCGCCAGCTGCAGGATCCGGAACGTGATCCGGATCGCCTCCGAGAGCGACTGGTGCGCCGGGTCCAGCAGCGAAGCCTCATCCACCGCCGAGCGCGGGCCGCCCTCGCCGCCGGCGCCCCGCGCCGGGCCGCCGCCCGCCCCGCCGGTCAACAGCGGATCATCCGGGCCGCGCCGCACACTCTGGAAGTGGGGGGCGCTCATCGCGGCGCCCCCTCCGACCGCGGCTGGCCCGCCGGCGTCTCACCGGCCTTCGGCTGCGCGGGCCGGGCCGGCCCGGGCTCGGTCGGCCCGCCGCCCTGCCCCAGCGCCGACGGGTCCACCAGCCCCAGCTCCGACGCCGTCATCACGAACGTCGCGCGCTTGGACATCACATCCTTGAAGAACTCCATCTTGCGCAGGAACACCGCCAGCTGCGGGTTGGAATCCAGCTTCTTGATGTACTCCGCCGCCTCGTTGTCGCCCCGCGACTTGATCTCCTGCGCCAGCGTCTGCGCGAACGTCTCGATCTTGCGGGCGTTGGATTCGGCCGTCGAGCGGATCGTCTGGGCCACGCTGGCCCCCTTGCTCTCCAGCTCCTTGGCCAGCTTGTCCCGCGTCTGCCCCATCGCGTCGAACACCGCCGTCGTCGTCGCCTCGGGCAGCACGATCCGGCTCACGCCGACATCCATGACCTCCAGGCCCCAGTTCGCCAGCGTGCCCGCCTGCTCCCCGCCCGTGTTCATCGTCGCCAGCACCTGGCCCTCCAGGTCGCCCAGCTTCGTGCCCGCGGGGTCGGGCGTGAACAGCTCGCTCAGCCGGAACTTGCTCGTCGACGCCAGCGCGCTCGACAGGCTCTTGCGCAGGCTCTCCTCCGCGCTGCGGTAATGGTCCACCGACCGCTCCCCCGCGTTGCTGAAGCGCTGGAAGAACTTCAGCGGGTCCGTCACCCGCCACGTGCAGAACGCCTCCACGATGATCTGGCGGTCATCGGCCGTCTGCTGCGTCTCGCTCCGGGCCTGCAAAATCCGCAGCCGCGTGTCGTACTTCGTCACGCTCTGGATCGGGTAGGGCCACTTGAAGCGCAGCCCGGCGTCCTTCTTCACGTCCTCCGGGCCCGCCTTCCCGAACGTCGTCAGCACCGCCGCCTCCGTGAACCGCACCGTGTAGGTGACGGTGAACGAGAGCAGCGCCGCCAGGAACACCGCCGTGATCACGATCAAGACCAGTCGTCGCACGCCAACGCTCCTGCTAGAGAATCCGACACGCCTTCTCGTCTCGCCGTCTCACTGGTTCTCCGGCGTCTTCCCCACGTTGGGGTCAAAGATAGCCGCCCCGGACTGCCTGTCCTGCAGCTCGGCCCGGATCTTCAGGTCCGCCACCGCATCGCTCGTGATGTACAGCCGCGACTTGGCGAAGGCTTCCTTCAGCGCCTCGAAGTACAGCGACGCCTTGTACACCTCCGGCGAGGCCTCGTACGCCGCCAGCTGCCCCTCGTACCGCGCGGCCCGCCCGCGCTCCCGCATGTGCCGGGCCCAGCGCTCGGCCCGGGCCTCGGCGATCGTCGCCGCCGCCCGCCCGCCCGCCGTCTCGATCAGCTGCTGGATCTTGCGCTCCTGGGCCCGGATCTGCTCGGAAGTCGCCGGGCTCGCCCCGCCGCGGCCATCCCGCAGCGCCGTCAAGGCGTCGATCTCCGCCACGATCCGGTTCGCCAGGTCCACGCTGCCCACCACCCGCGTCAGCGTCTCGATCTCATCCGCGTTGGCCGCCTCGATCTTGGCCTGACGGTTCTGCTCCGCCTGCACCACCCGCTCGAAGTTCGCCGCCACCTTCTGGGGCGGGTGTGGACGCATCACCCCCAGCGCCAGGATCTCGACGCCCGCCCCCCGCGGCTTGCCGTCCGGGCCCGGGTTCATCTCCGCGAACGCCGCCTCGATCCGCTTCCGCAGCTCGGCCGCGATCTCGACCTTCCGCCCGCCGATCACATCATCCAGCGAAGCCCCCGAGAAGTACCGCACGATCTCCCGCTGGGCCACCGACCGCAGCAGGTCATCCCGCAGCTCGGGCGCCGCCAGCTGGTCGAAGAGCATCACATCGCTCACCGCGTACTGCAGCGGGATCTCGACCGCCACCATCGCCAGCCCGGCGACCGCATCCCGTCCCGATGATTCCGCCCCCGCCCGCGACGGCTGCACCAGCTGGTACATCTCCTCGCGCGCGTGCTCGTTGGTCCACAGGATCGGCCCCTCCGCGGTCGGCGGCGGCGTCGCCAGGTCGATCGTCCGAACGCCGGTCGCGGTGTACCCGGCCACGCTGCGCCGGCCCGTCCGTGGATCGGTCCTCAGCAGCACCGGCGACTCCACGGTGTCGATGGGCCACGGCGCCTTGACGTGCAGGCCCGGGCCCAGCTCCTTGCCGATCGGCCGCCCGAACCGCAGCACGATCGCCCGCTGGTGCGGCTGCACCACCGTCAGCGCGGTCAACGCCCAGATGATGCCCAGCCCCAGCAGCAGGAGCAGCAGCACCGACCGGCTCAGCAGCCGGTAGAACCACCCCGAGGTGACGTTGAACCCCAGCTGGTAGTTGATCGCATCGCTGATCGACTTGGCGATCCGGTCCGGCGCCGCCGCGAACCCCAGGAACCGCGAGTCGAACGCGGGCCGGGGCAGCTCGCCCGGCTTCCGCGGCCGGTACAGGTCCAGCACGAAGTTCAGGAAGATCTCGGCGCCCGCCGCGATCATGTAGATCGGGAACGCGACCTGCAGGTACCGCAGCACCACATCAGGCCCGGCGATGTCGATGAACTGCCCGACCGCCATCGCCAGGCCCAGCAGCGCTGCGCCCACCGCCGCGGCCGAGCCGGCCCGCAGGTTGGCCCACACCTTCTGCTTGGCCATCCCCGAGACGTACCGCGCGAACACGAAGCCCACGAACGCCAGGCTCAGCCCGATCGCGATGGCCCAGCCGCGCTGCGCGGGCTCGCCGAAGCGGTCCGGCGACAGGAGGTCCCGCGCCTGCGAGAGCCGCCACAGCCCCAGCCCGATCATCGCCGCGCCGATCGCCAGGCTCACCGCGGGGACCGCGAAGCGGTGCAGCATCTGCACCCGCCGGGCCGCCACGCGGAAATCCCCCGCCTGACCCTCGAAGACGCTCGACCCCGCCCCCTCCGCCTCCGCCAGACGCTCCGCCTCCAGCGCCTCCACCCGCTCCCGCCGGTGCTGATCAAAGACGATCACCAGCGTCAGCCAGATCGGCACCCCCAGCGCCACCGCCAGGCACGCCGTCACCGCCGCGTGGTCGTGCGCCAGCACCCCGTACACCAGCAGCGCCACCGCCAGCACCGTCTGGATCACCAGCCCCAGAAGGCTCACGCTCGTCGCACGCCGGTAGGTCAGATAGTCGGCTTTCATGCTCTGTCCCAATGCGCCCGCCCGCGGGCACAACAATCCCCACTCGGTCGGTCCCCTCGCCGCCGGGCCCGGGCCTTCCCCGTTCGCCGGTTGTCAAACCGGTCGTCGCCGCCCGGGGCTGCATCCCCTCCGCGACCGCCGACCGCTCGCTCTCGTCCTCCGGGGCGGGCGAACGCCCGCTTCGAACCGGCAAGACCTTTCCCGGGCACCGAACCCGCCTCCCGCGGGGGCGTATTGTGTCCACCCCCGCACGGGCTGTCCACCGACCTCGCGCCCCCTCACTCCTCAAAGGTGTGGGGGCGCACCTTCGGCGGTTTGATGTACGGACGCCGCGAACCTATGTTCGTCGCCGCCCGAAGAACTCTTCGCCGGGCCTTCTCTCCCCGGCGCCCCTCCGGAGCCCGCACCGCGGCCCCGGGCGCCCCCGCAGCTTCCGGACATGCTCACCCAGATCCTCTCCATCGCCCGCAACACCTTCGTCGAGGCCCTGCGCCAGCCCGTCTTCTTCGTGCTGGTCATGCTCTCCGGGGTCATCCAGCTCTTCAACGTCTGGGGCTCCGCCTTCAGCATGGGGATGCAGGAATCCTCCGAAGTCCAGGGCGATGACAAGATCATGCTCGATGTCGGCATGGGCACCATCTTCGTCCTGGGCACCCTCCTGGCCGCCTTCATCGCCACCGCCGTCGTCAGCCGCGAGATCGAGAACAAGACCGTCCTCACCGTCGTCAGCAAGCCGGTCGCCCGCTGGGTCATGATCGTCGGCAAATACGCCGGCATCGCCGGCGCCATCCTCGTCGCCGTCCTCACCATGCTCCTTTTTCTCTACTTTTCCATCCGCCACGGCGTCATGAGCACCGCCAGCGACAACCTCGACCAGCCCGTCCTGGTCTTTTCTCTCTCCGCCGTCTTCCTTGCCATCCTCATCGCCGGATGGTGCAACTTCTTCTACGGCTGGAACTTCCCGCAGACCTCCGTTGTCCTCATGCTCCCCCTGCTTCTGGTGGGCTACCTCCTCGTCCTCTCCCTCAGCAAGGAGTGGAAGTGGCAGCCCATCACCAAGGACTTCAAGCCCCAGATCACCCTCGCCTGCACGTGCCTCGTCATGGCCATCATGGTCCTGACGGCCGCCGCCACGGCGGCCTCCACGCGCCTCGGCCAGGTCATGACCATCGTCGTCTGCGCGGGCCTCTTCATCGCCACCCTGCTCACCGACCACTTCATCGGGCGCTACGCCTTCCGCAACCAGACCGTCGCCGTCATCAAGTCCGCCGCCCCGGCCGACCCCGCCCGCACCACCTTCCAGCAGGCCGGCGACACCTTCACCGTCGAACTCGCCGGGCCGCCCCGCGTCGACATCCAGCCCGGCTTCCCGTTCTACTACGGGCCCAACCCCGGCGGCTTCGCCCTCGCCGTCCCACCCTTCGCCGCTCCTACGCCGGAACGATCCCGCGAATCGGGGATGCAGGGCCCGCCGGCGGTCATCGTCACCCAGGTCCGCGATCTCAAGCTCACCATCCGCAACATCGGCGAGCGTCCCGTGCCCGTCGATCGCGCCCCCGAAGCGGGTGACTTCGTCTTCGCGAAGCCGACCAGCGTCAGCATTCCGGCCCTGGCGATCTGGGCCGCCATCCCCAACATGCACCACTACTGGCTCCTGGATGCCATCACCCAGACCCAGCGCATCCCCCCGGCCCACGTCGCCAAGGTCGCCGGCTACGCCCTTGCCCAGATCACCGGGCTTCTCTCGATCGCCGTATTGCTGTTCCAGAAGCGGGATGTGGGCTGATCCCCTCAGCGGTCGGGCCGGGCCACAGTGGCGGGCCGGCCCGGCGAACCCCGGGTGGCCCGGGCCCGCCCATCACGTCTAGAATTTGTTCTGCACCCCCGCGATGATTTCTCATCGATCCCGGCCCGGTGCTCCGATCCGCCTCTGCCGTGTCCGTTTCTGGAGGTTGTCCAATGGCCAAGTCACTGATCGATGAGTCGATGTCGGGGGTCGGGGTCAAGGGCCCGGGCGGCCGCCCCGGCAAGTCCGAGGGCGCAGCCAAGGCATCCGCCGACCGCATCAAGCTCATCGTCGCGATCGTGGTGCTCACCATCGGGCTGGGCCTGATCGGCTACAGCCAGGGGCTCTTTGACTTCCTCAAGCCCAAGCCGCCGGACATCACCAAGACCTTCACGCCCGAGCAGCAGGAGGCGTACCGGAAGGCCGATGAGGCGAAGGAAAAGCTCAACAAGGAAATCCCGCCCAGCGGGTCGTGAGCGCGAAGACCCCCCGCGCCCGTTTGCACTGATCCGAGGCCGTCTCGTTTCGGCGAGCTCGATGCTCAGGCCGGGCTGAACGTCGCGCCATCCAGCACATCGCCGCTCACGAACTGGCCGATCTCGAACTGGCCCGTCGACTGCCGCGCATCGCCCAGCTTGCAGTGGATCGGCGCACCGGCGTTGATCGTGATCGTGTTGGTGCCGGTGTCGATCGCCACGATGTGGCCCTGCACGCGCCGCGGACGGCCCGCCACCGGCTCGATGTAGCGCCCGCCCGTCGTCACCGTGTCGATGCGCCGGGCCTGGGCATCGATCCGGCCGACGATGCGCTTGCCGACCGGCGTCGAGATCGGCCCGGCGGGCCGGAGGTGCAGCTCGTAGCTGGTGTCGGGGATGGTGAGCTTGATGTAGCCCGGCTTGGTGGCCGTGGCCTCAACGACCGCGGCCAGCACGCCGCGCGCGAGCTCGGGGCTGATGCGGGTGGTGGGGGAGGGCGTGATCATGGCGCAAGCATAGAGAGGGCAGGGGGAGAGAGAACAGTCGCGGCCCGCCCGGAGTTGATGGCGCGGGGCGGGCCGCTCGAGGAGTAGACGGGTTTGGTGCCGCAGGATCGCGACCTTGGAACTCAGCAACCCGCGTCGTAGAAGTTGAGGAACTCGAGGTAGTCGGCAAAGTCCACGAACCCATCGTGGTTGAAGTCCACCCGCGGATTCTGCGCGTTGTAGAGGTTCAGGAACTCCAGGTAGTCGGCGAAATCTACCAGCCCATCATCGTTGAGGTCCGCGGGGCAGTGCGTGAACATCCACACCGAGCCGACGCCATCGGCGATGTAGAGCGTGGGGTTGCCGTGCATGGCGTACGGGCCCGTCGTCACGAACATCGGGTACGCCGCGCCCGGCAACCCGCGGGCGAACGGCAGGACGGTCCCGCCGGGCAGGATGAGGTCCACATCGCCGGTGATGTCGTTGCAGGCATAGAGCGCGTACCCGAAGTAGGGATCGCCGGGCGAGAAGGCGATCCCGGCGAGGCCCGGGCCGAGCCAGGCCAGGGGCAGGGAGGGCCAGCCGCGGAAATCGACGCTGACCACCGCGCCGGCCCGGTGCGTGCTGACCCAGAGCGGGTTCATCCCGAACCCTCGGGCGAGGTCGAACGTGAAGTAGCGCGGATCGTCGAAGGGCAGCTCGCACCAGAGCCGCGGCGCGCTCAGCGGCGGGATCTGGATGATGCCATCGCTGGCATCACCGCCCCAGTCCGAGACATACATGTAGCCGCCGTAGACGGGGGTGCGGTCGATCTGCACCTGCGAGTGGCCCGGGTTGGCCAGGAGCTGCATCGATGGGTGCCACGATCCGCCCGGCAGCACGCGCACCAGGAACGGCTCGATCAGCGTGCCGAGCTGACCGACGTACATGCGCTCCGGGCCGCCGAATAACCCCGGGGTCGGCGCTGGCATGTTGGCCGTCGGCCCGTCGAGGTCCACGCCGAACGCCCCGCCGCCGAACAGGCCGAATGGGCTGGTGTAGGGATGGGCCGCACCGTCGGCGTCGATGCGGATGATGTCCCGCCCCGCCTGCTCGGAGATGTACATGAACCCGCCGTGGCGCCCGCCCGGCGCATCAATCAGGCCGAACCGGGGCTCCGCGAGCGCGGGCTGCCCGGCGGCTACGCCCGCGAAGGGCAAGGCGCTGATGCCGGGCCGAAGCACGACGGGTTCCAGGTCGTGGGCGCCGGCCGGGCCGGCGAGGGCCAGCACGCCCAGCACTCCCGATGTGATGGCGTGTTTCATGATGGTCTCCTCGGGGCCCGGTCCTTCGCGCGGCCGCCCGCCGGGCCCGTTCCGGGCGGTCGGCATTGTCGGGGTTGGGCGCGGTCGTGTGTTCAGCAGCCGGCGTTGTAGGAGTTCAGAAACTCGAGGTAGTCGCTGAAGTCCACCAGCCCGTCGCCCGTGTAGTCCACGCGCAGGTCGCCCGCATCGTACAGGTTCAGGAACTCCAGGTAGTCGGCGAAATCAACCAGCGTGTCGTCGTTCAGGTCCGCCGCGCAGGGCGTGAACATCCAAACGGTCCCGCTCGCGCAGTCCGCCACATACAGCGTCGGCCGACCGCGTACCGCGTACGGGCCGATCGTCACGAACATCGGATAGGCCGCGCACGGGAGCCCGCTCGCGAACGGCAATACCTGCCCGCCCGGCATCACGATGTCGATCATCCCCTGGATCATGTTGCCCACGTACAGCCCGGTCCCGAAGTGGGCGCCGCCGGGCCCGAAGGCCAGCCCGGCCGCTCCCGGTGTCAGCACCGCCAGCGGAGGGGTGACCGCCCCGCCCGGCATGATGGAGAACACCGCGCCGGTCGCGAACGAGCTCACCCAAAGGCCCGCCGGGCCGTAGCCCGTCGCGCCGCCCGAGGCGTCGAACGTGAAGTAGCGGGGGTCGACCCCCGGCAGCGGCGCCCACAGTGCGGCTCCGCCCGCCGGGCTCAGGAAGAAGATGCCGTCCGAGCCGTCACCGCCCCAGTCGCTGGCGTGCAGCACGCCGCCGTAGGCGAAGCCAGGCGTGCGGTCGAACTCCAGGTGCCAGGCGCCCGGCGTCGCCGGCACCACGAGCGCCGGGCCCCAGCCCCCACCCGGGCGCACACTGATCAGCGGCATCGGCACCGGCCCGATCTGCCCGGCCAGCACGGTCGCCGGGCCGCCGAACGCGCCCAGCGTCGGGAACGGCAGGTTCGCCAGCGGCGCGTCCTGGTCGACGCCGAACGATCCGCTGGGGAACGGGCCGAACAGGCTGGTGTATGGCCACACGCGGCCCGTCCCGTCAACGTGGACGAGATCGTTGCCCCCCAGCTCGCTGAGCATCAGCATGCCGCCGTGCGGGCCGCCCGGCAGTTCGATGAACCCGCCGACCGGGTTGAACAGCGGCGCCGTCCCCGCGGCAAGCCCCGCGAACGGCGCGACCTTGATTCCGGGCTGGTGCACGACCGGCTCGAAGTTCTGCGCGGCCGCCCACGGCGCAAGGGCACAAAGCAATGACATCCCCATGAGCGCAGCGAGTTTCACGTCGCTCCTCCTTTCGCGATGGTGCGGAGAACGGCGTGCCGGCCATCGCGGGGAACTCACCGGTCCGGGCCCGGCCCGCCCCGATGCCCCCGGGGAGCAATGGCCCGCCCACGCCGCTGAGCGGGGGCGCGCCGCTGCTTGTCATCGCGCGATGCAGGTCTGCACACTCAGCACCCCGCGTCGTAGTAGTTCAGGAACTCGAGATAGTCGCTGAAGTCGACCAGCCCGTCCTTGTTGTAGTCGACCCGCGGGTCTTGGATGTCGTAGTAGTTCAGGAACTCAAGGTAGTCGGCGAAGTCGACCAGGCCATCGCCGTTGAGATCGGCCGGGCAGCCGCCCGAGACGGTCAGCGTGGCCGGGTCGCTGGTCGCGCTGCCGCAAGGGTTGGTGAAGATGATGGTGTATTCACCCGCATCGGACGGGCGGACCCCTTCGATCGTCAGAACAGCTGGCGTGCCGTCGGTGGGGGAGGGCAGGGAGCCCGATGCGCCGATGACCGTGCCGCCGCCGGGCGAAGCACCGCCGGGCCCGTTGACGACATCAACTCCGTCACGCTGCCAGCGCCACGCGACGTTCGCGTAGCCGTCGGCCGGGATGGACGTGAAGCCGGCGACCGAACCGCCGTTGACGCCCTGGGCCTCAGGCTGAACCGCGATCCACGGCTTGGGCAGATCGGACCAGCGGGCGATGTGGTCGGCCGACAGTCCACCCGCAAGCACGAAGTTCCCGCCCGCGATCAGTTCGCCGCTGCCCATCACTGCCATCCCTTGGGCGGCTGAATTCAACCCTGTGCCCAGCGGCGACCATGTTGCGCCGTTCCATCGGGCGATGTTGTTGGCAAACGCGCCACCCGCCATCCAGAAATCTCCGGCCGCGATCAGATCGCCGCTCGGCAGGCGGGCCAGCGCGAGTACAGGGCCGTTGGTTCCTGAACCGACAGGCGCCCACGCAGAGTCATCCCAGCGAGCGACTCTGCTGACAGCGACGCCGCCGGCGGTCGTGAACATTCCTCCCGCGGCGAGTTTGCCATCGAGGAAGGGCACGAGCGCGTGAACCGTGTTGTTCATTCCCGACCCCAGCGGCGACCACTCTTCGCCATTCCAGCGAGCAATCCTGTTCGCCGCCACGCCGCCCGCGATCGTGAAGTCGCCACCTGCGACCAGGTCTCCGCCCGGCAGCACGGCGAGCGTGTGCACCGCGTCATTCATCCCCGACCCCAGGGGAAGCCAAGCGGAGCCATTCCATCGGGCAATTCTGCCGACGGGCACGCCGCCCGCGGAAGTGAAGGAGCCGGCGGCGACAAGACCGTCGCGGAAGGTGGCCAGCGCGGCCACTTCGCCGTTGGTCCCCGAACCGAGCGGCAGCCACTCCGAGCCGTTCCAGAGCGCGACATTGTTCGCCGCGACGCCCCCGGCCGTTGAGAAGATGCCTCCAGCGGCCACGCTCCCGCCCGACACGACGGCCAGCGAAGTTACATAGGAGTCGTGCCACGACATGCCCGAGCCGAGCGGTGACCACGAAACGCCGTTCCAGCTGGCGATGTCGTTGGCCGATACCCCGCCCGCGTCAGGAAAATGTCCGCCCGCGATCAGCAGACCGTCGGGCGTGACGACAACGGCGTAAACCTCCGATGTGCTGCCTGCCCCGATCCCATCCATCGGCAGCCACTGCGGCTGACACTGCGCGGCAGCCGGGGCAGCCGCCAGGCCCAGCACCACGGATCCGATGGCCCCAAGCGCCCGAACCGATCTCGACTTGTTCATGGTCGTTCTCCCGTTGTGACCATTCGAGCGGCAAAGCGCCGCCCGCGCGGTCGGGCGGGGGCGGCGCGAACACACGTCGTACCGCGGACTCAGCAGCCCGCGTCGTAGAAGTTGAGGAACTCGAGATAGTCGCTGAAGTCGACCAGCCCGTCCTTGTTGTAGTCGACCTTCGGGTCGGCCTGGTTGTACAGGTTCAGGAACGTCAGGTAGTCGCCGAAGTCAACCAGCGAGTCGTCGTTCAGGTCGGCCGGGCAGTGCACGAACATCCACACCGAGTCGATGCCATCGGCCACGTACAGGGTCGGGTTCCCGCCGTACGCGAAAGGCCCGATCGTCACGAACATCGGGTACGCCGCCGACTCCAGACCGCGCGAGAACGGGGTCACCAGCCCACCCGGCATGATGATGTCGATGTCCCCCAGCGCCAGGTTGCAGGCGTACAGGCCGATCCCGAAGTACGGGTCGCCCGGGCCGAACGCCAGCCCCTCAAGGTCGGGCTGCAGCACCGCGATCGGCGGCATGGCCATGCCGCCCGGCGTGATCGAGAACACCGCGCCCGTCTGGTACGAGCTCACCCACAGGTTGCCGGGCCCGAACCCCGTCGCCCCGCCCGACAGGTCGAACGTGAAGTACCGCGGGTCGCTGTTGGGGATCGGCGCGAACATCACCGGGCCGGCCGGCGTCACGCGCCAGATCGCATCACTCTGATCGTTGCCCCAGTCGCTCACGTACATGAACCCGCCGTAGCGGAAGCCGGGTGTGCGGTCGATCTGCAGCTGCGCCATGCCGGGGTTGGCCGGCACCGGCAGCCACGGGATCCACGGCCCGCCCGGCATCACCCGCATGATCGGCGGCACACCCGCCGGGCTCGGCCCCTGGCCGACGTACAGCATCGCCGGGCCGCCGTACAGCCCCGGCGGGCCGGCCAGCAGGCTCGCGATCGGCCCGTCAATGTCGATCCCGAACGCTCCGCCCGGGAACGGGCCGAAGGGCATGGTGTACGGGAACGCGTTGCCCAGCGCGTCGATCCGCACCAGGTCGTTGCCCGCCAGCTCGGCGATGAGCATCTCGCCGCTGTGCAGCCCGCCCGGCAGATCGATCAGCCCGAACTTCGGCGAGATCAGCGGCGGCTTGCCGGCGTCAGCCCCCGCGAACGGGAACGCCGAAATGCCGGGCGGCGTGGAGATCACCTGCCCGGCCGCGACCTGCAGGATCGAGATCGCGCCCGCGAACCCCGCGATGATGTTCATGGTCTTCATGATCAACCTCCTTGCACGGCGCCACGACGCGGTCGCGCCGATGTGCGTTCCGCTCCGCCGATCCACAACCCGATTTCAAAGCCCCCGGCCCGGACAGGCGGGCCCCCTTGCGAGGTGATCAGAGGTTGACAGCCGGCATCATCCCGAGCCCGGGCCCGGCGATCCACAGGCAATCCGACCTGTTCAACGCCCCGCTCTGCGGCGGTCAGCGCACGGCCATCGTCATCCGCTCGATCGTCCCGGGCGCGATCGTGCGCGGGCGCGGGCCCATTCGCAGGAAGTTCGCAAGCAGGCGCGGCCCGTGCACCGTCAGGAAGCTCTCGGGGTGGAACTGCACCCCCTCAACCGGCTGGCGCGAGGCATCGCCGAAGATGCGGCGGAGGCCCATGACGACCTTGCGCTCGCGGTGCGCCTCATCGAGCTCGACCGCCCACGCCGAGACCACCCACCCATCCCGGCCCGGGCCCGGCGGCGGCGGGATCGTCTCGGGCCGCACCACCAGCGAGTGATACCGCGTTGCCGTGAACGGGTTGGGCAGCCCGGCGAAGACGCCGTGGTCATCGTGGTGGATCTCGCTGGTCTTGCCGTGCATCTGGATGATGTGGCGTTCGACGGTCATGCCGTTGCCGGCGGCCATGCACTGGTGGCCCAGGCACACACCCAGGATCGGGATCTTGCCGGCGTACGACTCGATCACCGCCGACGACACGCCCGCCTCGGCGGGTGTGCACGGGCCCGGCGAGATGACGATGTGGCTTGGCCCGCGCCCGCTGTCCAGCCGGGCCACCTCGTCGGGCGTGATCTTGTCGTTGCGGATGACCAGCAGATCGCGCTCGGGCTCGAGCGAGGGGTCGAGCTCACCCAGCCGCTGAACGAGGTTCCAGGTGAACGAGTCGTAGTTGTCGATGAGCAGGATCACGGGGAAGGGTAGGTAAATGGCAAAGGGCAAAGAGCAAAGGGCAAATCAGACCGGAACCGAACCGCGAGCGTGAGCGAGCGGGCCCATATCCCAGGCATGCATCGGCGACCGTGAGGGAGCCGGCAATGGCCGCCAGCTTCACGCGGCCGCCAGCGGAATACCCGCCGCGACTGCCGAAGCGGTGGTCACGCGCACGACCAGCAGCCGGGGCCACCTGCCGAGGATCTCGGTGTCTTGTTCACCCACCGGATACCGAGATCGAACCCCGGGGCGGGTTCGATCTCGGTGGCACACTCGAAATCGGTGCCACCTGCCCCGCGGACGCAGCCCGACGCTGTACAAGCCTGGCCTGTGTGTTCGCCGCGGAACGGTGCGGGGTACCTATGGATCCGCGGACACGCGGGGGACAGAATCGGGGTTCATCGCCGGGCCGCACGGCCCATGCGTTGACCGCTTTCGCCGCGACCGCCGCCCGTGGGTTCCGTCGCCGAGCGACACGAAGGCCAGCGGCACAGACTCATTTCACGGCCCGACCGGCCCTGTTCGTTCCGCTGATCGGGCGAAGGAGGTCGATCATGCAACTGCACATGAGAAGCTTGGTGTGCATCGCCGCGGTGGCCCTGGCACCCCTCGCGGCGCAGGTGTGGGGAAAGCCGCCGGATTCCCAGAAAGGGCCCGACAAGAAGCGTGAACCGATCCCGGTCAGCAACCCGAACCAACTCGCGATCAAGCGGTGGTATCCGGCCACGCTGGTCGGGAGCGAGGTGTCGCTGCCCGGGGCCGTCGCGATCGCCTGCGATGGCGCGCACATCTGGGCCGCGCCCCAGGGCGGCGATCAGTTGCTGAAGATCCGGGCCGCGGACGGCGAGGTCGTGGCGTCGTACCTGGTGCCGTGGGCCAGCTACAACATGATGACCTTCGACGGGGACTGCCTCTGGATGACGGGCCTGTACGAGCAGAACATCGTGAAAGTCCGGGCCGCCGACGGCGAGGTCCTGGGCACCTTCTACGCCGGGGCCTACCCGCGCGGCGTGGCGTTCGACGGCCAGTCCATCTGGGTCGCGGCCAGCGGCGAAGGCATCATCAGGCGGCTGCTTCCCGACGGCACGATCGACGCCGCGTACCCCGTGGGTGCCGGTCTGTTCGACGTCCTGTACGACGGAACATCGTTGTGGGTGAGTTTGTACAACGAGAACGCCGTGAAGCAGGTGCGCCCCGGCGATGGCGCCATCCTGGCGACGGTGCCCGTCGGGGCCGGGCCGACTCAGTTGGCGTTCGACGGGGCCCACATCTGGGTCAGCGGCCAGGATTCAGACTCGGTCACCAAGATCACGGCGGCAGACGGCAAGGTCGTCGGCGCATACCCCGTGGGTGACGGGCCGTTCGGCATCGTCTTCGACGGCGCCGGCGTCTGGGTGGTCGGCGTGTTTGACAACACGCTCACGAAGCTCCGGGCCTCGGACGGCGTGCAGGTCGGCCGGTGGCCGACCGGCGGCAACCCCCTCGGTCTCGCGTTCGACGGCGCGAACGTGTGGGTCACCAGCTACATCAGCGGCACCGTGACGAAGTACTGAGCGGCCACCGGGCCGCGTCGAACTCGGCCCGGGGCGGGCCGGGCCGATGCACGAGGGACTCACGAAGGACAACCGGCTCGTGCGCGAACTTGAGTCTGTCTCGGGATGGGCATCCCTGGTTCATGTGCCGAAGACCTGAAGAACAACTCTCGGCGCGGACGAAGAACCTGACCACCGCGCCCCCGTCATAATCGCCTCAGTCAACGCCACTGGCCTACCACGCCCGCACGACATACCCCTCGGCCCGGCGCGGGGGCTGCCGTTTGCTGCCCCGGGCCCGCGCTCAGGCTTGGCTACGCCACCCGGACAAAGACGTAGCCATCGCTTGTTCACTGTGCTTGTCCGGCCATGCGCACACACATGCGTCAGTCACATCATCAATACTCGGTGCTGACAGTCTCAATGGTGATATAGAGGGGTCTGACCTTGCCCACGGCCGGTGGAGTCTATTGATCGATAGGCTCGGGCCTGTCGAGGAGAAGGCGTTCGGATGGGCGAGAGGAAGTACACAGCGGAGTTCCGCGAGTCGGCGGTGCGGCTGGTGACGGGCGGGAAATCGAAGCCCCAAGCGAATTCGATTTCGGTGGCACCACCGGGCCCGGCTCCAACGTAAAACGGCCCGTCCTCCGGACCGCCTTCATTTGCCATTTGCTATTTGCCCTTTGCCACTTCCTGGCCGGCTGGTGGCACTGGAACATTTCTCTTCTAGGCCGCGGCCCGCGCGCTTGGACGACGAGCCGCCCGTGCCACCCGCCGCGGAACAGTGCCGATTTCCTGTGGACCTACAGGCACGCCTGGCTCAGCATCGATTAATCGGTCGACGGCCTGCCCGTGCATCGATGGCCTCCGCCGCGACCAGCGCCCGTGAGTTGGATTGTCGGATGATGTGAAGGCCAGCGGCGCAGGCTCATTCCAAAACCCGACGGGCTGATCGGATGTGGCGTTCCACAGGGAGTGTGCCAATGCGAAACTTGCATCAGCTTGCGGCGATCTGTGCTTGCACGGTGGCGCCTTCCACCCTTGCGGCGCTCTCCGGACTCAGGGTGGACTATCCGACGGGGTCGCGCCCCCAATCCATCCACGCGGCGGACGTGGACGGGGACGGCAGGCCGGACCTGGTAACGGCGAACGAGTCGGCCAGCACCGCCTCGGTGCTGCTCAACCGCGGGGATGGGACCTTCGACGCGAAGGTGGACTACCCGACGGGAATGCACCCCTACTCCATTGACGCGACGGACGTGGATGGGGACGGGCGGATAGACCTGGTGACCGCGAACCGCATCCCCAGCACCGCCTCGGTGCTGCTCAACCGCGGGGACGGGACCTTCGCAGCGAAAGTCGACTACCCGACGGGGTGGCGTCCTGCCTCCGTAGACACGGCGGACGTAAACGGAGACGGCACGCCGGACCTGCTCACGGCAAACGGCGAGGCGCACACCGCGTCGGTGCTCATCAACCGCGGGGATGGGACCTTCGACGCAAAGGTGGACTACCCGACGGGGATGCTCCCCTACTCCATTGACGCGACGGACGTGGATGGGGACGGGCGACCCGACCTGATCACGGCGAACTACTACGCCAGCACCGCCTCGGTGCTGCTCAACCGCGGCGACGGGACCTTCGCGGCGAAAGTGGATTACCCGACGGGGTCGTTCCCCTACTCCATACACGTCGCGGATGTGAACGGGGACGGACGGCCCGACCTGGTGATGGCGAACTTCTTCGCCGACACCGCCTCGGTGCTGCTCAACCGCGGGCACGGGACCTTCGGCAGGAAATTGGACTACCCGACGGGGTCGCACCCCACCTCCATATGCGCGGCGGACGTGGACGGGGATGGAAGGCCGGACCTGGTGACGGTGAACAACACCGCCGGCACCGTCTCGGTGCTGCTCAACCGCGGGTACGGGACCTTCGCGGCGAAAGTGGACTACCCAACGGGGTCGACCCCCATCTCCATAGACGCGGCGGATGTGAACGGGGACGGGCGGATGGACCTGGTGACCGCGAACCGCATCCCCAGCACCGCCTCGGTGCTGCTCAACCGTGGGGACGGAACCTTCGAGGTCGGGGTGAAACAGTACTACCGGACGGGGTCGTACCCCACTGCTCTATCGCCGGCCCTGAGTGCGAAGTAGTCCGGTTCCTTGGCGGCGGGGCCTTCTCTGGGCTGGTGGCACTGTCGGCCTGCCGCTCGGGCGCGGGCCGCGTGATTGGCCATCCTGGGCTTCGATGTGTGCCACTGGCGGCTTCCCCGCCAGTGCTCTTCACCCTGTGCGTTCCCCGCCACCACCAGCCCGGGCAGGCTATCGATCCCGCACGGGCGGACAAGCCGCCCGTGGCACGGATCGGACTCTGCCTCCCCCCCCCCAATGAAATACGGCCCGTTTCCGGGCCGCCTTCATTTGCCATGTGCTATTTGCGATTTGCCATTTTCTGACCGCCCCGCGGTCAGGCCGCCTCCCCCTGCGCCCCCTCGTGGTCCTTGGTCCCCGCGACGCCATCCCGCGTCACGTAGTAGTAGTCGGGCGTGATCGGGTAGGGCAGGCGCTTGAAGTCCTGCGCCACGCGGTCCTTCAGCCTCTGCACGAACGGGTCCGGGCCCGCCGACAGCGCCACGAACATGTCCCGCGCCGGCGTCGCCACGTAGAAGTTCCGCCCCAGCTGCGGCGCCAGGCGGTCGTAGAGCCCGCTCAGGAGCAGCCGGGCCGCGTCGTAGCCATCGTGCTGCGAGAGGATCGCGGCCCGCCCGCCCTCCTTGCTCTCGACCAGCTGCACCTCGAGGTCCGGCGCGTAGCCATCCAGGTTCTCGCGGGCGATCGCCTCGACATCATCCACGCACACCCCCCAGCGCACGAGCTGCTCGGTGGTGATGCTGACAGTCATGTGCGGCAGGTCGGTCACGAACACGATCACCGTGTCGTTGACGAAGGGGACGTGGGCGACCTGCTCGCGGGTCAGGTGCTCGAAGATCGACTCGGGCTGGATCCGCGGCATGATGCGGGGCCGCGCGAAATCCAGCGTCATGGAGGCCAGCTGCATCGCCTCGCCGGTGAAGAGCTGGTCGAGGTAGTGCTCGACGATCTCCTTGCCCCGCGTCGGCTCGTGGTTGACCATCCGGTAGAGGTTGTCGAGGTCCAGGCGGCGGCCGTCGATCAGCAGCTCGCGCGGGCCGACCAGCTCGATGCACGAATCCGGCTGGAGCTTCCGCAGCATGGTCGCGACCATCTCGGCGAAGGCTTCGGGCTCTCTTGGCACACCGTACATAGTTACCGTCCCCCGGGAAGGCGGGTCTTGAAGAACGCACCATGGTCGGGACGGCGGGAATCGCGACCGACGCGAGGAACGGAGAATCAAGTGGAAGCCTGCCGTCCGTTCGCGCCGTGCTATCGACGGTCGATACGGGGCGGGCCACCAACAGTTCCACCCCCGGGGAATCGGCCCGGGCGCCCGCGCCGTCTGCGCCGGGTGCGCGGGCCCGCGCCGCCCGATAGCCGCCGGGCCCGGCGGCACCCCTCCCCCCTCCCCGTCTCCGGGGCCCGGCCCGTCCGGGGCCCGGGGCCGCCGCGGACCCCTCCGGCTTGGCACCGGCCCGGCCGGGCGTATAATCGCGACTCGGAGAGGGGGTCGATCGCCGGTCCCTTCCTTCTGACCGTGCATTGGATACCCCTTGGGTGCTCACCGGAGATCACGCGTGACCGAGCAAGAGATCGAAGCGAAGGTGATCGAGATCGTCGCCGAGCAGATGGGCGCTGATAAGGCCAAGATCAGCCGCAGCACCAGCTTCGTCGAAGACCTCAACGCCGACAGCCTGGACACCGTCGAGCTGGTGATGGAGTTCGAGGATGAGTTCGAAACCTCGATCCCCGATGAGCAGGCCGAGAAGATCAAGACCGTCGGCGAGGCCATCGATTTCATCAAGCAGGCCCACGGCGTCGAGTAAGGCGCCGCCGGCCCCGCATTTCCCCGGGTGAATCTCCGGTTCGCGCCCGGGCGTTCCCGCGGTTCCACGGTCCTTGCCTAGCCTCACGCCTATGGCCAACCCCCAGATGGGCTCCCGCCGCATCGTCATCACCGGCATGGGTGCGGTGACCAACCTCGGTCACTCCGCCCCCGCCACGTGGGCCGCCATGCGCGAAGGCCACTCCGGCATCTCCGGCCTCGAGGGCACGGAGTTTGAGCGATACTCCGACCGCTGGAGCGTCGCCGCCACCGGCCAGGTCAAGAACTGGGACTCCTCCCCGATCGTGGAGCACCGCGAGGCCAAGCGCCTCGACCGCTTCACGATCCTCGGGCTCGGGGCCGCCGCGGAGGCGGTCACCCATTCAGGGGTGGATTTCGCCAAGGAAGACGGCGAGCGCTGCGGCGTCGTCATCGGCTCGGGCATCGGCGGCATCAAGACTATCGAGGATGGCGTCGGCGTCATGCTGGAGCGCGGGCCCGACCGCCTGAGCCCTTTCACCGTCCCCCGGCTGATGGTCAACGCCGCCACCGGCAACATCTCGATCCGCTACGGGCTCCGTGGCCCGGCCACGGCTCACGCCACGGCCTGCGCCAGCTCGGGCCACGCCATCGGCGATGCCCTGAACATCATGCGCCGCGGCCACGCCGACGTGATGATCGTCGGCGGCGCCGAGGCCGCGGTGACCCCCCTGTGCGTGGGGGCCTTCATGGTCATGCGAGCGCTTTCAACCCGCTCCGATGACCCCCGCAAGGCCAGCCGGCCTTTCGATGCCGACCGGGATGGCTTCGTGCTCGCCGAGGGCGCGGCCATGTTCGTCCTCGAGACCGAGGAGCACGCCCGGGCCCGGGGGGCCACGATCTACGCCGAGCTCGTGGGCGCTGCCAACAGCTCCGACGCGAGCCACATCACCGCCCCCGATGCGGGCGGGCTGGGCGCGGCCCGGTCGATGCGCTGGGCCCTCGAGGACGCCGGGCTGAACCCCGCCGACATCGGCTACGTCAACTCGCACGGGACCTCGACTCCGCTGGGCGACAAGGCCGAGGTCGCGGCGGTGCTGAGCATGTTCGGCGACCACGCCCGCAAGTCGGCCGGCGGCAAGCTGCTCATGAGCTCCACCAAGTCCATGCACGGGCACTGCCTGGGCGCTTCGGGCGCGGTCGAGCTCATCGCCTGCATCCACGCCGTCCGCGATGGCATCATCCCGCCGACGATCAACCTCGACAAGCCCGATGAGGGCTTCGACATCGACCTCGTGCCGCATCACGCCCGCGAGCGCCGCGTCCGCTACGCCATGAACAACACGTTCGGCTTCGGCGGCCACAACGTCACGCTCATCGTCGGCCGCTACGAATAACCGCCCGCCGGGCACCGCGGCGAAGCTCTGGAGCCGTCTGCACGCCCCCGTTATCATCGCCGGTGGCCACGCGGGTTGGCCGGTCGGGAGCTCGCCCGGTGCCGGAGATCCTGTCATCCAGGGAGGTCTTCCGCGGGGGCAGCGCGGCGGTCTACGACGTGCGCTGCAGCGCCCGCCGCTGCGGATGCTCCGGTGAAGAGCACAACGCGGGCGACAGCATCGCCTTCATCCGCTCGGGCGTCTTCGTGAAGCACACGCGCGGCACGCGCATCGTCGCCGACCCCACTTCCGCGGTCTTCTTCACGCGCGGCGAGACCTACCGCGTCAGCCATCCGGGCGACCACGGCGATCGCTGCACCTCGTTCGCGCTCCCCGCCGGGCTGCTGTGGGAAGCGCTGCGGGAGTTTGATCCGCGCGCCGCGGAGCGTCCCGACGGGCCGTTCCCGCTGACGCATGCACCGGCCGACGAGGTGAGCTTCCTGCTCCAGGCCCGGCTGCTCGAGCACCTGCGCAGGTCGGACGCCTCGCCGCTGGCGGTTGAAGAAGCCGCGTGCGGGCTGGCCCGGCGCCTGGTCCGCAGCGCGTGCGAAGCCCGTTTGTCCGGCCCGTCACGCGGGGCTGGGGGGTCACCCGGGCCGCGCGGCGACACCACCGCGGCCCACCGGGATCTGGTCGAGGCGTGCAAGGTGGCGCTGGCGGCCCGGGCGCCGTCGAGGCTCACCCTGATCGCGCTGGCCCGCGAGGTGCACGCCTCGCCGTACCACCTTTCCCGCGTCTTCCGCGCGGGGACGGGCCTGACGCTCCAGCGCTACGCCAACCGGCTGCGGCTTCGCGATGGCCTGCGCCGCCTGCTCGATGACCGCGGCGAACCCGCCGTTGTCGCCGTCGAGTGCGGTTTCTTCGACCAGAGCCACTTCTGCAACGCGTTCAAGCGCGAGTTCGGCGTGACGCCGGGCCGCGGCGCCCAAGGCCATCTGCTGCCGTTCCCGCGGGCCCTCGCGCACCTGAGCAAACTTCTCCAAGATTGACCGGGCCCGGGCCCGTACGTTGGCCTCGCGGACAGTTCGGGCGGCGTCGCCCGGCGGGCCCGCGAAGTCGGTCACGTTTTCAGCCAAGGAGCAAGTCATGAGCAAGTGCCCGGTGTGCGATTGGGAGATCAAGGACAAGGGTGTGAAGGTCAAGTCGGGCGGCAAGGAAGTCACCGTCTGCTGCCAGGAGTGCGCTGACAAGCTCAAGGCGCAGCCCGCCGGCGCCCGCCGGAAGTAGCCGCAGCACACCGCCCTTGGTGCGGCCGATCCCACTCACCACGCCGGGCGTTCCACGAGGACGCCCGGCGTTGCTGTCGTCCGGGGCCTCGTTGTGTGGGTTGCCGACACGGTCCGGCCCGACGCGGCCCGGCATGGCCCGGCATGGCCCGGCCCCGGGCTGGTAGTCTGCCGACCCAGAGGCCGGGCCATCGCGGACATCCAGCGTTTCGGGCGGAGGCCGATCATGACCGGTACTGAACCAGCGCTCCCGAGCCCCGTGTCGCGCGCCGAGCGCATCGATTTCCTCGACACGGCGCGGGGCCTGGCGCTGCTGGGCATCCTCTTCGTGAACATCCAGTCGTTCGGAGAGCCCTTCGGCCGCTTCATCGAGGTTGCGCCCGGGCCCGGCACGCTCGACCAGGTCTCGTTCGCGTTCGTCAAGATCTTCTGCGAGGGCAAGTTCTACACCTTGTTCTCGACGCTCTTCGGCATCGGGCTCGCGATCCAGTGGACCCGCGCTCACAGCGCGGGCCGGCGCTTCCGCGGCGTCGCCCTGCGCCGCCTGCTGTTCCTGATGGCCCTGGGCCTCGCGCACGGGCTGCTGCTGTGGTACGGCGACATCCTGCTGACCTACTCGATCTGCGGCCTGTTGCTCCTCCCCGCGCTGCGGCTCAAGCCCGCCACCCTCATCACCATCGCGGCGATCATCCTCGCGGTCGCGACTCTGCTGTCTGGCCTGGTGGGCGGGATCATGCAGCCGACGGCCGGGACTACGACCCAAGCCACCGCCAAGGCCGCTGCTGAACCAACGGCGCCTTCGCCAGCATCAGCGCCCGCGCCACCAGCCGCCGTACCCACAGCGCCGCAGCCGCCGGAGTCCGAAGCGTCGCGGCAGGAGCGGCCCCGCCCCGAGTCGCCCATCCTCCGGCTTTTCGATGCCTATGAGCGCAAGGAAATCGAGGCCGGGCCCGACCACCCGATCTGGATGGAGCAGGAGACCCGCGCGTTCAAGAACGGCCCGTTCATCGAGGCTGTGTATTTCCGGGCCCTGCTGGTCGCCATGATCGTGACCTTCACGCTGCTGGGCTTCGGCTGGAGCATCATCGCGATGTTCCTGATCGGGGCGGCGATGTGGAAGTCGGGATTCGTCGCGGCGCCGGCGGGGCCGCTGGCGCGGCGGCTTTTCTTCATCGGGTTGCCCGTCGGCCTCGCCGGTTCGGTCCTGGCGTTCATCATCCTGCGCGGCCAGCCCGGCACGCTCGAGCGCATCCTGATGGGCCTGATCTCGATGCCGTCGGCGACGCTGATCACGCTGGGGTATTTCGCCGGGGTAAAGGTGTGGGTGGAAGGTGGCCGGGCCCGGCTGGTGGCGGCCCTGCTCGCCAACGTGGGCCGCTTCGGGCTGACCAACTACATCATGCAGACGGTGATCTGCACGTTCGTCTTCTACCACTGGGGGCTGGCCCGGTTCGGCGAGCTCTCCCGCCCCGAGCGGATGGCGATGGTGCTGGCGATCTACGCCTTTCAGGTGGTGCTCAGCGCCGGGCTGACCCGGGTGCTGGCCTACGGCCCCCTGGAGTGGGTGTGGCGGACGGTGACCTACCTGCACCCGCAGCCGCTGCTGCTTCGATCGACCGCGCGGGGATAACGCCGCCGGGCCCGGCCGGGCCGCCGGCTTGCATTGGCACGTCTCTTGCGGAACCCCTGAACCGGCGTTCTTCCTGCGCCGATAAGGCCACACGCATGCCCACCACCGCGAACCTGGACCAGATCCTAAAGCTTGAAGTGCCCATCGTCGTCCGGCTGGGTGAGCGGCGGATGTCGCTCGCCGAGGTCGTATCGCTGCTCCCCGGGGCGATCATCGAGCTCGCCAAGCAGTCCGAGGATGAGCTCGACCTGCTCGTGAACAACAAGCAGATCGCCACCGGCACCGCCGTGAAGGTGGGGGAGAACTTCGGCCTGCGGATCTCGTTCATCGGCGATGCCGGCGAGCGGATCCGCGCCCTGGGCGAGGAGGCCCGAAGCGCCGAGGCGGATATCCACGCCGCCGACCTGGCGGAGGCGATGCTCGCCGGCCAGGTGTGACCAGGGGTTCGGGCCCGCCGTCCGGGCGCCACCTCCGCGGGCTTGGGTCCTACGCTGTCGCGGCGCGAGACCGCGTCTTTTCGCCCGCGCGGGCCCGGAGCCGAATCGATGCCCAGAGACATCCCTGTCGGCAACGGCGACCTGCTGATCGCCTACGACCGCTTCTACCGCGTCCGCGACTTTTATTACCCGCACGTCGGCCAGTACAACCACACCGACGGGCAGATCCAGCGCTTCGGAGTCTGGGCCGACGGCCGCTTCGCCTGGATCGAGGACCCGGGCTGGAAGCGCGAGCTGCGCTACAAGCCCGACACCCTCGTCACCAGTGTCACCCTGACCAACGACGACCTGGGCGTCGAGATCACCTGCCATGACGCCGTGGATTTCCACGAGCCGGTCTTCTTCCGCCGGGCCGTCGTCCGCGATCTCCTGGGCAAGGAGCGCGATGTCCGCATCTTCTGCCACTGGGACCTCTCCATCCGGGGCACGCCGGTCGGCGACACCGCCAACTACGACCCCGCCACCAGCAGCCTCGTCATCTACAAGGATGACATCTACTTCCTCTTCAACGCCTGCGATGCCTTCAAGTGCGGCGTCGACCACTGGGCCATCGGCACCAAGCGCGTCGGCGGCGCTGAGGGCACCTGGCGCGATGCCGAGGATGGGCGGCTGGGCCGCAACGCCATCTCGCAGGGCTCGGTCGATGCGACCATCGGCTACAACCTCCAGGTCCCGCCCGGCGGCGAGGCCTACGTCAGCACGTGGGTGGCGGCGGGGCGGTCGTACACGCAGGTCAAGGCGATCAACGCCCGCATCCTGGAGAAGGGCCCGGACCGGCTGCTGGCCCGCACCGAGGCGTACTGGAAGCTCTGGGCCCGCAAGGAGCCGATCGACACCTCGCCGCTGCCGCGCGGCGTGCGCGACCTGTTCTACCGCTCGCAGCTGGTGATGCGCACCCAGATCGACAACCGCGGCGCCATCATCGCCGCCAACGACTCCGACATCACCCAGTTCGGCGGCGACCACTACTCCTACTGCTGGCCCCGCGATGGCGCCATGGTGGCCTACGCCCTGGTGCTCACGGGCCAGAGCGAGCTCTCCCGCTCGTACTTCCGCTACTGCGGCGAGGTCATCGAGCACGACGGCTTCTTCCTCCACAAGTACACCCCCGCGGGCGAGCTGGCCTCCAGCTGGCACCCGTGGATGGTCGAGGGCCAGCGCGTCCTGCCCATCCAGCAGGATGAGACCGCGCTGGTCACCTGGGCCTTGCGCAAGCACTTCATCACGTTCCGCGAGGTCGAGTTCATCAAGCCGCTCTACAACCCGCTGGTCGTCCGGCCCGCGGAGTGGATGCTGCAGTACCGCGATGCCAACGGCCTGCCCCTCCCCTCGTGGGACCTGTGGGAGGAGCGCCGCGGCGTCCACACCTTCACCGTGGCCGCCGTCATCGGGGCCCTCACCGCCGCCGCCGCCTTCGCCCGCGACTTCGGCGAGCCCGACCGCGAGGCGGCCTTCCGCGAGGGCGCCGACCGCATGCGGGCCGCGCTCAAGAAGCACCTGTGGGACCCGCAGCGCAACCGCTTCGCCCGCCTGGCCCAGCCCCAGCCCGACGGCGGCTACCGGCTCGACATGACCTCCGATTCGGCCAACTTCGCGCTCTTCGCGTTCGGCGCCTTCGAGGCCTCGGACCCCAAGGTCGAGGCCGAGATGCACGCCCTGCGCGAGCGGCTCTGGGTCCGCACCGAGATCGGCGGGTGCGCCCGCTACGAGCGCGACTACTACCACCAGGTCGAGCGCGAGAAGATCGATGAGGTGCCCGGCAATCCCTGGGTCATCTGCACGCTGTGGCAGGCCCAGTACCTGATCGAACGGGCCGCCACCCTGGAGCAACTCAACGAGGCGATGCCCCTGCTGGAGTGGGTCGTCCGCCACGCCGAGCCCTCGGGCGTGCTCGCCGAGCAGTACCACCCCTACACGGGCGAGCCCATCAGCGTCAGCCCGCTGACCTGGAGCCACGCGACGTTCGTCATCGCCGTGATGGAGTACCTCCGCAAATACGAGCGGCTCACCGCCACGAGCCTGAAGCGCATCGGCGCGGCCGTCCGGGCCGCAGCGCAGCCGGGCCCGACCATGGGCGCCGGGCCGCTCCCCATCGCGACCGATCACCATACCTGATCGCCGGGCCCGTCACGCCTCCCGAACCTGCCCCTTGCCTTTCACGACCTTGCCGATGCGGAAGACCCGCTCGCCCAGGCGCTCGAGCTGCTCGTGCACCGAGTCGGCGAACGCGGGCTTCACGACCACGCAGTAGCCGATCCCCAGGTTGAAGACCCGCCTCATCTCCTCCTCCTCGATGCGGCCCTGCTGCTGGATGAACCGGAACACCGCCGGCACCTCCCACGAGGAGCGGTCGATCACCGCATCGCAGCCCGGCGGGATGGCCCGGACCAGGTTCTCCGCCAGCCCGCTGCCGGTGATGTGGGCCATGCCCGTCACCACGTTCTTCACCCGGTACGACCGCATCAGCCGCACGATCGAACCGGCGTAGATCCGTGTCGGCGTCAGCAGCACCTCGCCGAGCGTCTTCTCGCGGGCCAGGCCCGGCTTGTTCGGCGGCGGCGCGGCCTCACCGCCATCCGGCCCGGGGCCCTCGATCGGCCGGGCGGAGCCGCGGGAAGCACGGGCCGTTGCGGGCTTGGCCCGGCTCCGGCGACGGGACGGGCCCGGCGTATCGGCCAGCTCCTCGTACACCCGGCCCAGCTCCAGCTTCGCCTCCTTCACCACGCGGCGCACCAGCGAGTAGCCGTTGGAGTGGATGCCCGCGCTGGCGAGGCCCAGGATGACATCGCCGGGCTGCACCCAGTTGGGCTTGATGGCCCGCTTAAGCTCCACAACGCCCACGCAGAAGCCCGCGAGGTCGAAGTCGCCCGGGGCGTAGACATCGGGCATGTTGGCGGTCTCACCGCCCAGCAGCGCGCAGGCGGCCTGGCGGCACCCCTCGGCGATCCCTTCGACCAGGTGAGTCAGCACGTCGCGGTCAACCTTCGGCACCGCGATGTAGTCCAGGAAGAAGAGCGGCTCGGCGCCCTGCACCACCAGGTCGTTCACGTTCATCGCGACCAGGTCGATGCCCACCGTGTTGTAGATCCCCATCTCCGCCGCGAGCTTCACCTTCGTCCCCACCCCGTCGCAGCAGGCCACCAGCACCGGGTCCCGGTAGTTCCGCGCAAACAGCCGCTCGTTGAAGTCCAGGCGGAACAGCCCCGCGAACCCGCCGGGGTTCTGGATGACGCGCGGGCCGAACGTCCGCCGCATCGTCGCCTCCAGCGAGTCCGTGAAGCGGTCCTTCTCGTTGATGTCCACACCGGCCGACGCGTACGTCAGCCCCGGCCCGCTGGTCTTGGTTCGCGCCATTCGACCGGAGGATAGCGTCGTGCCTACCTGAACGGGCCGGGGCCGGGCCCGCCCGCGCCCGGGGCCAATTACCGGGCCCGCTTTGACCCCCGGCACCGGCCCGCCCCTACACTTGCCCCTCCCCAACCCGCATGAGGAACGACGCCATGGCCCGCGCTCAGATGTTCACGTCCGAATCCGTCTCCATGGGCCACCCCGACAAGGTGGCCGACCAGATCTCCGACGCCGTCCTCGACGCCATGCTCGCCGATGACCCCTACAGCCGCGTCGCCTGCGAGACGCTTTGCTGCACGGGCCTGGTCGTGGTCGCCGGCGAGATCACCACCAACACCTACGTCAGCATCCCGGACCTGGTCCGTGAGACCGTGCGCGACATCGGCTACATCTCCGGCGACATGCGCTTCGACGCCGATTCCGCCGGCGTCATGGTCGCCCTCAACAAGCAAAGCAACGACATCGCCATGGGCGTCGACCGCGACGGCGCGGGCGACCAGGGCATGATGTTCGGCTTCGCCTGCAACGACACCCCCGAGCTCATGCCCCTGCCGATCCAGCTCGCCCACCAGCTCGTCGAGCAGCAGGCCCACGTCCGGCGCGAGGGCCGCGTCCCGGGCCTGCGCCCCGACGCCAAGAGCCAGGTCACCGTCGAGTACGAGGGCAACAAGCCCGTCCGTGTCGACACCCTCGTGCTCTCCACCCAGCACGACCCCTCCTGGAACGAGCGCCAGGACCAGCTCCGCCGCGAGATCATCGACAACGTCCTCAAGCCCGTGCTCAAGGAATGGTGGAACCCCGGCATCAAGATCCACGTCAACCCCACGGGCCGCTTCGAGATCGGCGGCCCGCACGGCGACACCGGGCTGACGGGCCGCAAGATCATCGTCGACACCTACGGCGGCATGGGCCGCCACGGCGGCGGCGCCTTCAGCGGCAAGGACCCCACCAAGGTCGATCGCTCCGCCGCCTACATGGCCCGGTACATCGCCAAGAACATCGTGGCGGCGGGCCTGGCCGAACGCTGCGAGATCCAGCTCTCCTACGCCATCGGTGTCGCCGAGCCCACCAGCGTCTATGTCGACTGCTTCGGCACCGCCAAGGTCGATGAGGCCAAGATCGCCAAGGCCGTCCGCGACAACTTCGGCCTCAAGCCCCGCCAGATCATCGACACGCTGCAGCTTCGCAGGCCCATCTACTCCGCCACGGCCCGCCACGGCCACTTCGGCCGCAAGCCCTACGAGATGGGGTACTACGACCCGGTCAAGCGCACCCACCGCGGAGAGAAGCTCAACTTCTTCACGTGGGAGAAGACCGACAAGGCCGAGGCGCTCAAGAAGAGCGTGTGAGCGAATCCGCCATTCCGATCCGTGCGAGCCGGCTGATTCCGTGCCTCGATTAGCCCACTGGACGTGACGGGCCCGGGCCGATTAACTGTGCCCATGCACGCTGACGACGCCCGGGCGGATTCCCCACGCTCCCCCATCGACCGCCGCGATGCCCTCAGGCGCCTCGCGGCCGGGGCCGCCCTGCCCGCGGTGGGCGCCATGCTCGAGGGCTGCGCCATCGAGAAGCCGCACAGCATCGAGTACCCGATCCTCCGCCGCCAGGCCGCGCCGCGCCTCACCCTCCGCGGTGACCCCGGCTACGAGCAGCAGCGGGCCGCGCTCCTCTTCAACCGCCGAACGCCGGGCCGCTACCCCGATCTCATCGTGCACGCCGAGAGCGCCGCGGATGTCCAGGCCGCTGTCCGCCAGGCCCGCGCCAGCGGGATGAAGGTCTCCATCCGCTCGGGCGGCCACACCTGGTGCGGGCCCGCGCTGCGCGATGGCGGGATCCTCATCGACCTCGGTCCCATGCGAACGCACGTGATCAGCGCCGCTTCGCGTACCGCCCGCGTCGGCCCGGCCATGACGGGCGGGGAGTTCATCGCCGCCCTCGAGCCGCACGGGCTGGCGTTCCCCGTCGGCCACTGCCCGACCGTGCCGATGGGCGGGTTCCTGCTCAACGGGGGCTTCGGATGGAACGCCGGCGCGTGGGGCCCGGCGTGCCTCAGCGTGCGCGGGCTGGAGATAGTCAACGCCAGCGGCGAGCTGGTCTACGCCAGCGAGAACGACAACACCGACCTGTTCTGGGCCGCCCGCGGCGCCGGGCCCGGCTTCTTCGGCGCCGTCACCCGCTTCGATGTTGCGCTGCACCCCCTCCCGCGCGCGATCCATTCATCAACGTTCTTCTTCCGTCCGGGTGATGCGCGGGCCGTCGGCGAGTGGCTGAGTGAACTCGTTCCCAGCCTCCCACCGACCGTGGAGACCGTGGCGTACTTCCGCGCGCCGCCCTCGTCGATGTCCCGCAGCGACGGGCGGGCCGGCGAGCGCGTGCTGGCCGTCAGCGCCGCCGCGTTCGCGGATTCGCAGGCACAGGCCGATGCGTGGCTGGAGCCCTTCATCAAGGGGCCCCCGGGCGTGCGGGCCGACCGCCGGCAGGATGAGAAGGAGACGTTCCGGTCGCTCCACGATGGCATGGCCCGGCTGTACCCGCAGCCGCGCCGGTACGGCGTCGATGCCATCTGGACGGCCGCTGCGCCCGGTGAACTCCTCGAGCAGATGGCCGCCCGCGCCGAGCTGGCCCCGACTCCCGAGTCCTTCATCCTTATCGCGCTCCTGCCTCCACCCCCGCCGGGCCCGGGCCCGGACATCGCGCTGTCGATGTTCGCGCCGGCGTTCACGGCGGTCTACGGCGTGTGGGCCGATGCGGATCTGGATGCCAAGGGCGATGCGTGGGTCCGCGGCACGGCCGAGCAGCTGCGCGAGAAGACGGTGGGGCACTACACGGGCGAGGCGGACCTGTACGCCGATCCCGCGCGGGGCCGTCGCTCGTTCGCCGAGGCCAACTGGAAACGGCTGTCGGAGTTGAAGGCCCGCCACGACCCGGAGGGGATCTTCAGCGGGTTCCCGGGCGCAAGCTGAGTTATGCCTTCGGGCGGAAGGGGCGCGACTCGATCTCCGTTCCGCGGATCATCACCGCCGTCGCCTGCGGGATCTCCTTCCACGCCCCCGCCAGCGTGCCGATCGGCTCCGAGACCACGATCCGCGTCTCCGGGCCCAGCTTCTCGCGCAGCTTCGGCTCCAGCAGGTAGACATCCTCCATGTCGTGCGAGTGGTGCAGCGTCGGCGCCTGCCCGTCCGAGGCGTAGCGGATCGCGTGCAGCGTGCGCCCGTCGGTGATGCCCAGCGTCATCCACAGCGATTCGGGGACGCCGTGGGCCCGGCCCGTCTTCTCGATGAACCCCGCGGTGCGCTCCATCGCGCCCACCGGGTCATCCTTCAGCCCGAAGGTGAGCGCCAGGTGGAACATCAGTTCCGAATCGGTCGTGCCCATGATGTTGCCGAAGAGCGAGGGCTCCACGGCGATCAGCAGGTCGCGGCGGAACTTCTCGATCTCGTGGATCTCGCCGTTGTGGACAAAGAGCCAGTCGCCGTGGCGGAACGGGTGGCAGTTGGTCTCCTGCACGGTGGCGCACGAGGTGGCCCGGACGTGGGCCAGGAACAGGCGAGATTCGATCTGCGCCGCCAGGTCGCGCAGGTTGAAGTCGTTCCAGGCGGGCCGGATCGAGCGGTACAGCCCGGGGTGCGCGCGGGGCCCGTACCACCCCACGCCGAAGCCATCCCCGTTGGTCGGCGTCTCGCGCGAGCGGGCGCTCATGCTCTGGTCGATCAGCGAGTGCCTGGGTGTGAACAGGACATCTTCGATCAGGATCGGCGATCCCGAGTACGCGAGCCACCGGCACATGCGGCACCTCCCCAAACAGGCGCTATCGGAGTTGTCACCCGCCCAGTCTACGCGTCCGGGCCGGGCCGTAAGCGGCGGGTGCGGCAGGCCCGGGCCGGCAGATCCGGTCACCCCGCGGCCCCGGCGCGCCGATAATCACCGCTCCGGATTGAACCCTCATGGCCAAAAAACGCAAGACATCCCCTCCGTCCAAGCCCGCCGTCAAACCTGCCCCCAAGCCCGCCCCCGCGCCCGCTCCCGAAGCCGCCCGCGCCATCCCGGGCCTGGACTCGGTCCGCATCCGCATCGACAGGCTCGACAGGAAACTCGTCGATCTCCTCAATGAACGGGCCTCGCTCGTCGTCGAGGTCGGCAAGCTCAAGCGGGCCGCCGGGCTGCCCATCTACACCCCGCACCGCGAGGCCCAGGTCCTCGAGAAAGCCATCCGGGCCAACCAGGGCCCCCTGCCCAACCGCACGCTCGAGGGCATTTACCGCGAACTCATGTCGGGGAGCTTCACCTTGCAGCAACCCCTCCGCATCGGCTACCTCGGCCCGCCGGGGTCGTACTCCCACGTCGCCGCCGTGAAGCAGTTCGGCTCCAGCGTCGAGTTCGAGGATCTGCACGAGATCGGCGGCGTCTTCACCGAGGTCCAGCGCGGCCACGTCAACTACGGGCTGGTGCCGATCGAGAACTCCACCGGCGGCGGCGTCGTCGAGACCCTGGATGCCTTCCGCGATGGCCACGGCGAGATCGCCATCATCGCCGAGGTCCAGCTCGAGGTGCACCACTCGCTCCTGGCCAACTGCGCCCCCAAGGCCATCAAGCGCATCCACTCCAAGCCCGAGGTCTTCAGCCAGTGCCGCATCTGGCTCGCCACCCAGTACCCCCAGGCCGAGCTCGTCCCCGCCGCCAGCTCCAGCCGGGCCGTCAAGACCGTCGCCGACGAGACCAAGCAGGCCCTGGCCATCGGCGCGGTGCCCGGCTCGGCCGCCATCGGCTCCGAACTCGCCGGCCAGATCTACGGCGTCAACACGCTGTTCGCCAAGATCGAGGACAAGCCCAACAACATCACCCGGTTCTTCGTCATCAGCCGCCAGCAGGCCCACAAGACCGGGGATGACAAAACCTCGATCATGTTCAACACCGCCGATAAACCCGGGGCTCTCGTGGGGGTCCTGGCGGTGTTTGACCGGGCCGGCGTCAACCTGACCCACATCGACAAGCGTCCCAGCGGCCGCAACAACTGGCAGTACACCTTCTTCATTGATGCCCAGGGCCACCGCGATGACCCCGCGGTGGCGGCGGCGATCAAGGAAGCCGCCACCCACTGCAAGGACCTGACGGTGCTGGGCAGCTACCCCCGGTCGAAGCGGATCCTGTAGCCGGGGCGGCCCGGCATCCCCGGCCCGGCGATGGTGGGGGAGTGGAGGGCCTGTCGGTTGCGTACCTCGGCCGCGCCGCTCCGGAAGGGCCGGGGAAACCGCCCGATGTGGCGGTCCCGCCGGGAGTTGTGATGACAACTTGGGTGCGAAGGCCCCGTGCTGCAACTTTGGCAGGCGCCACGACGTAACGCAACGGTTGGCCGGGCGGGCGGTGCGGGGCGGTCCCCGATCGTGCCCGTCACCCCGGCCCGCGCCCGCGGGAGTCTCGGCGGGCCCGGAGCCGGGGGGTTTTCCGGGGTGCATCCGGGGGTGTGGCTGGGGGTGTATCCGGGGGTGTGCTCGGCGGTATGGCGGGGAGGCCGCGAGTTGAGGAAGTGCCGATGTTCAGATAGGTTAGAGCGACGTTGACGCAGCCCCCGCCGGTGGGCGGGGGTGAGGTCAACCCGGGCGAGCCCAACCGGCGCTGCGTGCAAGGATGCGGCGGCGCCAATGCCGAAGCCGCGATCGCGCGATCGCGGCCGGGCCGGATGAACCGTCGACGCGGCGTGCCGCGGCGGCGGGGCCGCCTCCAATCCACGACTTGGCAGTGCGCTGGAGTCCTTCATGAGCAGGTCGCGTGACGTGAATCGTTCTTCCGAGAATCCCCGCACTTCGGCGCTGGCCCGCTGGTTCGGCAGGGCCCGCGACCGCTTCACAGGGACGGGCCGGCTGGCCCGGGAGGCGGGCCGCGCGGGCGGCTTCGTCGAGCCGCTCGAGAAGCGCGAGCTGCTGTTCTCGATGACGATCACCCCCAGCGATGTGGATGGCACGGGCATCGGCACGGTCGAGGCGACGTTCGCCTACGCGGTGCCCTACCTGGCGCCGACCGTCGATGTGGGCACGGCCGACCCCACCAGCCAGCAGGAGGACTTCCAGGACGAGAACGCCGGCAACGTGGTCAACGGCCGCCTCTTCGGCGGTTCCTTCTTCCGCGTCTTCCACAACATCACACCCGCCGGCGATGTGCAGATCATCGAAAACGTCCCCCCGGGCGACGGCGACAAGTACATGCAGGTCCGGCAGGACACGGGCGGGGAGTTCTGGAACCTGCGCTTCGCGGTCAGCGATCAGGCGCCCAACACGTTCCTCGCGGCCCGGTCGGTCAGCTTCAACATCGAGCCGCGACTGGTGGGCGGCACGGGGCTGGTGCCCGACAACTTCCTGGTCGAGCTGGTCTTCCAGGACCAGGTCATCCGCACGTTCACGGGGGACACCCTGCGCGCGGTGAACCCCAGCCCGCGCGGCATCGGCAACTACACGTTCACCGGCACGACGGCCAACCCGGCCTTCGACTCCGTGCGCATCACGGCGCTGGTGGGCGGCAACGATGCCTACAAGGTGGACGACATCACCGCGGTCTACCCGCCCGGCAACTTCGCGGGCATCGTGGGCAGCCGAATCTTCGCCGCCACGGTGGTCTTCTCCGGGCCCGTGGGCGCCTCGGCCCAGATCCTCGACCTGTACGGCAACGAGATGGTGCAGACGATCGCGGCCGGCACGCCGCCCAGCGGCGCCCAGGTCACGCTGATCGACCCCGACGATGACGGCCGCCCGAACTTCAACGACGGCATCGGCCGCATCGTCCTGCGCGGCACCGACTCGCGCTCGGCCATCACGGTCTGGGGCGGCACCATCTCCCCGACGACCACCCCGCCCCCCGAAGACACCGCCCCCGGCATCCGCTTCGACGGCCGCCTGTGGGATGGCGCCTTCCTGGCGACCATGAGCCAGAACCTCCAGGGCCAGTACGACGCCTTCGAATCTTCCGGCTTCGGCTACGTCTTCGACGGCATCCAGCGCCGCGCGCTGGGCCTGCCGCCGGGCCCGGGCTCGCTCGTCCTGGGCAGCCCCTTCGTCCGCAGCGCCGCCACCCCCGGCGAGTACAACCCCGGCGGCCTGCCCGTCACCCGCGATGAGTTCGGCCGGCTGATCCCGGTCAGCAACATCGTCACCGACGGCTTCACCCGGGCCGACCAGGGCGTCTTCGTCCTCGACGGCGCCTCCATGGGCTCGGTGTACATCAACGGCATCGTGCACGGCTCCTCGAACTTCAGCGGCGCCCTCGACCGCTTCGTCGCCGGCTACCTGGTCGGCTCGATCGGTGTCGCCGGCGACCTGGGCGCCCTGGTCGTCGGCTCGGATGCGGGCCAGTGGGTCATCGACCCCGGCAGCACCATCGCCGTCCCCGACGCCATCAAGACCAAGGGCCAGCTCGTCGTCGGCCGCGCCGTGGGCCAGATCGAGATCGCGGGCCGCTCGCTGCTGGATGTCACGGTCCAGGGCGACCTCTCCACCCCGCAGACCCGCCCGCCGCGCAACGTCTTCAACTACTTCGAGCAGGAGTTCGCCTACGGCCTGCTGGTCGAGGCCGGCATCCCCGCCACGGTCCTGCAGACCCTCATCAACAACGACTTCGGCGCCAGCCTGAACAACCGCGGCTTCCGCGCCTCCGACCAGGCCCTGGCCTTCGGCGACGGCTTCCTCCGCAACGACACCATCATGTCGGCCGAGTGGGTCGGCACCACCGCCTCGGGCGTGCAGATCTCCGGCGATGTGGGCTACGGCGACCCCATCAACACCGGCGAGGACGGCGCCGATGTCTACGGCTTCGCCACCGACGGCACACAGCCCATCGTCGTGCAGTTCGACGCCGGCCAGACGGGCAACCTGCTCGTCCGCGTCATGGATGTCAACGGCCGC
Source organism: Phycisphaerales bacterium (assembly GCA_020849615.1). Lineage (GTDB taxonomy): Bacteria > Planctomycetota > Phycisphaerae > Phycisphaerales > UBA1924 > JADLFW01. Next base: position 110,083 of record JADLFW010000018.1, read on the forward strand.
ACCGTGATGGCCAACCAGTTCGGCCGACTGCTGCAGAACTCGCAGTTCATCACCTTCAACCCCGATGCCCCTGGCATCTATTACCTCGTCCTCTCGATCCCGGGCGGGACCGACGGCGATCTCCGCACGGGCTTTGCCTATTCGATGACCCTCACCGGGCTCGCGCCCGTCACCCTGGGCAGCTACCGCACCGGCGCCGCCAACGCGCGCTCCGATGTCTCCGCCGACTTCACCAACACCATCAGCGTGCTGGCCGGCAACGTCGGCACGATCCGCGTGGGCACCGCCTACGTCAACGGCGCGGGCGCCGAGACCGACCCGTCGGTCGCTGTCAATCTCGCCGCCTCCGACACCGATGTGGACGATGTGCTGGCCTTCCGCGGCGGCACCTTCAGCATCCCCGGCAACCTGTACAACATCACCACCGGCTCGGACATCCAGGCCGGGCTGGGCCGGCCCGTCAACATCTTCGTCGGCGGCAGCCTCGGCAGCCTGATCACGGGCCAGTCGCCGGTCGTGGGCATCGGCGCCAACGAGGGCGACATCCGCTTCTTCAACCTGACGGTCGGCGGGAGCGTCGCGCTGCTGGATGTCAAGGGCGGCCTGAGCATCGAGCAGGACGGCACGGCGATCAACTGGAACCCCGCGCCCCCGGACAACATCAACATCGTCACCGGCGCCTCGGGCGGGCGCGGCGACATCGGCATGTTCCGCGTCGGCTTCCACGTCATGGGCGACGCCATGAACGTGACGACCTCGCCCGGCTCGGTGATCGGCGGCTTCCTCATCAGCCAGGATGTGGTCTCCGACCCCGGCGACTTCTTCACCGGCGTCTACGGCGGCTTCGACGGCGTGACCTTCAACACCGGCGCCGGCTCCGACATCCGCTTCATCTCGTTCCCCAAGCTCGACCTCCGCACCGGCGTCCGCGAGGAGTACCCGCTCATCGGCGGCCAGACCCTCGAGCTCATCGACGACGGCGGCGGCACCGTCCGCATCCGGCCCATCAACGTCCCCGCGGGCGGCTTCCTGGGCACCGTGCGGGCGTTCCCGATCGACGGCTCCGAGGGCGTGGCGATCGGCGACATCACGGTCGATCTCTCCAACGGCGCGGGCGGCATCGGCGCCTCGCTGGAGATCGAGACCATCGGGCCCGCCGGCAGCTCCGACATCGTCACCATCGGCCGCATCGTCATCACCGGCTCGGGGACCAACTCGGGCGTCACCGTCCGCGGCAACGTGCAGACCGATGTCTACAGCATCCTGCAGACGGGCGGCGGCGCCCTGTCGTTCATCCGCAACCAGACGCCCCTGGGCGACATCGTCGCCATCGACGTCGCGGGCCTCACCACGCTGGACATCACGACCGGCGACCTGGGCCGCACGCAGGTCCCCGCCTGGGGCCCGCGCCGCATCGGCCCGTTCCTGGGCATCCAGCAGGGCCCCAACGGCACCGCCGGCGGCGCCCTGGGCATCCCCACCGATGTCATCGACGCCGACTGGGGCGGCGGCCTCTACCGCCGCACCAACGAGCTGACCACCGCGGCGGGCCAGGGCTTCCTGGAGGACATGGGCTCGCCCTTCGACCCCTACCTCAACGGCCTGGTCGTCCGCGCCGGCAACATCGATGATGTCAACGTCGGCGGCGCCATCGGCGATGTCATCCTCCAGAACGGCGACATCGTCCGCCTCACCGCCAACTTCGACCGCGCCACGCCGTCGGGCCGCTTCGACGGCATCGTCGGCTCGATCTACGCCAACAACCTCTTCCGCATCGCCATCGGCGACGGCCTCCTCCAGCGCGACACCTCCCCCTTCGCCTCCACCGGCCTCTTCGCCGTCAACGACATCGTCCAGGTGCTGGGCCAGGACATCCCGGGCCAGTACATCTCCAGCGTCATCACCGCCGGCAACAACGTCATCGACATCGGCACGGGCCAGTTCAACGGCGTCGACACCATCGACCTCCAGGGCGGCGGCGACTACATCGACGCCTACATCTCCTGCGAGAACCTCGACGGCTTCTGGGTCGGCATCCCCTACGGCGACGACGGCGCCATCGCCGGCGACATCAACCGCATCACCGGCGAGGACGCGGACATGTTCCGCACCCAGGTCGCCGCCAACAACATCGACACCATCCTCCTCACCGACGGGTTCTTCGACGCCAGCTCCGTCCGCGCCGTCGGCGGCACCGTGAACCGCATCGAGGCCGCCGGCTTCCGCAACTCCACCCTCGCCGGCACCGAGCTGGAGTTCCGCACCAGCGAGCTCCTCGTCGGCCGCGACCTGGGCATCCTCACCACCACCGGCAAGACCGGCGACATCGCCGACCTCGTCATCGACGTCGTCGGCTCCGTCACCGGCGAGATCTCGGCCCGCACCATCGTCCGGGCCAAGATCGACGTTGATATCAACCTCACGCTCCTCAGCGTGACCGACAGCGTCCGGGCCAGCGCGGTCACCGCCGGCCAGCTCACCAAGTTCACCGCCGGCCGCAACGTGCAGTCCTCATCCTTCCGCGTCTCCGGCGCCCTCCCCGACTTCTCGGCCGGCAACGCCATCGTCAACACCAGCATCAACGTCACCGGGCCCTTCGGCCGCATCATCAAGATCTCCGCGCCCAACCAGATCTCCGGCTCCATCTCCTCCAGCGGCCCGATCGACAGCATCACCTCCACCGCCGGCGACATCGTCGCGACCATCACGACCACCGGGCCCAGCGGCAACGTCAAGCTCCTCTCCGCGGGCCGCGACCTCGACATCGAGACCGACATCTCCGGCTCGCTCGACACGCTCACCGCGGGCCGCCACATCGGCAACCGCGCCGATCCCTCCGTCATCCTCGTCCGCGGCAACCTCCTCTCGGCCACCATGGGCGGGCAGCTCTACTCCGACCTCCGCGTCGGCCAGGCCATCACCGGCACCGTCACCATCGGGCCCGTCAGCCGCCTCCCCGGCGCCGACCTCGGCGGCTCGGGCTCCATCGTCGCCTTCGGCGCCATCAACGCCGTCGCCGTCACCGGCGATTTCGGCGGCGACATCATCAGCTATTCCGGCGGCATCAAGGGCATCACCATCACCGGCGGCTCCTTCCTGCCGGGCCGGACCATCGCCGCCTACGACGGCTCCATCGACGGCATCGTCATCTCCGGCGGCAACCTCTACGGCAACATCCACGCCGACTACGTCCTGCTCTCCGTGCAGGTCGTCGCCAGCGCCGACGGCGTCTTCGGCGACATCGGCATCAACCCCTTCCTCACCGGCTCCACCCCCTACGACGCGTTCCGCAACCAGCTCCCCATCGGCGTCGTCGCCGCCGCCCCGATCCAGGGCCCGCGCATCTCCGCCGGCCAGAACATCGGCACCATCGCGACCACCAACGGCTCCATGTTCGAGGCCACCATCCTCGCGGGCCGGGCCATCGGCGTCATCGAGATCCGCGGCGATGTCCGCAACGACACCCAGACGCCGGGCCGCGGCACCCTCATCGCCGCGGGCGACTCCATCGCCGGCATCGGCGTCTACGGCGACTTCTTCAACGCCCACATCCTCTCGGGCGTCGTCTCGCTGGGCGCCGACGGCCGCGCGGGCGGCGTCGGGGCGAACGCCGACACCATCAAGTCCGCCACCATCGGCGGAGTCGGCGTCGTCGGCAACGCCGCCGACCTCGTCATCGAGGCCGGCATGCTCGCCGGCGTCGACGGCCTCTACGCCACCGCCGACGACGTCACCGCGATGGGCCTCTCCTCGATCACCAGCATCTCGCTGGGCGCCTCGGTCGTCCTCGTCAGCGCCTTCTCCGACGCCCTCGATCCCTCCATCATCGCCGACGCCCGCATCACCAAGGGCGGGCTCACCGCCGCCAACGAGGACCCGCAGGTCATCGGCGGCGGCGGCCCCTTCGGCACGCCCATCCCCGGCTCGCTGGCCTTCGATGTCGGCGGCGACAAGGGCACGATCTTCTTCTCCGGGCCCGGCGAGGCCTTCTTCGACGCCGCCAACAAGCGCGTCGTCCTGCTCAACACGACCCTGGCCTCGGCCCTCACCGTCACCTCCGACCTCTTCACGCTCACCGACTTCGACATCGCCACCAACGACGACGCGTCCATCGGCACGCTCTACATCGGCGCCAGCCTCCTGGGCGACTCCGATGTCACGGTCGACGGCTCGGTCGGCTCGTTCACCGTCGGCAACGTCTCGGGCACCGGTTCCTTCCGCCTGGGCGGCGACCTGGGCTCGTTCATGTCGGGCGGCTTCAGCGGCGGCCTGCTCTCGGCCAAGATCGCCGGCGGCGTGGTCGTCTCCGGCGACTTCGGCGCCGCCAGCCCCGCCACCCGCGGCGAGGCCCGGTTCAGCTTCCTCACCGCCTCGGGCATCACCATCACCGGCGTGAACCGCGGCGCCGTGAACGTCGACCGCGACCTCTCCGGCTTCGCCTCCGGCACGATGGACAACGCGACCCTCCGCTCCGGCGGCACCATCGCGACCATCACCGCCGGCGCCCTCAACCGCACCTGGATCTCGGCCCGCGACGCCATCGGCACCGTCAGCATCGCCGGCGACATGTTCGACTCCTCGATCATGTCGGGCGGCGACCTGGGCGCTGACGGCGAGTTCGGCGGCACCGGCCTCAACGCCGACCGGGCCACCACCGGCACCATCGGCTCGGTCGCCGTCGGCGGCAACTTCGGCGAGTCCGATGTCGTCGCCGGCCTCCTCCGCGGCGCCGACGGCTTCTTCGGCTCCAGCGATGACAACGTCGCCGACGGCCGCTCCGCCATCGGCTCGGTCACCATCGGCGGCACCCAGGTCGGCTCCACCCGCCAGTCCGAGTCCTACCGCATCTCCTCCACCGGCACCATCGACGCCGTCTCCATCGGCGGCGCGCCGGGCCAGGCCTCCGCCAACTTCGCCATCGACCGCCTCAACCTCATGCCCCTGGCCGTCCAGGTCAAGGACATCCAGGTCACCGAGGACAGCCGCATCTACACCGCCCGCATCTTCTTCAACCAACCCGTCGACGCCAGCACCCTGGCCCGCGCCATCAGCGTCGCCGAGGTCCGCGGCCGGTCCGACGTCAGCATCCGCCTCATCAACGGCATCGACTACACCCTGACCTACGACGCCGCCAACAACGCGGCCGTCCTGGTCTTCTCCCGCACCATCACGGGCCGCGACCTGCCCCAGATCGCCAGCCGCCCCGGCCCGGGCGTCTACCGCTTCCAGATCCTCCAGGATGTCCTCCGCGGCCAGCTCGTCAATCAGCGCCTCGACGGCGATGGCGACGGCATCGCCGAGACCGGCGACAACTTCTCCAAGGACGACATCGTCGGCGACCCCGGCGACAAGCTCTTCACCGAACGCGACACCGTCACCCGCGTCGGCGCCGCCCCCGCCACCATCGACATGTACGGGCCCTTCAGCCTCGACTTCGTCCTCGACAACAACCAGCAGGCCGACGGCCTCGCCGAGCCCAACCAGACCTTCACCATCCGCGGCAGCATCGGCGACCACCCCGACAACGACATCAACAACTTCCGCTTCGCCGGCGACCTCGACCTCTACACCATCACCCTCCAGGCGGGCCAGATCTTCCGCGTCGGCGCCAACACCGGCCCGGCCCTCCGGGCCGAGGTCCGCCTCATCGCCCCCGACGGCACCATCCTCCCCGATGTCGCCGCCAGCAACGACACCCTCCCGCTGCCGGTGCAGCGCCCCGCCGACACCGCCCAGACCGTCGGCCACACCTACCTCGTCAAGACCACCGGCACCTACACCCTCCTGGTCGGCAACGCCTACACCCCCGTCCAGCTCTTCGACGAGCTCGGCGCGGGCCGCCTCACCGACGCCCAGTTCAACCAGCTCCTCAACGATGAGGGCTTCGCCTACCGCGCCTCGGGCTTCGTCCCCAACCTCGACCCCGTCCCGGGCGGGCTGGGCGACTACGCCTTCACCGTCAACATCTTCGACGACGGCGACACCGGCTTCTCGGCCACCACCGACGCCGGCGACGGCTCGGCCGTCGTCAACGCCCCGGCCTCATCCTCCTTCTCCGGCGGCGACCAGGTCCTGGGCACGGCCGATGACCTCAAGCAGATCAGCATCGGCGCCTTCACCTTCACCTACAACCCCGGCGCCGACGGCCTCGTCGGCACCGTTGACGACTTCGTCACCGGCTCCACGCCGCAGATCACCTCGTTCCACAACGGCGATGGCCGCCTGATCTCGATCATCAACGGCTCGATCGGCCCGGCCAACGCCTCGGGTGTCCCCACCACCGTCTTCCCCGACGCCGATGTCTACCACCTCAACAACCGCACCAGCATCGCCCCCGGCACCCGCATGCGGATCACCGTCCGCCTGACCGAGTTCGGCACCGACCTGGGCTCACGCAACCAGCTCGTCTTCGGCTCCGACCAGTTCAACCTCGACAACTTCCGCGGCGCTGTGCAGTTCGGCCTCTTCGACACATCGGCCAGCACCCGCATCGACGACGGCTCGCTGGTCTTCAGCCCCACCAACTTCTCCCCCAACGGCGGCACCCCCAACACCACCATCGCCACCGACGGCACCACCACCTACGGGTACGACGGCAACGGCGATTTCTTCATCGACTTCGTCACGCCGGGCCGCCCCGGCCCCGACGGCAAGACCGGCACCGCCGACGACCAGGCCTCCAAGTACGCCATCTACCTCCAGGGCGTCTACAGCGGCGACTACCAGATCCAGGTCGACACCACCGCCCCCACGACCACCCGCATCACCCCCCGCCGCCAGAACATCCTGCTCGAGACCCGCGGCGGCACCATCGACTGGCTCGAGAAGGGCGGTCTGACCACCCGGCTCTCCGCCTTCTCCACCAGCCCCATCGGCTTCAGCGGCAGCGTCGCGTCGGGCCAGACCGTCGACCAGTACGTGCTCACCTCCGTCCGCAACGCCCTCCAGAGCATCTTCAACGCGGCGGGCCTCGATGTCCGCTTCTCCACCGACCCCCGCGACTTCGAGTTCCAGGACTTCTCGACCGTCTACCTCTCCAGCACCGTCGACCCCGTCAGCCTCCTCTTCAACGCCTACGCCGACCCCCGCGTCGCCCTCACCAGCACCGTCACCCTGGGCGCCTACCAGTTCGCCACGCTCGGCGATGGCTTCAGCCGCCTCCAGCCCTTCGGCTTCGCCGAGCACTCCGACGCCCTCAACGCCGATGTCAGGGATGAGGCCGTCGTCTTCATCCCCTCCATGGCGCTGCTGGGCTACACCCCCGCCCAGTCCGACATCGACCTCCTGGCCTCTTCCACCACCGCGGCCATCGCCCGCCGCGTCGGCGAGCTCATGGGCGCCCGCATCACCTCCAACAACTCGCCCACCTCCTCCATCCGCGACCCGCTCGCCGCCGACAGCGTCACCGGGCCGACCGTCGTCGGCAGCTCCTTCACCCTCCCGGCCATCAACCGCCTCCTCTCCGACCCCTTCGACTCCATCGACTCCAGCGACTTCTTCCTCGGGGCCCAGAGCACCCGCACCGTCCTCTCGCGCGTCGCGGGCAAGTAAGGCCAGCGCTCTTCATCGCAGCACACACCCACGGGCCCGCGCCCGTGGGTTTTTTCTTGAACGAGTGAGGGTGACGGAGTGACGATGTGACGAGGCGCGTCTGCAAACCCGGGGCGGCGGGCATCCCGCCCGCCCCGGAGTTCATGATCCCGCCACGCCGGCGATAAGCGAGTCCGCGAGCGCAACCGCCCCCATCCGTGCTTGCGGCGGCCGGGGGGATGCTCTCTCTCCGCTACTTCGTCACGCCGCCGCTCTCCTTCACGATCGCCTCCCGCCGCTCCTCCATCGCATCAATCCACCCCGCCGCCGCCATGATCCCATCGCTCAGCATCGCCCGGGCCTGCTCGGCCTGCGTCTTCATCGCCTCAAACTGCCGGGCCGCGAGATCCGCGCCCCTCGATGCCTCGTCGGCCCGCGCCACCAGCGCCGCCATCCGCTCGAAGTTCCCGCTCTCCAGCCGCGCCACCTGGGCGCCGATCGCCTGCAGCCGCCCGTCAAGCTCGTTGAGCACCGCCTGGCCGCGGCCGATCAGCGGGCCCAGCGTCCGCTCCGCCTGGTTCAGCACTTCCTCGATCTGCACCTTCTGCTCGACGATGTAACCGCGCTGCCCATCCAGCGCTGCCGTCGCCTCTCCCCGCTGCCGCTCCACCGTCGCCGCCGCCTCGATCGCCGCCGCGCCGATCTGCTCCATCGTCCGCTTCCCCGCCGCCGTAATCTGCACCTGCTGCACCGCGATCGTGTGCGTCTCGCCCCGGATCCCCGACAGCAGCTCCCCGGCCCGGGCCGTCAGCTCCTCGCCCGCGCGGGCCGCCGACATCTCCACGCGGTCCACCCCCTGCACCGCCGCGGCCTCGATCTGCCGCACGCGCTCCTCCACCTCACGGGCCAGGTCGCTCACCGCCGCGGTCTGCGCCTCCAGCGACTCCACGACACCTCGGGTATGGCGGTCGATCGCGGCCCGGCCGCGGTCGATCTCGCCGCCCAGCCGGTTCAGCCCGTCATCCAGCAGCGTCTGCCCGCGGGCCACCCGCTGTTCGATCTCCCGCTCCAGGTCCGCCATCGTCGTCCGCTGCGCCTCGAGCTGCCGGGCCAGGCCATCCGCGGCCCGCTCGCCCAGCGCATCCAGCGACTCCCGGATCGTCGCGCCGTGCGCTTCCAGCTCCTCCGCCTTCCGCGCCGCCGCGGCATCCAGGTCCCGGTGCCGGGCCCCGATCGTCTCGCCCGCGGTCCCCAGCGAGGCCAGCAGCGCCGCTGTCCGGTGCTCGAGGTCGGCCCGCGCCTTGCCGGCATCCGCCTCGACCTGCTTGGCCTGCTCGCGCAGCGAATCCAGGATCCCCATCGCGTGATGATCCAGGATCGACCGCGTCTCCTGCGCATGCCCGGCGGTCTGGGTGATCTGGGTCTCCACCTCGCCGATGCGGGAGGTCACCGCCGACAGTTCGCCTTGCAGCACCGCGCGCAGCTCTTGGGTCCGGGCCTCCAGATTCGCCGCCTGCCGTTCCGACTGCGCCGCCAGGTCCTCGACGGCCCGGGCCGTGCTGAGCGCGAACTCCTGGGCCCGCGCTTCAACCTCCCGGGCCCGCGATTCGACCGCATCCTGCTCGGCGCGGAACCGGCCCGTGAGCTGCTCGACCGCCCTGGCCAGCCGCTGCTCGAACTCTGAGGCCCGGGCCGCCATGCGCTCGGCGATCAGCTTCTCGACCGTCTCGGCGTGCTTGGCGGGATCAACCGCCAGCTCCAGCAGTTTCTCGGCCCGGGCCACCCGCTGCTCGAGCGCGGGCAGCAGCTTGGCGGCCCTCTCCAGCCGCGATTGCAGCTCCTTTGTCGTGTCGCGGAGGTGCCCCTCCATCGTGCCGGCATCGGCCTTGGTCGACTGCAGCAGCCGCGAGTGGTTCGCCGCCTGCCGGATCAGCTCCTGCAGCGTCAGCGAGAACTCCTCGAACGAGCGGCGGTCCACAACGCGCGGCGTCAGGAAGATCTGTTCGACGGCCTGCTCGGGCGTCGGGATGTGCGCGGCCGTCGCGACTCTGTGTGCGGCCCCGTTCCGTGCCGCGGCAGCAGTCTCGGCGTTGCCCGGGATTCCGGGGATTCCGGGGCTTCCGGGCGATCCGGGGCCGGGGGCCGGGGTGCCAGGGATACGGTGAAGGGCGGTCTGGTGGCTCATTCAGTGCACCCCGGCGTGCCGATGGCTGGATTCAAGGTGTGGACCTGGTGGCCGACGAAGATACCCAGGTCGGCGCGCCAAGCCGCAGGGACAAGCAGGACGATGACCTAGACTTATCGGCCGTGAGCAACAAACAGGCCGAATCCGCCCGAACCGTGGACAAAACACCCCCTCAATCAGGTATGGTCAGGCTCCAGCGCGTCCTCGCGGATGCCGGTGTGGCCGCCCGCCGCGTCTGTGAGCAGTTGATCGAGGAGGGCCGGGTGGAGGTCAACGGGCGGGTGATCACCCGCCTGCCGGTCTTCGTCGACCCGCACCAGGACAAGATCACCGTGGATGGACGGCCGCTGCGCCCGCCGGAGCGACGCCTGTACGTCATGCTCCACAAGCCCACGCGGACCCTGAGCACCGCCACCGACCAGCCCGGGTCCGACCGCCGGACCGTCACCCAGCTTGTGGACCACCCCGCGGGGGCCCGGCTGTTCCCCGTTGGGCGCCTCGACTATGACGCGACGGGCCTGATGCTCCTCACCAACGATGGCGAGCTGGCTAACCGGCTGACCCATCCCCGGTATGGGTTGCCGCAGGTCTACCAGGCGGTCATCAAGGGGGAGCCCGATGAGGCGATCCTGGCGAAGCTGGAGGGCTCGGCGGTGATCGCCGAGCGCAAGCGCCGCCGCCGGGAGGACAAGGAGGCGGGCCGCATCACGGAGGAGGTCCGCGGCTCCAAGGTCGAGCTGCGGGTCGCCAAGCGCGAGGCCGGGCGGAGCGTGGTGCAGATCCGTCTTGTGGAAGGCCCCAACCGCGAGATCCGCCACCTGCTGGCCAAGATCGGCTGCCCGGTCAAGAAGCTGACGCGCCTGGCGATCGGGCCCCTGCGGCTCAGCGGCCTGCCCCTCGGCGGGTGGCGGGAGCTGGAGCGATCCGAAATCCAGGCCCTCCGCCGGGCCGCGTTCGGCAAGGGCCCCAAGGACCCGCCCCAGCCCGGCCAGGCCCGTCCCCGCCTCCGCAGGGAAGGCCTCCGTCGCAAGCCGGGCGAGCCGGGAGAGCCTTCGAGCGGGCGCAGCCGGCCCGGCATCGGAGGGTTCCTCCGCGGCCCGCGCAGCCCCGGCAGCGCCCGCAACTCCCGCCGCCCGGGCCCGGCCAGGGGGCGGCCGGCATGAACGAGGCGAACGGCACCAAGACCGGCGGCCGGGCCCGGACCCATCTCGGGGTCGCGCGGGCCCGGATCGATCACGTGCTCGCCGCGGCGCAGGCGATCCTGGAGTGGGGCCAGTTGACGCGGATGGCCGCGGCGATGTCGTACCGCACCATCTTCGGGCTGATCCCGGTGCTGGTGATCGGGCTGGTGGTGCTGGGGTCGTTCGCCACGCCCGACCAGGTGAGCGATGTCATCTCCCGCCTGCTGCGGCACGCGGGGATCAGCGAGATCGTCGTCGAAGAGCCGCCTCCGGAAGAGAAGCAGTCCGAGCTGACGAGCATCGGCGGCATCCCGATCTTCATGATGCCCGACCCGGGCCCGGGCGATACGGGCGCGGGCCCGGCGCCGTCGCCCGCCCCCGCCCCCGGCCCCGGAAAGGGAGGCGGCCCGGCCATCGGCCCGGACCACCCGGCGCTCCCCAAGCCCATCGAGGGTGCGGCCCGGCTGGATGACTGGATCAACGCGCTGGTGCAGCGCGTCCGCTCGATCCCGTTCACGGCGATCGGGCTGGTGGGGCTGGCGGCGCTGATCTACGCCGCGATCTCGATGCTGGCGGAGGTGGAGGGCGCGTTCAACCAGATCTACCGCGTCAGCGACGGGCGGTCGTGGATCCGCCGCGTGCCGCTCTACTGGTCGCTGCTCACGTTGGGCTCGCTGCTTCTGGTCGCCTCCTTCTTCGTCGGCGAGCGGCTCACCAACTGGGTCGAGCACCTCAGCGCCCTGCAGGTGCTCTCGCAGTGGCGGGCCGCGTTCATCCGCGGCGTCGCCTTCGTCGTCACCGTGGGGATCAGCACCCTGCTGCTGCTGATCGTCTACCTCACCGTGCCCAACACCCGCGTGAAGGTGCTCCCCGCGCTGGCCGGCGCCATCCTCGCCGCCGTGCTGTGGGAGACCGGAAAGTGGGGCTTCACCCGCTACGTCCATTTCTCCGCCAACTACTCGCGCCTGTACGGCTCGATCGGCCTCATCCCGCTCTTCCTGCTGTGGGTCTACGTCACCTGGATGATCGTGCTCTTCGGGCTGCGGCTGTGCTACCTGCTCCAGTACGGCGGCCGGGCCTTCACGCCCGGCACCGCCATCCGTTCCCTCTTCGCCCTCCCGGCGACCGCCGAGGGCATCGTCGCGACGCCGCTGGTCGATCCCACCGCGGTGCTGGCGGTGATGGCCGACGCCGCGGCCCGGTTCACCGACGGCAAGCCCGCGTACTGCGATGACATCGCGCGCACGACCAAGATCGCCCCGTCCATCGTGGGGGTGTTGCTCGACCGTCTCGCCGAGGCCGGGCTGCTGCACCGCGTGGACACGGGCGATGAGGGCGTGCGCTACACGCTGGCCCGGCCCGCCGACACCATCCGGGCCTCGGACCTGATCCGGCTGGGTCACGACGCGGTGGAACGCCCCGAGTCGAGCGCTTCGGCGGTGCTGGCCCGGATGCGGCAGGCCCAGTGCGAGGCGGTGGCCGGGCTGACGCTGGCGGATGTGCTCGCCGGCAGCGGGAAACCCGCGCGGAGCGCCGGGGAAGGCCCGGCGATCGAGCCCGCCCCGGCCCGCGCCTGAGACTCCGCGCTACACTGCGCCCGCGATGAACACGAGGAACATCGTTCGCTGGGGGTGGATCGTGCTGGCCGGCGCAGCAGCGCTGGCCGGGTGCGAGCAGCGGGTCGTCAGCGCCAAGGGTATCGGCAGCGACCGCTACGTCGTCAAGCCCGACCCGGTCCCAACCCCTTCGACCACGCGGAAGAAGAAGTTCGTGCCGCCGCGGACCACCAGCCCGACCTCGGCGACGGGCCGTACCGCGCCGTAGTGAAACGAGCCGGGCCACGGATCCGCACGATTGCGGGCGGATCTGAAGCGCGGATCTCCCACCCGGGTCGCTCCGCGGTCATTCCTTGCCTGTTGCAGTCGGCTTCGCCGGGCTACTTCGTGAACCGTCCGCGTGGAAAGCTGAAGGGCGGCTTGCTCAGCGCGCCGTTATCCCCGATCAGGTCGCGGAGACCCTCGAGGAACTTGGCATCATCCTGGGCCTGGGCCGTGCGGGGCAGGTCGGAGAGCGGCCGGGCCGCGGCGATCGGCAGCGGCGGCCCGCCCAGCCCGTCGTTGGCGAACGTGACGGCGGCGTAGGCGGCGGCGGACAGGTCGGCGGCGGTCGTGCGCGCGTGGATCTTCTGCTGCTGCTCGGCCTCGGCGTCGCCGGGCATGATGGTGGGGTAGACCTTGGCTTGGATCAGGCGCTGGACATACGCGAGCCCATCGCCGCCCATGGCGGCGACGAGTTTCTGGGTGTCGGCGCTGAGGGGCCGCCCGCCGGCGAGCGCCAGGGCATCGCGGCCCGCGCTGCAGGCCCGGATCAGCGCCTGCATCATCGCGGGCTCGGCGGCGGTGGTGCCGAGCTTCTGGAATCGCTCGCTGATCGCGGGCGCCAGCGTCGCCATGGCGTCATCGCGAAGGGAGCCCCAGCCATCGCGGTCGAGGGCGCCCGCCGCCATCACGGCCCGGACCGCCACATCGAAGACGTTCGAATCGGTCTCGCCGCGCAGCACGGGGGCGAGCTTGCCCGCCAGGCTCCGGGCTGCTTCGGCGTTCATCGCCGGCGCCGTGCGGCCCAGGTTCTCGAAGGTCCGGCCGATCCCCGCGACCGCGGCGTAGCGCACCGTCAGTTTCTTGGAGGTCAGCATCTTCTCGAGCAGCGCCGCCCCCTGCCGCGTCGAGAGCTCACCCGCGATCCGGAGGGAGTTGACCGCCACGATGTCCCGGTCATCGCCGATCAGCGGCTGGAGCACCTTCTCCAGCTCCTCGCTGTACGCGGTGCGGAACGAGACGCCGACATCCGGCCCCTGCAGCGGGCCCAGCAGGTCGGCCCGGGCCCGGATCAGCACGGTCGAATCGGTGTTGGTCAGGTTGCCGGCGTGGGTGGCGACAAAGGCCTTGATGGCCTCGCGCTGCGTCCCGCCGAGCTGGGTGGTGGAGGCGATGATGTCGGGCGGCAGACCCTCCTGGCCCAGCGCCGCGGGGGACCACACCGTCGCGGCGGCCGCCACCAGCAGCGCCGCGATCGTGCGAGTCGTGAAACGACCAGTCTCTAGCCCGATCTTCAAGCCACACCGCCCTTTATGAGTTCTCGTAGCGCTCGGCCTGGGCGGTGTCGCCCCGGCATGCCCGCCGGCCCGTCCCCCCCTCAAATCTCCGCCCGCCGGGAGGGGAAACCTACCAGTGCCGACCGGCGAGGTCAACCAAGTGTAACACCCCGCAAAGTCCCCGGTCCGGCCCTCGCCCCGCTGCATCCATCGCTTCAGTACACCTCCAGGAACACCCGGCGCGAGGGCTTCAACTGCCGGTGCACCATCTTGCGGTCCCAGCCATCCACCTTGCCCCGATGCTCGGCATCGACCGCCAGATACCCATCCAGCGCCCCCTCCGGCAGCAGCCGGGCCAGCGTCTGGAACACCCCCAGCTCCATTCCTGCAATCCCGCAGACATAGATCAATGTCTTACCCGCCACCAATCCGGGGGTCAGCCGCTCGCGGTCGTGCGCCAGGCGGTCCTGGACGTACATCGGGGCGCCGCCATCGGCCTGGCGCTCGCGGCTCAGGGCGGTCAGGTAGCGGAAGTTGGGGTGGTGGGCGGCGAGATCCTGGAGTTCCTTGTGGTAGAGCAGGTCGGTGGCGTAGGGGGAGCCCATGATCAGGGTGATCGGGGCGCCGCTGCGCAGGCCCGGCCCGCCCTCGAGCATGTCGAGGATCATCCCGCGGAACGGGGCGATGCCGGTTCCGGTGGCGATGAAGAGGTACTCGTGCTCATCGGGGGCGGCGGGGATGAGGAACCGCTTGCCGGCCGGGCCCGTGATCCGGACCTGGTCGCCCGGCTTGAGCGAGCAGAGGTAGTTGCTGGCGACGCCGAGGAAGAGCGAGTGGTCCTCGTGGTGCTCATCGATGAGGCGCTTGACGGTGGTGGAGAGGACCTTGGACTGTCCATCTTCACCACGGCTGGGCGAGGCGATCGAGTAGAGCCGCAGCGCGTGCGGGCGGCCCTTCTCATCGACGCCGGGCGGGAGCACGCCGAAGGACTGTCCCGGGCGGAAGCGCCCCGCGAGGCGCGTGCTGGACACATCGATCGCGACGTGGCGGACGAAGCCGGCGGCCTTGGTGGAAGCGGTGCAGCGGTGGGTGGAGAAGACCGTGCCGATCCCCGCATCGATCGGGGAGTGCAGGTTCAGTTCGACCGCGGGCAGCACGGGCTCGCCCGGCTTGGGCGCGCGGGGAGGCCGTGACTGGTCGGGCGAAACCGGGGTCTGGGGGCGATCGGTCATCGGTGGGGGCCCGCGCGGGCCGCGGGAGCCGGGAGAGCCGGGGGGTGCCGTGAGTGTTACTTAGGCCCGCCCGGCTGGAGCTGCTGCTGCATCTGCTGCATCATCTCGAGGAACTCGGGCATGGTCTGGAGCTTCTGGGTCAGGGAGACGGTGACGGCCTCGATCGACTGCAGCGTGCCGTTCTCGACCTCGGCCGCGACCTCGCCGAAGACCGGGCCCGTCACTTCGAGCATCTTGAGTCCCATCCGGGCCATGGGGTTGCTCATATCCATGTCGGGAAGGGTCAACAGCCAGCGGCCATCAACCTTGGTGAAGTTCATGGGCTCGGGAGTGCCCGGCGCGGTGACGGTGGCGGTGTCGCCGGTGATGTTGACGGTGAAGTCCGAGACTTTGAGGTTCTTGAGCTGATCGAGCCCGCCCGCGCCCATTCCTCCCATTGCGCCGATCCCGCCCATGCCGCCCGCGGCCTGCTGGCTGGCCTCGATAAAGCCCTTGCCGAACTTTTCCTTGCAGGCGGTTTCGAGGCGCATGAGGCCCGGCAGCGCGCCGCGGAGGGCGGCGACCATCTGCTGCTTCTCGGCGGTGTCGGCGTTGATGTGGTCGAAGATGGCGTCGTACTGACCCTGCTGGGCGCTGGTGAGGATCATCTCGAGCGTGGGGGTCAGGTCATCCGCGCCCGGAGCGGTTTCGGGAGCGCGGGCGGCATCTGCATCATCGGATTTCCTGGTCTTGGCGGAGAAGGCGGCGAGCAGGTCGAGCTTCTCGCCCGCGGCCCGCTGGCCCGACTTCTCGAGGAGTTCGCCGAGGCGTTCGAGGCGGTCCTTGGCATCGCCCTTGGCGCCGGCGCTGTTGTAGGCGGACTTGGCGGCGTCGAAGGCTTCCTTGGCCTCATCGAGCGCCTTCTTCTCCTCCTCGCGGGCGGCCTTGGCGTCGGCCTCGTACTTGGCCCGGTCGGAGAGGGGGGGCTGCGCGGCGGCGAGGGTCTCCATGAGCTGGGCGAACGCGGCGTGACCAAAGGCCCGCTGCCAGGCGAGTTCGGCGAGCGACTGGTTGATGTCGCCGACGAGAGTCTTGGCGGAGCTGCTGGCGGCGCCGGCCTTCTGCGCGTTGCCCTTGGCGGCGTTGAGCTTGGTGCGGGCCTGCTCGGAGGTCTCGGCAATGGCCCCCGTGCGGAGCTTGACGATCTCGGCGATCTCGGCGGCGAGTTTCTCGGCGCTCTGCGCGGCGGCGGCGCCCGCGGAGGCCGCGAGCTGCTTG
The DNA here is from genome assembly GCA_020849615.1 of Phycisphaerales bacterium. Classification (GTDB taxonomy): domain Bacteria; phylum Planctomycetota; class Phycisphaerae; order Phycisphaerales; family UBA1924; genus JADLFW01. Next base: position 126,562 of record JADLFW010000018.1, read on the forward strand.
GAGGCGGCATCGCGGTCCTGGATCTCCTTGCGGGTCGACTCGAGGTCTTCCTTCTGGTTGGTGAACTTGTCCACCAGCAGCCCGGCCTCGGCGCTGCGGGGCTGGGTCACATCGACCTGGGCCTGGAGCTGCAGCCCGGCCATGCGGCGGGTGTCCGCGGCCCGGCGCTTCTCGGCGGCCTGCTTGATGAGCGTCTCGCCCTGCACGGCGGTGGCGCGGGCCGCCTGCTCGCGGAGCTGGGCCACCTCGGTGTCGAGGGCGGCCGCGGCGTCGAGCTCGGCCTTGGCGCGGGCCTGGAGGTCGGCGACGACGGCATCGATCTCGGCCTTCTCCTTCTGCTGCTCGGCGATCGAGGCGGTGTGCGTCGCGATGCCCTTCTCGATCTCGGCGAGGTCCTTGGCGGGGTCGTACTGACGGGCCGCGGAGGACTGCGAGCTGTGCTCGATGTACGCGGCGAGGTGCGAACGGGCGACCGTCACGCGGTTGAGGTACTCGCGCTCGGCGGCGGCGTACTGGCCCAGCGGCTCATCGGCCTGGCCCAGCTGGGCCTGGGCGGTGAGGAGCAGGGCAGCGCCGGCGGCCTCGGGCCCGGCGTCGATGCCGGCCTTGGCGTCGTTGATGACGTCGGTGTACGCCTTCTCGCGTTCCTTGGAGGGGACGATCGTGGTGGCGCCGCCGGTGATGGTGTGCATCCCCGTCGAAGCCTGGCGGACGCTCTTGGCGCCCTCATCGCGGTCGCAGCCGGCCGCGAGGGCGAGCCCGGCGGCCATCACCAGGAGCGTGCAGCGGCGGAGAACATCGGGCCGGCGATGGCGGAAGTCGGTCATGAGCTGATCTCGCGTATCGGTGGCGTGACTGGACGAACCGGATCGCCGGGGCTAGCCCTGGCTTGTTGGTGGCCTGCCGGAACTTCGGCGGAACTTCCGGCGAGCATCCACTTTAGCACAACAGCCGCGGGTCCGAGGCCCGGGCGCGGGTGCTGACGGGCCGCGGATGGCGGTCGCCGATCGCCGGGCCCGCGGCTTCCATCCGGGGGAGTTCGTCCGTCAGCACGGGCCGGTTCCGGGCCGGCACGGGAGCGAGTCCGAATCACCGCGGCTTGGGCTCGGGCGGCGGGGTCGGCGGGCCGCCCGGGGTGGCGGGTGCGCCGGGGCTTCCGGGGGCGGGGGGGGCGGGCTTGTCCATGTTGCGGGCCAGGGCCGGAACGGGGGGCTGGTATGAGATGGGGTATTCGGGGCGGGGGCGGTAGAGGGAGTTAATCCAGGCGACGGCATCCAGGAACTTGCGGTCATCGGTGCTGCCGAAGACGTGGCGCCAGTCGCGGGAGCGGTTGGCCGGGTTGACGCGGGGGTGCGGGTAGAGCGAATCGGCCCGGGGCAGGCCCATCTGGAGCAGGGGCGAGTTGGCGGGGTCGTTGTAGTCGATGAGCGCCTTGCCATCGGGGAGGCGGAAGCGGTCGAGAATGAGGAAGTTGGTGTAGACGGTGGCGTCGGAGCTGGCCCGGCGGTTGTAGAGCCAGAGCCGGCCCGACTCCTGCCCGCCGTGGCAGCTGGCGGTGGCGCAGCCGTTGAGCAGCCAGCCGCGGTGGACATCCTCGCGGAAGCGGCGCATGGGGGTCGGGTGGTCGATGACCTTGACCTGCCCGTAGAGGTCGCGGGCCCGGACCCGGAACATCAGGTCGAGGATCTTCTCGGGCTTCTCGCGGGCCAGGGCCTCGCGGCCCTCGCGCGTGGGGGGGATCAGCGGGTTGCCGGCGTAACGCTCCACGAGCTGGGCCACGGTGTCGCGGCTGACGATCATCCGCGGCGGGTCGGTGAGGTCCAGCTCGAAGACCTTGATGAGGTTGACCTGGTCGGCGCTGAGCAGCGGAAACACCGCCTCGGCGGCGCGGGCCGGGCGCGGGGCTTCCTGCCCGGCGGGCCGGGTCGGGCCGGCCTTCACATCCAGCAGGATCTGGCTCTCGATCAGCCGCCGGAGGGAGAGGGCCTCGGGGTTGGCGGGCTCGAGCTCGAGGATGTGGGCGAGCTCCAGGAGCGCCTCTTCATAGAGCCGGCGCTGCTGCAGCCACTTGACGAGCGTGAGCAGCTGCTGCGCATCCTTGTCGTCGATCGCCTCGCGCAGCTCGCGGTACTGGTCGAGCGGCGAGGGGAGGACCCGGATGTCCTCCACGCTATCGGCCGGGAACGGCGTGTCGATGCCGTTGATGCGGACGACGATGGTCTTGGGATCCTGGGAGATGAGCAGGCCCGTCACCTCGCGGCCATCGCGGAGCGCCACCACCACTTCGGTATGCCGGGCCTTTTCGGGTTTGTCGCGACCGGGGCGATTGGCGGGCGCTGGAGTGCCCGCCGGGGGGGCCGGCGGCGCGGCCTCTGGAGGCGGTGGCGTGGCGGATTGAGCGAGGGCGGGAGCGGAGAGGGCGAGCAGGGCGGGACAGGCCAGCAGGGAGACGATCGCGGCCCGGCCCGGCCGGAGGCACGCCGGCCCGCGCCGAATCCGGAGAGACTCGGGTGCGCGGGGTGGTTTCTGCGATGTGCTGACGTCCCGGTGCGGGCGCATCTGAGGGCATTGTGACGGATCCGGCGCGATAAGTCCAGCGGCCGCAAGGGTTGGGAATCCGTGCCCGGGCGTGCAACCCGGGGACCGCCGGGGCGGTAGCCGGGCCCGTTTCCATGGGGTGGCGGGTGTTGCTTCAGGCGGCCCGGGGGAGCCCGCAGTCCCTACGGATCCGGTCAACATCGATGAACCGGTCATCGGCGATGATGCGGGCCAGCCGGGAGAGCGGGATGGGAGTCGGCGAGGCGGGATCGGTAATGACCGGGTCGCCGGCGGCATCCAGGGAGATGGTTGCCGGGCCCATCAGCTCGGTGTTGAACTCGGCCCGCCAGCCCCCGATCCAGAGGCGGACCCCCGCGCACAGCAGGCGGTGGAACGTGAGGGAGCCCCGGGCCTGGGCGGCGATGACCTGGAGGTAGGCCTCAAGCCCGTGGGTGAGCTTGCCGAGCCGGTCCTGCTGGGTTGCCTCCTCGAACTGGAGCTCGGTCAGGTCCTCGGCCTGGGTGGCGGTGAGCCGGCCCGAGCCGCGACGGAGCTGGTCCAGCCTGTCGCGGAGGGCATCGACGCGCTTTCGCATCGGGACGACCGCCCGGGCGAGCCGGGCCGCCTTGTCCTCGACCTCGGCGACGCGGCCCAGCACGATCCCCGTGGCGACGCCCGCGCGCGAGCCGACCTGCGCGATCTCGGCGGACATGGCAAAGAGCTCACCGCCGACGAACGAGCAGCCGGGCCCGGCGAAGTGGCGGCCGACGCTGAGGTGGCAGTTGGCGACTTCCTTGGCGATGACGGCGTCGCGGGTGATGCGGGCCTCGACGTTGTCCAGGTACTTGGCGTGCAGGTCGCGCCCGACTGAGAGCGAGCCTTTCTCGCGGGCGGCCATGCCGCGTTCGAGGATGGCGTCCTCGCCGATCTCGAGCCGGGCCGCCTCGACGAGCTCGTGGACGGTGATGGAGCGGCCCGTGCGGACGGTGAAGCAGTCGCGGATGCCGCGGCCGACGCTGACGTGGCCCGGGAAGTCGATGTTGCCGGTGGAGAAATCGACGTATCCGTCGATCTTGAGGGTATCGAGGATGCGGAGGGAGGAGTCCCTGAAGATAACGATGCCGGGGATGGCGGCGGTGACTGCGCCGGCGGCGTCGACGATGACGGTCTCATCGAAGCGGACGTTGGCGGCGGCGCCGCGGCGGCTGGGGAGGACCTGGCCCGTGACATCGACGCCGTCGATGCCGTCGGCGGGTGGGAACAGGGTGCCGACGCGGCCGCCGGCGTGGACGACGTGGAAGGGGGTGCGCTGGTAGTGGTCGGTGGCGCCGGGGTCGGCGAGAGGCGGCGGGGCCGGGCGGGGGGCGAGTTCGAAGCGGCCCGGCCCGCCGTGGATGGGCTCTACGCCGCGGGCGACGATGGCGTGGGCGGGCTGGTCGGGCCGTTCGCGGGCCGCGCGGACGAGATCGGCGACGGCGTCATCGCGGGCGCGGGATCGCGCGATGACCTGCTGGTCCAGGAGCGTGTTGATGAGGTCGGCGGTGAGGAACTCGGGGTCCAGGCCCGGCTGAATGATCACGGTGGCGGCCAGGCGGTCGGCGGAGATGGAGACCCGGATCAATCTGTCGAGCGCACTCGCGTCCATGGCGCTTCACTCCCGAAACGAAGCGCCCGTTCCCCCGAGAATCGGCGGTCAGGCGGCGGCGGGCTGTCCGGCGACCTTGGACATGGTCTCCTGGATCCGCTGGCTGAGCAGGTCTGGGGTGAAGGGCTTGACGACGTAGTTCTGAACGCCGGCCTTGATGGCTTCGATGACGCGGGACTTCTCGGCCTCGGTCGTCACCATGATGATGGGGGTGGAGCGGTTGGACTGACGGAAGGCTTTGACGAAGCTCAGCCCGTCCATGTTGGGCATGTTCCAGTCCACCAGGAGGAGGTCGGGCTTGAAGGCGCCGACCTTGCTGAGGGCATCCTGCCCGTCGCAGGCCTCCTGGATCTCCGTGTGGCCGAGCTGGGTCAGCACGGCCTTCTGGATGTTGCGCATCGTCTTGGAGTCGTCGATGAGCATGATTCGCATGGGCATGGGTCCTCGCGTTCGTTCGTGAGAGACGGTGGTGTGCGGGGTGGGGGGTGTGGGGGTGGGGGGGGTCAGGCCTTGGCGGCGGCGGGGGCCGCGGCGGCGGGCCTGGCGGCGCCGGAGCGGTCCTGGATCGACAGCTCGATGACGAGGTCGCCGCAGTCGGTGGTGCAGGGGATGACGATGCAGGGGGTGTCGCTCTGGCGGGCGATGCTGTGGCCCGCGCCGATGACGACGCTGGGGCAGGAGATCGAGACCTTCTTGTTGGGGAAGAGGGCCTTGGCGCCGCCGCTGACCATGTTGACGAGTTCGCCCACGGCGTCCGCGAAGTCGGGGGTGCCGACCTCGAGCTGCTGACCGCAGAAGAGGCTGACGACGCGCTCGGCGGTGTCCTTGGGGAAGCTGAGGACGACCGAGCCGACGGCGTCGCCGCTCATGCCGATGATGCCGGAGACGTCGAAGGAGGTCGCGGTCGACTCCTTGATGCGGGGCGCGTTGACGGTCACCGGGAGCTGGAGCATCGTGGAGAAGACGTTCTGGATGCTCTGGATGAACGGTTTGATGTAACTCGGGTCCATGCGGGTTCCTTTGGGGTGATGCTGGTTCAGTCGGTGCGGGCGAGGGCGGGAGTCTCTGTTGAAGTTCCGGGGGCGCCCTCGGCCCGGCGGATCAGTTCGGCGACATCGATGATGAGGCTGACGCCGCCGTCATCGCGGACGGTGGCGCCGGAGGCGGCCCCGCCCTGGAGGCCGACGCCCTCGAGGGCCTTGACGACGATCTCCTGCTGGCCGATGAGGCGCGAGACCAGCAGGCCGACGCGGCGGTCGTTCATGGTGAGGATGACGGCGAAAAGGTCCTCGAGGGGCTGGCCCGTGTCGAGGTTGAAGAGTTCATCGGCGCGGACGAGCGGCAGGACCGTGTCGCGCAGGCGCATGACCGGGCGGCGGCCGATGCTGCTGATCTGCTCGGCGCGGGGCTTGACGATCTCCAGCACGTTGCTGAGCGGGACGGCGTAGACCTCGTTCCCGACGCCGACCATCATCGCGGGCAGGATCGCCACGGTGAGGGGGATCGTGATGGTGATGGTCGTGCCCTGCCCCGGCCGGCTGTCGAGCGTGATCGTGCCTTTGAGCTTCTCGATGTTGGTGCGGACGACATCCATGCCGACGCCCCGGCCCGACAGGTCGCTGACCTGCTCCGCGGTCGAGAAGCCGGGGAGGAAGATGAAGGCGAAGACCTCGCGGTCGGGGAGTGCGGCGGCGTGCTCGGCGGTGACGAGCGATCGCTCGACGGCCTTGCGGATGATGCGTTCCCGGACCAGGCCGCGTCCATCGTCGATGACGCGGACCTCGACGTGGCTGCCCTTGTGGCTGGCGGCGAGGCGGATCGTCCCGGACTCGGGCTTGCCGGCGGCGAGCCGCTCGGCGGGGGGCTCGACGCCGTGGTCGGCGGAGTTGCGGAGCAGGTGGATCAGGGGGTCGGCCAGCTCCTCGATCATCGACTTGTCGACCTCGGTGTCGCCGCCCTCGATGACGAGGTCGATCTTCTTGCTCGTCTTGCGGGAGAGGTCGCGGATCAGCCGCGGATACTTGCCGAAGAGCTTGTCGAGCGGCTGCATGCGGGTGCGCATCACCGCGACCTGGATCTCGCCCGTGATGCGGTCGAGCCCGCCCGCGGCCATCTGCATGGCCTCACGCGTCTCGCCGCCGCCCGCGATCTCCCGCGCGAGGCCGCGGGTGAGGGCGCTGATGCGGTTCTTCTGCAGCACCAGCTCGCCCACCAGGTTCATCAGCGTCTCGAGCCGGCCGACCTCGACGCGGATCGTGTGCTCGGCCGCGGCCGGGCCTTTGCGTGCGGGCCCGTCCCTGCCCGGGCCCGGGGCATCCGGGCCCGCATCGCCCTCCGGCATTGCTTCGGCGATGGGCTCGGGAGTCGTCTCGGTCGCGCCTTCGGTCGGCGCTGCTTGGGCCGCTGCGGAGCGGACGCCATCGGCCACCAGCGCCTCGCCGGGCCCGGCGCCCGCGGGCAGAACCGCCTCGGGCTCGAGATCGCGGCCCGCGAGAATGGACTCGACGCGGTCGAGCAGCGTGCGGATGGGGTGCTCGAGGAGGCGGCGATGGCGCAGGGCATCGGCCTGCTCGCGGAGGAGCGTGATCATCGCGGCGATGCGCGGCGAGAGCTGGCCCGCCGCCTGGTCATCGAGGCCCGCCGCCTGATCGCCGGCCTCCGCGATGGCGCGGGCCAGGGCGGTGACGGCGGTGAACCCGAAGAAATCGACGGTCTTGATGAGTGCATCGCCGAGCTCGGCGAGCTTCTCGGCGGCGGCGGATCGGGTCTCGGCGGCGGCCAGGCCCGGCGCGTGGAGCGTGAGCTGCTCGATCGTCTGGTCGAGGTCGGAAACAAAGAACTCCAGCAGGTCAGCCCGGTTTCCGGTGAGTTCGAGCGGCGTGCCCACTTCGGAGGCGGGCGCGGGCCGGGCCTGTGCGGGCGGCGTCGGCGCGGCGGGCGCGGGCTGCGCGTGGCCCGGGCGCTTGCCCTCGGCGAGGAGCGTGAGGCCGTGGATGAGCGGCGCGGCGGGGGCGGTGAGGTCCTGCCCGGCGGCGAGCTGGGTGGACTGGAGCTTCAGCAGGTCGACGGCCTGCAGGAGCAGGTCCATCATGGCCCGGTCGACGGTGATGACGCGGTTGCGGGCCGTGTTGAGGGCGCCCTCGGCGGCGTGGGCGATCTTGACGAGGTTGGTGAGGCTGAGGAACGAGGCGCTGCCCTTGATGGTGTGCAGGGCGCGGAAGACGCGGTTGATGAGCTCGAGGTCGCCGGGCCCGCGCTCGAGCTCGACGAGATCGGACTCGAGCTGCTCGAGCAGTTCGCCCGACTCGGTCATGAAGTCCTGGAGGATCTCGGGGTCGAGGTTGAGCATGGCGGCGGCGGGCGAGCGGGGCGGTGGAGTGTCAGGCGGCGGCGCGGCCCAGCCGGGCCTTCTGGTAGCAGAAGCCCTGCGGGATGGGGAGGGGCTCGAAGGGGGCATCGGAGGCGCGGATGGTCTCGGAGTGGCCGATGAACAGGTAGCCGTTGTCGGCGAGCTGGTCGGCGAACATGCGCAGCACCTGCTGCTTCATAGTGTCGTCGAAGTAGATCATGACGTTGCGGCAGAAGATGATGTCCCAGTGGCCGTGGCGCTTGGCGGCGAGGCGGTCCTTGAGGTTGTGCAGCTCGAAGTTGACCATGGAGCGGATGGAGGGTTGCAGGTTCCAGTACGGCCCGTCCTGGGTGAAGTAGCGCTGCCTGACGAGGGCCGGCGTGGTGCGCATGGCGTAGTCGGTGTACCTGGCCTCGGCGGCGGTGGTGAGGGCCTTCTCGGAGATGTCGGTGCCGAGGATCTCGACGTGCCAGTCCATGAGGCGCACGCCCAGGCTGCGGTGCAGCAGGATGGCGAGCGTGTAGGGCTCCTCGCCCGTCGAGCAGGCGGCCGACCAGATGCGGATGCGCTTGGTGGTGGAGCGCCGGGCCTCGATGATCCGCGGCAGCGCCTCCTTCTCGAAGATCTCCAGCTGCGGCTCGTTGCGGAAGAAGCTGGTCTCGTTGATCGTGATGCGGTTGAACATCTCCTGGAACTCGTCGGTCTGGTACGGGCCCATCGTCAGGAAGGCGATGTACTGGTCGAAGTCCTCCAGCTCCAGCTCCGCGAGGCGGTGGCCCAGCCGCGACTCCAGGACGTACTTCTTGCCGTCGGGGAAGTGGATGCCCGAGCGGGTGTAGATGATCTTGCGCAGCTCGCCGAACTGCTTGTCGGTCATCGTGTGCCTGGCGTTGGTGCCGGTCGTCATGAAGGGAAAGCCCCGAGAGAGAGGGTGGCGGGTGAAGGCTCAGGCCGCGGCCCGGACGGCGGTGTCGGCCTGGTCGCCGCTGAAGAGGCGGCCGATGTCGAGGAGGATGAGGAGGCGGTCGTCGAGCTTGCCGACGCCGGCGATGAAATCGGAGTCGATGGAGCAGACCATGGCGGGCGCGGGCTCGACGATGTCGGAGGAGATGCGGAGCACCTCGTGCACGCGGTCGACGATGAAGCCCAGCACCCGGGAGTGGACCTCGACCACGATGATGCGGTTGTGCTCATCGCGCTCGCCCGCGGGCAGGTTGAAGCGCTTGCGGAGGTCGAGCACGGGGATGATCTTGCCGCGGAGGTTGATCACGCCCTCGACCTCGGGCGGGCTCTGGGGCACGCGCGTCAGCTCCATCATCCGGTTGATCTCGCGCACCGCGAGGATGTCGACGGCGAACTCCTCCCCCGCCAGCTCGAAGGTCACGAGCTGGAGCTGGCGCGGGCCGGCGACGGGCCCGTCTCCGCCGGTGGCGGCGCCGGGGGCGGTGGACGCTTCGCGGCCGATCTGGGTCTGGCTCATCGGGGTCGATTCCTGGGGGTGCGGATGGTCCCGTGATGGACGAATCGGACAGCGCCCGCGAAGCGCGGGCCTGAGTGAGCATCGGATGCGGGCGCGGTGCAGTTCAGGCAACCTTGCGCCCCGTGCCCGATTCCGCGCCGGGCGCCGCCCCACGATCGGGTGCCAGCGAACAGATCCATAAGGTGATCGCCTCAGGGGCGCACGAAGCCGCGGCCACTCCGCGCTCGACGACCGCCCGTGGCATGCCGTACACGACGCAGGTCTCCGCCGACTGCGCCACGATCAGCCCGCCCGCAGCGTGCAGCGTCTCAGCGCCGGCAGCGCCGTCATCTCCCATGCCTGTCAGCATCACGCCCGCGGCGCGGTTGCCCAGCGACTCGCCCGCCGAGCGGAACAGCTCGTTGACGCTCGGCTTGTAGAGGGCCGCCGCCGGCTCGCCGTTCACCTCCAGCCGCAGCGCCGCCCCCGCCCTCACCACCCGCCCGTGCTGCCCGCCCGGCAGGATGTACACCGTCCCCGGGTGCAGCGGCTGGCGGTCCTCACCGTGCACCACCGTCATCGCGCACAGGCTGTCGAGCCGCTGCGCCAGGCTCCGCGTGAACAGCGGCGGCATGTGCTGGGCCACGACCACCGGCGCCGGCAGGTCGGCCGGCAGGCGCGTCAGGATGTGCTCCAGCACCGGCGGCCCGCCCGTGGATGAACCGACCGCGATCAGCCGCGTTCCCGGCGGGAGCGGCGGCGGCGCCTTGCCCGCGGGTGTCGCCTTTGCGGCCGGGCGGCGGCGTGCGGTGCCCGCGATGGCCCGGATCTTGCCGACCAGTTCATTGCGCATCCCCGCCGATCCGCCGATCGCATCCGGTTCCTTGGCGATGACATCCGCCGCGCCCAGCCGCATCGCGGTCAGCGCTTCGTGGCTGCCCTGGCTCGTCAGGCTGGAGCACATCAGCACCGCGGGCGGCGGCGCGGGGCACTCGGCCCGGATCTTCCGCAGCGCCGTCAGCCCGTCCATCACCGGCATCTCGATGTCGAGGGTGACGACATCCGGGCGGAGCAGCTTGGCCTTCTCGACGCCATCGGCGCCGTTCCGCGCGGTGTCCACGACCCGCAGCCCGGGGTCGGAGGTGATCATCTGCGAGATCATCTTGCGCATCAGGGCCGAGTCGTCGACCACCAGAACCCTGATTGGGGCATCCTCGGGCACGCGCCGCCTCCAGTCACCCACGACTTATCGAACCAACGGAGGAGCGGCTTGACCGCCGGGCCGGGCCCGGCTTGGCTGGCCCGCGCCGGAATGAAAAACCGCCGAGGGCGGGCCCCGGCGGTGCGGATGTGCATCAACAGGGATGTCGGCCGGCCTGTTATTCAGGCTTGGCCGGGCCCGTCAGCCCCGGGACGTGCTCCGCGCCGTAGCGGACCTGCGCGGAGGATTTCTTCAGGGCCTGGCCGATGGGCTCGTAGCGGCCCCCGAGGTACTGCGAGAGGAACGCCTCGCTGACGGCGAAGAACGAGAGGTTGTTCTCCGGCCGGGCGAAGCCGTGGCCCTCATCGGGGTAGAGCACGTAGGTCACGGGGATGTTGCGGGTCTTGAGGGCATCCACGATCTGGTCGGCCTCGGCCTGCTTCACGCGCGGGTCGTTGGCGCCCTGGCCGATCAGCAGGGGCTTGGTGATCTTGTCGGCCTTGTTGAGCGGGGAGCGGGACTCGAGCAGCTTGCGCCCCTCGTCGGTGCGGTGGTCGCCCACCCGCGTCGTGAACATCTCGATCATCGGGGCCCAGTAGGGCGGGATGCTGTTGAGCAGCGTCACGAGGTTGGACGGGCCGACGATGTCGACGCCGCAGACGAACACATCGGGCGTGAAGGTCAGGCCCACCAGCGTGGCGTAGCCGCCGTAGCTGCCGCCCATGATCGCGATGCGCCGGGGATCGGCGACCTTGTTCTTCACGGCCCAGTCGACCGCGTCGAGCAGGTCATCGTGCATCTTGCCGGCCCACTCCTTGTCGGCCGCGTTGATGAACGACTTGCCGAACCCGGTCGAGCCGCGGTAGTTGACGCTCAGCACCGCGTAGCCGCGGTTGGCCAGGAGCTGGTGCAGCCCGTTGTAGCCCCACGAGTCGCGGGCCCACGGGCCGCCGTGCACGAGCAGCACCATCGGCAGGGGCGCCGAGGGACGCTTCACCACCCGCCCGTCGGGCGCGAGCGGCACCGTGAGGTAGCTCACCATGTCGAGGCCGTCGCGGGCCTTGATGACCTCGGCCTCCATCGGCGCCAGCTTGTAACCCGCCAGCTTCTCGCGGTTGGTGAACAGGAACCGGGCCTTGCGCTCCGGGCCCGAGCGGTCGTACAGGTAATACTTGACGGGCCCGTCATCCTTGATGACGGCGACCATCCACTTGCGGTCATCCAGCGTGCGCGACAGCACATCGACCTCGCCGCCCAGCTTGCCGAGGTACTCGAGGTCGGGCGCCACGGCGGGATCGACGACGGTCCACTCGTTCTTCAGGTAGTTGAAGCCGGCGGCCTGCACCACGCCCGTCACGGGGTCGGAGAGGGCATCGGCGAAGTCGGCCTTCTTGTTCTCGGCGATGACCTTGGTCGCCCCGGTCTGCGGGTCCATCGAGATCAGCGCCGAGGTGTCGCGGTCGCGGCTGTCGCGCATGTAGAAGGTCTTGCCGTCGCGCGTGAAGCCCAGCGGCCCGGTCGTGAGCATGTCCGCCGCGGCGATCTTCAGGGCCGGCTCCCACGAGACGCCGCCGTCCACGGCCCGGAGCATCTCGCCGCCGCCGTCGGGGGTCATGCGCAGGCCGAAGCGGACTTTCCAGTCCTCATCGGTCGTGAACCCCGCGAACCCGTCGGGGCACGTCAGCAGCGGCGTCAGCGTCCCCGTCGTGATGTCCACGATGTGCAGGTCGTGGTACATCGGGTTGCGGTTGTTCAGCCCGATCACGATCTGGCCGGGCCTCTGCGGCGACAGCCCCTGCACCTGCGCCTGCACACCCGGGAACGGCGTCAGGTCCAGCGTCTTGCCGGTCCCCAGGTCCACGCTGTACAGCCGCCAGTTCTCATCGCCCCCCTGGTCCTGCAGATAGATGATGTGCTGGTTCGTGTAGGCCCAGAAGTACTGGCGGATACCCCGGTTCTTGTCGCCGGTGACGGGCCGGGCCTTGGCCAGGTCCTCCACCGGCGCCACCCACACGTTGAGCACGCCATCCACCGCCGCCAGGAACGACAGCTGCCGCCCGTCGTGGCTCAACTGCGGCCCCGCGCGGTCGGGGTTCCCGAACAGGACCTCCCGCGGGATGAGCGCCACGCCGTCGGGCGTCGGGCTCGCCGGGCCGGCGGGCCTGGGTTCAGGATTGTTCTGGGGCTTGGGCTGGGGTGACTGGGCCAGGGCCGCCGAAGCAGCGACCGACAGGCACACCGCCACCCGCCACGAGATTCGTTCAAGCACGTTGATTCTCCGTTTCACGAATTGAGGCACACGCGGTGGGCCGACGCTCGAGAGCGCGGGCCCGGCCGCCGGGGCTTGTACTTCCGCCCCCGGACGAGTGTTTCAAGCGTAGACCCGGCCCGCCGGGCCCGGCCCCGCGGGAGCGATCCAAAAACAGCGCCGCCCCCGGCGGTCGGGGGCGGCGTGCGAAGAGAGGCGGCGCGGCTCAGCAGCCCGCGTCGTACAGGTTCAGGAACTCGAGGTAGTCGGCGAAGTCCACCAGCCCGTCGCCGGTGAAGTCGACGGTGAGGTCACCCGCATCGTAGAAGTTGAGGAACTCGAGGTAGTCCGCGAAATCGACCAGGCCATCGCCGTTGAGGTCGGCCCGGCACGGCGCGGCGAGGTGGACCAGGAACGTGACATACTCGAAGGCGTCGACGTCGATGGCGATGCCCGTGATGGTGGAGCCGTCGGCGGAGACGGCGGTGAGCTCGACGACATCCATGCTCTCGGGCAGCGTGATCCCGATCGAGGCGAGGTAGTCGTTGTCCTTCATCAGGCCGCCCGCGGGCGTCCAGACGATCCCGTCGCGCGGGCCGCCCGGGCTCGTCGTATAGATGTTGGAGCCGACCGCGAGCTGCGCATCATCGGAGATCGATGTGAAATACGCCTGGCCCATCGTCAGGACGGTGCCGGGCAGGAACCCGACGAGCTGGGGCACGTAGGTTGTCCCATCCCAGCGCCAGATCGCGGCGGCCCGGGTGGCAAGGACGGGGTCCATGGCGCCGCCCACCGCGACCGAGCCGTCGGCCGAGATCGACTGCACGCCGCTGTGCCCCTCGATCGGATCGAGCGTGTGCTTGGTCAGCCCGCGCCAGATCGTGGGCTGCCACGGCCCGGTCGGGCGCTCCTCCCAGCCGCCCACGATCGAGCCGTCGAAGTTGGCGGCGTTGATGCGGGCGCTGCGGCCCGCGGTCTTGGGCAGGCCGATCATCCCGGTCGCCTCCGACCACTTCGACGGCCGGGCCCGGTCGGTGCTCCAGTAGAAGCCCACGACGGTCGAGCCGTCGCCCGAAAGGCCCCAGGCCGAGCCGTAGTCGCGGTCGATGATGCGGCCGTCGGGCGGCATGGGGGGCATCGTTTCCTGCCAGCCCGTCATCACATCCCAGATGCCCTGGGTCATGTTGAAGTCGGAGGAGAGGATGGAGGCCGAGATCCGGGAGCCGTCGTAGGAGATGTCGGGCGAGCCGGCGCCGATGCCCAGTTCGGGCACGGTGGCCCGGCCCAGACGCTCCACGCCGCCGAGCCGCGTCCAGCGGAACGTCTCGTAGGAGCCATCGCCGACGACGTTGCCGGCGCCGGCAGAGCCGTTGGCGGAGAGGTCGGTGATGAGGAAGCCCGCGGGGAGGTACTCGACGGTGGCCTGGGCCGCGGCCATGGACGCGGGGAGGGAGGTGGCGAGGGACATGGTCAGCAGGGCAAGAGTCGCACGGTTCATGTATTCACCTTTCGCAGATGGGTGTTGGCGCGGCGTGGTCACCGGGCGGAGGCACTCACGCCCCGGGGACCGAAGAAGCGCCCGGAGGCTCAGCAGCCCGCGTCGTACAGGTTCAGGAACTCGAGGTAGTCGGCGAAGTCCACCAGCCCGTCGCCGTTGAAGTCGACGGTCAGGTCGCCCACGTCGTAGTAGTTGAGGAACTCCAGGTAGTCGGCGAAATCGACCAGGCCATCGCCGTTTATGTCGGCCCGGCAGGCGGGCGGCAGGGTGATCAGGAAGGTCTGGTACTGGCCCGCGCTGTTGCGGCCGGTGCCGGCGATGGTCGAGCCATCGGGGGAGATGGCGTAGAAGTCGATGATGTCGAAGCCGTCGGGGATGGTCAGGCCCATCGAGGCCAGGAAGTCGGTGTCCTTGAGCAGGCCGGCGGAGGGAGTCCAGATGATGCCGTCGGTCGGCCCGCCCGGGCTCATCGTGTAGCGGTTGAAGCCCACGGCGATCTGGCCATCATCGGTGATGCTGTCGAGCGCGGCCATGCCCTGGGTCAGCACGGTGCCGGGGAGGAAACCAAGCCGCTGCACCTGGTAGGCCGAGCCATCCCAGCGCCAGATGGCCGCGCCGCGGGTGGCCTGGGCGGCGTCGTAGGTGTAGCCGACGATGACCGAGCCATCGGCGTTGACACTGTTGGCCTCATCGAAGGCCTCGGTGGGGGTGAGGCGGATCTTGGTGAGGCCGCGCCACGCGGTGGGCTGCCAGGCGCCGTCGGAGCGCTCTTCCCAGCCGACGACGACCGAGCCGTCGTAGCTGGAGGCGTTGACCCGGGCGTTGCGGCCCGCATCCTTGGGGAGCGCGATCATGCCGGTCGCGCTCGACCACTTGCTGGGCTGGGCCTTGCCGCCGCTCCAGAAAAAGCCGGTGACGACGCCGCCATCACCCGAGAGGCCCCACGCCGAGCCGTAGGACTGGTCGATCGGCTGCGCGCCGGGCGGCAGGGGCGGCATGGTTTCCTGCCAGCCTGTCATGACATCCCAGACGCCCTGCGTGAGGTAGCCATCGGTGCTGAGGATCGAGGCCGAGACCCGGGTCCCGTCGTAGGAGATGTCGGGCGTGCCCGCGCCGCGGCCGATCACGGGGACGCTGGCCCGGCCCAGGCGCTCGACGCCGCCGACCGCGGTCCAGCGGAATGTTTCATAAGAGCCGTCGCCCGCCACGTTGCCGGCGGCGACGCTTCCATCCCGCGACAAATCGCTGATGAGGTAGCCGGGCGGGAGAAAATCGATGGTGGCCTGCGCGGACGCGATGCCCGCGGCCGCGGAGAGGACCATGAGAGAGAGGATCGTGCGCTGCATGGGGGATGCCCTTCTTCAGACGTGAAAGAACAAATGGCCCGGGACGCCCCGAAAAGGCGTCCCGGGCCTTGGAGAGAGCGGGGATCAAGCGCGGCGACGACGGGCCAGGCCCGCGCCGAGGAACACCAGCGCGGCCGCGGAGGCCGGGGCCGGGACGGCGTTCCAGGAGAGGTCGTCGATGTAGGCCTCGGGGAAGAAGCCGAAGCCGAGCAGGCGGATCTCATCGAAGGTCGTGCCCGCGGAGGTGGTCACGTTGATCCAGGGGTTGCCGACGCCGCCGTAAGCCGGGTTGGTGATGAAGAAGTTGCCGACTTCAACACCGCCGCTCAGCGCGACCACAAGGGCGCCGCCGCCGAACGGGCCGCCCGGGCCGGAGCTGTCCCAGTAGCGGGTGGAGAACTCGGTCAGGTCCTGGTCCCACGTGATGAACGCGCCCCACGGGGCGTACGCCGAGTTCCCGGTGCCGAGCCAGCCGAAGCCGGGCTGGGAGGTCAGGTCAGCCACGGTCACGAATGGGTTGACGCCCGACTCGAGACGGGCGATGCCGTGGGCCGTCCACCCGGTGGCGGGGACCTGGCCGACCGGTCCGCCGGCCTCATCAAAGTTGAGGGTGTGGGAGTACGTCGGGGCGCTGGAGCCCTGCGTGATCGTGATCCCTGCCTGAGCCGTGGCGGCGAGCGCGAGGCCCGCGACCGGACCAACCAAAACCATCCGAGTCATGTCCATCTCCTTCGTTCCTTGGTGTGCAACAGCCGGGCATGAGCCGCGGCGCGAGCGCGCCAAGGCGTCTTCCCGGCCAGCAGTGTAATCAAAGACAACGTCCCGTCAAGTGTCATTTTTGACGTTTTACTGGACAACTGGGTTGATGCCTCATTGGAAATCCTCTACAGTGCCCTCCGGATGCCTTGATCAGGAGCCTGCATGGACAGCTCGGTTGTTCGATCCCCCGTTCGGGTACCGTACACGGCACCCCCCCGTGGTGAACGCGGCGCCAGCCTCGAAGATGTGATCACCGCGTTCCACCTGGCGCGGGCCGAGGTCGCGACGCTCTTCTCGGCGGCGGGGCTCGACCCGACCAAGACGCGTGAGTCGGCGCGGGAGCTGGGGATCAACCGCGGCCTGGGGTGGCGGCTTTCACGGATGGTGCGGGAGTCGGACCCGTCGGTGGCGGCGAGCGATGTGCCGGGCAGCCAGAGCATGGCCCGGTTCTTCGAGGCCTGCCGCCAGCGCGGGGCGCCCGAGAACGCCATTGCGGCGGCGATCGCAGCGCTGGACCGTTTCGAGGCGGCGCTGAGTTCGTGTTCGGGCGACCGCAAAACGCTGGCGATGCTGATGGCCAACCGCCGGGACACGGGGGGGCGCACCGAGACCGACAAGGTGCGGCGGACGCTCTTTGAGGGGGCGTGCGGCGTGTGGGGTGTGCAAGCCCAAACGCGTTTCGTGACGGTGTTCGTCTTCCCGTCGCCCGATGATCCGGGCATGCTGGATGCCGGGCACGTGACGGGGTTTGTCGGCTTCCGCCGGCTGAGCGCCAAGCCCTGGCCGCTGAGCTATGAGGCGGTGCACAAGTCGTCGGGCGCGGTGGCGCCATTCATCAAGGAGCCCCTCGATCCCGTGGGGGCGGGAGAGGGCAAGCTCCAGCTGATGAAGCGCTACTGCAGCCCCCCCGACATGGATGTGCAGGTCGTGATGGGCGGGGACTACAAGCGGTTCGAGCTGGCAGCGGGCCCGGTGGGCAATGAGGGGCTGACGACGTGCGTCTTCGGCACCCGGCTGCGCAGCCTGTACCCCCGGTACTCGGCGACGCCCGACACCGCCGGGTTCATGGTGCTGATGAGCACACCCGTCGAGCGGGTGCTCTTCGACATGTTCGTGCACCGCGACCTGGGCGTCACCACGCCGCCGCGGGCCCAGCTGCTCGACCGGCTGGGCTTCCCCCATTCCAACGATGAGAGCCAGTTCGACCGCCAGTCGCTGCAGGTGCCAGAAGCGCCCGAACTTCTGCCCGACGGGCTGGCGGGCACTCTCTGCCCGTACATCCCGTGGTACTCGAAGCTGGTCGAGGATGTGACCGCTCGGGTGGGCCACTCCATCGACGAGTTCGTGGGTTCGCGGTTCGAGATGCGCTACCCGCCGATCTCGACAACGCTGAGCCGGCGATTCGACCTGAAGCCGGGCCCGGCGTGAGCGACGCCGCACGCCCGGCGCCGGCAACGCTGCGCGAGCGGGGTCGGCCCGTGCAGCGCATCAACGGCGGAATGCCCAGGAGAGGATTTGAACCTCCATGCCCTTGCGGGCGCTACCACCTCAAGGTAGTGCGTCTGCCAATTTCGCCACCTGGGCTGGTGAACGGCGCTCCCGTGAACGCCGCTCGGCAGGGGGAAATATACCCGGCCCGAGGCGTGGGTCGAATGGCCCGGGCCTATGGTTTTCGCGATACGGATCGGAAAGCCCCGCCCGTTTGATGGGGGAACGTTGGCTCCCCGTGTGTCCGCCGGGCCGGGGCGGCCCGGATCGACGGGGCTTGCGGATCGGTTCGCAGGTCGATGGGTGGGTGCGGCCTGAGACCCGGAATCCGCTGAAAGTGGCATGCAGCGACGAATCGGCCGGGCCCGGGCGCATCCGAGATGCCGGGCCCGGCCTCCGCTTGATGGGATCACGCCGATGACGACGACGATCGGACAACTGGCCGGGCTGCTGGAGCGGGTGGCCGAGAAGGCCCGGGCCTCGGGTGTGTTCGGGAGCGTGGAGATCAAGGGTCAGCGCCTGGTGTGCGTGGCGAAGGCATCGGCCGAGCCCGCGGCCTACCGCGTCGAGGTCGATGGCGGCAAGCTGTGGGTCTCGCTGGTGATGGCGGACCGATGGCTGAGCGAATCGATCGAGTCGGACCTGATGCACACCGGGGACAAGCTCGAGGAGCTGCTGGAAGAGGAACTGGTCGACCAAGGGTACACGGGCGCGCCGCTGGGGTTCGAGCATTACCGGTCGGATGACAAGCTGTTCACGTTCCGCTCGGCGTTGCCGGTGGATGTGGCCCGGCCCGATCCCGCAGTGGATACCGACACCGTGACGCGGTGCCTGCTGGGGTACGAGGCGTGCTTCCGGAACCTCGGGGACATGAACGCGGGGGACAAGCCCGAGGGCTGATGAGGCGGGCCGAGGCGTGGACGCGGCCCGGGGCCGATCGGGCTCGTCGGCGCTATGGTGGGGGCGATATGCGGATCCTCATGCTGGGGTGGGAGTTCCCCCCTTTCATCGCGGGCGGGCTGGGCACGGCGTGCTACGGGCTGACGCGCGCACTGGATCGTCTGGGGCACGAGATCCTGTTCATCCTCCCCAAGCCGGTGCCGCGGGCGGGGGGCGGGCCCGCGCACATGCTGCAGGTGGGAGGCGGGGGCGTGACGGCCGCGGCTCCCATGTCCGGGCCCGGCGGTGTGGCCGGCGCGGCGGGCCCATCGCTCAAGGGGTTCGAGCACACGACGTTCCAGGGTGTGCCGGCGAACTTCTCCAGCCCGTACCCGATGTTTGATGCTGCGCTGGGAGGGGTGCAGGTTGATGTCACCCCCGGCGCGGCGATGGCCGGGCTGGTGGCGCCGGGGCGCGAGGCCGGGCCCGCGCCGATCGGTCCGCAGGGCGGCGGTGGTGGGGGCGGGGCCGGCGGCGGGGGCGGCGGTCATGTCGGCATGGGCGGCGGGGCCGGGCCCGGCTACGGGTCGGACCTGGTGGGGGACTCGGAGCGTTACGCCCGGCTGGTGGTGTCATCGGCGAAGGACCAGGCGTTCGATGTGATCCATGCGCACGACTGGCTGACGTACCCGGCGGGCCTGGCGATCGCGCGGGTGACGGGGCGGCCCCTGTGCGTGCATGTGCACTCGACGGAGTTCGACCGCTCCGGGAGCAACGTGAACCAGCGGATCTACGAGATCGAGCGGGCCGGGATGCACGGGGCCGACCGGGTGATCGCGGTCTCGAACCTGACCAAGTCGATCTGCGTGACGCGGTACGGCGTGCCCGAGTCGCGGATCGATGTGTGCTACAACGGCGTGGAGCGGGAGGCCTCGCAGCCCGCGCCGGGGGCGACGATCGAGTCGGACGACAAGATCGTGCTGTTCCTGGGGCGGATCACGATGCAGAAGGGCCCGGAGTACTTCATCGCGGCGGCCAAGCGGGTGCTCGAGAAGGTGGACCGGGTGAAGTTCGTGCTGGCGGGGTCGGGGGACATGGCCCTGCGGATGATCGAGCTGGCGGCGAACATGGGCATCGGGCACAAGGTGCTCTTCACGGGGTTCCTGCGCGGCAAGGATGTGGAGCGGGTCTTCCAGATGGCCGACTGCTACGTGATGCCCAGCGTCTCGGAGCCCTTCGGGATCGCGGCGCTGGAGGCGATCCACCACGATGTGCCGGTGATCATCTCCAAGACCAGCGGCGCGGCCGAGGTGCTGACGCACGTCCTGAAGGTTGACTTCTGGGACATCGACGAGATGGCCAACAAGATCATCGCGGTGCTGCGGCACCCGCCGCTGTCGCAGACGCTGCGGCAGCACGGCAGCTTCGAGCTGCACCGGCTGACATGGGATGGCGCCGCCGAGCGGTGCGTCAAGAGCTACCAGCTCGCGACCCGGGCGGCCGCCAACGGCGTCGCGAGGCCGTAGCCGCGCGGGCCGGTCACGGGGTGCGCCCCGACCCCAAGAAGACACCACGGGTGGATAGACGCGCTGCAAGCCGGCGCGGCACCCTGGATCAGCGGCGGCGGCGCGGGCCGGCGAGGGCGCCCGCGATCACCATCAGCCCGGCGGCGCCCGGCGCGGGGACGGGGATCATGGCGTAGGCGTGGACGGCGCCCAGGTAGGTGCCGGTGCCGACGATGATGCCCGAGTCGCTGATGCCCATGGCGCTGGCCGAGGTCGTCGTCGAGAGGTCCCAGCCGGAGCCGGCGGGGATGAGGTCGCCGAGGGCGTAGGTCATCGAGCCGTCGTAGACGAAGGGGATCGCGAACGCGGAGGAGGCGATGCCCACGGCCCATCCGGCGGAGTTGACGCCGCGGGCCGAGCCCTGGCTGGTCCCCGCGGGGAGCGGGATCTCGACGATGCCGCCGGCTTCGGTCCAGATGAACGGGGTGCCGTCGCCCTGGTTGAGCATGCTGGAGCCGACGATGTGGCCGGATTCGCCGATGTCGAAGCAGATGGCGCCGTTCCGCCCCGGCAGCGCGCCGACCTTGAAGGATGTGCCGGAAGCCGAGTCGTAGACGAACCCCACGTTGACGGCGGGGTTGGCGGGGTCGATCCCGAAGCCGACGATGCGGCCCGCATCGTTGACGCCGAACGCGGTGCGGAGGAAGGAGCCGTCGGGGGTGGTCTGGGTGATGACCAGGCCCGCGCCGCCGGAGTACATCACGCCCACCTCGCCGGAGCCGCTGCCGACGGAGCCGACCGCGAGGCCGGAGTTGTTGATGTCGTTGGCCCGGCCCAGCGTGTATCCGCCGGGGAGGGGGAGCTGTGCGACCGCGCCGTCCTGCCAGATGAGGGGCAGGGGGCTGGAGCCGAAGGCGGTGGTGGCGCCGGTGCCCACGACGGTGCCGGCGTCGTTGACGCCGTTGCCGACGCTGAAGGCCCGGACCGGCGAGGCGAGGTTGGGCAGTCCGACGATGCCGCCGGCCTGGGTCCAGGCGAAGGCCTGCGTCGGGCTGCCGAGGGATCGGCCCGTCGCGATGCCGTTCGAGGAGACGCGGAAGCCCTGCGAGGCGGAGTCGCCGGGCTTGACGAGCCCGATGTCGACGATGGTGTATTCGGGAGGGCTCGCCAAGGTCGAGCCGAGCGAAACGACCGCCACGGCGGCCAGCGCCGCCCCTCTGATGAACTGACTCATGTCTTCTCTCCCGGGTGTTGCAGCCGCGCGGGCCGATCGCATGGCGATCGTGGCCCGGTGACAGGCTACCGGACCACGGTGTCCTTTGCGAGGCGCCGCGGGGCGCGGTGAATTGGTGGAGTTGAAATCCCAAGGAAACCCGGCCCGGTAACGCCGGGCCCGGCCGGGCCTAACAAGACATTCCTTGGTCATCCGGGCCGTGGCTGGTAGTCTGGGCCGCCTTGGGGCGGCCTCGGGGCGCGTCGGGTGCAGGGTCGGGCACACATGGGGATTCCACGCATGTCCAGGCGAGCTGAGTCGGTCTACGGCGGGTTCATGGCCCTCTCCGCCGCGGGGGTGGGGACGGCGTTGCTGGTGGCCGGGCCCGCGGCGCCCCCGGAGGCGCAGCCGCTGACCGGCCCGCGCTACTCGACCACTGCAGCGTTCACGAACTGGGAATCGCCGCACGTGCACCCGATGGAGATGACCCCGGACGGGTCCAGGCTCCTGGTCGTGAACACGGCGGCGGCGGCGCTGGATGTGTACGACCTGTCCGGGGCTGCGCCGGCGCTGATCGCCTCGGTGCCGGTGGGGCTTGACCCGGTGACGGTCCGGGCCCGCGGCAGCGGCGAGGCGTGGGTGGTCAACCACATCTCCGACAGCATCACGATCGTGGACCTGGCGGCGCTGAACGTGAAGACATCGTTCAAGACCGGCGATGAGCCGTGCGATGTGGTGTTCGCGGGGATGCCGCAGCGGGCGTTTGTCTCCTGCTCGATGATCGACACGATCCAGGTGTACAACCCCGATGACCTGGCGGCCGCGCCCTCGGCGGTGGTGGTGCAGGCGCAGCGGCCGCGGTCGCTGGCGGTGAGCGCGGATGGGCAGACGGTGTACGCGGCGATCTTCGAGTCGGGCAACCGCTCGACGGTGCTGGGCGGCGGCGCGCTGGCCCGGGGCGGGACGCTGGGATTCCCGCCCGATGCGGTGGGGGATCCGTCGGGCCCGTACGGAGGGGTGAACCCGCCTCCCAACACACCGGCGGGGTTCGACCCGCCGCTGTCGGCGGGGGCGACGCCCGCGTTACCGGTGTCGCTGATCGTGAAGCAGGGCGCGGATGGCGCGTGGCGCGATGACCGCGGGACGGACTGGAGCGACATGGTCTCGGGGGCCAACGCGGACAAGTCCGGGCGGTTGCCGGGCTGGACGCTGCTGGACCACGACATCGCGGCGATCTCGACATCCTCGCTGGCGGTGAGCTACGCCGACCACCTGATGAACATCGGGATGTCGCTGGCGGTGCAGCCCGGCACGGGCCGGATCACGATGGTGGGGACGGATGCGACCAACGAGATCCGCTACGAGCCGGTGGTGAACGGGACATTCCTGCGGGTGAACCTCGCGGTGGTGGATGCGTCGCTGGCCTCGAGCACGGTCAAGGACCTGAACCCGCACCTGACGTACACGACCCCGACGGTGGACCAGAGCGAGCGGGACAAGTCGGTGGGCGATCCGCGGCAGCTCGTCTGGAACAGCGCGGGGACCCGGGCCTACATCTCGGGGATGGGGTCGAGCAACATCGTGGTGATCGACGCCGCGGGCGATCGCGACGGCCCGACGATCGATGTGGGCGAGGGCCCGACGGGCCTGGCGCTGGATGAGGCGAGGGGCAGGCTGTACGTGCTCAACCGCTTCGCGGGATCGATCTCGGTCGTCAGCACGGCGACGCACGCGGTCGAGGCGGAGGTGACGTTCCACGATCCCACGCCCGCGGCGATCAAGACGGGCCGCAAGCACCTGTACGACACGCACAAGAACTCCGGGCTGGGCCACGTCGCGTGCGCCTCGTGCCACGTGGATGGCAAGATGGACCGGCTGGCTTGGGACCTGGGCGATCCGACCGGGACGCAGGGGAGCATCTCGGACCGCAACCTCGGGCAGGGGCTCTTCGGGCTCGAGCCCGGCTCGGCCAATCCGGCGTTCGAGACGTTCCACCCGATGAAGGGGCCGATGACGACCCAGACGCTGCAGGACATCATCGGCAAGGAGCCGCACCACTGGCGCGGCGACCGCCTGGGCATCGAGGCGTTCAACAGCGCGTTCATCGGGCTGCAGGGGGATGATGTCAACCTGACCACGGTCGAGATGCAGGAGTTCGAGGACTTCCTGGCGACGATCACCTTCCCGCCCAACCCCTACCGCAACTTCGACAACTCGCTGCCGACGAACCTGCCGCTGCCGGGCCACTACAAGACGGGGCGGTTCGGGGGCGCCGGCACGCCGCTGCCCAACGGCAACGCCCAGGCCGGGCTCACCCTCTACCGCAGCACGACGCGCCGCCTGAACATGGGGGCCTTCGCGTGCGTCACCTGCCACACGCTGCCCACCGGCGCGGGCACCGACATGCGCCTGGCGACTCCCCTCAGCGGCCCGTACCAGCCGATCGCGGTCGGGCCGCTGGGCCAGCACCACCTGGCGCTGGTCTCGGTGGACGGGACATCGAACATCACGACCAAGATCCCGCAGACGCGGAACATGCACAAGAAGTCGGGGTTCAACACGACGATCCTCGAGAACACGGCCGGGTTCGGGTTCCTGCACGACGGCAGCGTGGACTCGATCGAGCGGTTCGTCTCCGAGCCCGTGTTCACGGTGCAGAGCGACCAGGAGGTCGCCAACCTCGTGGCGCTGATGCTGTCGTTCTCGGGTTCCGAGTTCCCGGCCGCGACCGGGACCAACCCGCTGGAGCCGCCCGGCGTGGCCAGCAGCGACTCGCACGCGGCGGTGGGGGCGCAGACGACGCTGGTCAGCCTCGCTACGGCCCCGCTCGCGCAGATCACGTTCATCAACCAGATGCTGGCCCAGGCCAACACCGGCAAGGTCGGGCTGATCGTTAAGGGCAGGCCCGGCGGGCTGGCCCGCGGGTGGATGTACACCGGCACCAGCACGTACCAGTCGGACCGCCGGGCCGAGACCATCAGCCACGCCTCGCTGCTGGCGCTGGCGGCGCCGGGATCGGAGCTGACGTTCACGGTCGTGCCCAAGGGCGGCGAGACGCGCCTGGGAGTGGACCGCGACCAGGACACCTGGTACGACCGCGATGAGCTGAGCGTCTGCGATGACCCGATGGACCCGCTGAACTACCCC
This sequence comes from Phycisphaerales bacterium, assembly GCA_020849615.1. Lineage (GTDB taxonomy): Bacteria > Planctomycetota > Phycisphaerae > Phycisphaerales > UBA1924 > JADLFW01. The sequence goes on from JADLFW010000018.1 coordinate 150,837, forward strand.
GGCGGGCCCGGCTCGGCGGACCTCAACGCCGACCTCATCATCGACTTCGGCGACTACCTCGAGTTCCTCAACCTGTTCGATGCCCAGGACCCGCGCGTCGACTACAACGGGGATGGCTTCGTGGATTTCGGCGACTACCTCGAGTTCCTGAACCTGTTCGACCGCACCTGCGGCTGAGCCGCGCGGGCGCCGCACCCCTTGTCAACGCCGCACCGGCCCCCGGCGGGCCGGTGTCTTTCTGCGCGGGAACGCTCTACCGCCGGGCCGTGACGCTCCTGATGATCTCGGCGGCGTGCCGCATCACTTCGCGGCGAACGGCGGGAGCCAGCAGCGCCGCCATGGTGATACGCCGCAGCGTGCGCGAGCGGGCCAGCAGCACCCCGGCGATGCCCGCGACCGCGACGACCGGGAGCGCGTGGCCGCGGACCCACTCTCCGACGAGCGACCCGGCCGAGAAATCCAGGTCGTCGGCGAGCAGCGCGGCCTTGGCCTCTTCCACGCCGGGCCGTGCGGACACCGGGCTTGGCGCGGGCCCGGCCGTCATTTCACCATGCTCCGGCCGATCCACACAAACGTCGCCGAGAGGATGGTGCAGATACCCCCGCAGATGAGCGCGGAAGGCGCCGGGCCCAGGTCGGCCGAGCGCAGGCCGAGGTACACCGCCGCGACGAAGAAGCCGATCGCCAGGACGGCGGTGAAGCTGGCGGTCAGCAGCGCCGCCAGCGCCAGGCCGACGTGGATGCTGTTGGCGCGCAGCATGCGTCCCTCGGCCTCGAGGAGCTCCGCGCAGCGCACCACGAACTTGCCGGGAGAGAACAGGGTCTACCTCCTGTGCAGCAGCACGCCGACGAGCAGGCCGAGGCCGAAGGCGGTGGCCAGGCTCTGGAGGGGTTTCTCTTCGACGTGGGCCTCGATGGCCCCGATGGCGTCGCGTCCGCGATCGACGGCCCGGCCCGCGGCCGCCTCGATCTTCTCGAGCTTGGCCCGGACCGCGTCCTCGACGCGCTCGCGCGCCTCGCCCGCCTCGGTCCGGCCCGCCGCGACGACATCCTTCAGGACGGCGGTGAGGTCGGAGCGGAGCGAAGCGAGATCATCCTTGATGGCATCGACATCGCGGCGGATGTCGGTGCTCGGTGAGCGTGATGCGGCCATGGTCTGGTTCCTCCTCGCGGCCCGGGCGCTTCTGGAAGCCCCGCGCGGCGCCGCTAAGTGCAGCATAGCCCGCGCGGGCCGCGTGTTATGCGGATGAAACGTTTCTCATGTTGGCGGGGCCCCGATGGAGTTGAATTCCCCGCGGAACCTTACCTGATCCGCGGGTCGATCCAGCGGTAAAGCAGGTCGACCGCCAGGTTAAAGACGACCAGCATGGTCGCGTAGACCAGCACCACGCCGATGATCAGGAACAGGTCCTTGTTCTGCACGGCATCCACGAAGTGCTGCCCCATCCCCGGCACGCTGAAGACCCGCTCGACGACAAACGAGCCGGTCATCGCGTACGCCGTGGCCGGGCCCAGGTAGCTCACCACCGGCAGGCACGCGTTCTTCAGCGCGTGCTTCAGCAGCACGCTCCCCTCCGGCACGCCCTTGGCCCGGGCCGTGCGGATGTAGTCGGCCGAGAGCTGCTCGATCATCCCCATCCGCGTCAGGCGGGCGATGTACGCCATGAACGGCAGGCTCAGCGTCAGCGCGGGCAGCGGCAGCGACCGCAGCGTCCCCCAGTCGCCGATCGGGAACCAGCGCAGCCACACGCAGAACACCAGCAGCAGCACCGTCCCCGTCACGAAGCTCGGCAGGCTGATCCCGACAAGCGAGATCGCCAGCGTGATGTGGTCGGCCGCCGAGTTGGGCCGGGCCGCGCCGATCACCCCCGCCGCAACCCCCAGCACCACCGCGATCAGGATCGCCGTCGCCCCCAGCGTGATCGACACCGGCAGCGCCTCGGCGATGATCCCGTTCACCGTCTGGTCGCGGTACCGCAGGCTCGGGCCCAAGTCGAAGACGGGCCGGCGGTCCTGCGCGCCCGCCGCCGGCGCCCCGCCGATGCGGTCGCGGGCCCAGCGCACCCCCGTCGCCCCCTCGAGGTACGACCAGTAGAACGTCCAGAAACTGTCCAGGTTGTAACGCCGCTGCATCGCGGCCACGATCTCCGGGTCGGGCCGGCGCTCCTGCTGCTCGACCGGGTTCCCCGGCACCGCCCACGCCAGCGTCAGCGTCAACGTGTACACCGCCGCCAGGATCAGCGGCAGTTGCAGCACGCGGCGGATGATCATGCCGAGCATGCCGCCATGGTACGAGGACCGGGCTGCGCCCGTCCCTCCCGCCCTCGGTCCCTTCGTGCCTTTCCTCCCCGTATCATCCCGCCGTGCCTCGTCGCCGGATGCGAACGTGGATTCCCTTCGGCGCGCTCGCCATCTTCGTGGCCGTGATCGTGGGCTGGCCCGTTGCCCGGGTACTGGCCCGCATATTCACGGCCCGGAGCACATCGGCCCTGCCCGTCACATTCTGGCCCGGGCTGTTCTTCGAAAGCCTCGGCTGGGCCGCGCTCATCGCTGCGCTCGCCACCGCCCTGGGCTGGCCGATGGCCTGGACCCTCCGCCGCTGGGGATGGCGGGCTGCGCCGCTCATCGCCGCGCCCATGCTCCTCCCGCCCTACCTCGCCTACTCGGGCTGGAATCTCCTCCGCGCGCCGGATTCGTGGCTCGGCTCGCTCATCGAGCGGGCCGCCGCGCACGGTCACCGCTGGGTCCCCATCACCACCGGTCGCACGCTCGCCATCCTCGGCCTGACCATCTGGGCCGCGCCGCTCGCCGCGATGGTCATCGCCATCACCCTGCGCCGCCTCGATGATGACCTCCTGGATCAGCTCCGGCTCGATGCCGGGCGGCGCGCGGGCCCGCACCGGGCCCGGATCGCGTTGCCGGGTCTGCTCACGTCGATCCTCTTCATCTCCCTCCTCATGCTCGGCTCGGCGGTCCCCCTGCACTTGGCGCAGATCCCGACGTGGTCCATCCAGCTCTGGGCCGGGCTCGACCTCGTGCCACCCGCCGAGCACTGGCGTCTGTGGGCGCGGGCCTGGCCGCTTGCCTTCACCGCCATCGCGGGGGTGGTCGTGCTCGGGCGCATCATGAGGCCCGGCACCGGCTGGGCCCGGCCTTCGAGGATGGGCCCGACGCCGCCGCGCGCGGTGCTGATGGCGGTCACGCTGCCCGCGCTGGGAGTCGTGATCCCGCTACTTCTCTTTGCTGCGCACCTGCGGTCGCCGCGTTCGCTGGTGACGTTCTGGCGCGTCAGCGGCCCGGCCGTGGTGGATGGGCTGGTCGTCGCGGCGGCGGTGGGGGCGGTGTCGATGGCGGTGGTCGTGATGACGTGGGCTGCGCTCACGGCCCGGCCGCCCGGGCGATCAGGGTCGGCGGGGACGCCGGGCCTGGTGATGGCGCTGGCGGTGGCGGCCCTGCTGCCGGGCGTGCTGGTGGGTTCGGCAATCGCCGGGGCGTGGGATGGGCTGGGCCCGGTGCGGGATTCACCCGCGATCCTGGTGCTCGCCCACTTGGCCCGGTTCGCGGCAGTTCCTGCGCTGGCGGGGGTGTGGCTCTACGGCTCCGAATCGAGGGAGGACCGCGACCTGCGGGCGGTGGATGGGTCGGCGACGGTCGCGGGCTGGGCCCGGGCCTGCTGGCCCGTGCACTCGGGGGTGGTCATCGGGGCCGGGTTGGCGGCGGCGATCCTGAGCTTCTTTGAGATCGAATCCAGCGTGGTGGTGCAGCCGGCGTATGTTGAGAACCTCTCCCGCCAGATCCTGGGCTACCTCCATTTCGCCCGCACCGATGAGATGAGCGCCGCGGCGGTGACGCTGCTGACGGCCGGGCTGGCGGCCGCGGCGGCAGCGGGGTGGCTCTTCCGCCGGGCAGGGGATCGCTAACCTGCCGCCCGGCAACCGTTTGGCCCGCGATCCGGTAGCATGGACGGCACATGCGCACGAGCGGGTGTCAGCGTGGGGACGGTCGGGCCGCGGGCGGCGGGCCCGGCAACCCAGGTTGCTCCTCATCATTTTCCTGCTTCAGCAGCGCACCAACCGGCGCGGCGCGGCGTATCAGGCGCGTGTTGCGCGGAGTGGTGAACCCGCCGGTGAGCGCTGCGCTGGGAGTGGTCGGGATGCTCGCCTTCGCGGGCTGTGGTTCGCGCCCCGATTCCCGCAGCGCCAGCCCGGTCCGGGTCGCGGCGCGCTACGGCGAGGTCGGCATCTCGCCGGGGCAGTTCGCCTACCCCCGCGCGATCGACTTCGATGGCGAGTCGTTCTGGGTGATCGACAAGGCGGCCCGCGTCCAGCGGCTGAGCGCCGCCGGCGAATCGCTCTCGCTGTGGTCGATGCCTGAATACGAGAACGGCAAGCCCACGGGCGTGACCGCCGCGCCCGATGCGCAGATTGACCCCTCGGGCCGGCCCGTGCTGTGGATCCCCGACACCCACTACCACCGCATCATCGCCTACCAGGTGCCCGAGGATCCGCGAGCCCTCCCCCGTGAGGTGCTCCGCTTCGGCGAGTACGGCCAGGGCCCGGGCCAGTTCATCTATCCCACCGACATCGCGCTGCTGCACGGGCCCGATGGCAAGACCGTCACCCGCATCTACATCGCCGAGTACGGCGGCAACGACCGCATCTCGATCTTCGAGCACGACGGGCCGGGCCGGGTGAAGTTCATCCGCAGCTTCGGCCACTTCGGGCTGGCGACCTCGCCCGGCGCGGTTGAGTTCTCGCGCCCGCAGTCGATCGCGATCGATGCCGGGCGGCGCGAAATCGTCATCACCGATGCCTGCAACCACCGGGTGGGCCGCTTCACCCTCGACGGCGAACTCATCGCGTGGATCGGCTCGCCCGAGAGCGCCGGCGACGGGCCGGGCCAGTTCCGCTATCCCTACGGTCTGTTCCTCCCAGGCGATGGCACCGCCCTTGTCAGCGAGTTCGGTAACAACCGCGTGCAGCGCCTCGACCTGGCGACCGGGCGATCGCTGGGGGTGTACGGGCGGGCCGGGCACGGCGATGGCGAGCTGGCCACGCCGTGGGGCCTCACGATGGCCCGCGACCTCATCTTCGTGCTGGATTCCGGCAACAACCGGCTGGTGGGCTTCGAAGCGCCGGGCGTGCGCCTCGCCGGGGGTTCACCATGACTTCGCCCGCGCTGGTGCTGGCATCGCTGGTGGTCGGGCCCGTGCAGTTCGCGGTGCCGGGCTGGCTGCTGCTCATCCCCGTGCTGGGCGGGCTTTCGGCGTGGTGGGGGCGCAAGAGCCTGGCCGGGCTGGGCCCGGTGACTCGCTGGACGGCGCTGGCCGTCCGCCTGCTGGTCATCACCGCGCTGGCCGCGGCCGTTGCCGAGCCCGAGTGGCGCAAGGTCTCGAAGGATGTCGCGGTCACCGTCGTGATGGATGCCAGCCAGTCGGTGCCGGGCGAAGCCCAGTCCGACATGGACCGCTGGGTCGAGGCCGCGGCGCAGGGCAAGGGCAAGGATGACCGCCTCGGCGTGGTCACGATCGCCAAGGATGCCTACGTCCAGTCGCTCCCCAGCCGCCTCAACACGCTCGTCGAGCGCCAGCACATCGGCGCCACCGACGGCTCCAATCTCGCGGGCGGCGTGCGTCTCGGCATGGCCGTCATGCCCGAGGATGCCGCCAACCGGATGCTCCTCATCAGCGATGGCAACGAGACCGCGGGGAGCCTCCTGCAGCAGGCCGAGGCGGCCCGGGCCGCGGGCATCCCCATCGATGTCCTGCCCATCACCTACAGCTACCCCAGCGAAGTGATCGTCGACCGCGTCGTCGCGCCCGCGGCGGCCCGCGAGTTCGAGACCGTCAACGTCCGCGTCGTGCTCAACGCCACCCGCCCGACCCAGGGCCGCCTCTCCATCACCCAGAACGGCCAGGCCCTCGACCTCGACCCCGACTCGCCATCGCTGGGACAGCTCGTCGACCTCAAGGCCGGGCCCAACGTCTTCAGCGTCCCGATCCCCGGCGTCCGCCGCGGCCCCCAGCAGTTCGAGGCCATCTTCGAGCCCCTCAGCGAGGGCGGCCGCATGATCGGCGATGTCGTCACCGAGAACAACCGGGCCGGCGCGGTGACCTTCGTCAGCGGCGAGGGCCAGGTCCTGCTCGTCGCCGAGAGCGAGGAAGAGGTCAAGTACCTCCGGGCTTCGCTCGACGAGGCCAAGATCAGCTCCGAGTGGCGCCCGGCCGACCGCGTCCCCGCCACGCTCACCGAGATGAACGCGTACGACGCGATCATCCTGATGAACGAGCCCGCGTACAACTTCAGCCAGGCCCAGCAGGAAGACCTCCGCCGCTTCGTCCACGATTCCGGCGGCGGGCTGGTGATGGTGGGCGGGCCCGACACCTTCGGCGCGGGCGGCTGGATCGGCTCGCCCCTCGAGGATGCGCTCCCCGTCAAGCTCGACCCGCCCCAGAAGCGCGAGATGCCCAAGGGCGCGCTGGCCCTGATCCTGCACTCGATCGAGATGCCCGAGGGTGTGTTCTACGGCAAGGAGGTCGCCAAGGCGTCGCTGAACGCGCTCTCCCGGCTCGACCTCTTCGGCATGGTGGAGTACTCCGGCGCCGGCATCAGCTGGGTCCACCCGCTCTCCGAAGTCGGCGATGGCACCGTCGCCAAGCGCTCCATCGAGAGGCTCCAGTTCGGCGACATGCCCGACTACCAGCCCGCCGTGCAGCGCGCCTACGACGGTCTCTCCGCCGCGAAGGTCGGCCAGCGCCACTGCATCATCATCTCCGACGGTGATGCCTCGCCCCCATCGCGCTCGCTCCTGCAGAAGTTCGTCGATGCCAAGATCACGATCTCGACCATCGAGGTCTTCCCGCACTCGATGATGGACACCAACCGCCTCGAGGCGATCTCCAAGTTCACCGGCGGCCGCCACTACGCCGTCAACACCCAGGCCGGGCTCGCCAAGCTCCCGCAGATCTTCATCAAGGAAGCCCAGACCGTGAAGCGGTCGCTGATCTGGGAGGGCGACCCCTTCAGCCCCAGGATCATCGCCGGCGCCAGCGATGGGCTCCGCGGCATCACCGCCGTCCCGCCCGTCCGCGGCTACGTCGTCGCCGCCGACCGCGAAGGCCTCGCCCTCGTCACCATGCGCGGCAAGGAGAACGACCCCGTCCTGGCGCAGTGGCAATACGGGCTGGGCAAGGCCATCGCCATGACCACCGATGCCACCAGCCGCTGGGCCGCCGACTGGGTCCGCTGGCCCGGCTTCCGCGCATTCTGGGAGCAGCACACCCGCTGGGTCATGCGCCCGGGCGGCTCGGCCAACGTCCGCGTCACGACCGAATCCCGCGGCGACCAGACCGTGATCGTCATCGACGCCCTCGACCAGGCCGGCGAGCGCATGAACTTCGCCCAGTTCAAGGGCCGGCTCGCGCTGCCGGACGGCACCGGGCAGGATGTCGAGTTCAAGCAGGTCGGGCCGGGCCGCTACGAGGCCATCACGCCCACCGACAAGTCCGGCTCCTACGTGCTGAACGTCCGCTACGTCGCCCCGGGCAAGGACGGCGGCAACCCCATCGAAGGCAACGTGCTCGCCTCGCTGAACCGGCCCTTCGCCGATGAGTTCCGCGCCCTCGAAGACAACTCCGCGCTCCTCAAGCAGGTCGCCGCCATGACGGGCGGACGCGTCCTCGGCGATGACCCCGCCAGGAGCAACCTGTGGCTCCGCGATGGCCTCAAGATGCCCGTCGCGACGCGCCCCATCTGGCTCGCGGTCGCCATGGCCGGGCTGGCGCTCTTCCTCATCGATGTCGGCGTCCGCCGCGTGCGGATCGACCTGGTCGGCATGGCCCGCGCCCTGCGCCGGGCCGCCTCGCGCAGCAAGGCCCGGACCGGCGAGCAGCTCGGCTCGCTCAAGGCCGCCCGCGAGCAGGCCCGGCAGAAGATGGCCCGCCGCGGTGATGGCGAGGCCGCCGCCGATGTCTCGGCCGAATCGGCCCGCGCCTCCGCCGCGGCTGTGAAGTTCGAGGCCACCCGCGCCAAGCAGGCCCAGGCGCCCCTCGTGCTCGATAGCGCCGACAAGCCCCCGCCCGCCGCTAAGCCGGCCGGCAAGCCCGCCGGGCCCGCAGCGCCCGGCGCGCCGGGTGAGGGCCTCTCCCGCCTCAAATCCGCCAAGCAGCGGGCCCGCGATGAGATGGACAAGGACAACCCGCCGGCCGGATAGCCGCTGATCAATCCCGATGGAAACACATTGACCTTCTTGATTCCCCACTCGCCATTCCCCACTCGCCATTCGCCATTGAGGAGCCCCCCATGCCCCCCGCCGCCGACTCGCCCCACACCCCCGCCGAAGTGAAGGAGAAGTGCGAGCAGTTCCGCGCGACGTACACGAAAATCCGCTCCGAGATCGGCAAGGTCGTCGTCGGCGCCGGGCCCGTCGTCGATGGTGTCCTCATCGCCCTCTTCGCCGGCGGCAACGTCCTCCTCGAAGGCCTGCCGGGCCTGGGCAAGACGCTGCTCGTCCGCACCCTCGCGCAGACCCTCAGCCTCCCCTTCAGCCGCATCCAGTTCACCCCCGACCTCATGCCGTCGGATGTCATCGGCACCAACATCGTCATGGAAGACCCGCAGACGGGCCGGCGCAAGTTCGAGTTCCAGAAAGGCCCGATCTTCGCGCAGGTTGTCCTCGCCGATGAGATCAACCGCGCTACCCCCAAGACCCAGTCCGCGCTCCTCGAAGCCATGCAGGAGCGCAGCGTCACCGTCGCGGGCATCACCCACAAGCTCAACCTGCCGTTCCTCGTGCTGGCGACGCAGAACCCCATCGAGCAGGAAGGCACCTACCCGCTCCCCGAGGCTCAGCTCGACCGCTTCATCTTCAAGATCACGGTGGGCTACTCGAACCTCGAAGACCTGCTGACGATCCTCGACCGCACCACCGGCACCGCCAACCCCGAAGCCTCCAACGTGCTCGATGGCCCGGGCATCCTGCAGGCCCAGCAGCTCGTCCGCGGGGTCGTGGTCGCGCCCCACGTCAAGGAATACGTGGCCCGGCTCGTGCTGGCGACGCACCCGCAGGGCGCGCTCTCCGATGGCAAGTTCGCGGCGGGCGGGCCGGGCGGCCCGACCAACAAGTACATCCGCTGCGGCGCTTCTCCCCGCGCAGCCCAGGCCCTGCTGCTGGGGGCCAAGGTCCGGGCCATGATCGAGGGCCGCTATCACGTCGGCTACGCCGATGTGAAGTCGGTGGCGCTGCTCTCGCTGCGGCACCGGCTCATCCTGAACTTCGAGGCCGAGGCCGACCGCATCGACCCCGATGCCATCGTCCGCCAGATCCTGGAGCTGACCCCCACCGAGCCGGTGAAGGCGGGGGTGTAAGAGAAAGCGAACGCGGAGGGCGCGGAGATGATCCGGAGAAACGCGGAGATGAAGCAGCGGGCCAGCACGCGGTCGATGAGTCGGGCAGCCGGGGGCGTGGCGAGATCGCCGGGTTCCCGACCGGCCGTCACCGGACCTCTCGTCATCTTGACGGCGCTCGCCGGCCTCGCCTCGCCCGCATCGGCCACGGGCGTGATCCCCGAAGGCACACCCATCGAGCGCATCATCCAGAACGTCGAAGCCCGATTGAAGGAGCACCCGGACGACGCCGAGGCGTTTTACGTGCTGGGCCGCGCCCACTCGCTCGTTCTGCAGACGAAGAACGCCAGCTTGCTTGCCTGGAATCGCCGCGACTCGGGCCTGATCGAGCCCGCGGCCGCCGGCTGGCAGAAGCACCGGTACGACAAGGACAGGATCGAAGTCCCCCAAGCCGAACTCCAGGGCCATCTCACCGCGGCCATCACCAATCTCAACCGGGCCATCGAACTCAACCCCGGCGCGGCCCGATACCGCCTCGCCCTCGCATCCGCGCTCGAAGCGGGCCTGCCGCTCGCCGACCAGTCCGATGTCTTCCCGCTCTGCCCCGTGCCCGGGGCGGCGGAGCGCGCGGAGCGGTGGGTTCGAGGAAAAGTGCAGGACGCCGTCACGCTGGATCCCAAGATCGCCGGGCCGCGTCCGGATGTATCGCTGAAGCAACTCCTTGTCGGGGTGGAATGGGAAGAACGGTCAGACTGGCGCAATCAGGCCGTATCGCTGCTGCACGCCGAGCTTCAGAACAACGAGCGCCGCGACCGCGCCCGCCTCTACCTGCTCGAAGACTGGCGCGAGCAGATCGCCGAGCAGTATTTCCTCGCCATGACACTCGCCCTCCACGTCGATGGCAAGGCCGCGTCCCAGCCCGTCTGGGGCGCGATGGAAAACTGGGTCGCCTACGAAGCGGCGACTCAGTACGTCAGGCTCGTCGAAGCCCGCAAGCCCCGGGATGATGAGAGGATCCGACTCGCAGTGGCCCGGCAGACCGTGAAGTCCTTCGAGGACCTGCCGATGCCGAACGGCGTCACCCCCATCGTGCTCCGCACCGACCGCGCTGCCCCGCTCGCTGAGCTCATCAACCATTCGGCCCGCTCCCGCTTCGACCTTGACGGGTCGGGCCGCGCACAAGCCTGGCCCTGGCTCAAGCCCACCACCGGCCTGCTCTGCTGGGACCCGACCAATACCGGACGCATCACCTCGGGCCGCCAGCTGTTCGGCTCCGTCTCCTGGTGGCTCTTCTTCCGCAACGGCTACGAGGCGCTGGATGCCCTTGATGACAACCGCGATGGCCGGCTCACAGGCCCGGAGCTACAAGGCATCTCCGTCTGGTTCGACCGCAACTCCAACGCGATCTCGGACCCCGGCGAGGTCACCCCGGTCCAAGCTCTCGGCATCCGCTCCCTCTCCTGCCGGGCCACCGCCACCTCCGATGGATGCCCTGCCAACCCGACAGGCCTGACGCTCGCCGATGGCCGCTCGCTTCCCACTTACGACTGGATCGCCGAGCCTCTCCCCGACAGCGAATCTGACAAGCCGGGCCCGCGCTCCTTCACCCCACTCGCCATCGCCGCCGCGCTCTTCGCGCCCCTCGCCCTCCGGAGGCGCCACGCATGAGCACCATCCACGCGCCAGCTCTTCCATCCGCGCCGCGCCGCCTTCTTCTTTCGCCTCTGCGCCCTCTGCGGCCTCTGCGTTCAATCCCCCCCTTCCTTCTTCTCCCCCTCACCGCCTGCTCCACCGCCCCCTACCCCCTGCACGCCAACCAGACCCTGGCCCAGACCCGCGAGGTCGTAAACGCCAACTTCCCGCCGGGCATGCCCCTCGACACCGTCCGCAGTACCCTCGAAAATCTCCGCGTGAAACGTGGCGACCAGCTCCTCTACGAGCCCACCGCCACACGCCCCAAGGTCCTGCTCGCCCGCCTCTGGGAGCCGGGCGGCTTCTGGATCACCGAATCCGACCAGACCATCAAGTGGACCGACCTCTCCTTCCTCTTCGATCCCGCCGACAAGCTCGAGCGCACGCTGATCTACCAGGATGGCAACCGCTATTTTGAGGGCCGCCCGGCCTACCCGCCCTCGCGCCCGCTCGAGGGCGGCATCCGCGACTGGCCGGGCCGCCCCGGCCCGCCCATCGACCCCATCGAGAAAGCCGAATGATCCCCGTTTCGGAGCAACCCATGAACTCCACCGCCCGTCTCCTCTCCGCGTTCCTCTGCGCACTCTGCGCCCTCTGCGTTCTCTTTTCCTCCGGGTGCGCAGCGCCGCAGCCCGCGCGGCTCAGCCGGGCCGTCGGCGACCCGTACATCGGCGAGTGGCGCTCAGATGGTGGCGTCACCGTGCGCATCTTCGCCGATGCCCAGCACGACCACTACCACGTCACCTCCAACCGCTCCGGGCACGAGCGCAGCACCGAGGGCCAGGTCATCGACATCGACGGCACCGCCGTCGCCATGAACAAGGTCTACGAGCCGACCGATGCCGAACGGGCCAGGGGCGCGGTCCCCCTCTACCTCTTCGGGATCCTCAACCTCCGTGACGGCGAGCTGAAGCACACCCCCATCCGGGCCGAGTGGCTGCAGCAGGCCATCACCGCCGAGCACGACCGCGATGCCCGCTACATCGACTCTTCCTCGGTCTCCAAGGGCACGGGCGTGGGCATCGTCGAGGACTGGGATGACATGGAGGAGATCCTCCGCCGGGCCATCAGCTCCGCGGAGGCCACCGGGCCGACCGAGGTCTTCCATCGGGTGAAGTAGAAGAGAACGCGGAGGTCGCGGAGCGGGCGGAGGAACGCGGAGGTAATGCATGGAATCGGACAGGCGGCGGGCGATGAACGATGTGCCCAACGAGTGGAACTCGCTGACGGAGGCGATCATCGGCGCCGCCATCGACGTTCATTCAGCGCTCGGTCCGGGCCTTCTGGAGCGCTTCTACGAGCAGGCCATGGCCCATGAGCTCGAATGTCGCCGCATCCCGTTCCAGCGGCAGCATCCCATCCGGCTCCGGTACAAGACGGTGGAACTCGGTGAGCAGTTCATCGATCTCGTCGTCGGCGGCCTCGTCGTCGTTGAGTTGAAGTCGGTCGAGCGGGTCCACGACACTCATCTGGCGCAGCTGGTCGCCTACATGCGGTCCGCCAAGTTGCCCCTGGGCCTGCTCATCAACTTCAACTGCGCCAGGCTCAAAGATGGCCTGTTTCGCCGCGTCGATTCCATCCGAACACCCGCCCCTCCATCCATGCTCGTCGAAATCCCGGCCGCCCAGCATGACGGCCGGGGCGCCTCTCCCGCTCGCCAACTCCCCTGACATGCATCTCGCCGCGTCAATCTTCCTCTCCGCGTCACTCCGCCCGCTCCGCGACCTCCGCGTTCTCTTCCAACATGCTTAGAACGTCAAACATCACCCGCCCCCGCGCTGTCGAGGACCTCCTCGATTCCAAACTCATCGCCCAGATCGAGCCCCTCGATCTCACCAGCCGCAAGATCTTCGCCGGCAAGCTGCTGGGCGAGCGCCGCTCCAAGAAGCGCGGGCAGTCGGTCGAGTTCGCCGACCACCGCCCGTACGTCGTCGGCGATGACCTCCGCCGCATCGACTGGAACATCTTCGGGCGCCTCGATCGCCTCTTCCTCAAGCTCTTCCTCGAGGAGGAGGACCTCGCGCTGCACCTGGTGCTCGATGCCTCCGACTCCTCCGACTGCGGCGAGCCCAACAAGTTCATCTTCATGCAGCGGGCCGCCATGGCCCTGGGCTACATCGGCCTCGTCAACCTGAACCGGGTCTCGGCGACGGTCATCGGCGGGGCGATGACTTCCACGCCGGCGATGAGTGGCAGCCTCGCCACGAAATCGCCGGGTTCCGCGGAAGCGGATGCATCGGAAGCGCCCGCTTCCTTCTCCCTCATCCACACCCTCAAGGACCTGCGCGGGCGACGCCGCACCCACGACCTGGCCCGGTTCCTCTGCGCTATCCGCCCGGGCGGCGCCCCCAACTTCACCGAGGCCTGCAAGCGCATCGCCCTGGCCCGCAAGGGCAAGGGCGTCATGCTCATCTTCTCCGATTACCTCCTCAAGGAAGGCTACGAGACGGGCCTGAAGATGCTCGTCGGCAAGGGCTACGACCTCATCCTCGTGCAGGTCCTCAGCCCCCAGGAGATCGACCCCGCCGGGCCCGGCGGCATCACCGGCGACCTGCGCCTCAAGGATGTCGAGGATGCCGACCTCACCGAGATCACCATCTCCGCGCCGCTCCTCAAGCGCTACCGGGCCAACCTCGCCGCCTACTGCAACCAGCTCTGCGAGTTCGCAGCCCGTCGCGAGATCGCGGTCATGACGATGCCGAGCGACACCCCCATCGACAAGCTCATCCTCGAATCGCTGAGAAAGCGGGGGGTGCTGCAGTGAACGCCGGGCCCACGCCCTACGCCGAGTACCGACGCCGGCGGCGCCGCCTCGCCCGCGCTGGAGTGGCGCTCGTGATCGCAATGATGCTGACCATCGGAGTGGCGATAGCAGTTTCCCTGCTGAGTCCCGTAGCAACCGTCTTTAACCCAGATCCAACTTCTTTCGGTCCCGTCGCCTACAAGGGGTGGGGCGTACGTGGAACGATCAGCCAGCGCCGTGTCAGCCCGATGAACCCGCTCACGGGTGAACCGTTTGTCCAGCGTTTGCTCTTTGACCAGAAGGTATCGTGCGGCTGGCCGCTGCCGGCCCTGGGGTTCCGCGTCGTCGATCTTGAGCAATCGCCGCGAATCCCGACTCGGCTGTTTTCGACGTGCCTTGATCCGCGCGACCTTGCATACGACACATGGCTCATTGGTGGAATCCCCGCGCACCAGCAGCGTAGTTCCTCGATCTTCTATATTGGTCACATCCCCCTCACCCCTCGCCCCCTCGGCTTCACCATCAACACGCTCCTCGCCGCGATCCCGCTCTACCTTCTCCTCGGCGGCTGGACCGACCTCCGGGCCGCGTTCCGCCTGCGCAAGGGCCGCTGCCCGCGCTGCGGCTACGACGCCCGCGGCCTGGCCGCCTGCCCCGAGTGCGGGCTTGAATCGCCCCCGGCCCCATCCCGCGCCCAGCACATCGACATTTGCCATTTGCCATTTGCTATTTGCAATTTGTCCCCTCGCCAAGGCTCCCAATGACTTGGTTAACCCCCCTCATCGCCGGCATCGCCGCCGCCATCGCGGTGCCGACTCTGCTCATCCTCTACTTCCTCAAGCTTCGCCGCCGCCAGGTGGAGGTCTCCACAACGCTCCTGTGGAAGAAGGCCATCCAGGACCTCCAGGCCAACGCGCCCTTCCAGAAGCTCCGCCGCAACATCCTGCTGCTGCTCCAGCTCCTCATCCTCGCCGCCGCCCTTTTCGCGGTGGCCCAGCCGCAGCTCATGAACACCGGCATCGACACCCAGCGCCACATCATCATGATCGACCGCTCGGCATCCATGTCCGCCGAGGATGAGACCGAAGGCTCCGCCGCCCGCTCGCGGCTCGACGCCGCCAAGGATCAGGCCCGCGCTTTCATCGACACCCTCCGCGAGCCATCCCTCTTTGACCGCTCCCGCGGCGATGAGGCCATGATCATCGCCTTCGATGCCTCCGGCGAGATCCGCCAGCCCTTCACCAACGACCGCCGCCTGCTCAAGTCCGCCATCGACGCCATCACGCCCGTCGATACGCCTACCTCCCTCGATGAGGCCATGAAGCTCGCCATGGCCAACTCCCCCCGCAAGCAGCACATCGAAGGCAACACGGTCACCAACATCGAGGGCCTCTACAACCGCGAGCCCATCTCCCTGCAGATCTGGACCGATGGTCGCATCCCCGATGCCGGCAAGACCAAGCCCGGCAACGATGATGTCATCGTGGTCCACCGCGTGGGCCAGACCAGCACCGGCAACATCGGCATCGTCTCCTCCCGCGCTGAACGGGCCTTTGACCAGCCCATCAAGCTCAGCCTCTTCGTCGGCCTGCAATCCACCGAGCCCCAGGCCCGCGATGTCGATGTTGAGCTCTCGATCGACGGCCAGGTCGTCGGCATCCGCTCCGTTTCGCTCCCCGCCGCCAAGACCGAGACCTCCGGCGAAGGCCCGGCCGCTGTCACCCGCACCGTCCCCGCCACCGGCGGTGTGGTCTTCAAAATGGACCGCGCCGAAGCCGGGCTGGCCACCATCCGCCTGCGAGTCCCCGCCGGGGGCGCCGGCGGCACCAGCGGCCTCGATGCCCTCGAGACCGACAACCGGGCCTGGGTCGCGATCCCCCCCGCGGCCCGGCTCTCCGTCGCCGTCGTCACCTCCGGCAACCTCTTCCTCAGCGCAGCCCTCAAGGGCCTCCCCCTCGCCGAGCTCGCGCAGTTCACCCCCGCCGACTTCGAAAAGCTCCTCGCAGACGGCAAGGCCGGCAAGTACGACGTCATCATCCTCGACGGCTGGCTCCCCGCCCCCAAGCGCCCCGCCGCCGGGGCCCCCGGCCTTTCCACCGCCGACATCCTCCCGCCGGGCCGCTACCTCATCCTCAACTCGATCCCCGGGCCCGGCTTCCTCCTCACCGATCTGGGCAAGGGTGAAACCTCCGCCATCATCGACTGGCGCCGCGATCACCCCGTCATGAAGGGTGTCAATCTCGAGAGCGTCATCATCGCCGAATCGCGCCCCGTCCAGCCGATCACCAGGTCCGGCTCCAGCGCTTCGGTCTCCATCCTCGCCACCAGCGACCGCGGGCCCGCCATCGTCGAGATCGGCGCCCCCGAGTGGCGCGCCATCGCGGCCCCCTTCGATGTCGCCGCCTCCACCTGGCCCTTCGATGTCTCCTTCGTCGTCTTCATGGCCCAGAGCGTCAACTACCTCGGCTCCGACCGCTGGGCCGCCGCCGGCGGCTCGGCCCGCGCGGTCCAGCCCGGCTCCGTCCTCTCCGACCGCCTCCCCGCCGGCGCCCAGTCCGTCCGCGTCCGCGAGCCGGGCCCCGACGGCCGCACCGTCGAGATCGCCGTCGCCGCCGACGGCCGGGTCGTGTACGGGCCCATCCGCGCCAGCGGCGCCTACGAGCTCTCCTGGATCGGCCCGGCCGGGCCCGGCGACCGCACCGACGGCGGCCGCGTTTCCCGCACCTACGCCGCCAACCTCCTCGACAGCGCGGAATCCGACATCGCCGCCGCCCAAGAACTGACGCTCGCCTCCTCCGTCGTTCAGGCCCGCCAGACCGGCGCCACCGCCACCCGCAAGCTCTGGCCTTGGCTCATCCTCGGCGCCCTGGCCATCCTCATGCTCGAGTGGTTCGTCTACAACAAGAAGGTCCAGGTCTGATCGTGGGTGGCACAGGCGTCCCGCCTGTGACCCGGACACCAACGGCACGACCAAACCGACGGCGGGTCCCGCGCTCGATACCTCAACCAGTCGAACCCCGCTCCTGATCGATCCGTAACCCCTGAACTCGACCCCCGCACTCCCGAGACCCACGCCGCTTGAGATTCCTCCTCCCCTTTCTGCTCCTCCTCCTCTCCGCCCCGGCCCGCGCCCAGACCGCCGACACCCCCGCCCTCCCGCCGGGCCAGGCCGCCGCCATCACCGATGTCCGCTTCGGGTGGCAGAACGCCATCATCCCCGAACGCTGGAACCCCATCCGCGTCTTCATCACCGGCGGTGACAAGGGCTTCAGCGGCCTCCTCATCACCGAGTTCAACCAGGATGCCTCCCAGGCCGCCCGCATCGTCACCCCCGCCGCCGCCACGCCGGGCCGCACCACCCCCATCGATCTCGCCGCCGCGCTCCCCGGCTCCTTCGAGCGCATCGAGTTCACCCTCATCTCCGACACCGGCCTCGAAATCCAGCGCCTCACCTTCGACCACCTGCCGGGCCCGCGCGAACTCGATCTCGACCCCGTCCGCCTCTTCGACCAGGGCCTCATCCTCTCGCTGGGCCAGCTGTCGGTCTCCTCCGCCTTCGACGCCGTTCCCGACAAAACGCCGCCCAGCGCCATCGCCCCTCCCGATCCAGACGCCGACCCCGATGCCGAGTTCTCGTTCGAAGTCCCCCGGCCCCTCACCGGCGAAGACCTCGCCACGAAGCGCTGGGCCGATCTCAAGCTCTCCCGCCTCGAGCCCGGCTCCCTCCCCTTCCTCTGGACCGCCTACGACTCGGCCCAGGCCCTCATCATCCGCACCGAATCCGCCGCTGATGCCGACCCCCGCGCGATCGACGCCGTGAAGGCCTGGGTCCGCTCCGGCGGACGGCTCATCCTCATCGTCGATACGCCGGGCCCGCGCTGGCGACGCTGGCTCCCCGACGGACCAGCCGGCGAACTCATCACCGTCTCCGAAGTCCTCCGCACGCCCCTCCCCGCGACCATCAGTGCTGCGATCGACGCCGCGGAAGACGCCCAGCCCGCGCCCGCCGCTCAGGCCCGCGCCCTGAGGCTCACCGCCCGCGGAGAAGCCGAAGCCTGGTCTCTCGATTGGCCGCTCGAAACCTCCGACGCCGGGCCGGCGGGTCTCATCGCCCAAGGCCCGGTCGGCTTCGGCTGGGTCGTGGTCGTCGGCATCGAGCCCCAGGCCTGCCTCCAGAGTCTTTCGAAACCCGGGCTCACCGCTGTCTGGCGCCAGGTGCTCGACGATCCCCTCGCGCCATGGTTGCAGGAACCCCGCGATGACAGCCTGCAGTTCATGCGATTCTCAGGCGCCGCCTCGGGCGCCTCGGCCCGCGCACGCCAGGCCCTCTCGCAGATCCTCGACCTCCTCACCGACGCCGCCCCCCTCGGCGCGGGCGTCATCGCCATGATCCTCGGCGGCATGCTCCTGCTCACGCTGCTCGTCGGGCCGATCGACGCCCTCGCCCTCCGCAGGCTCCGGCTCCGCCAGCACTCCTGGCTCACCGCCCTGGGCTGGATCACCCTCATGTCCCTCATCGCCTACGCCGTGCCCCCCCTCGTGCGCACGGGCCCGGATGTCATCCACCGCCTCCGCATCACCGACATCATCGCCGACCCCGACGCCGGGCCCGGCGGCGGCCTCGCCTGGAACTCCGGCGTCACCACCCTCTTTGCCTCCCGCGCCGGGCCCATCAACCTCGAGCCCTTCGACCCCGGCGTCTGGTGGCGCGGCGTCTCCGCCGCCTACGCCCAGCCGGGCGGACGGCGATTGCTCCCCCCCTTTCCCACCCGCATCGACACGGGCGGGCCCGGCGGCCAGGAACTCCGCGGCGCTGCCCCCGCCGGCCTGACCCAGGGCCAGTGGACCATCCGCGCTGTAACCGATGATGGCCCGGCGCGGGCCGACCTCTCCGCCCGCCTCCGCCGCGTCGATGACCACTGGCAGATCACCCTCATCGGCGTCCCGCCGCAGGCCCGAATCTCGCAGTGCGACCTCACGATCGCCGGCACGACCCACCTCGTGCAGTGGTCCAGCGCTTCCGCACCCGCGACCGAAAGCTCGCTCCGCATCTGGCGCGGGCGATCGATCCCCGTGACCGACGCGAGCCGCGAGCCGCGCTCGGCCCGGCCCGATGATGCTCCCACCGATGATGAGCCCCTCGCGCAGGTCGGCCAGACCATCATGACCGCGCGGGTCGCGGCCGCTCTTGACCCCGCGCCACTGTCTGGGCCCGCCTTCAGCCCCGACAGCATCCCGCTCGCCACCGCTCTCGAACTCCCCGGCGCTGCCGACCGCTCACCCTCGATCAAGTTCCGGGCCGATTCGAGCCGCTGGGCCCAGCTCCGCCTGCTCGCGACCGGGCTGCCTCCCGCGTACCCGGCGGCCGGCCAGGCCCGCCAGACCAGCTCCGCCGTCTATCGCCTGCTCATCCCGATCGACCCCGACGCGGCCGATCTCCCCGAGGACGCCGAATGATCGAGATCAGGAACCTCCGCAAGAAGTTCGGGTCGCTCGTCGCCGTCGATGACCTCTCCCTCTCGATCGGCGAGGGCGAGGTCTTCGGCTTCATCGGGCCCAACGGCGCCGGCAAGAGCACCACGATGAAGGTGCTCGCCTGCCTGCTCAAGCCCGATTCGGGCTCGGCGAAGGTCTGCGGCCTCGATGTCAACAAGGATGGCGACCGCATCCGCCGCGTGCTCGGCTACATGCCCGATTTCCTCGGCGTCTACGAGGACCTCAACGTCGATGAGTACCTCCAGTTCTTCGCCTCCGCCTTCCGCATCGAGCGCAGGCGCCGCCGGGCCGTCGTCGATTCCGTCCTCGAGCTCACCGACCTCACCGCCAAGAAACGCGCCCCCGTCGATTCGCTCTCCCGCGGCATGCAGCAGCGCCTCGGCATCGCCCGCGTCCTCATCCACGAGCCCAAGGTCCTCCTCCTCGATGAGCCCGCCTCCGGCCTCGACCCCCGGGCCCGCATCGAGATGCGCTCCCTCATCACCGAGCTCGCCCGCATGGGCAAGTGCATCATGGTCTCCTCGCACATCCTCACCGAGCTCGGCGAGATGTCCACCTCGATCGGCATCATCGAACGCGGCAAGCTCCTCTACGCCGGCTCCCTCGACGATGCTTTCGCCCGCGTCCGCGGACAGGAACGCATCGCGGTCGGCCTCGAGGCCGGGCCCGTCCCCCCCGAACTCATCTGCGCCTCCCTCCTCAAGGACGCCCGCGTCGCCAGGGTTGATCACCAGAACGGCGAACTCGCCGTCGAGCTCGCGGCCGGCGAACACGGCCACCACTTCCTCCTCGAGGCCCTGCTCGCCTCCGGCGCCCGCATCGCCTCCTTCAAGCCCGAAGTCGTCAAGCTCGAGGATGCCTTCCTCAAGCTGACCACCGGAGCCCTTCAGTGACCGCGCCCGAGACCCACGCCAGGCTCGGCTTCCGCGATCGCGTCGAGCGGGCCTGGCCGTTCTCCCTCTTCTTCAACCCCGTCTTTCAGAAGGAGATGCGGGCCGCCGGCCACCGCTCGGGCACCTACATCGCCCGCGGCATCTACGGCGGGCTCATGTTCGGCATCGTCACCATCGCCCTCGTCGGCGCGGTCATCGAGTCCCAGGGCGCCTCCTCCGACGCCCAGGCCCTCCAGCAGCTCGCCCCCCTCATGGCCGTCGTCCTCGCCTGGTTCGGCCTCTTCATGCTCGCCTTCATCGCCCCCGTCATGACCGTCCCCGCCTTCATGGATGAACGCCGCCGACGCACCCTCCCGGTCCTCATGACCACACCCCTCACCAGCGCCCAGATCGTCTGCGCCAAGCTCGCCAGCCAGACCATCCAGCTCCTCATCCTCGCCCTGCTGGGCCTGCCCGTCGTCCTCGGCCTCCGCATCTTCGGCGGCGTGCCCGCTTCCTTCCTCCTCCAGTCCAACGCCATCCTCCTCTCCGCTGCCCTCCTGGTCTCCACCATCGGCCTGCGCTTCTCCCTCTACCGCCAGCGCTCCGATGTCGCCATCGTCGCCGCCTTCGTCACCGCCGCCTTCATCCAGTTCGGGCCCATCCTTCTTATCGGCGTCGCCCAGTGGGCCGGCGCGAGCAACCGCATCCTCGTCGTCATGCCCATCACCTGCTCCCCCATCGCCCTCGCCACCATCACCGCCGAGCTCATGGGCGGCGGGGGCGGGCCGCCCTGGGGCTCCGCCGGCATCTGGCTCGGTCACACCGTCTACAACCTCGCCTGGTCCCTCATCTTCATCCTCACCACCATCCTCCAGCTCCGACGCGTCCTCCGCCTCGAAGGCGCCGGCATCAACTACCTCAAGCCGGGCCGGCGCGAACGCCGCCGCGCCGCCCTTTCTCTCGACGCCCCCGCGCCCGCCGCCGCCGGCGCTCCCGCGCCCCCCGAGTCCATCGCGCCGCCCCCGCCCGCCGCCGACCGCCACCCGCGGGAAGTGGGAGACCGCCCCGTCCTCTGGCGCGAGCTCCGCCAGGCCACCTTCCGCACCCGCCGCGGCGCCATCCTCACTACCGCCGGGCTCGCCATCGTCATCCTCATCCTCTACTCCCGCATCGAGATCAACGATGTCGGCCTCCACATGCTCATCGCGATCCCGGCCCTGCTCTTCATCCTCCTCCGGGCCGCCGCCGGCAGCACCGCTTCCTTCACCTCCGAACGCGAATCCCGCACCCTCGAAACCCTCCTCACCACACCCCTCTCCGCCCGCGAGATCGTCTGGAGCAAGTTCCTCGGCGCCCTCCGCCGCCAGTGGTACACCCCCGCCATCCTCTTCACCCACCTCCTCCTCATGGCCGCCCTTGGCGCTCTCCACCCCGTCATCCTCCTCCACACCGCCATCATCCTCGCCGGCGCCATCATCTTCCTCTCCGCCACCGGCATCCTCCTCGGCCTCATCATCCGCCGCTCCACCACAGCCTCCATCGCCAACATCTGCGTCGGCCTCATCCTCTGGGCCGGGCTGCCGGGCCTGCTCGCCCTCATCGCCGAGTTCCTCTCCTTCACCCGCTCCTTCCCCTGGGAGCCCATCGGCACCTTCCTCTTCATGATCAACCCCTTGGGGCAGCTCATCAGCTCGATCGAAGGCGCCTCCCACTCCAACCTCGCCTACGGCTCGCCCGGCTTCGGCACCTACCCCCTCTGGATCTTCACCCTCTTCATGCTCGCCTCCAGCCTCGGCTACGCCCTCATCTCCTTCGCCCTCCTCGCCCTCTCGGCCCGGCTCTTCACCGCCTCCGCGGGACGCACCTCCTGATCCCGCCCGGTGTGCCTTTCTCTTCTGGCACCCCGCCCCGCTGGCCGATATCCCCCTCGTGAACGGGCCACTCCTCGCCGTCCTCCCCACCCTGGGCGCGGTCGCCGCGCTCTTCGCGCAAGTCCCGCCCGAACTCGCGCAGTCCGCGCCCCAGCCCCCCGCCGCCAACCGCCCCCTGGGCGCCCAGCGCATCGTCCAGCGCTTCGACTTCGAGGAATACGACACCAACCCCAACCCCGTCCCCCGTTACTGGGTCCGGGCCCAGGATGACCCCGAGCATCCCCGCCCCGGCTTCCCCGGTTGGAACCGTGCCTTCCTCGACTACGACACCGCCTTCGACGGCAAGGGCTCCCTGCAGCTCCCCACCGATGGCGGCTCCACCAGCCTCCTCCTCGATCCCGGCGTCATCCCCGTCTTCGAGAACACCGACTACGGCGTCAGCGTCCGCGTCCGCACCGCCGGACTCGCCCACGCCTCGCCCACCCTCATCGCCCGGTTCCTCGACCGCGCCTCCCGCCCCATCGCCGAATCCCGGCGCTCCCTCTCTCCCTCCGACGAGTGGCGCGAACTCTCCGTCGAGATGGTCGGCAACCATGCCGACGCCGCCTTCCTTCAGATCGAACTCGTCCTTCTCCAGCCCGAGCAGGCCGCCGTCACCCGACCCCTCGAGTTCAACGCCTGGCCCCAGGACTTCAAGGGCGCCGCCTGGTTCGATGAACTCATCGTCACCCAGCTCCCCCGCGTCGAACTCTCCGCGGCCGGGCCCGGCAACACCCTCACCGCCCCGGACGCCCCCCGCCTCGTCGGCGTCGTCCGCGATCTCACCGGCGAAGACCTCACCACCCGCATCGAAGTCCGCGACTGGCGCGGCGCCCTCATCGACTCCTCCGAGCGCCGCATCGGCATCGGCCGCGCGGCCATCGACTGGGCGCCGACCATCACCCAGCCCGGCTGGTACCGCGCCCGCCTCGAAGTCCGCAGCGCCGACCGCTCAGTCGGCGGCACCTCCGTCTCCTTCGTCTACCTCCCTCGCGCCACCCCCCCGGTCACCCGCGCCCAGCGTGACCCCGGCTTCTCCTCCGACCGCGAACGCTTCACCCTCACCCTCCCCGACTGGCCCGCGCCCGCCCGCCCCCTCATCGCCGACCTCATCGCCCGCGCCGGCGCCGCCGGCGGCACCCTCCCCTTCTGGCCCCGCGACCTCACCGCCGCCGCCGCGAGCGACGCCGCCCGCGAACTCGCCGCCGGGCCCGACCCCATGGTCGAGCAGTGGCAGACGCCGACCCTCGCCATCACCCGCGTCCCCGATGAACTCGCCGCCTCCCTCCAGCTCGACCCCGTCGATGTCTGGGCCCTCTTTACCCGCGACCCCGCCGCGTGGTCCCCCTACCTCGAACCCTACCTCGAACGCTTCGGCCAGCGCATCCGCCGCTGGCAGATCGGTGAGACCGGCGATGGCACCGCCCTCTCCCTCCCCGACCTCGCCGAACGTCTCGACCGGGCCGAATCCGTCATCGGCCGCCTGACACCCGGGCCCATCCTCTCGATCCCCATCCGCGCCGACCGCGAAATCCCCGCCGAACTCATCCCCGCCCTCGACCCACGCCGCGTCGGCATCGTCGCCGCCCTCCCCACCGATTCACCCCCCGACGCCGTCGCCGCCTTCGCCGAGCGCTGGACACAGGCCTTCCCCGCCACCGCCCCCGACCTCACCCTCGCCCTCCTCACCCCGCCGGGCCAGCCCGACAGCGACGACGCCGCCCCGCCCACCATCGCCCTCGTCAAGCACGTCGTCGAGTTCTGGCGCCTCTTCGATGGTCCCCGGCCCGCACGGCTCTCCCTCGCCAGCGCCTGGGAATGGACGGGCCAGCGCCGCCCGCAGGCCACTCCCCGACCCGAAGTCGCCGCCTGGCGCAATCTCGCCGACCGCCTCGCCGACCGCCGCGTCGTCGGCGAACTCCCTGCCGGCGAGGGCATCCGCTGCTACATCCTCGCCCCCACACCCACGGCCCCGCCGGGCCGCTCCGGCGCCCTCGTCGCCTGGCGCGAATCCGGTGATGCCCCCGCCCGCCCCATCCGCGCCTTCCTCGGCGAAGGCCCCATCACGCTCATCGACCCCGTCGGCGCCTCCCGCCCCGCCGAGATCGACACCGCCGGCGCCGACCCCGGCGTCCAGCCCGCCGTCGTCATCCCTATCACCCCCGAGCCCGTCTTCGTCGAAGGCGTCGACGCCGCCCTCGTCCGCTTCCTCGCCTCCGTCCGCATCGACCCCGAGTTCGTCATCTGCAGCAACGAGCAGCACGAGCATTCCATCGTCTTCGAGAACCCCTGGCCCGTGCAGATGGAAGGCCGCTTCACCATCGTCAGCCCCGGCGGCGCCGCCCCCACGGGCCCGCGCGACCGCAGCTGGACCTTCAACCCGCGCTCCGCCCCCTTCAACATCCCGCCGGGCCAGCAGGCCCGCATCCCCATCAGCGTCGCCTTCAGCTCCGCCACCGAGGCCGGCGAAGAACAACTCCTCATCGACTTCGAGCTCGCCGCCGCCCGCTCCTACGGCACCGTCCGCGCCCCCGCACGCCTCGAGCTGGGCCTGCAGAACCTCCGCATGGATGTCCGGGCCATCCCCTCCGCGCCCGATGTCAGCATCGAGGCCACCATCACCAACACCGGCAAGGAACCCGTCACCCTCTCCCTCACCGCCTTCGCCCCCGGCTATCCTCGCGCCAAGGCCTCCGTCAACGAGCTCGCCCCGGGCTCCGATGTCATCCGCAAGTTCCACTACCCCGGCGGCGCCGCCAAGCTCACGGGCCAGCGCATCGTGGTCGGCCTCTCCGACCCCGAAGCCAAAACCCACCTCAACAAGTCCGTCACCATCGAGTAAGCCCGGCCCCGGCCCCATCACGCCGGCGATGAGCAGCGCCCGGCGACGCGCGCCCTACCACCTTCCTCCCCTCCTCCCCAGCACAAAAACGCAGTACCCGCCATCCCGCGCCAGGTGGTCATTCCCATCCTCATCGATCGAGGCCAACACCTCCAGCGCCGATTTCTCCACCACCTTCATCCACTGCTTCAGGCTGTAGCACCGCAGCGTGTACGCCGAGGTAATGTCCCGCGTCCGCTCCCCCGACCTCACCACCAGGTGGCTGATCACCCGCTCCGTCCGCGCGCCGGGCCCGCGCCGCACTTCCGGCGGCGGAGGAAGGTACTGCACGATCTGTGTCACCTCCGTCGCCCCGCGCCGGCCCTTCCATAAGTCCTCATCATCCCGCTCCCGCCCGTACGCCGTCAGACTCAGCCCGACGATGTACACCGCCCCCTTCTTCATCGCCCGGGCCATCGCATCAAAGTGCGCCACCATCGCCCGATCGCTCGGCAAGTGACGGATCGTGTTGATCAGGTTGAACGCGAAATCCACCTTCACACCCCGCAGGCGCCGATCGAAGTCCTCCATCCCGGCGACGAACACCCGGGCCGCGGCCCGACCGCCGGTGGCGCGCCCGGTGGTGGCACGGCTCTCCGAGCCGTGCCGTTCAGCCCTCGCCCCCAACCTCTCCTCCGCGTACGCCACCATCTCCGCGCTCTTGTCGAACCCAATGGCCCGGTACCCCCGCCTCGCCAGCACGCGCAGATACCGCCCCGTCCCGCACGCCGGCTCCAGCCACACGGGAGATTCGGTGACTCGCTTCGTGCCCGTGATCGGCGAGCCCCCGAGCCGATCGTGGTCTTTGCTCTTCGTTCTGACCGCCCCGGGCGCAAACTTCCGCGCAATCCGCTCCAGCCCATCCACCTCCCGGGCCGTCCCGGGTGTGTGCAGGATGTCGTACAGCTCCGTCAACGAATAGAAGTCAGCGCATTCAATCTTCACAATTCCAGCATAGTGGCCGATGCGAGCACTGTTTATTCCCCATTCGCCGCTCCCGATTCGCCATTCGCCCCACACCTACCCTTCCCCATGCCCCTCGCCGTTCTCCTGGCCGCCGCCGTCCTCGCCACCCCCCCGATCTTCGAAATCTCCTTCGACCCCGCGGCCCGCCGAGCCCCCGCAACCGGCCGGGCCATCCTCTACCTCATCCGCGATGGTTCGAAGGTCGACGCGAACGCATCCCCCGCTGATGGCCCCTTCTGGGATGATCCACAGCCCATGTTCGGCGTGAACATCACGGGCCTCGCCCCCGGCACCCCCGTCCTCATCGATGACCACGCCACCGCCTTCCCCGGCCCGCCCTCCTCCCTCCCGCCGGGCCGGTACCGCGCCCAGGCCGTTCTCGACCTCCACCGCGACCACAGCGACTGGCATCGCGAACCCGGCAACCTCTTCTCCGAACCCATCTCTTTCACCATCAACGCCGCGGACGGGCCGGGCCGCATCCCCATCAAGCTCACCAAGACCATCGAGCCGCGCAAACTCCCCGATAGGCCCGGCGTCGAACTCTTCGAACTCCGCTCCACGCTCCTCTCCGATTTCGCGGGCCGCGACATCACCCTCCGCGCGGGTGTGATTCTCCCCACCCCCTACGACCCCTCCCGGGCCTACGCCGCCATCTACGAAGTCCCGGGCTTCGGCGAGGACCACGAGGCCGCCTGGGAGCAGTTCCACCCCTACCGCGCGCGCCTCCCCGCCAACTCCCCTTGGCTGATGCTCCGCCAGAACGCCTTCTACATCATCCTCGACCCCGAATCCGGCAACGGCCACACCCTCTTTGCCGACTCGGCCAACAACGGCCCGCGCGGGCGGGCCCTAGTTGAAGAACTCATCCCCGCCCTCGAAGCCAGGTACAAGCTCACCGCCACACCCTCGGCCCGGCTCCTCCGCGGCCACTCCTCCGGCGGCTGGTCCACGCTCTGGCTCGCGATCACCTACCCCGACACCTTCGGCGCCTGCTGGTCCAGCTCCCCCGACCCCGTTGACTTCCGCCGCTTCCAGCTCCCCGACATCTACACCCACGGCAGCATGTACTTCACTCCGGGAATAGTTGACGGGCCGATCACCGATCCGTACCTCCAGCACATCGAGCGTGTGTCGAAGAACGTGCCGATCGGCATTCCCTGGGCGCCCGTCGACTTCGGCGCCGAAATCGCCAGCACCCGCGCGGGCGGAAAGCCGACCATGTCCATCCGCACCGAGAACGCCATCGAGGAAGTCCTCGGCCCGGACAACACCTCAGGCCAGCAGTGGGACTCCTGGATGGCCGTCTTCGGCCCGCGCAATGAGCGCGGCAACCCCGCCGCCCTCTACGAGCCCGCCCTCGGCCGCATCGACCACGCGATCGCCGAGCAGTACCGGGCCTACGACATCGCCGAGCGCCTCCACGCCGACCCGGGCCGCATCGGCCTCCTCTTCCACCAGCGCATCCGCCTCGTTGTCGGCGACCAGGACACCTACTTCCTCGATGAGGCCGTCAACCTCCTCAAGCCCGAGGTCGAGAAGCTGAGCTTCTTCCACTACCCCGAAGGCAAGAACGGCTCCATCACGATCGTGCCGGGCCTCGACCACGGCACCATCTTCAACTCCAGAGAAATCCAGGCCTTCCCCGCCGAAATGGCCGATCACCTTCAGCGCGCGGGCCTCATCACCCCCTCACCCGATCCCACCCCGCCGCCCGACCGCGACCCCGCGCCCAGCACGCCATCCGGGCCGGCCCGCAAACCGCCGCGATAAAACTCCCATCCGCAACTCTCTGCACCTTCTGCACTCTCAGCGTTCAAAACACTTCTCTTCCCCTTCCTCAGTTTCCTTCTACTCCGCGTCCCTCCGCCCGACCGGCTATGCCGGCGCCGCAACCTCCGCGTTCACTTCTCTCCCATGAAACTCGGCCTCTTCAGCGCACTCGATGAAGAACTCGCCGGCATCCTCGCCGCGATGACCGACCGCCTTACCTCCACCTCGGCGGGCCGCACTTACCACGCGGGCCGCTTCAACGGCGTCCCCTCCGTCGCCGTCGCCGCCCGCATGGGCAAGGTCGCCGCCGCCTCCGCCTCCACCACCCTCATCATCGAGCACAAGGTCACCCACCTGCTGGTCATCGGCGTCGCCGGCGCAGCCGGGCCGCGCGCCCTCCGCGGCGACATCATCGTCGGCCGCCGCCTCGTCCAGCACGACCTCGACGCCTCCCCCCTCGCCCCCGCACTCGAAGCCCCCCTCACGGGCCGGGCCGTCTTCGAAGCCGATCCGCAGCTCGCCGCCGCCCTCCTCCGCTCGGCCCGGGCCTACCTCGCCCACGGCCTCACCCGCGATTTCTCCCCCGGTCTCCGCGACCGCTACGGCCTCCACGGCGAAGACCGCCCGCGCATCCTGCACGCCGACATCATGACCGGCGACCGCTTCATCGCCGACCCGACCGAACTCGATTCAATCGCCGATCGCGTCGCCCGCCAGGCCGAAGCCGTGGGCGCCGAAGTTGATGTCGCCGCCGTCGACATGGAGAGCGCCGCCGTCGCCCAGGTCTGCGCTGAGCACGGCATCCCCTTCGCCGCCCTCCGCATCATCTCCGATTCGGCCGATGAGGATGCCGCCGAGGACTTCTCAGCCTTCCTCAAGGATGTCGCGGGCCGCTACGCCGCCGGCATCGTCGCCGAATTCTGCCAGCACCCGCGCACACTCTAGTTCTCCGTCCGTCTCTTCTTCACTTCGTTACTTCGAGGTGCGGCGCCACACCCGGCTCGGCGTGCGGCGTCACCTCGCGCAGCACCAGCCGCCCGGCCCGCCGCTCGAACATCTTCAGCCCGCCGCCTTCCTTCGGCGGCGCCACCGGGTGGTCCATGTTCGCGGGATCAATGAACACGATCGCCGGCTTCTCCCGGTCCATCACCATCAGCACCACCACCCGCCCGCCCTTCCCATCCAGCGCGTACGCCCACCCCACCAGCCGGATCCCCGTCGCATCCGGGCCCAGCCTCAGGCCCTGCCCGACTCTCCCCTTCACGTACGCCTCGAACTTGTCCGCATCCGTGCACACTTCCTCGGGCGCAAAGTTCTTCGCCACCAGGCTGTCGTACACCCGCTGCGCGCTGATCCCGCCGGCCCCGCCCCGGCCCGCCATCCACACCCCCGCCCACACGCCGATCCCCACCAGCACCACCGCCGCCGCCATCGCCGACCACCTCCGCCACCCGCCCCAGCCCCCGCCGGGCCTGAGCGGCCGCTCCGCCGCGCTCACGTCGATCGCCGGCGCCGGGCCCGGCTCGAACAGGTCCGCCAGCGCCGCATCCACCAGCCTCTGACGCTCCAGGTCCGCCATCGCCCCCGCGTCCGATGCCAGCACACGCTCGTACGCCAACCGCGCGGGCGCTTCCATCGCGCCATCCACGTACGCATCCGTCTCCGGCCTCACCGGCGGCGCCGGGCGCATCGGCTCGCTCATGCGCCACCCCCAGTCGCGCCATGTCCAGTCGCACGAGGTCCGGCCACGCCGGGCCCGCGCTCCGACTCCACCAGCCGCGCCCGCAGGTGCTGCCGCGACCGGTGCACATGGCTCATCGCCGTTCCCTCGGGAATCCCCAGCGCCGTCGAGATCTGCGTGTACGTCATCCCCGCGATCGTCCTCAGCAGCAGGCACGTCCGCGGCACCTCGTCAAGCTCCTTCGCGTACGCGTGCACCGATTCCCTCAACTCCGCCGGCACCGGCTGCACCGCCGCGCCCGCCCCGCGCCGCTCCTGACCCGCCCGCTCGCGCGTCGAACGCTCACGCCGACGCCGCCGACGCTCATTCAACGCCACGTACCTCACGATCTGCCCGCACCACGTGATGAAGTTCGTGCGGGGATCAAAGTCATCAAGCCGACGCATCGCCACGATGGCCGCCTCCTGCACCGTGTCGTCCGCCTGGGCGCGGTCCACCAACACACCCGCCGCAATGCACCACAGCGCCCGGTACGATCCCCGGAACAACTCGGCGAACTCTTCGCGCGACAGGCGCGGACCGGCTCCAGGCTTCTCGGCCGGCCCGCCGGGCCGGTCGGGGGAAGGCATCGCACCCGGAATGTCCGACGCTCGTCCGCCCATGCAATTCCAGCCTCTAGACCCTCCGAGCCGGGTAATCACCCCTCCACCGCAGGTCCGCACGCAGCCTTCCCCAGCTTACCGGACTTGTCCATCCCGCGCGAAACCACCCCCGCCCAGCGCCGAATAACCCTCCGTGACCACCCTCGCCGCTCATCCCCACTGGCGCACCCGGGCCGGCCCGCTCCTCGCCGCCGCCGCCCGCGCCCCCGCCCCCGATGCCATCGCCCGCCGCCGGGCCCGGCTCATCGCGCTGGCCCGGCTCATGGACAGCTCCTGCCGCATCCCGGGCCTGGGCCTGCGCTTCGGCCTCGACCCCCTGCTGGGCCTCATCCCCGCTGCGGGCGATGCGCTCGGCGCCCTCATCTCCCTCTACATCGCCATCGAAGGCTACCGCCTCGGCGCCACCCCGCGCCAGCTCACCCTCATGCTCGCCAACATCGCCATCGACGTCGCCGCCGGCGCGGTTCCCATCCTCGGCGATATCGCCGACCTCGCCTTCAAGGCCAACACCCGCAACCTCGCCATCCTCGGCATCGATGCCACCGCCGGGCCGTGGCCGGGCCGGTAAGGTCCGGCTGGCCCGGGCCCGCGCGTCACTCTTCCTCCAGCGCCTGCCCCGCGATGAACCGATCGGCCAGCTCCACGCACGCCTGCCGGTTGATCTCATCGGCATGCCCCGCCACCGCCTCCCGGATGGCCCGCGCCTCGGTGCTGAAATCCTCACCCGGGAAGCACCGGGCCGTCAGGAACATCCCCATCATCATGCCCCTGTACGTCCGCTGCGTCGGCGGGTCATACAGCAGCGGCGCAGCGCTGATGTCCTTCGCCAGTTCGCCCATCGCCCGCTTCACGATTCTCCCCCACGCCGGGTCCGGGCCCGGCGCGTGCCGGATGTAGTTCGCGCAGTACTCCCGCTGCAGCGGATCCGCGTCCGACATCAACGCGTCGATGCGCTCCGTCAGGTTCGGCAGCTTCCCGATCCGCTCCAGGGCCCGCGCGTGGTGGGCCTCGCTCTTGTCGATGAACAGGTGCGTCACGAAGACCTTGAGCGGCGCATCATCCGGCAGCCCATCCAGCTCCTTCGCCTGCCGCTCCTCACGTTCGCGGTTCTCACGCCGGTTGTCCTCCTGCCACTTCACATCCGCCTCGAACGCCGCCCGTTCGCTCTTAATGGAGTTCACCTGCCACATCACCAGCATCGCCGCGCCGATCAGCAGCCCGATCCCGCCGATCCCCGCCAGCGGCAACGCCAGGTGCCGGGCCCAGTCGCCCGGGCTCTTGGCCCACACCAGCAGCAGCAGGTACACCTGGATCAGCAGCGGCAGCAGCACCGCGCCGAGGTTCCCCGCCATCACCGTCCACGGCTTCGACGGGCCAGCCCACTGCATCCAGCTCATCCCCATCACCACCGCCAGCCCGATCATCGATCCGATCACCGCCAGCAACGGAACGCCGGGCCTGCCCGACACCCAGTCGAACTTCCCCAGCCCCACGCACACCAGCGCCGCCACCAGCATCAGCCCCGACCGCAGCGCCATCCCGAAGAACACACCCGCCAGCCCCATCGCGTCCGGGCCGCTCGGCGGCCGGGCCGTGAACAGCTGCGTCGCCCCGGCCAGCAGCACCGTCAACAGCCCGGCCACCAGCAAGGCCAGCGTCGCGAACAACTGCAGCACAACCATGGTTCATCCTCTTCTCTGGCCGGGCGCCGACAACCGCGGCGCACCGGCCCGTCCCTTTCATGCGACATCCGCGCGCCGGTCGGCCAGCGATCGCCGGCGCCATCCGCACCCCGATAGACGCCGCAACGGGATTATGGCGGTCCGCGCGCCTATCATGCTCCGTGATCTCTGGTTTGGCCCGGCCCCGTCGGTCGAGTCCTCTCAGGTCTCCCGACGCTTTCTCCGCCCGAGCCGAGCACCGGATTTACAGAAAAACGCAACGTTCGGGCACGGTAGAAGCCTCATGATGAAGCTGTACGTCGGTAACTTGTCCTTCAACACCTCCGAGTCCCAGCTGCGCGAGATGTTCGCAGCCCACGGCGAAGTCGCCTCCGCAGCGCTGGTCATGGACCGCGAGACGGGCCGCCCGCGCGGCTTCGGGTTCGTCGAGTTCTCCAACGATGAGCACGCCCGCGCTGCCATGGCCGCGCTGGCGGGCAAGAACGTGGATGGCCGCGACCTCACCGTCAACGAAGCCAGGCCCCGCGAAGGCGGCAGCCGCGGCTTCGGAGGCGGTTTCGGCGGCGGCAGGAGCCGCGGTGGTTCCGGTGGCGGCGGCGGCCGCGGCGGCTGGTAAGCTGCGCGTCCGCCGGGCCGACCGGCACTGACGAGAGATGGAGAGACAGGCAGAACCGGGACTGAAAGGTCCCGGTTTCTCTTTTTGCGGCGGAATCTCGCGCGCATGTACCACTCTTGCGCGCTAAATGGCGGTCATGCGCGCCGACCCCCTTGAATCCGCGCGCGGTCCCCGTATCTTCGCGCCAGTCGTGCGAAGCCAATCCGCCCAACCCGACCTGCTCACCGCGCTGCTCGCCCACCACTTCAACCTTGTCGAAGCCGCGCGCGCCATCCGGCTTCCACCCGCCGACCTCCTCGCGCAGATCCGCGATCCCGGGTTCCGTCTCCAGTACAACGCCCTCCGCTCCCTCATCCTCGATACCGCGCACCTCACCGCCCTCACCACCCTCCAGCGCACGATTGCGACCGCCGCAACCCCCGCCGAGCAGCGACGGGCCGCGACCGCCATCCTCCGCATCGCCGCTCCCGCTTCCCGCACGATCCGCAGTGCCGGGCCAGCCGCCCAGCGCCGCCGCTCCTCAGCGCGATCCGCATCCGCGCGTCCGGCTCATGCCTCTTGCCCGATGCCTGCTGCCTCTCCAACTCCGAACCACACCCGCCGCCCCGTGCCGGGCCGCGCTGCTGCAACCGGCCCCGCGCGCCAGGTCGTACCAAGCCGCGAAGCGGCGCCCGCTCCCAGCCCCGGGCGTGAGCCCGGGGTGACCGAGTGTCTGAGGTGGGTGAGCCGCGAAGCGGCGGCACTCAGGTGCATTGAAAACGTCGGAAGCAAATCGCTCACTCTGCAAGCCGCACTAGCCCGGCGTCGATGACCAGCGAGAGGTCGTACTCGAATCCCTGCCAGCCGGCCCGGCGGGCCTGGGACGACAGTGGCTGTCTCGGCTTGAACATCGCGGGGTTCTGGTGGTCAGCGCTGAGGTAGTAGACCGCCCGACGAGAGCCATTGACGAGCACGAAGTAGACGGGGAAATAGATACCGGAGGCCATGCGAGATGCTTGGGGTTCCCACGCTGCGCCGGTGACTCTCTGCGGAACGCATTCGACGTTCCTGCGGTTGAGAGTCTTAACTTGCGCGAGGAATCCACAGAAATCGCAGATTACATCCGCACACTTGAAGTTCGTGGGCAGTCGCTTGAATGTCCGCGAACGCTTGCACTTGGGACAAGAGCAGCGCTTGCAGATGAGCGTTTCGCCCGATGACCCCAGCAGTTGCTTGGTTGTAGGCATGCGATGATCTGCGCTCACGGCCTCACCCCCAACTCCGCCCGCTTCTCCGCGATCTCGGCCCGGATGCCATCGATGAACTGCTCCAGGGGCATCGCCCCCAGGTCCTTCTCGGTGCCCCGGGCCCGGATGCTCACCGCGTTGTTCTCCGCATCGCGCGGGCCGACGATCAGCATGTACGGGATCTTCTCATCCGCCGCGACCTTGATCTTGCCCTGCACGCGGTCGTTGCCCAGGTCGGCCGAGCAGCGGACATCGGCGGCCCGGAGCGCCGCCATCACCTTGCCGGCGTACTCGTTGGTCTTTTCGCTGATCGGCAGGACCCGCACCTGCTCCGGGCTGAGCCAGGTGGGGAAGCTCCCCGCGAAGTGCTCGATCAGCACACCGCAGAAACGCTCCATGGAGCCGAACGGCGCGCGGTGGATGACGACGGGCCGGTGCGGATGGTTGTCCGGGCCGACATAGGAAAGGTCGAAGCGGTTGGCCATGTTGTAGTCGATCTGCACGGTGCCGAGCTGCCACTCGCGGCCGATGACATCCTTGACGACAAAGTCGATCTTGGGCCCGTAGAACGCGGCCTCGCCCGGCTCTTTGCTGAAGGCGACGCCGAGGGATTCGGCGGCGGCGATGCAGGCGGCTTCGGCCTTGTCCCAGCTCTCCGCGCTGCCGGTGTACTTGGCCGAATCGGGGTCGCGCAGGCCGACACGGACGCGGTAATCCTTCATGCCCAGGGTGGCGAAGATGATCTTGACGAGGGTGAGGCAGCCCTGGACCTCGGCGGCGACCTGGTCCTCGGTGCAGAAGAGGTGGGCATCATCCTGGGTGAAGCCGCGGACGCGGGTCATGCCGTTGAGCTCGCCCGACTGCTCCCAGCGGTAGACGGTGCCGAACTCGGCGAGGCGCACCGGCATGTCGCGGTAGGAGTGGGGGCTGCTCGCGAAGATCTTGGCGTGGTGCGGGCAGTTCATGGGCCTGAGCATGAAGCCCTCGATGAGCTGGTCATCGGGCTTGATGCGGTCGGGGGTGATGGTCTGGGCCCCGGTGCGCTCGTTGATGCCCCGGGCCAGGCGCTCGCTGACGGCCTCGACGCGGTTGGTCATCTCGGCGCAGGTGCGGCCCGCGGCGGAGAGCTTCTCGAGGTCCTCGCGCTCGACGATCGGAGCGAACTGCGAATCCTTGTAGTAGGGGAAGTGGCCGCTGGTCTTGTAGAGCTCCAGGCGCCCGATGTGCGGGGTGAAGACCTCGGTGTAGCCCTGCTTCTTGAGCTCGGAGGCGATGAAGGTCTGCAGCTCCTTGCGGATGATGGAGCCGTTGGGAGTCCAGAGGATCAGGCCCTGGCCGACATCCTCATCGATGTGGAAGAGGCGCAAGGCCCGGCCGATGACGCGGTGGTCGCGCTTCTTGGCTTCTTCGAGCTGGTTGAGGTAGGCATCGAGCTGCTCCTGGGTGGGGAAGGCGGTGCCGTAGACGCGGATGAGGCGATCGGAGTTCTCATCGCCGTGCCAGTAGGCGCTCGCCAGCGACATCACCCGCGCCGCGCCGATGCGGGAGGTGCTGGGCACGTGCGGGCCGCGGCAGAGGTCTTCCCAGTTGCGGCCCGGCGCGCCGGTAGCGTAGAAGGAGAGTGACGGAGTGACGGAGTGACGCAGTGATGAAGTATCAGGAGTGGCGGCCAGCGGTTTCGCGGACTGGTAGACCGATGACGGCAGGCCCAGCGCGCGCTCGGCGTTGTCGACCTTGTACTTGTTGCCCTCGGACTTCAGGCGCTTGAGCCCTTCATCGCCCGGCTGCTCGTAGCGGGTGAAGGGGCGGTCCTCCTTGATGATCTCGGCCATGCGCTTGTTGATGGCGTCGAAGTGATCGCTGGAGATCTTCTTTCCCGCCGGCACGAACATGTCGTAGAAGAAGCCGGTGTCGGTGGGCGGGCCGTAGGCCAGCTGCACATCCTTGCCGATGACATCCTGGATGGCCTCGGCCATGACGTGCGCGGCGGAGTGGCGCATGAGGTAGAGGGCATCGGGGGTGGCGGCCTGGTTGGGCTTGGGGGCGGTGATGATGGCGATGGAGGCATCGCGGTCGATGGTGGTGGAGAGGTCGCGGAGCGCGGGCCCGTCACCGAAGTCGAGCTTGGCGCCGATGGCGGCCTTGGCGAGGCCAGCGCCGATGGAGGCGGCGACCTGGGCGGCGGTGATGGGGTGATCGAAGGATTTCTTGTCGCCGTTGGGCAGGGTGATGGTGGGCATGGCTGGATCCTGAGCAGGGGGCGAATGGGGAGTAGAGAGTGGTGAATGGGGGCGGAAAGAAAAAACCCGGCGTTCGGGGCCGGGTTGGGTGTGACAGCGGTTGCGGATGCCGGCCCGTCATCCGCGTCGCGTGGAGGTCGTCGTGGTGGTCGTGGGGCCGTTCATGGTGGGAAAGCGTAGACGCCGGGCCCGGCCCGTGCAAGACCGCCCCGGCCCGGCCGCAGAACACCCAGGGGGGTGGGCTCGGCCCGGGCCGCCGCATCCTTGTTGGAGAGGCCGGGCCAGGGAGCGCGGGCCATGACCTTCGGAAAGTTCTGCACCGTGTCGGGCGTGCTGGGCGCTGCCGCGGGCGCGGGGCTGTTCGGGGTCATGTACACCTTTCGCGATTCGTTCGTGGCGGCCGATGAGGTCCGGGGGCTCATCGGCCACCCGACGATGACCATCGACGGCCGGGCAGGCATGATTCTGGCGGTGCCCGCCCTGACGATCGGCCTGGCCTTGCCGTGGCTGGCCCGGAAATGGAGCGACCGGTGGGGGTGGGTCTTGGTGCTGCCGCTGGCATTCTTCGTGATGGCGGCGGTGCTCACAACGGCAGCCCTGCAGGCCGGCTACCTGCCCGGCGCGGGCGGAATTCTGGATGGTGTGCCCGTGCAGCTGGGGGTGGTGATCGCGACCACGGCGCTGCTCCGGGGGTGGTTGGAGGTGGGGAACTCGGCGCCATGAACGGGGCGCGGTGACGGCGGTCGGCCGGGCCGAAATGACTTGACCGATATATCTGAAAACGATATATTGTCCCTCAATGGATCCGGGCCGGGCCGCGGCCCGTAGGGATCCCGCGAGGGCCTCATGGCGATGTTTGACTGGAAGGGTGAATCGGCGGAGCTGGTGGTGTTGAGCCTGCTGGCGGATGGCCCGCAGTACGGCTACGCCATCTCCAAGGATGTGGCGCTGCGGTCGGAAGGCCAGCTGCGGCTGACCCCCGGGGTGCTCTACCCGCTGCTGAAGGCGCTGGAGACGCAGGGCCTGATCATCAGCGAGTGGGAGGCTGTCAGGTCGGAGCGCTCGGCCGGAGAGGGCGAGGGCCGCCGCCGCAAGTGGTACAAGCTGTCGGCGAAGGGGAGGAAGCGGCTGGACCAGCGGATCCATTCGCACCGGGCGTTCCGGCGGATCATCGACACGTTCATCGGTGAGCCGGGGCGCGAGGAGACGAGCCGATGAGCGCTCCCAAGCTGATTGAAGTTCACGGGGCCAGCCCGGAGCTGCGGCTGGCGCCGGCGAAGGGCGAGGCGCCGCGGGATTCGATCTGCTCGTGGCTGGATGTGCTGGTGAAGCTGCTGCGGCTGCCGGAGGCGGAGCGGGCGGCGGTGAGGGAGGAGCTGGAGGCGCACCTGTCGGAGCGGGTGCGGGACCTGATGGTGACGGGGCTCTCCGAGGTTGAGGCCTCGGGGCGTGCGATCGCGGAGCTTGGGGACATGGCCGGGCTGGCGCAGCGGTTCAACCGTGCAGCGCGGCCCGTCGCGAGGAGAAGGCTCATGAACCTGGGGATGCTGGCGGTGGCGGGTGCGGGGCTGATCGCGGGAGTGGCGGCGCTGACGGGCCCGCGCGAGGACCGGGTGGCGGTGGCGGTGTTTGCGCCGGAGGTGACGAAGGAAGCGGCGCAGGCGGCGGGCGGGAAGTTTGATGTGCCGCCGGATGCGAGCTGGGCGCGGTTTTACGAGGCGGCGGGGCAGGGCCTGGGGCTGCCGGTCGTGGTGAACTGGGGGCAGCTCGCGGCTATCGCCGGGAGCGGGGCGCTGGGCCCGAACGAGCGGGCGACGGTGACGGGGAGCGGGCTGACGCTGCCCGAGGCGCTGGCGATGGTGAACGAGGGGCTGGCCTCGGCGGATGATGGGATCGACTACCGCGTGCACGATGGTCGGCTGGAGATCGCAACGGTCGCGTACTTCGACAGGCGCGAGACGGTGCTGGCGACGTACGACCTGGCGGGGATCGTGGAGGCGAGGCTGCACGATGCGGATCCCACAGCGCGGCAGGTGGTGACGCAGCAGGTGTCGGAGCAGGTGGCGATCCTCATCAGAGACCTGGTGCACCCGAACCTGTGGCGGGACAACGGGGGCGACCGGGCCAGCCTGGCGGTGTTCGGGACGAAGCTCTTCGTGACAGCGCCGAAGCGGATGCACCCGAAGATCAGGTGGGTGCTGAGCGAGCTGCCGTCGGCGGATGGAGAGGCGATGCCGCAGGCGGCGATCTCGACGGCGAGCATCGAGCGGCGTCAACGGGCGGCGATGCTGCGGCTGCAGGCGGTGCGTCAAGAGGCCTCGCAGATGGCGTCGATGCGCGACAAGGGGTTCATGAGCTCAACGGAAGTCGCGCGGCGATCGGCGGAGCTCGCCGAAGAAGAGGCGGAGCTGCTGGACCGCATCACCGCGCTGGAGGCGCAGCGGGCGGCGATCACCGGCGGCCCGCGCGTTGAGGGCGGGTCGATCGGGCCGGATGGTGTGGTGGTGGATGAGCAGGGCCGCCCGGCGGCTGGGGCGGAGCTGCGCATGGAGCCGCGGCTGAAGGTGTCGCCGAGGGAGGGGGGGCAGTCGGCGCTGGACACGGCGGTGTTCCGGCCCGAGCGGATGGGCCCGGCGGCGATGCGGGATGTGCTGAGCGCAGCGCTGAACATCGTGCCGGAGTTGAAGCAGGCGCCGATGCGGGTGCTGGAGGTGGATGAGAGCGATGGGATCCTGAAGGTGACCGCGCCGGTGGATCAACTGGAGAAAATCGGGCGGATTGTGCGGGCGCTGGACCTGCCGGGCCCGGCCGAGAGGGGCGGGCAGCTGGTGACGACGACGATCGTGCTTCAGAGCGAGCGGGCGGTGACGGCGATGGAGATGCTGGCGCTGGCGTACAGCAGCAGGCCCGGCATGCAGCCGCGGTTCGCCGGGCACTCGGTGGCGGTGGATGGTCAGCGCAACGCGTTGATTGTGACATCGCGGCCCGGCCAGGTGGAGTTCATCGAGGGGTTCATCGC
Source organism: Phycisphaerales bacterium (assembly GCA_020849615.1). Classification (GTDB taxonomy): domain Bacteria; phylum Planctomycetota; class Phycisphaerae; order Phycisphaerales; family UBA1924; genus JADLFW01. The sequence goes on from JADLFW010000018.1 coordinate 189,642, forward strand.
GGCGCTCGATGGGCGGTAAGGGTGGGGGGGCGGGGTTCGGGATGGTGTCGCCGCTTCGCGGCTTGATGGCGTGGATGCGCTGCAACCCCGGGCTCACGCCCGGGGCTGGGAGCGGTCGCCGCTTCGCGGCTTGCGGGGGGGCGGCCCGGCCCGGCGGGCGGTATGCTGGCGGGCGGGAGGCTCCGGCCCGTGATCTGCCCGTACTGCAACGTGGACAACGACAAGGTGATTGACTCGCGTGCCAGCGATGGCGGGCGGGTGATCCGTCGGCGCCGGCATTGCCTGGCGTGCGACCGGCGGTTCACGACGTACGAGCGGGTGGAGCAGACCTCGCGGCTGATGGTGGTAAAGAAGGATGGGACGCGGGTGCCGTTCAACCGGGAGAACGTGCTGCGGGGGATCCAGTCGGCGTGCGGGAAGCGGCCCGTGCCGGTCGAGGTGAAGGAGCGGATGGCGGATGAGATCGAGGAGGAGCTGCACCGGGAGTTCGACAAGGAGGTTTCCTCGAGGGCGATCGGCGACCGGGTGATCCGCAAGCTGCGGGATGTGGATGAGGTGGCGTGTTTCCGGTTCGCCTCGGAGCACCTGGACCTGACGAGCATGAAGGACCTGCGGCGGCAGCTGGAGGAAGAGGAGAACCGGGTGAAGGATGTGAAGGAGCAGCAGGCGCTCTTCTAGAAGAAGTGACGGAGTGACGAAGCGACGGAGCGAGCAAGTGACGGAGCGGAAGGTCCGGGTTGGGTGCGGGGGATGGCGGGCCGTGGGCGTGGGGTTCGCGGCCGGTGTGGTGTGGTTCGCGCTGGTGAGTGCAGGTGGGTGCGCGGGCCCGGCGAAGCCGGGGCCCGGCGGCCCGGAACCCAAGCGGATCGCGGAGGGATCGGAGGGGATGGAGGGCGGGCCGGCCCGGCCGCTGCCGACGCTGGAGGAGGAGCTTGAGGCCAAGCGGGAGCGGGATCGGTTGAAGGCGCGGGCCAGCGGGCTGCCGACGCTCGAGGAGGAGTTGAAGGCGAAGCAGGCCCGGGAGGGGAAGGCGGGCCCGGCGGCGGCGGTTCCAGCGGCGGCGCCGACTGTTCCGCCGGCGGCAGCGCCGGCGGCCGAGGTGGTGAAGGAGGCGCCGGTGACGGCGGATGAATTCAGGCCCGGCTGGTGGGTGGATGGGGCTGTAGAGAAGGATGGGGTGGTGAGGGTGGCGGCGAAGGGGGAGGGCGTCACCCTGGTGGAGGCCCGTCGTGCGGCGGTGGAAGCGGCGCGGGCGACGGTGCGGGAGGCGGTCGGCCCGGCGGGGCGGGTGGGTGATGCGCCGGTGCATTCGGCGGCGGTGAGGCTGGGGGATGGGCGGTACCGGGCGTTTGTGATGATGGAGGGGAAGAGGTAGGGATGGGCGGCTGGGAGAGCCGCGGCGCCCAAGCCGCCGTACGCTGTGAGCCTATGACGAACAAGGTGTACGAGTCGGCCCGGGCGGCGCTGGCGGGACTGCGGGAGCAGGGGACGCTGCGTGATGGGATGACGGTGATGGTGGGGGGGTTCGGGCTGTGCGGGATTCCCGAGCACCTGATCGTGGCGCTGCGTGATTCGGGGGTGAAGGGGATCACGTGCATCAGCAACAACGCCGGGGTGGATGACTTCGGGCTGGGGCTGCTGCTGGCGACGCGGCAGATCCGCAAGATGATCTCGAGCTACGTGGGGGAGAACGCCAACTTCGAGCGGCAGTTCCTGTCGGGAGAACTGGAGGTCGAGTTCAACCCGCAGGGGACGCTGGCCGAGCGGATCCGGGCCGGGGGGGCCGGGATCCCGGCGTTTTTCACGGCGACGGGCGCGGGGACGGTGGTGGCGGAGGGGAAGGATTCGCGGGAGTTCTTCCGGCCCGAGGATGGCAAGTGCGGGGCGACGATCCCGGGGCGGGGGTACGCGGGGCGGGCGGGGAGCGCGCCGCAGGCGGGCCAGGCGCGGGCCTACGTGATGGAGACGGGGCTGTACGCGGACCTGGCGCTGGTGAAGGCGCACAAGGCAGATCCGACGGGGAACCTGGTGTACCGGATGACAGCGCGGAACTTCAACCCGATGATGGCGACGGCGGCGAGCGTGGTGATTGCGGAGGTCGATGAGCTGGTGGGGGTGGGGGAGATCGACCCGGACCACGTGCACACGCCGGGGTCGTATGTGAACCGGATCGTGAAGACGGTCTGCGAGAAGCGGATCGAGCAGCGGACGGTTTCTAAATAGCAAAGCAGCAAATGAAGGCGCGCCGGGGCGCCGGTTGCGGCGTGGGGCGGGGGGCGGTCAACCCGCGCCGGCGGCGGCGACGGCGGCCTGCTTGGCCTGGGCATCGGCGATGGCATCGAGGAGCATCTGCTGGGCCCGGGCCTGCTGGGAGTCGAGGCCATCGGTGGTCATGATGACGTAGTCGTGGCCGAGGCCTGAGAGGTTATTGCGCCAGAGGATCTCGCCGGATTCGCGGTCGAGGGCGAAGAGGTATCCGCCACAGCCGGCGAAGAGGACCTCGGGGGTCACGAGCAAGGAGACGGGCCCGGAGCCCCAGCCGACCTTGGGGAGCTTGGTGCGCCAGAGGTCCTGGCCCGTCGCGGAGTTGACGGCGACGATGTGGCGGTTGGTGCCGATGAAGAGCACGGGGGGCGTGGGCATTCTGCACCTCCGGCTTTCTTATAGCACGACGGAGGGGGGATTGATACGGGATCGGGGTGGGGCGCGGGCCCCGGCGGCGGGTGAAACGGGGCGGAGTTCCGCCGTCGTGGATTTTGTGATCGGGGCGGGCCCGCGCGGGCCGATGCGAGTGGCGCTCCTGGCGCGGGGTGTTCCGCGCGCGGGCGGTCGGCGGGAAACAACGAGCGGAAGCGGGGAGTGTTGGATCATGGATTACAACGTGCGCGTGAAGTGCGCGGGCGGCGTGCTGGCGCTGGCCGCGGTGGTGGGGCTGTCGGTGGTGACGTCGGCGGTGGTCGCGAGCCGGGCGTACGAGCAGCGCGGGCGGCAGGCGGCGGCGCGGAACGATGAGATCGGTGTGCGGGGTTCAGCGCGGCAGCGGATCACCAGCGACCTGGCGGTGTGGACGATCCGGATCCGCGGGGACGGGGCTGACTTGAAGGGCGCGTACGAGAAGCTGGAAGTGGCGGCGGCGCGGGTGGAGGAGTTTCTGACCAGGAGCGGGTTCGGAGCGGAAGAGGTGGCGTTGTCGGCTATCGACACGTCGGTCCACTACAAGCAGGATGAGCGGGGGAACGACACACCGGAGATTGTGGGGTACGGGCTGGACCGCGTGTTCACGGTAACGAGCCGGCGGGTGGAGGCGGTGGCGAGCGCGAGCACGGAGGTGACCACGCTGATCAAGGAGAATGTGCGGGTGATTTCGGCCCGGCCCGCGTACTACTGCACGAAGCTGGCGGAGATGCGGCTGTCGATCGCGGGCGAGGCGGCGAGGGATGCGCGGGCCCGGGCGGAGGAGGTGGCGGGCAAGTCGGGGTGCCGGCTGGGTCCGGTGCGGGAGCTGAGGACGGGGCCGATCCAGGTGACGGAGCCGAACTCGATGGAGGTGAGCGGATCGGGGTCGTACGAGACCGGGACGATCGAGAAGGACATCTCGGTGACGGTGACGGCGACGTACGGGATCGGGGCGTGAGGCGTTTACTGGAGGGAGTTCACATCGGAGGGGGCGGTGATGTGGAAACCGCTGAGGAGGAAGTAGGTGCGGCCGCGGTAGGGGACGGCCCGGCCGGTGATGGAGAAGACGGCGGCGTCCGCGCGGTTGAGGGATTGGGCTTCGAGGCGTTGCAGGGCACTGCACTCGAGGAGGGGCATGGTGGATTCGGGGCCGGGGCCGAAACCGCGGTCGAAGGCGATAGCGAGCCGGCCATCGATGAGGCGGGTGACGCGGGCCCGGCGTTCCGAGAGCAGCGAGGGTTCGGAAATCGCGCGGGGTTCGGGCGAGGCCGAGGGGTCGGCGGCGGGCGCGGGCTGCGTCGGGGTTGTCGGGCGGCTGATGGATCTGGGCTGGCTGCGGCGCTGTTCGAGGTCGCGGATGACGGACTCGGCGGAGGCGGGCCCGGGCTGGGGCTGGGCATCGGGCTGCGTGGTAGCGGGGGTGGGTGAGGGGGCAGGTGCTGCGTCGGGGGTTGCTTCGGGTGTTGAGGCCGGTTCGGGCGGTGTGATCTGCTCGGCGGGGATGACGCTTAGCGCGGTGGGCAGGATGTAGTTCTGCCAGCGGTACACGAGGACCTGGCCGGTGAGGTAGCAGACCGCGCGCGGGCCGGTGCGGGCGAGGTCATCTTCGATCTGTTCGAGGCCCGGGCTGGGCAGGAGCACCATGGCCCGCTCGGCGGCGCCCTGCCGGTCCGGGTGGGCGAGGAAGACCCAGTCGCCTGAGTCGGACTTGACGACCGAGCCGCGTCGGCGGACGAGGAAGGCCCCCTCGGGGAGGAGCTCGGCCTTGGCGGCGCCGAGCCCGGCGGGGTTGAGGCCGATGAAGGGGTTGGTCGCCTGGCCGATGTCGGGAGGGATGACGATCCGGACGCGGGGCATGACCGGCGCGACGGGGGGCGGCGCCGGGCGGCGCTTGAGCATCTCGAGGGTCAGCTCATCCACACCTTCACTGTTGAAGACGGGGTCGGAGCGGGTGTCGATGGGACGGGCCGAGCGCCGGTCCGGGGGGGCTGCATCGGTGCTGGACGGGCTAGATGCCGGGCCCGGATCGGCGGGAGGGGTACTGGCCGGCGGGTTGACCGGAGGCGAAGCCGGCGCCGGGGTCGGAGTGGTCTGGGCGGCGGTGGTGGCCGCGAAGAGGGCGATGGCGGCCAAGCGCGCAGCGCGGGCCGGGGTTGAGCAGGCCCGGCGCGGGAGCGAGGCGGGAGTGATGGGTGTCAAGGGGGTGATGGGGGTGATGGGCCTGGTGGTCATGGCGCGCGTGGAGTGTACGGGGTGGTGGGGCGGGTAGGAGGCGGGTGAAGAGGACGGCGGCGGATGGGGGCGGGGGGGCAGGAGGCGGGGAGGGTTGACCGGCCGGTTGGGGGGTCTTAGTGTGCAGGCCGAATCGGCCCGGGCTCCTGGGGCCGGTGGTCACCCGGGCCGGGTGCCAGAGTGGACAAATGGAGCGGATTGCAAATCCGTTGCGCAAGCTTCGTGGGTTCGAATCCCACCCCGGCCTTTTTCCCCTGCAACTGGTGATTCTTGGCCCGGTGCTCCGAGTTGCTCGGCAGCGCGGGTGGTCGGCTGTCGGCTCGTCGCGTGGTGAGGCGGGGCCGGGCGCGGGAGGTGGGGCCGGGCGCGGGGGAGCGGGGCCGAGCGCGGGCCCGGCCCGGCGTGCACCTGCGCGATTCAATGGGGCGGCGCAAACCAATATAGGGAGCTGCGCTCCCGGGATGGCGGGCCTGCGCGCGATGCGCGGATGAAATATGTCTTCATGTGGCGCGGGCCCGGCCGCGGCGACTCAGGATGAGTTGTGTCGTCGCGAGAATGAGACATTTTTCACCTGCGCAGCGGGGAGGGACCTGTAGACTGACTGCGCGAAATGTGGCGCAGCCCCGGCAGCGGGGTGCGGGGTCGGCGGCGGAGCGCGTCATGTTGCGGGTGAAGCGGCGGCTGGGTCGCCGGCCGTGGTGGCGAGGGGGAGTTGTGGTCTGAAGGTGAGCAGGACGGGCCGACTTCCGCGGCCGATGTTTCATCGCGGGTTGCCGGGGCGGGGTTGGTTCAGACGAGGGCGCCCATGGATTCGAAGATACTGGTTGAGGCCAAGGACGGCGTTCTTTCACCGGCCGGCGGCGGGGAGGAACTGCGGTCGCTGCTGCGCGGGCTGCAGGCGGTGGCGGATGGAGATTTCTCGGTGCGGCTGCCGGGCGACTGGACCGGGCTGATGGGCAAGATCGCCGACAGCTTCAACGCGATCGTGGCGGGCAACTCGCGGATGTCGGAGGAGCTGGAGCGGCTGGGGGACCTGGTGGGGCGGCAGGGCAAGATCGGGCACAGGGCCCGGCTGGAGAGGTCGAGCGGGGCGTGGCGGGCGATGGAGGGCTCGATCAACTCGCTGATCGACGACCTGGTGCGTCCGACGACGGAGATGACCAGGTCGATCGCGGCGGTGGCGCAGGGCGACCTGCTGCAGACGGTGCGGCTGGATGTGGAGGGTCGCCCGCTGGAGGGCGAGTTCCTGCGTTCGGCCACGATCGTGAACACGATGATCGAGCAGCTGGCGGTGTTCACCTCGGAGGTGACGCGGGTGGCCCGCGAGGTGGGGACGGACGGCAAGCTGGGCGGGCAGGCGCAGGTGCGGGAGGTGAGCGGCGTCTGGAAGGACCTGACCGAGAGCGTCAACCAGATGGCGAGCAACCTGACCGCGCAGGTCCGCAACATCTCGGATGTGACGATCGCGGTGGCGAGCGGGGACCTGTCGCGCAAGATCACGGTGGATGTGAAGGGGGAGATCCTGCAGCTGAAGGAGGCCATCAACACGATGGTGGACCAGCTGCGGTCGTTCGCCAGCGAGGTGACGCGGGTGGCGCGGGAGGTGGGGACGGACGGGAAGCTGGGCGGGCAGGCGGTGGTGCCGGGCGTGGCGGGGACGTGGAAGGACCTGACCGACTCGGTGAACGCGATGGCGGGGAACCTGACGAGCCAGGTGCGCAACATCGCGGAGGTGACGACGGCGGTGGCGCGCGGGGACCTGTCGCGCAAGATCACGGTGGATGTGAAGGGGGAGATCCTGGAGCTGAAGAACACCATCAACACGATGGTGGACCAGCTGAATGCCTTTGCGGGCGAGGTGACGCGCGTGGCCCG
>JADLFW010000019.1 GCA_020849615.1 Phycisphaerales bacterium
GCGGGCCCATCCGGGCTTCGAGACGCTTGAGGCGGTGGTGCAAGCTCATGTCGTCCTCCGTGTCAGCCGGGCGGGATCCGGTCCAGGATGAGCCGCGTTCCCGCGTGGCCGAGCGGCATGGCGGACACCGCCAGCCCGCCCGCCATGAGCGGGAAGCGGCAGGCGGTGCAGGTGGGCCCCAGGTCCGCGCCGTCGTCGTTCACCAGGCGGATGGACGGGGCACATCCCTCCGGCGCGCCGCAGACCGCGCAGGCCCGGGGCGCAGCGGCGGCCGCGGCCATGCTCTTCTCCAGCCGGGCCAGGCGGGCTCGCAGGTTCATGCCGTCTCCTCGTTGTCGGGGGGCGCGGCCGGATCCGATGGTGGCTTCTGCTCTTCCTCCACCTCGCGCCAGCGGGCGGTTGCGGGTTCGGCTTCGCCCTGTGCCCGGCGCTCCAGCGAGCAGAGCCGCTCGACCAGGTCGTCCAGCTCGATGCTCTCCCGGGCGAACTTCAGGATGGAGGTCGCGGCGGCGACCCGGGCCGCGGGGGGGCTGGCCGGGTCGCTCATCACCCGGCCCAGCACCGACATCGCCGCCGGGGCCAGCATCTGGCAGACGCTGATGGCCTGGGCGAAGTTGATGCGCCGGGCCTGGCGGTAGGCCGCCGCGAAGAAGGGGTCCGTGAGCCAGCGGTGCAGGGTGCGCTCGCCCATCTCGGCCCGGGCGGCGGCCTTCTTGATGGTGGACTCGCTGATGAGCGCGATGATCGCCTTCTCCTCCTGCAGGGTGAGTTCCCGCATGGGCGGGGGCGTGCGGTCGGGGTTGGAGGGCGCGTTCATCACCACCGGGTTACTCCCCCTCGGTTGGCCCCGTCGCGGGCGACGTTGGCCCGGGTTACGTTCCAGCCCGGCATCTTGGCAGGAAGGCCGCTCGCGCCCGGGCCCGTACACGCGGCGCTGGCGCCCTCAGGGGATGTCCTGTCATCAACTTCCGGGGCGCCATGCAAGGGAGCGTCCTTGATCTGCGGGCCACGGCGATTCGGGCCTTGATGTGTGGGCGCGGATCCGGCTTCATGTGTCACACGCCCCGGCGCTGGGCCGGGGCCCGCAACCAGAAGGAGTTGACCATGACGACGAAGACCAACAGGTCGAAGGACGCTGCTCGCACCCCCAAGGCCAAGGCCGCCGCTCCCGAGAGCGCCGCCAGCGCCCGCCTCCGCAAAGAGGCTCGGGCCGCCGTCGCCGCCAACCTCGCCGCGCTCGACGCCCCCGCCCCCGGAACCGCCCCCGCCCCCGGAACTACCCCCGACACCGGCAGCGCCGTCGCGCACAACGAGCAGGGCGGGGAGCAGAAGCAGCCCGTACAGCCCGAGCAGCCCCAGCCCCAGGAGCCGAAGCAGGCCCCCGCCCCCAAGCCCGGCAAGAAGCCCAAGGCGGGCGCGAAGGACAGCGCCGCGAAGGCCGCCAGGCCGCCCAAGCCCGCGAAGGCCAAGCGCCTCTCCTGCCTCGACGCCGCGGCGATGGTCCTGGCCGCCAACAAGGGCCCGATGTCGGCCAAGGACATGATCGCGGAGATGGGCGCGCAGAAGTTGTGGTCCAGCCCCAACGGCAAAACGCCGGCAGCCTCGCTTTACGCGGCGGTCACGCGCGAGATTTCCGCGAAGAAGTCCGAGGCCCGCTTCCGCAAGATCGATCGCGGAATGTTCATCGCCGGGCCCGGAAGCGCCGGCCGCTGAGTCCTCAACCGAGTTCACATCACCACCCCCACCACCCCCACCACAGGAGTTCACACCATGACCCCAACGACCGCAATGTTCACGCTCCGCGAACTCGTGCTCTACCGCCGCGACGGGAAGGCCGAGACCGCCTGCCCGCAGGACGCCTTCGACCGCACCGTCGCCCGCATCCTCAACCGGGCCCCCGGAAGCGAGTTCACCACCAGCGATGTGACCGGCGACGACGGCCCCGAGGCCGCCGAGGTTGCCATCGCCTTCCTCGCCGACCGCGAGATCATCACGCCGGTCCCTAACGCCCCCGGGGGCGGGGCCTACCGCGCCGGGCCTGACCTCCAGGCCGACGCCATCGCCGCGTTCTGGGCCCTCGACGGGGCCGACGCCGGAACCGACCCGCTGCTCGACGCCGCCGAGCGCCTCCTCAGGGCCCGACAGGACGACATGCTCACGGTCGAGGAGTGGACCGCTCTGGCCCGGGCCGTCGCCGCCCGCACGGGCCGGAGGACCGCCGACCTGCTCACGCCGCGCGACCTGGAGGAAGTCGCCGGCGACCCGCCACTCCCGTGGGACGAGGCCGTGGACGGGCCGCTGCCCGAGATGTGAGTTCCACTTCACGCTTGCCCCTTACGCCTCGTCCCCTTCGGGGGCCGGGGCGTTCTCGCTGGTGCGCTCCCTCGTCATCTCGTCGAAGGTCTTCCCGCTGGCTTCATGGACGGCCCGCTTTCCGGTCGCCCGCTGCCATCGCTTCACCGCCACGTCCACGAACACCGGCTCCAGCTCGATGGCGTAGCAACGGCGGCCCTCACGCTCGGCCGCGATGATCTGGCTCCCGCTGCCGCTGAAGGGCTCGAAGCAGACCGCCCCGCGCTGGGTGTGCTTGCGCATGGGCCGGGCGAACAGCTCGACGGGCTTCTGGGTCGGGTGCTGGTTGCCGATGATCCGCGCCTTGCCCTCCCAGTCCACCTCCCAGATGGAGTTGAAGGTGTGGTCCCCGTCATGGGCCGGCTTGCTCCCCTGCACCCAGCCGAGCATGCAGGGCTCGTGTTTGAAGTGATAGAAGACCGACCCGAACACTGCCGTGGGCTTCACCCAGATCACCTGCTGGTGATCGAGGATCCCCAACTCCTCCCAGATCCGCGCGATGGTCGCCTGCCGCTTGTGGGCATGCCAGCAGTAGATGGCGGCGTGCGGGGCGATGACCTCCAGGATGTTCTTGAAGAGCGAGCGGAAGAAGCCCTCGGCGTCCTCGATCTCCACCTCGTGGTACACGTCGCTCCAGTCCTTGCCGCTGTCCCCGACCCGCTCGCCGGTGTAATCGACCAGGTAGGGCGGGTCGGTCGCGACCAGCGCCGCCCTCTTCCCGTTCATCACCCGCTGCACGTCGGCGAGCCTGGTGCTGTTGCCGCAGAGGAGGCGATGGCCCCCCGGACCGCCCAGCAGCCACAGGTCGCCGGGCCGGGTGACGGCGTTCCCCGCGGCCGGCGCTTCCGGCAGGTCGTCGGGGTCCGTAACCTCCCCGCCCGCCGGGGCGAGGAGCGCCTCCAGTTCGTCGGGGTCCCAGCCCAGGGAGGAGAGGTCCACGTCGAGTGACCGGAGCTGCTCCAGTTCCGCCGCCAGCAGCTCGTCGTCCCACTGTGCGATCTCGGCGCTGCGGTTGTCGGCCAGGCGGTACGCCTTGGCCTGCTCGGGGGTCAGGTCCGTCGCCACGTGCACCGGCACCTGCGTCATGCCCAGGCTCGCCGCGGCCTTGAGCCTCGTGTGGCCGACCACGATGACGCCGTCCTTGTCAACCACGAGCGGCTGGCGGAAGCCGTAGAGCCTGATCGACCGCGCCACGTGCTCGACGGCGGCGTCATTCTTCCTGGGGTTGCGGTCGTACGGCTTGATGGAGTCGATGGAACGCAGTTCGACGTTGAGCATCTTGGCCCTCCTTGGCCGTCCGAACCCTGTTCTTCCGGCCGCCGCCGGAGCCGTCGTTCTCCGCCGGGGCGCACCGGACGTTTTCCCGCGGTGAGCACCCGCGGATGAGACAGGCAACGTGCCCCGCGACCGGCGAAATAGTCCGAATGCATTACAACGTCACCGCGGCGCGCTGTTCCACGTCTGGAGAGCAGGCGATTTGGCATTCGGGTTCTCAGGTCCGGTCCCCCATAGCGCATCCGTGTTGCGCATCCGCGTGTCGCGCCGTGGTCCGCACAGCGCCGGGGCCTTCCTAGCCGGCGGTGATGACCTCACCGCCAAGGGTTGCGGCTTATTCGGCTGAGCAGACCGCTTCGCCAGGGAGAAGCTCACATCCAAACCCTCGGGGCACGTCTTGGGATGTCAGAGAACCACGTTCGGACATATTGTAGCCAGAAGTACACCGTTCGCCACTCCGCCGGCGCGGCCCCGCCCAAACCCGGAGGCGCGGGCCCCGCGCCGCGGAGGTTGCGGCAACCCCGGGGCTCGAACCCCGGCCGGCCATCAATCGATGGCGAGATGGAACCCGATCGCGGCGCCGGCGGGGAGCCGGGCGGCCGCCCCCACCTCCCCGGTTCTGCCGGAACGGCTTCCGCGCGGAGGCCGCCCCGGGTACGCTGGCCTCAGCGCCGTTCCCGGGCAAGCGGACCTGTACGGCGGCGGGCGCTGACTCCCCCCGGACGGCCCCCGCGTCGTGGACGGCCCCGGCCGCACCCTGGCCGGGGCTGTTTGCCCTCCTCAGGATCGGCTACGGAATCTGCCGGGGAGCGTAGCCGAACGCGCTCGGCCTGATCCGCAGTTGGCTTGCAGTTTCGCGGGCGCCTTACCGTCCGGCACGCTCAGAATGGGTACCCAAGCCGGCTGCGCCCACGACGACCGAACTCGGCTGGAGTAACCACATCAAGTGCCTTAGACCACACTACCATTTCAACAGGATTGCTAATCTTGCCAATGGCGGCATCAAAGAACACAGCGTTCACTCCTGTTGTCATTGCGCTAGGGTACAGAACTCCGTCGAAGCCGCAACGACGGAAATACTCACAGATTGTCTGGGTCACAATGTAAGCAGCCGTGGAGTCCTTCGCCCTGACTGGTCTAGACAGCTCGTAGCCAAACCGCTGCAAGAACTCCCTCGCCATTAGTGCTTGGTCCAAGTCCGAGTGCGCGAAGGGGTCCACAACTCGTACATCTCTCGACAAGTCCAATACGCCCACGTAAGGTCGCCCCACCTCGACCGTTGCAACAGTAACCCAATCACCGGGTTCAGCGCGTACTTCGGCGACCGCCGTCGCCTCATCTGATGCAACATACAGAACACGTTCTCCAGCTTTGTTAGCTCGCCCAGCCGTCGCCTTCTCGGGCGGCGGCGCGGTCATGCCACTAACGTCAAACAACTTCCCGGCACCGTCCTGGATGCGTGCCCGCATCCAACGCGCCGTTGCAAGTCGCGATCTCAAGCAGTCCACCCAAGGGTTGAGAAGTGCGGAGAGTGCGTCACCCGCCCGATTGTGCGCGTCGGACGATTCTTCTGCATGCCGCAGGATCTCGGCTATCCGCTCAAGTTCACGACCGGTCTCCGTGGGGCGGTCTCCAGGCCGGCGCTCGTACTCGCCCGTGTACCCGGGCCAGACTTCCTCGAGAATGCCATGTGCCTTGTCGTCCTCGATCACATCTGAAAACAACTCCCAGTCTGAGCGCAGGATATCAACAAGGTTTTCATGCCCTGTATCCACACCGAATCCGTATACACCATCCTTTCCCATTTCATAAGTATTGCCGCACAGTGGTTCGTAATACTCCGCCAGACCGTCGAAAAGATCACTTAAGTCACTTACCTCAACTGTGTGCACGCCCTTCGTGCCGCAGGTGGGGCAATCAGACACTTGGCCCTCTTGCTCGATTCTCTCCCTCAGTACCCTGCTTTCACCAAAGCATCGGTGGCACACTCGCATGGCGCGAGTGTACCACTCTCGGTGCAGCGACGCGTCCCGGTCGGTTCATGATCGCCAACAGGCCACTTTTCCGATGTCCATCCGGCTGCCAGAAGGGATACCCGACTACCTTCCCGCTACAAAGTCGTAGCTCGGCCGAAGACGTACCGCGCCCGCACCCTTAGTTCGACCCCAGCCGGCGCTGTTCAGCACGGGTGGTCGAACAGGTTGAGGAACTCCAGGTAGTCGCTGAAATCGACGAAGCCATCGCCGTTAAAGTCCACGCGCAGGTCACCCGCGTCGTACAGGTTCAGAAACTCCAGATAGTCGCTGAAATCGACAACACCGTCGATCGTCAGATCGGCTTGGCACGCGGGTGCCATCAGGAACTCGCCGACGGCGAACGCCCAACTTGAGTGGATCGTCACAGACTGAAGATCGAACGGACCCGTGCTGTAGAAGCCCACCCCGAACGCCTCTACCGAGGGGACCGAAACGACCAATGTCTTGTCGGGTTCGAACCCGTTGGAACATGTCACCGTCATCGCCGCGCTCAACAGGGGCTCGGCGCACGCATAAACGATGAACGCCCGCGTGCCCACCGGCAGCTGCATCGTCATGTCGAGCGAGCCATCCGTGTCGTAGACCGGGCCGAAGTAGTCGTGGCCCCAGAACATCCAGGTGTCACCCGCGCGGTGCAGAACCGTGGTCGCGCCGAAGGTCAGAAGCCGGCCGTCGGGTGCGGGTGCATCGGTGACGTACGTCAGCGGCGCTCTCAAGTCGGGTGGGAAAGCACCCAAGGCGAACCCACCCAGCGTCGCGGGTGGGGTGTACGGGCCAAGCAACTGCCCCTCTATGCTGGCCCGGGCAATCGGGACGGCCGCTGCACACACCGCCGCGCTGAGGACATAGCCCTTCGTCATGTGCACCCCCTCTGGAGAACCACCACCGTACCTTGCGGCAGGAACCACCGCAATACGAGTTGGTGATCGCCCGTCCCCAGTCGATCGTGTGGCCCGCCATCGCAACCCGCTCGGCGCTCGGGCGCACCCTCGCCAAACCGACCGCGCTTTGTCGTCAGCACAGCGGGCCGAGGTTCCCGGGCATCTTGGCGGGGCGCGCGCGCCCGACTCATGGGCCGCGCCGAGCACCACTACCCAGGCGCTCTGCTTGGAGCGTGTGGATTGCTTGGCCCGCCCTGGGGCCGGGCCCGGCCCCGGGAGGCGGCCTTCTGCCCGAATCTCGGCGAGCCTAGCGGCTCGTGCGCGACAACGAACGAGTCCCTGCCCGCGGGGATCACGGTCTCCGCTTCACCGCGTCCACCCAGATCGCCATGTCCGTGTCCACCAGCGCGTAGCGGTGGTGCTCGACGCGCGTGGAGCCCGGCGGCCGGTGCTCGACGACGAACGAGTCCCGGCCCGCGGGGATCACGGTCTCGGGCACCTCGCGGTCGGCGCAGGGGCCGTTGGCCAGGTAGATTGTGCGGGGGACTCGCCGCCGGTGGGTGGGCACGCAGTCATTATCTCGCGCGGCGGATAGCCCCGCCAACCCGACCCGTTGCACCCGCCCGGGCCGGCGGTCAAGTCCAACGCTGCGCCCGTCGGAGACCACAGATTTGTGGGCCCCCGCTCATTCCCGCGGCCCGGGCTCACGCGGCTGACTCCCGCTCCCCGGTGTCGATCGGTTCCAACCAGGCGGCCGCGCACACCAACTCGGTGTCGCCGTCCGTCACCACCCAAAGCCGTGCGGCCGGGCCTGTCGGTTCCACAGGTTTGAGAGCAACGACCACGGGGTGAAGGTCGGCGAGCCGGTCGTGGCAACGGCATCGCTGCCCCGGCCTGACGGCGGGGAAGGCGGGTTCGGGCGACATGTCGGGCACCTCCTGCTGTCCCACACCATACCATACGGAACCCGAATCCACAATACTGTGGGTGCCAAGTCTGCACAGATTTCGGGGCGGCCCCCGGGCGGGCAGGGTCGGCTGCGGAACAAGCGTGCGAACGAAGCCGGGCCTGAGGTCGGGCCGGTCGCGTCACACCGGGAGCGGCGGCGAGGGCGCCGGGAGGACCAGCACGTCGATGTAGCCGTCTACGGTCGGGTCGATCGGGTCGATGGCCCGCCCGCCGCAGGTCTCGATCCCGCAGCGGGGACAGTACTCGGGATGGATGGGCCGCCCCTGGGGGTCGCGGACGAGGGAGCTCGCTATGTAGCCCTTCGGCGCGCCGCACAGGTCGCAGGGGGTGGGAGGCCGGGCCGAAATCAACTTCTCCAGGCGGTCGAGGCGGCGGTGCAATCCGCGCATGGGGGGCTCCTTCCGCGCCGACCATAGCCCCCGCCTCGCACTGCTCGGCCGAATCGGGACGTGATTCCAGAGGGGCCCGTCCGGGAAATCGTGCGTCGATTCCGCCGCGCGAGGAACGGCCCGGGATACGGTGCGGCCCGAGCGGGCATGGCGGGTCACTTCGAGGCACGTCCTGACGGCCCCGCGAAGGAGGCGCGCCACGATGTCGTCAATCATGAACGCGCAGAAGGCGCTCGCAGCCCTGGCGGAGAAGCCCACATGGCTTCTGGACGAGTTGCCCGCCGGGATCACCGAAGACATTCTGCGCGTCCTTGACGACGATGGACACCTTGAGTTCCGCCCGCGCTGGAACTGGAAGCAGCGAGCGTTCCCGAATCTTCCGAAGTCGCCGCCCCGCGGGCCGTGGCCTTACGGCTGGATCTCACCCAATGCCCGGCCCACCTTGGCCGGTACGTGGTCGAAGATCTTTGAGCTGATGAGCAAGCCCGGCGAGTTGATCCCCGAGGTGAGGATCAACGAGAAGGGCCGAGCGGCGTTGGCCCGCCAACGTCTCGCAGACACTGAACGTGCCGACCCGGCTCCGCCGGACACGCCCGGTCAGCCCGCGGCACATATGCTCCGGTTCATGCAAGGAAGCGCCAAGCCCAAGCCGCACCGCCGCGACCCCGTACCTGTACGTCCCAAGCCCGTCCGCGACATGCTGGACGCGCTCATCGACCTTGAGATCGAGACCGACTTCGTCGTCGAGCTGATGGAGGAGGCGATCGTCTGGATTAGCCGCATCAGCGAGTTCCGCCCTCCGATGCAGTTCAAGTGGGATGATGTTCCATCCGCCGAGGATGATCCGGTCAGGCGACAGAGGGCCATCGAGCAACGACAGACGAGCGCCCGCGGCACGTGCCCCATCCACGCTCGACTGAGCAATATCCGCGACCGGATGTTCTACACCGTTCAGGACTGGCGGTCACATCTGCACCGGGCGCGGGCGTTGATCCCAACGATCACCGAGTGGACCGACCGAAAGGACGACCCCGCGATCGATCGATGGTCGGCGAACCTGCGGGAGGAACTGGGGGTGCTCGGCGGCGTAATACACCCCGACTTCGTCGGCGACCTCCCTAGAATCAACCGCGATAGCGTCGAGGACCTGAAAACCGCGATCGCGAAGATCTCCGAGCGGATCGACGACCTCAAGAGGATCGGACCGGAGGAGCCGGCCGAGCCTTTGACTCCGATGGTGGCCATCGAAGTCCTCGACGCCCGACCTTCCTGGTTCCTGAACAAGCTACCGAGCGGGGTAACGCTCGATGTGTTGCGCGTGCTTGATGCCGACCGCTTCATCGAGGTCCGGCACCTCACAGCGAAGAACCAGGCCGAGTTTCGCGGCGATCCCACCCCACCGTTGACGCAGACAAGCGAGTGGTACTCGCCCACGCTCGTGCCCACCAACATGGGGACATGGGACACCATCTTTAAGGTAATGGCCCGCGGTGACCGTCACGCTCCTGAACTGCGCGTCACAGACAAGGCTCGGGCGGAGCTAGCCCGACGCCGACTAGCAGCCCGGGATACGGACGCGGCGCCTGTCGCGCCCACTCGGGCTCCAATACAAGCGGTGGTCGTCACTCCGGAACCGTGGTGCGATCAGAGCCGCTCCGTCGAAGACCGTCTGCGGTACTACATGGCGCACTTGGGCAAGCACGGGCAAGTCACCCGCCCTTCGTGCCGGGATGTGGCCGCGGCGATACGCGCGGGTGCGAGTTCCGTGACCGAGACCAAGGCATGGGAGGACTGGGGAATGGTCGCCGTCCCCGGCAAGGAAGTGCAGGACGAGGACCGGCGTCAGCCCCAGCAGTCGAAGCGGGTTGAGGCCGAGCGGATCTCGCAGGAAGACGGCGACGACTAACGCCCTCGGCACCGAGCGCGACCGAGCGCCGCAGGAATCCTCGGAAGATTTTGACGGGCGATAGTGGGCTCAGAACGCCGGTTCTGACACCGATCGTTGCCCTGCGCGCTCGTTCAGCACCGAGCGCCGCCGAGCGCCGGGGGACCCGGTAGGGGGCACGCGCAGGCTGTTCCTGGCGCGGGCCCGCCGCCGGAGTCATCACATGCCCGCCCGCAAGGAAGCGTCGAAGGCTGTTGAGCCGAAGCTGTGGACCGTCCCCGAGACGGCGACCGTCCTGCACATCTCGCCGCGCAGCGTCTGGAGGCTGATCGGCGCCAACGAAATCGAGGTGGTCCGCCTGGGCAAGTGCACCAGGGTGCGGATCAGTTCGGTGGAACGGCTGCTCGCCGCAGGAGGTGTCCGGTGAGCGCGACCTCCTCCAAAAGCGCCGACGGCCCGGAGGGGCCCGGGCCGCACGGCAAATTCGAACACCGCTCCGAGGATAGCGAACCCCTCCGCTGCGTGTCGTGCGGCGACCTGGCCGACACGGTGGTCTACGCCACGTTCTCGAACGGCAGCGTGAGGGTCAGCATCGGCTCGTGCGCGACTCACGCGCCCGCAAGCGATGACGCCGCCCTGGAGCTGCTCGACACCGCCCTGCGGGCGATCGCGGGCGTGGTGAACGAGGCCGATGAAGAGGCGAGGAAGTGCCGGACGGAGGCGCGCCGTGACTAGCAGCGTCCCTCCAAGCTCAAGAACGCCCAAGCCCGTACAAGGCGGAGGACATCAGGTCCAGCTCGCGTACGGCCTGATGCGGTACCCCGAAGCCCGCTCCGTCCTCTTGGCCCGCGGGATCAGCCCGGCGTACTTCAGCGATTCGGCCTGCCGGAAGGTCGTGGCGTGGGTAACGGCGGGCAAACCTGAACCGGCGCCGGACGATGTGGTCGCCGCGCTCCAACAGCTCGAGGATCAGTTCCCCTTCTGCCCGGTGAACAACGCCGCCGAGGCGATCAGTGACATCGAGCGGCTCACCGGCAACTTCGCCGAGGAACACGCGAGCGTTCTCTGGCAGGCGGAAGCCCGGGGCGAGAACACGACGAATTCGATTCGCGCACCTATAGAGAAGGGGTCTGCGCGAATCGAATGGGACCCGGTACCCATCGAGGATCTGGGGCCGGCGGTCCCGCCCGACTGGCTATGGACCGGCTTCTTGGCCAAGCAGCACATCACCCTGTTCGTCGGCCTGTGGAAGTGCGGGAAGACGACGCTCGTCACCCATCTCCTCCGCGACTTGAAGACGGGCGGGGGACTGATCGGCACCGGCGCCGGCGGCAGAAAGGTGCTGCTGGTGACCGAGGAGGGCCCCACGCTCTGGACGCGGCGGCGCGACGACTTGGGTCTGAGCGAGACGGTCGATGTCCTGATCCGTCCGTTTATGACAAAGCCTGACCACGCGGCGTGGCGGGAGTTCCTGGAACACCTCCGCGCGCTGGTGATCGCCCGCGGGTACGACCTGGTCGTCTTCGACACGCTGTCGAACCTCTGGCCGGTGATGAACGAGAACGACGCCGGCGAGGTCGGGGCCGCCCTGATGCCCCTGCGGGCCCTCAGCGACGCCGGGCCCGCCCTGATGCTGATCCACCACCCCCGTAAGGGCGGGGGCGACGAAGCCCAAGCGACGCGCGGCTCCGGGGCCCTGCCGGGCTTCGTGGACGTGATCATGGAACTGGGCCGCTACGCCAAGGACGACCCGTATGACCGTCGGCGGGTTCTCAAGACCCATTCCCGGTTCGAGGAGTCCATGCCCGAGTCGGTGATCGAGCTGACCGACGCCGGCTACCTCGTGGTGGGCGACAAGATCCAGGTGAAGCAAGGCGACAGGGCGGCGGTGATCGCCGGCATCCTGCCCGAGGAAGGCAGCGGCCTGACACCGGAGGAGGTTCTTGATCGGTGGACGACGGAACCCAGGCCGGGCCTGCGGTCGGTTGAGACCGACCTGGCCGCCGGTGCCTCCGGCGGCCGGTGGGTCAAGACGGGCGGCGGCAAGAGGGGCGACCCCTTCCGCTTCCGCCGGGCCAATGGATTCGATTCGCGCAAACCCGCTTCCTTAGGTGCGCGAATCGAATCCGAGCCATCGGCGCCCGCGCAAACCCCGGCAATAAAGCCCATGCCCGAGGCTACGGACGAGGGCGAATGGAGGGCGGTCGTATGACGCCGCTCCCCATCGTCCGGCTTCTCGCCGATCTCAGGGAGGCAGGCGTGGAACTGGCTGTCCGCGACGGGCGGCTGATGCACCGCCCCAGGGTCATCGACTCTGACATCGCCGCGCGGCTCGCGGCTCACAAGACCGAGCTGATGAGCGCGGTCGGCGGCGAGACAGCGGAGCCGATCTCGTGGCCCGCGCCGACCGGCACGCATAGGCACGAGCAGTGCCGTATGTGCAGGAGGAGTCTGTGGTGGGCGTTACGGGTCACGGATCAGTTGTGGACTTGTGCTCATTGCCATCCGCCGCACGCGATCCTCGGGAGCATCTTCTGGCGCGGTGCTGATCAGCCGCCGGTCAGGGTGACGGGCTCATCGACGCCGAACAAACAGTCTTGCGCCCCGACTTCCCTCGCGCGGATGTCGAGACCGTGATCTAGGAAAGCGTGGCACGCCGCCGCGATCAACAGGAGTTCAACGATGGGCAAGCTGTACAAGAGAGATGGGCGCTGGGGCATCGACTTCCGGGACGCCCGGGGTCAGCGCGTGCGGAAGGTCGTCGCGGCCGACAAGTCGGTAGCGCAGACGATTCTGGCTGACGCGATGAAGGCGGTGGAGAAGATGAAGGCGGGGGTGCTCATGGCCGACCCGCGCGAAGGCAGGAAGCCGATCGACGGACAGATCGACGCCTACCTCGCCGAGCTGAAGAGACTCGGCCGCGACGACATGTACCGATACACGATCCGCAAGCACCTCGAAGGAGCGGCGGAGTCACAGGGCTGGTCGCGGTTGACAGACTGCACGCCCCAATCCATCTCGGCGCGACTCAAGCAGCTCGCGGACGCCAACCTCGCCGCCAAAACCCAGAACGCCCACCGGGCCGACCTCAACGCCTTCTTCGCGTGGTGCGTACGTACGGGCCGCCTGGAGGCCAACCCCTGCGCCGCCGTCCCGAAGTCGGCGGTGAAGGCCGACAAGAAGCGCCGGGCCCTAAGCCCGTCCGAGATCCGCGACCTGCTGGAGACGGCGCCGCCGGAGCGGGCCATTTGCTATCGCTTCCTCGCGCTGACGGGCTTGAGGAGAAGCGAGGCGGCGCAGATCCAGTGGGCCCATCTTCACCTCGACGGCGTCAACGCCCACATCGAACTGCCGCCGACCATCACCAAGTCGGGCCACGCCGAGGCGGTGCCGCTGGTGCCCGAACTCGCGGCGGCGCTCCGGGATCACCGGGACGATGCCAGCGACCGCGACCCGGTCTTCGCCGAGATCCCCTCCATGCCCGAGTTCCGGGATGACCTCGCCGATGCCGGGATCGAGGAGGTGGATGCCCGCGGACGCAAGGTCGTCCTGCACAGCCTCCGCCACAGCCTCGCGACCATGCTAGCGGCCTCGGGCGTCCCGATGCCCGTCGCGCAGCGCATCATGCGCCACCGCGACATCAAGCTCACCGCCGAGGTCTACCAGGACGAAGCGATGTTGCCGCTCCACGCCGCGATGCAGGCGCTGCCGAGCCTGAGCAGTCCGGCGGTTGCGCACGGGCCGAAAGCCGCGAGCGGGGCGTAAGCGCGCCGATCCCCGCAGCGCGGCTCGCGCGTTGCGGGCCCCCACCCGTCAGGGGCAGACCGGCGGGGGACCTTCCACCAGTTCGAGATCATCAGGGTGGAGGTATCTGTACCCGCCCTCGCGGTGATCCCAACTCCATCCGGCTCTCCGCAGTTCTTCGACAACGTCGGCGTAGGTACCCTCGCCGCCCGGGAAGAGCTGGGTCTCGTCGAGCTGGCACCGAAGGCGCGGTTCGGAAGATCGCCAATCCCAGTCGAGCGGCCATACCCGGTGCCCGCGCCACCGTGCTTCGGGGTAGAAGGTCACTTCGTCGGGCGGCACAGCGCCGGACACCATCGAACCGCACGGCGATTCAAAGTGCTTCGGATACGGCATCCGGGCGCTCGCTTGCAGTCCGCAGGTGCCTCTGTCGCGGCTGACGCCGGGCGTCAGGAACCAGTAGCCCTGATAGCGGCACAGGATCATGAACGGCTCCAGAGCGTTGCACTCACTGCGCAGGGTTCGTGTCCCGCATTTGGAAGTAGCCTTCGGCCTCGCGCCGCAACACGATCGTGTCGATGCCGAGGTACTCCGTAAGCCGCTTGAGGTCGTCATCCTTCCACCCGGACTTCTGGAGCCACTCGAACCGCAGTCGCTTCCAGTTGCTCTGGAGCGTTTCGGCACCGGACGGATGGTCACCATGACCGAACTGCGTCTCACATCGCATGCAGATGTCCTGCGAGCCGAATCTGCCGTCGCCGGCGTAGGGAGCGCAATCGCGCAGGGATTCTGCACAGACGGGGCAAAGCCAATCACCATTCTCAATCTGACGCAGTTCGAACGTCTCGCCATCGGACCGCGTGATGATTGTCCTCTTCAGGCTCACGGCAGGTCCCCTATTGCGTGCCAACTCCTCTAGGAAACCATCCTAGTTGGTCTACCGAAAACGCCTCGTTCTCTAGGATCGCGCCTCATCTTCCGTGCCCAAAACGTGCCAACTCAGGGGCACGTCGGGGCACATCCTGGCACACATCCGCGCGTTGATCCCGCATCGGAACTCCGCGCAACGTCGCGTCCGGGCGTCACTTGGCACGCCGGGGCACACCCTCTCGTAAGTCCTTGAAAACTGGGGATCTAGGATTTGAACCTAGACTAACTGATCCAGAGTCAGTCGTGCTACCGTTACACCAATCCCCAATCGAACGGTCCGCGGCCGCGCGGGCCATCCCACCGAGCCCGAAATCGTACCCCCAAGCCGGGCCCAGACAAGCGAGGCCAGACAAGCGACCCCAGACAAGCGATCCCAGACAAGCCGGGCCCGCCGCATCCCCGCGCTGCCGGGCCCGCCCCGATCAGCCCCCGCCCGTCCCCCCCTCCTTCGGCGACGCCGGCCCGCCGGGCGCCGCCGCCCCGCCCGTCTCGGGCGTCACCACCACGACGAAGCTCGTCCCGGCCCGGAAGTACCGGGCGAACGCATCCCGCACCTCCTCCGCCGTGAACGCCTGGTACGCCGCGGGCGCCGCCACGAGGTCATCCAGCGTCCACGCCGACCGGTAGGTCAGGTCCGTCAGCTTCCCGATCCAGAAGCCGGGCTGCGGCATCTGCTCCGCGAACGTGTTCGCCACCTGCGTCCGGGCCACGCCCATCTCCTCCTCGGTCGGCCCGTCCTTGGCGAACTCCGCGTACATCTCCGTGATCCGCCGCTCCAGCGTCCGGGCCTTCGCGGGCTCGGTCGGCGCTCCCGCGATCACCACGCCGTAGCCCGGGAACTCCGCGCCGGGCTGCGATTGCACGCCGATCGAGTACACCAGCTGCTCCTGCTCGCGAAGCTGCTTGAGCATCCGCGTGCTCAAGATCCGCGATGCCATCTGCAGCAGCCGCGTGTCCTTCAGTTCCCGCTGGTCGGCACCGAAGAACCCCGACACCACGATCGCCTGCGGCGTCAGCGTCTTCACCGTCGGGTGCGATGACAGCGGCCCGGCCGGGCGGTCGATCTTCCGCAGATCCGCCCACGTCGAACCCGAGATCCGCTCCCGCGCGGGCAGCGAGCCCAGGTACACCCGGGCCAGCTCGATCGCGCGCTCCAGCGGCAGGTCCCCGATGATGCTTACCTCGATCGGCGCGGTGCGCACGATCCCCGTCAGCCACTGCTGGGCCGCCGCGAGCGTGATACGGGCCACCTCGTCGGCCTCCAGCGGACGCATCCGCACCTCACCGGCCGGGTACAGAAGCGCCGCGATCGTCTCGCCCAGCACCCCGCCGGGCTCCAGCTTCCGGGCCTCGATCGACTGCAGCTGCTCGGTCTTCCATTGCTCGAGCGCCGCGGCCTCGATCACCGGGTCCGTCAGCAGCAGGTACGCCAGCTGCATCCCCGTCTCCAGGTCCTCCGGCGAGCCCGTGACGCCGATCGTGAACGTGTCCACATCCGCTCCGCCCGAGACCGAGACTTTCTTGTCCGTCATCAGGTCGCGAATATTGGTCGAGCTCAGGGTCGATGTCGCGGGCCGGTCCAGCGCCAGCGCCGCCGCCGCCGTCAGCCCGTGCGTCTCCGCCGTCTCCCGGATCGTCCCGCCCGCCAGCGAGATGGTCACCGACACCTGGTCCTTGCGGATGTCCATGAACCGGTGGTGCACCCGCACCCCGTTGGACAGCCACACCGAGGTCACCCCAGTCGCCTCGTGCTTCTCCGACTCGGCCACCGCGCCCGCCTCGGGCCGGGCCGTCATCAGCGTCTCGGGCCGCTCGCCCTCCGATTCCGATGCCGGCGCGGTGTTCAGGGCCGCCGTCCCCGCCGCGATCAGCTCCGCCTCGCTCGGCGCTGCCGGCTGCCCGGCCCCCGACGGCAGCTTCAGGATGAACACCGCTGATGACATGTCGTACATCGACGCGAACCGCTCCGACACCTCCTTCACCGTGACCGAGGGCAGCAGCTTCTGCAGCAGCGCCAGGCGCTGCGCGGCCGACAGCGTCGGCGCCCCTTCCGCCACATCGCTGTTGAGCTGGCCCAGGATCGCCCGCGCGGGCCGGGTCGACTCGGTCTTCACCGCCTGTTCCGCCGAGGCCATCAGGGTCCTCTCCACGTCATCCAGCTCGCGATCGCTGAACCCGTGCAGCCGCGACCGCTGAAGCTCGGTCGCCGAATCCTCCAGCATGTCCTTCCACTTCGACGGCTCGCCCGAAGCCGAAGCCTGCGTCAGCCGCATCGCGCGGAACAGATCCGTGCTGAACGCGTAGCCCCCCAGGAACCTCACCGAGCCCGCCGCGACCTTCGCCTGCAGCCGCCGGTTGTGCGCCATCTGCCCCAGCATCTCGACCAGCTCGGCCCGCAGCTGCGACTCGGTCCGCGCCGGCGGCACGGCCGGGCCGATCTTCGCGACCGCCACCTCCGCATCCCGCAGCTCGGGGTCCGCGGCGATGATCGCGCGCATCCCCTCCGACGGCCTCACCCCCATGTCCTGGTCCCGGGGCGGAGCGGCAGCCGGCCCGCCGCCCAGCGCGGACTTGATGTGTTCGACCATCGTCTCCTTGGGAAGATCTCCCACCATCATCAGCGTCATGTCGGAAGGCGTGTACCACTTTGAGTAGTAAGCCCGGAAGTCATCCGGACTCAGGGCCCGGATCGTCTCCTCGGTTCCGATCGGCAGTCGCTCTCCCAGCAGCGAGCCGGGCGCCAGCTTCGACAGGATGATGTCCTGCACCCGCTGCTGCGCCCCGAGCCCGGATCGCTTCTCCTCCAGGATCACCTGCCGCTCATCCTCGATCTCCTTGGGCTCCAGCAGCAGCCTGGTCGCCACATCCCCGAAGAACTGAAGCCCCTTCGACAGAGTCTCCGGCCCGGTGTCGGGCAGGTCCAGGATGTACGTCGTCTGATCAAAGCTCGTGAACGCGTTCTGGTGCTGCCCGAACGTCAGCCCCAGACTCTCGAAGAACGGCACCACGCTGCCGGGCGGAAAATGCTCCGACCCGTTGAACGCCATGTGCTCCAGGTAGTGCGCGATCCCCCGCTGATGGTCCGTCTCGTTCAGCGACCCCGTCCCGATGTGCAGGTACATCGACACCCGACCGGGCGGGTTGGGATGCTGCTTCACGATGTACGCCAGGCCGTTGTCCAGCTTCCCCGTCACCAGCGTGGGATCAGTCGGCAGGTCCTGCGCCCGCGCGGGCCGGGCCGCCAGCACAGCCAGCGCCGCGAACACCACCGCCAACATCGCCATCCCGGGCCGACCCGCCCCGTGCATCCTCTTCATCGATGTCCTCCAACGGCCGGGACGCCCGCCCGCGCCCTACCGATAGCGCTCCGGGCCGCTTCCCCATCCCTCATGCGGGCCGCCGGGGCAAGTCTAACACCCGGCCCGCTCACACCCTGAAGATCGACCCCAGCTTCTTACCCAGCAGCGCCGACGCCCCGAACAGCGTCACCGTCAAGAGCGCCATCCCCCACACCCCCATCGCGCTCGCTATGTACGGGCCATCACCCAGCCGCTCCATGAACGCGAAGATCGCCTTCGTGATCGGGTAATCCCGCGTCTGCTGGGCCAGGATCATCGAGTCGCTCACCTCCAGCATCGAGAAGCTGAACACCAGCAGCCCCCCCGCGATCAGGTTCGCCATGATCAGCGGCACGATCACCTTCCGCACCGCCGTCAGCCGCGAGGCGCCCAGGTTCACCGCCGCCTCCTCGAGCTCCCCCGAGGTCTGCTCCAGCCCGGCCACCGTCGACCGCACGATGTACGGCAGCCGCCTCACCGAGTACGCGATGATCAGGAGCGGCACCGGGTTAGGGTCCGCCGCGATCACCGACACCACAGACCCCAACGGGCCATCTTTCCCGAACGGCCAGCGCAGGCTCATGGCGACGTACCCGAACGCCATCACCAGGCCCGGCACCGCCAGCGGCAGCATGCACAGCGCATCCAGCACACCCCGCCCGCGCACCCTGGTCCGCACCAGGATGTACGCCGTGATCACCCCCAGCACGATGTCGGCGACCATCGCCGCCGAGGCCAGCTTCAGGCTGTTCACGATCGAGCCGAACGAGTCGGGCGCGGTCAGCGCTTCGTTGAAGTGCGCCCCCGTCCACCGCGTCGGCAGCACCGACCGGTACCACTGCCCCGGCGCCGTCACGCTCGTCACCACCACACCCAGGTGCGGCAAGACCGCCAGCAGCGTCACCACCGCGAACGCCCCCGCCGCCAGCCACGAGGCCCACCCCGTCAGCGCCTTCTCCCCCCCCGCCCGCGAGGCCTTCGAGTACATCGCGTGCCCCTTCTTCCCGAAGAGCACCCGCCCGATGATGTACAGCCCCACCGAGCACGTCAGCAGCACCAGCGTCAGCGCGTAGGGCCTCGCCGAGTTCTCGACCTCCTTGAGCCCGTAGAAGATCTGCACCGGCGTCACCTGGTAATAGTCGAACATCAGCGGAGTCCCCAGCTCCGTGAAGCTCCAGATGAACACGATCGTCCCGCCCGCGAACAGGCCGGGCCTCACCAGCGGCAGCGTGATCCGGCTGAACCGCCGCCACCACCCCGACCCCAGGTTCTCCGCCGCCTCATCCAGCGCAGGGTCGAGGTTCGCGAGCGACGCCGTCGCATTCAGATAGATGATGGGGTACAGCGACAGCGCCTGCACCGCCACCACCCCCCAGAACCGCGCCTGCCCCAGAATGTCCCAGTCCACCCCCAGCAGCTCGTTCAGCGCGCCCTGCCGCCCCAGGATCGCCCGCACCCCGATCGCCCCCACAAACGGCGGCAGGATCATCGGCACCAGCACCACCGCGTTGAAAAACGACTTGCCCCGGAAGCGGTACCCCGCCGACAGCACCGCCAGCGGAAACCCGATCGCCATCGCCAGGAACGTCGTCGTCGCCGCCACCCGCAGCGAGTTGAACAGCCCGCTCAGGAGCGTCGAATCCTCGAAAATCAGCAGCAGGTGCTCCAGCGTGAAGCGCGGGCCCGCCGCCGTCTGCTTCACAAACCCGCCCCACACCGTCAGCACGATCGGGTACACCAGGAACACCGCCAGCAGCCCCACCATCATCGCCAGCAGCGCGTAGTGCCACAGCTGCCTCGAGAACCGCGTTGGCCCGCTTCCCTCAATCACGGGCCGGAGTGTAACCACCACCCCCCGGCCCTCCCGCCGCTGCCCCCGGGTTCTCCCCGACACCCGCCGGGCCTCGCACATCAAAAAAACCTCATCCGCACGTCACCTTGCCATATAGATGAACATCGATATACTCGTTGGCGTACAACTCCGGGGCGGGCCAATCCGCGCCCCACGCGGCCCCGGCGGCATCCGGCGGCCGGGCCGCGGCGAATGACAGGAGAGCCGCCCGTCGATGGGACGCCGGGCCGGTGACAGAGGAGGTGGGCATGCGCACGCTCGTCGCGATCCCGGTCTTCAACGAAGAAAAATACGTCCACCGCGTCCTCGAACGCGTCCTCAAGCACGCCGGCAATGTCCTGGTCATCGACGACGGCTCCACCGACCGCACACCCGCCCTCCTCCCCAACTACCCCGTCGATGTCATCCGCCACGCCGTCAACCACGGCTACGGACGCTCCCTCCAGAACGCCTTCCGCTGGGCCATCTCCGAGCGCTACGAGTGGCTCATCACGATGGACTGCGATGAGCAGCACGAGCCCGAGGAGATCCCTCGCTTCCTCGATGAGGCCGAACGCAACGGCGCTGACATCATCAGCGGCTCCCGCTACCTCCCCGACTCCGCCGATGGCGACTCGGCCCCCGCCGACCGCCGGGCCGTGAACCTCGCCGTCACCGAGGAGATCAACACCCGCCTGGGACTCAACCTCACCGACTCCTTCTGCGGCTTCAAGGCCTACCGCGTCCCGCCCCTCTCCCGCCTCCGTCTCGATGTCGATGGCTACGCCTTCCCCATGCAGCTCTGGGTCCAGGCCGTCGCCAATCGCCTGGCCATCCGCGAGATCCCCGTCTCCCGCATCTATAACGACCCCACCCGCACGTTCGGCGCTGCGCTTGACAACCCAGAGACGCGGCTCCGGCACTACCGCGACGTCCTCCACCGCGAGCTCCGCCGCTGCGCGGGCCGGCTGCCCGATGTCGCCCTCGCCGGGCTGTGCACGGGCTGCCGCGGCTGAGCCCCTCCTCTCCAGAGGAATGCTCTACGCTTGATCTCGTGCCCATCGACGCCGGCCCAACCCCCCAGCCCGCGATCTCGACCGATCCCGCGATCACCCTCCACCCCGCGCCGGGCCTCTGGGCCCGCGCCCTTACCGCCCAGCCCGCGCCGCTGAGCCCCGCTCAGCGCACCTTCCGCTCTCAGCTGGGCCTGCCGACCGACCGGCCGCTCATCATGACGGGCCACCAGGCCCAGTTCTGGCACCCCGGGATCCTCGCCAAGCTCTTCGCTCTCGACGCCGCCGCCCGGGCCACGGGCGCGGCCACCGCCTGGCTCATCCCAGACCAGGACACCCCGGATGCCGAACTCGCCCGATTCCCGGCCCGCGCTGCGGATGGCGAACTCACTGCCGCGCGCTGGACCGCGGACCTTCCCAAAGACACCGCAACCTGTTGCCTTGCCGCGATCGCGCCTCCTCCCGCGCCGCGCGAATCGCCCGCGGTCCCCTCCGTCGCCGCCGGGCTGCACCTCATGCGCGAAGCCCTCACCGCCGCCGCGGCCGAGCCCACCTTCGCCCGCCAACTCACCCGCGCCGCGTTCTCCATCATCGAGCCCCTCGCTCAGCCGCTCTCCAGCCCCCCCACCCTCACCTTCGCCTCCCAGCTCCCGGCCACCGACCTCTTCCGCGACCTCATCAACCACATCCGGGCCGACCCGGCCCGCGCCGTCTCTACCTACAACAACGCCGTGGCCTCCGCGCCGCACGCCGAGCTCCGCCCGCTCGCCGCGTCCTCTCCGCGCGGGCCCGAGCTCCCGCTCTGGCGCTTGCAGCCGGGCCAACCGCGCGGCCCGGTCTTCGCGGAGCAACTCCCCACCATCCCCATCGAGCAGCTCGCGCCGCGCGCGCTCCTGCTCACGGGCCTGATGCGCCTCGCCGCCTGCGAGGTCTTCATCCACGGCACCGGCGGCGCTGCATACGACCGGGCCTCCGAAGCCTGGCTCCGCGCATGGCTTTGCGATGGGCCTTGGCCCGCGCTCACCTCGCGGCTCGCTCTCTCGACCGCCGCGACCGCCACGCTCCTGCTGCCCCTCGGCGTCGAACCCATCACCTCCGAGCAACTGGCCCGGGCCCGGTGGCACGCCCACCACGCCCGCCACAACCCCGCCGACCTCGGCGATCCGGCCGCGCAGTCATCCAAGCTCGCCCACATCGCGATGCTCCGCGATCTGCCCCGCCGCAGCCACGCCCGCGCCGAGGCCTTCCGCGTCCTGCATTCCACGCTCGACGCCGCCCGCCGCAACCACCACGCCCGCCTCGACCAGATCGACCACGATGCCGCCGACCTCGCCGCCCGGGCCCGCGCGGGGCGCATCGCCGCCGACCGCACCTGGCCCTTCCCCCTCTACCCCTCCGAAGCCCTCCGCGGCCTTCGTGCTCGGATTGACGCCGCGTTCAGCCGGTAGAGGATGGTGAATCGGCGAGCGCGGGCCAATCTCCGTCCTTGACTACCCCCCACTACCATCCGCCGGTGCTCCGCCTTGTCCTCATCATCCCTCTCCTGCTCACCCTCCTGGGATGCGACCGCACACCCGCCGCGCCAGCGCCCTCCGGGCCGCGCCTCGTCGTCCTCAGCCCGGCACTCGCCATCATCCTCCGCGATCTCCACGCGGATGCCCCCATCGTCGGTCGCCACGCGTGGGACATGGTCCTCGATAAGTCCATCCCCGCCTGCGGCGATCAGGCCGGCATCGATTACGAAGCCCTGCTCACCGCCCGCCCCACGCACATCCTCCTCGAGTGGGGCCAGCGCGAGCTCCCCCAGCGACTCACCTCCCTCGCCGCCAAGCACCACTGGCAGGTCTCCAACTACACGCTCCTGTCGCTCGATGAGATCCGAGAAACCACGCACCGCCTCTACGATGAGTTCATTTATCACAAGCCGCTGATGGCCGCGGTCACCGCCCCGCCGTGGGAGCGCAGCCCACTCGCCCTCGAGATGGCCCGGGCCTGGTCGCCGCGCGAAGGCGATGCCGGGAACGCCATCGCCGCCGCGGGCCGGATCCTCATCCTCGAGACCGTCAACCCCGCGCACGCCCTCGGGCCCGGATCCTTCCACCACCAGATCATCCGGGCCATCGGCGGCCACCCCATCCCCGACGCCGGCAGCCCGTACATCGAGATGGATGCCGAGGATGTCCTCCACCTCGCGCCCGATGCCATCATTCTCATCGAGCCGCGCAACCCCGATTCCCCGATCCGCGATGACCCCCTCACGTGGGAAGAGCTCTCCACGAAGCTGGGCCCGCTGGCCCGGCTCGACATCCCCGCCGTGAAGAACCGCCGCATCGCCGTCATCGACGACCCGCTGGCGCTCACGCCCAGCACCGCGATGATCAGGCTCGCCGATGACTTCGCCCGCCTGCTGGAATCCTGGGGCGCTGCGCCAAAGCCGGGCCAGTAGAAGGCAGTTCACCCGCCGGCCCTACGCTTCACCCCGATGTCCACCGCCCATTACGACCCCGTCGAGATCCTCGGCCAGCGCTTCCGCGCTGCCATCGCCGCCGCCTTCCCCGAAGCGGCCGACGCCGACCCTCTCATCACCGCCACCAAGAACACCGCGCTCGGCGACTTCCAGTCCAACGCCGCCATGCCCCTCGCCAAGCGAGTCGGCAAGCCCCCCCGCGACATCGCCGCCGCCATCGTCGCCAAGGCCGACATCGGCGACATCGCCGAGCCCCTTACCCCAGCCTCGATCGCCGGGCCCGGCTTCATCAACATCCGCCTCCGCCCCGACACGCTCGCCTCCTACCTCGCCCACATCGACTCCCCCACCCTCGGCGTCCCGCCCCCTCACCCGCGCGAGACCATCGTCGTCGACCTCTGCGGCGTCAACCTCGCCAAGGAGATGCACGTCGGCCACCTCCGGGCCACCATCATCGGCGATGCCCTGGCCCGCACCTTCGAACGCCTCGGCCACGAGGTGAAGCGCCAGAATCACCTCGGCGACTGGGGTCTCCCCATCGCCATGGTCACCGGCAAGATCAAGGACCTCGCCGAGGCCGGGCAGCTCAACCTCGACACTCTCAAAATCGATGACCTCGACCGCTACTACAAGGCCGCCCAGCGCGACTGCGCGGCCGATGAAGCCGGGCTGCGCGCGGTCCACCGCTTCGGCCTCGGCCCCAAGGCCCTCGCCGAACTCGAGGAGCAGGTCAACGGCGCCCGCGAAGCCACCACCCGGGCCAAATCCACGCTCCTCAAGCTCCAGGCCCACGACCCCACCACCTACAGCATCTGGAAACGCATCGCCGACCTCACCGTCGAGGCCTGCGTCACCACCTGCGCCCGCCTCCACGCCAACGTCCGCCCCGAGCACACCGCGGGCGAATCGAGCTACTCCGAGGAGCTCGGCCCGGTCGTCGAGGACCTGGTGAAGCGCGGCATCGCCGAGGAATCCGAGGGTGCGCTCGTCATCCGCGTCGAAGGCATCGAGGAACCCTGCATCATCCGCAAATCCGATGGCGGGTTCCTCTACGCCACCACCGACCTTGCGGCGATCCGCCGCCGCGTCGGAAAGCTCGGCGGCGACCGGCTCATTTACTGCGTCGATGCCCGCCAGAGCCTCCACTTCAAGCAGGTCTTCGCCGCCGCCGACAAGGCCGGGTACACCCTCAAGAAGGATGGCGGCCGGGCCCGGCTCCAGCACGCCGCCTTCGGCATGGTCCTCGGCGATGATGGCCGCCCCTTCAAGACCCGCTCCGGCGAGAACATCCGCCTCATGGCCCTCATCGATGAGGCCCGCGACCGCGCCCTGGCCGCCGTCACCCAGCGCAGCCCGGACATGCCCGAGAATGATCGCGCCACCATCGCCGAGGCCGTCGGCGTCGCCGCCATCAAGTACGCCGACCTCTCCAACGATCGCGTCAAGGACTACATCTTCAACTTCGACCGCATGCTCGCCTTCGAGGGCAATACAGGCCCGTACCTGCTCTACGCCCTCGTCCGCGTCCGCAGCATCTTCCGCAAAGCCGCCGAGCGCGGGCTCGACGCCGGAGCCGCCTGGAAGTCCGCGCCGCTGGTGCTCGGCGCCACGCAGGAGAAGCTCCTGGCCCTGACGCTCCTCCGCTACGCCGGCACCCTCGATTCGGTCGCCGAGTCCCTCGAGCCCCACCGCCTCTGCCAGTACCTCTACGACCTCGCCGGCGCGTTCAGCTCGTTCTTTGATGCCTGCCCGGTGCTCCAGGCGCCCGATGAGGCCACCCGCAACTCCCGCCTGCGCCTGTGCGACCTCACGGCCCGGGTGTTGGCCGACGGACTGACCGTCCTGGGGATCCCGCCCCTGGACCGCATGTAGCCGCGAAGCAAGAGCCCCGGGTCTTCTCCGCCCGCTCCGCGCCTCCACGCTCTCTTCTCGGGAGCCATCCAACCGTGTTCTTCAGTGGCGGTTCCCTCAGAGGCTCCCCGTGGCCCTGCGTGTTTCCACTTCGCCACGGCCGCCGTTGCCCCCACGCCACATGAACACACCCCCACCCCCGCAATCGACACGTTTTTCACATCCCCTTCCCTCGGCACCCCGTTTGTAGGACAATGGGCCCGGTGGGAGACCGCGCCCGCAAATCCCTGCTCCTCCTGGTTCTCGGGCCCGCGCTCATCGGGCTGAGCGGCTGCAACACGCCCATCGAGCGCCGCCCGCTCGCCGATGCCTACGTCGGCGAGGCCGGCGGAAGCTGGGCCGCCGTACTCCCCACGCCGCAAGTCATCGCGATGGCCGGCGAAGGCACCCCCGAGAACAGCCCCGACTTCGCCCGCCGCGACTACGCCCTGGGCATCGCCGCCGCCGACAATCTCCCGCCCGGCTCCTGGCCCGACGACACCCGCCCCAGCCTCGACCGCCAGCGTCGCATCACCCTCTCGACGCAGTCGCAGACCGTCATCTACTTCCGCCCTGCCGGGCCGTCGAGCGGCTGGGGCAGCCGGTAACCCCATCAACCTCGGCGCCGCCAGCCACCAACCGCCCGCGCCCCAGCGATGGCGCCCTCCGGCTCCGTCACCCCGACACGCCGCGCTTCCCCAAAGAAAAACGCCCGTCCGGCGTGGCCCCGGGCGGGCGGGAACATCCGGGGTCGGATCAGCCCCGGGCGTGGATTGGTCGAAGGATCAGTCGAAGATGCCGGTCGTCATGGGCATCGTCACGCTCTTGAGCACCAGCGTCGTGTCGATCCGGCAGTTGGACTGTGTGCGGTGACGCTCGGCGAAGAAGAAGCTCAGCTTGTACTCCTGCTTGTCGACCAGCCAGTCCAGCCGGTCCAGCTCGATCGTCTGGCTCACCGCGCTGTGCACACCGCCGATGTCGATCACCAGCTTGCCGTCGATGAACACCCACACATCGTCGTCGCCCGTGAAGGTGAACACCTGGCCCTTGCCCTTCTCGAACACGAACTCGGTCTGCAGCTCGTACGTGAAGTGGAAGTTCTTGTCGCCGCCCGCCGAGTTGCCGAACAGCTCGGCGTTGATCGGGAAGAACCCGCCCTTGGACGAATACGCGCTGTCGAGCTTGTCGTCGAAGGTGTAGATGTTCGTCCCCGTCTGCCGCTTCAGCTTCACCGTCAACTGCTTCGACAGGTTGACGCCCGTGCTGTCGCGGAACCAGGACTGCAGCGAATCACCGGAGGTCACCGCGCCGCCCGCGGTGGATGATTTGTTCCCCGCCTGGTCGCCCGACTTGGCGGAGATGTAGCTCCGCGGGCTGATGATGTTGCGGCCCGCCGCATCCTTCCACTGCGTGCCCACCTTGTAGCCGGTGGACTTGAACACCGGCTTGCCGTCGCTGTCCAGCTGGTCCTGCACCAGGCCCATGTAGTGCCCGAAGCCGGCCGTGGGGTCCCGCTCGAAGTCGGGGTGACCGCCCGACACCGACTTCTCCCGGAAGTCGCGGATCACGCCCGTCAGCGACAACTCACCCGGGAGATGCGCGTACGGGTCGGAACCGGCCCGGCTCACGCTGGGCGCCACGGTCAGCACCGAACCCGCGACCGCGAACATGCCCAGCACCTTCGACACGCTGTTGATCCCTCGAGAGCCCATGTTCACCACCTCCACATCGCGGCCCGTGAGGGCCCGGACCTCGTTGCACGGACGGCTGTTCCCCGCCGCCCGCGTGCGTCCAACCACACCCCCCGAAGGTGCGATTCGCACGCCACCCCGACAACCATTCAGGTCACCAACCCCCGTCAACCCCTGACGGTCGCGCGGGCCGCACCGCCTGTGACCCCGCCCCCCGCCGCCGCCACGCCCCGACCAACACCCCCGCCACGCCCCCGCCGCCCGCACGGACCCAAAAAAACCGACTTCGAAGGCGGCACTCCCCGGTGTCCGATGTAAAATCGCCGCGCGCGGGAACTCGACCCCACCCACTCCCGCCGGGCCACGGAGGGCGCCTTCCTATGGATACGTTCATCATCGAGGGCGGTCGGCGGCTCTGCGGCCGCATCCGCGTCAACGGGTCCAAGAACTCGGCCCTGCCCATCATGGCCGCCGCCCTGCTCACCCGCCACCCGGTGAAGCTCCGCGGCGTCCCGGACCTCGCCGACATCCGCAATATGCTCCGCCTCCTCGCCGAGCTGGGCTGCCATCGCACCAACGAAGCCCCCGGCGCCCCCGACCTCTCCACCCTCATCCTCCACAGCGATGATGAGTCCCAGTCGCACGCCCGCTACGACATCGTCCGCACCATGCGGGCCAGCATCTGCACCCTCGGCCCCCTCATCGCCCGCCGCGGCTACGCCAAGGTCTCCATGCCGGGCGGGTGCGCCATCGGCGACCGCCCCGTCGACCTCCACCTCCGCGGCCTCTCCGCCTTGGGCGCCCACATCACCCTCGAGAACGGCGACATCGTCGCCAAGGCCCCCCCCGGCGGCCTCCGCGGCGCCACCATCTTCCTCGGCGGGCCGTTCGGCTCCACCGTCCTGGGCACCGCCAACGTCATGTCCGCCGCCGCCCTCGCCAAGGGCACCACCGTCATCGAGTCGGCCGCCTGCGAGCCCGAGGTCGTAGACCTGGCCCGGCTCCTCAATGCGATGGGCGCCCGGATCTCCGGCGCCGGCTCCCCCCGCATCACCATCCAGGGAGTCCCGGAGCTCGGGCCCGTCGATCACACCGTCATGCCCGACCGCATCGAGGCCGGCACCTTCATCATGGCCGCCGCCATCACCAACGGCGACCTCACCATCGAGAACTGCCCCATCGATGCCCTCCTGGCCGTCACCGACCGCCTCACCGCCGCCGGTGTCTACGTCCAGCCCGCTCAAGGCTCCCCCGATGATGGCCTGCACGCCTCCGTCCGCGTCACCTGCGACCGCGTCCTCAAGCCCGTCGAGGTCACCACCCAGCCCTTCCCCGGCTACCCCACCGACCTCCAGGCCCAGCTCATGGCCCTCCTCTGCATCGCCGATGGCAACTCCGTCATCACCGAACGCATCTTCCCCGAACGCTTCCTCCACGTCGCCGAGCTCGCCCGCATGGGCGCCCGCCTCTTCCGCCAGGGCCCCACCGTCATCATCTCCGGCGTCCGCCACCTCATCGGCGCCCCCGTCATGGCCTCCGACCTCCGGGCCAGCGCGGGCCTCGTCCTCGCCGGCCTCGCCGCCCAGGGCACCACCTACGTCAACCGCGTCTACCACCTCGACCGCGGCTACGAAAAAATGGAAGAACGGCTCCGGGCCGTCGGCGCCTCCATCCAGCGCATCGACGAGAAAGAAGCCGCGGAGCACTAGAGACTCAACGCGCAGGAATCAGAACAGCCCACATCCGGGCCGACCTGTCTTTGCTCCTTCTGCGCACTCAGCGAACTCTGCGTTCAAATCTCAACCACGAACGAACGCAGACACGCCACCACCACCCGAAGATCTCAGAGCCACGCGCCTCAACGCCCGCTCCGGGTCCCTCTGGTTCCCTCTGATCCCTCTGTGTTCGATTTCTTCCGGATCCGCGTTCACCCGCGGCTCTTCTTCTGCTCCAGCCGATCCAGCGCCAGCGACGCCATCACCGCGATCGCCAGCCCGCCTATCAGCAACCACCACCGGTCCCTCGGCACCTTCACCCCGAACCACCCATCCGGCGCGCCCCACGCCGCCAGGTGATACCCCACCAGCAGCAGCGACAGCCCGATCACCAGCCGCGTCGGCTCGCTGAAGCGGTCGCGGAAAGAGCCACCCCCCTGCATCCCCTCGGCCGGGCCCGCCTCCTCCGCGCCGACCTCTTCCATCCCGCTCTCGCCGGGCCCACGGTCCTCCGCGTACACCCGCCGCCCCCACAGCATCCACAGCCCGGCGCACAACACCCCGGCGCCCGACACCATCGCCGCGATCATCGATGCATCAAGCTTCAGCTGCGCCCCTCCCCCACTCCGTCACCCTGTCACGCCGTCACTCCGCACTTCCTCAGTTCATCACCATCGATGCGCTGCTCACCAGCCCCATCCCCTCCTGGTCCATCGCCGCCGCGTAGTTCAGGATCCGGATGCTCGTCGGCTCCACGATCCGCACCGCCGCCACCATGTTCCCGATCGAGCACCACCGCGTCGGGTTCTGCTGCCACGACATCGCCGCGATCAGCTCATCGGTCTTCTTCTCCGCCAGCAGCTGCAGCATCTCCCGGTCGTGCTGGAAGATCTTGTTCCGCGCCTGCTCCGCCTCCGCCGCATCCCCCGCCAGCGCCTGCTGGTCGCCGAACGCCGGGCCCATGTGCGACAGGTCCGCCGATGACACCACCAGCGTCCGCCCCGGCATCTCCGCGATCGCCGCCTTCATCGCCTCCACGAACGGGTTGAAGCCCAGCCCCCGCCCGTCGTACGACTCCCCGTTGCTCACCGTCGGGTCGTGCACCAGCGCGCCAAACACCTTGCAGAAGTTCCCCGCCTCATCCTTCCCCAGGCAGTGCTGCACCCACGCGATCTGCAGCTCGATCGAGTGCTCCCGCTCGTGGTCGTACCGGTTCGCGAACAGCCGCCCGGTCTGCTCTTCGCCCAGCCGCCGCCGCAGCGTCGCCACGAACTCGCGATCCAGCTCGCACACCCCCAGCGGCGTCTGGTACCCCTTGTCGCACCCCACCACCCCCGTCCCCTCGCCGAAATGGTTCGTCCCCAGGATGATCACCCGGTCGGGCCGGTCCACCACCCGCATCCGCCCCCACGCCGCCGCGTAGTTCAGCCACCCCCTCGGGTAATCCACGTGCGGCACCACCACCGCCTTGGGCAGCTCATCGAAACTCGGCTTCTCCGCCTTCTCAAGCGTCTGGTTCATCCACTGGTCGAACACCTCCCGCAGCTTGCCGGGCCCGTGCTCCTTCACCGCCGCATCCCGCTCCTGCTGCGTCGCGTTCTCCCCCAGCGTCTGCCCCACCACCGAATCCAGGAACGCCGCGCTCGTCGCCGGCGGCAGCACCGATGAGCTGTCGAACTCCTGCCGCATCTTCGCCTGCATCGTCTCGAACACCGGGCCAAAGAGCAGCCCGGCCTCATCCAGCTGCGCGATGAATCCCTCCAGGATCGGCCTCGTCAGCCCCCGCCCCACCGCCCCCACGATCTCATCCAGCGTCCGCTCCCCGTTCATGTGCGGCAGGATCGCCTGCACCGCCGGCGGCACAAACACCACCTTGTCCGAGATCTGCCGCGCATCGGCCAATCCCAGCACCATCTGCTCCCCCATCCGGGCCGGGAACCCGCGGATCGCCCGCAGCTTGGGCCGCTGCTGGTGCGCTGCGCCGGGATCAAAAACAGGAGTCGCCGAAGGCTCTGGAGTCGTCATGAACCAAGCGTAGGCCGCAACGCTCCCGACCCCCGCGCACCCCTCCCACCCGCCCAACTCGCGATCAGACTTCCACAACATTGTGGATTGAACACCCGAGCTCAAAACTTCCCCGCAAGTCCCCCGGTTTCTCACGCGCGCGGGCCGACCTTGCGGCTCTCCTCTACACAGCGCCGACGGCATGTTCCGTTCACCGCGGCCCGGACCGTCAGCACACCTCCGGAGGACAGTCCCATGTCACTGTGGTCGCCATTCCGCGCGTACCGAACAGCCCATCCAGATAACTACCACATGTGGCTCTGCTTCCTCGGCTGGCTCCTGCTCTTCGCCGTCGGTGTCTCCGCGCCCTCCGAGCCCTTCCGCACCATCCTCGTCAGCATCATCACGCAGACCAAGACCGCCGCCGGGTTTGATGTCAAGCCCATCGCGACCCCCGCGCCGGCCGGCCCGGCCAACCCCACAACCCCAGGCACACCCGCAAACCCGGCCCGCGATGCTCAGGCGATCGCCGGGCCCGTCCCCGCAAGCCCCGACACCGCAGCGCTCACACGCACGGCCGCGTTCACCCTCGCATCAGGTTCGCCCATCCTCGAACCGCTCAAGTCGCCGCGGCCTCCCGACGCCGAGAACTCCGCGGGTGAATCAGCCGAGCCCAAGGCTGCGCCAACACAGCCCGCCGCCGGCGCTTCACCCACCCCCGGCTGGTCCTGGCCCGTGCGCATCGCCGCCGTCGCCCCGCTCGTCCTGGCCGTGTTCGTGACGTTCACACCCACCAACCTGCTGCTGCTCTGCTGCTTCAGCGCAGCCCTGGGCTCGTACGCTGTACGCCTCATCCCGCAGGCCTTCGACGCCGCCGCCGCCCCCGCGACCGGCTCGTCGAAGTCGCGCCCGGCCGAGCCGCCGCCCGAGCCCCCGGGCGTGCCCGCGGTGATCGCGATGCTCCACGGCCTGATCGTCTTCGCCGCCGCCGTCGCCGGGCTGATCGTCGTCCAGGGTGAGTTCCAGTGGGACCAGACCCGCGGCGACCTCTACCTCCGCCTCGCCGCCACCGTCACCATCGTCAGCATCGCCGCCGGCACCAACCGCCACTTCGTCCGCGACCTCGCCCAGGCCTTCATGCCCTTCCGGGCCGGCCAGAACCTCTCAGGTCCCCGAGGGGCCGGGCCGGGCCCCGGACCGGGGGGTGGAGGCGTGGGTGGGGGTGGGGGTGGGGGCGCTGCGGCGATCGCCGGGGCGGGCGGCCCGGACTGAAGAAAACCTCGGAGGTCTCCGCCGGGCCCGCCGGCGAGACCTGATTCCCCGCCTGTTTTCACCGCGTGGACCGTCCGGAACCCGCGCCTATACTCTCCGCCCATCGCTGGTCAACGGAGGTTCTGTCGCCATGGCGTCCCTGAAACTCGACTCCCTGAAGCCCGGTCAGCCCATCCGCTGCACCATCGCCAAGCTGCCCCGCACCGATGACCAGCGCGACACGCTCAGCCGGCTCATGCGCAACGATCCCGACAACCGCCGGGCCCTCCGGAAGAGCCAGCGCCTCCGCCGCCAGAACATGCTCGTCTACAACCGCGGCAACCGCGACTGGACCAGCCGCAAGACCGTCGGCAAGATCGTCATCGTGAAGCCGGGCGAGTCGTGGTCCATGCACTACACCCCCGATCTGGCCCCCGATTTCCGCAATGTCGAGGCCTTCATCGACATCGCCTCCGCCTGAACGGACGCCCCTCGCCGCCCCCTCGCAGCTACGATGCGGCATGAACAACCCAGCTCCGATCTCCCGGCCCGGCTTGACGCCGGGCCGCTTCATTTCCGCACTCGCTCTTGCCGCCGCCCTCGCCGCATGCCTGATTGGCGGCTGTAAGAAGCAACCCGCCGCCGAAGCCGGGCCGGCCGCCACCTACGAAGTCCGCGGCCTGATCACCCGCCTTCCTGACCCCCGGAACGCCGCCACCAATCTCTCCATCCACCACGAGGCCATCCCCACCTTCACCGTGAAGGGCAAGGTGGTCGGCATGGCCGAGATGACGATGCCATTCCCGACAGCCCCCGAATTGTCCCTCTCGGGGATCGCCGTGGGTGATCCGGTTCGCTTTGTCATGGAGGTCCGGGAGAAGCCCCGCATGACCTACCAGATCACCAAGATCTCCAAACTCCCCGCCGACACGAAGTTAGACCTCAAAGCCCCTCCCGAGGCTGGGCCCGGCACCGACCCCACGCCCCCGAAGTGAACCCCCCCCACCCGACCCAGATTGCCCGGGTCCGCGCGCCGCCGCGTGCAAAAAAGAAAAAACCCGGCACTCAGGAAACGCCCAAGCGCCGGGTCTCGTGGGGGTCAATGTGATGTTTGGATGCTTGCCGAAGCTCTCATCCGGGCGGATGAATCACCGCCGAATATCTCTCCGCAGCCCCGTGCGGGGGGGTTCCGACCTCCGGGAGAATTTTCTTGCCCCACCGGAGGGCCTCCCCGGTTCGTGAACCCGGCTGCCCCGGCCTGCAACCCCGGTTCAGGCGTTGGCCTGGGATCCGCCGGGCCCGGCCGCGGCAAGCCCCAGGCGATCCATGACCAGCCGGAGGTCCGACCAGACCTTGGCCCGGTTCTCCGGGGTGTAGCTGCGGAGCAGAAACGCGGGGTGGTAGGTGGGCATCACCGGGACCTCCCGGCCATCGGCGGTCCGGAAGGCGTGCCACTGGCCCCGCAGCCGCGACATGCTCTCGACCGAGTCCAGCAGGAGCCGCGTCGCCGGCAGGCCCAGCGTCACGATCGCTTCCGGGCCGATCGCCTCGATCTGCTCGAAGAGGTACGGGCTGCACAGCCGGGCCTCATCCTGCGTCGGGGTGGCGTTGTTGGGGGGCCGCGTCTTGAGCACGTTGGTGATGTACACCTGCTCGCGCTGCAGGCCCATCGCGGTGATCATCTTATTGAGGAGCTGCCCGGCCCGGCCGACGAAGGGCCGCCCGGTCTTGTCCTCCTCCTCGCCCGGCGCCTCGCCGATGAACATGAGCCGCGCGCACGGGTCACCCTCGCCGAAGACGATGTTGGTGAACGAGGTGATGAAGTGCCGGTGCGGAGCATCCTCGTCGTACCGCTTCC
The DNA here is from genome assembly GCA_020849615.1 of Phycisphaerales bacterium. Lineage (GTDB taxonomy): Bacteria > Planctomycetota > Phycisphaerae > Phycisphaerales > UBA1924 > JADLFW01. The sequence goes on from JADLFW010000019.1 coordinate 33,520, forward strand.
GGATCGCCTCGAGGCGGGCCGCGGCGGCGGCAGGATCGCGAGCGGCCGGGGTGCCGGGCGTGATGGGCGTGGTGGGCGTGATGTGCTGGGCGGGCCGGGCGGGCGCCGCCGCATGGGCTGCACGTTCCGCGTGCGGGCCCGGCTTCACTTCGACAGCGGCGGCCGCGCGCGGGGTTTCCTGAGCCGGCCGATCGGCGAAGAAAGTCTGCGATTCGGCGTGTGGGAGCGGGCCGGGCCGGGCCGCATCGGCGCCTTGGCCCGCGCGATAGGCGGGAACGAAGTCCACACCCAGCAGGCGCGAGGTCTGCGCGTGCTGGGCCACGAGTCGGGCCATGCGGTCGGTCATCGCCGAAACTGTACCACGGGCAGGCCCGGCTTCCGGGGCTCGAGCCGTTCGCCGCGCATCACTTGGGGGAAGCGGGCGGAGCGGCGGGCGGCGGGGTGGCGCCGGGAGGGGTCTGCGGCTGAGGCTGGGGTTGAGGCTGGGCCGGATCCTGCGGAGGCGTCTGGCCCGGCGGGGTCGCCTGGGGCCGCTGGTCCGTGGGAGCCGGCTGGCCTTCCTGCGGCGGGGTCACCTCGGGCTGCGGATCGCGCGGGCCGGAGGCAGCGCCCGAGCGAGCGCTGGTCGGACGCGGCTCGGGGAGGCCGGCGGTCCCCAGCACCCCGGGGAGGAAGGCGCCGGCCAGGGCGCCGACCACAAGTCCGAGGACGAGGCCCGGCACGAACGCCTTCATGAAGCTGCCGCCACCCTCGGAGCTGTTCTGACTGTCCATGATGAACTCCCGAAATGCCCCGGCGGATGCTCCCGCGGCGGCGGTAAGGTCCCATAAGGGTAGACATGCCCCCCGGACGGGCCCGCACGGGGCTGATCGGGCCCGGCTGCCGGTCGGTCGAGCGGGTGAGTATCGGCGCGTTTCCCCCGGGGTGTCCAAACGCCGGGCCAAGTTTTACAGGACGTGAAGCCTGCCCGGAACAGGTGGGTCATCCGCCGTGCCGCATGCGGAAGACCCAGCGGCCGTAGGCGAGGATCGATCGCACCAGCTCGAGCTTCGAGGGCGGGTAGCCGCGGCCGAAAGCGGTGTGCAGCCGCCACGACCAGTAGTCGCCGCGGAAGCGGAAGCGCGTGATGACGCCGAGCCGGGCCAACTCGTACAGGCCGCCGAGGGTTTCGATGAAACGCCACATCCGCGGAGAGCTTACGCGTCGGCCAGGGCGCGCTTGTACCATTCGACGGTTTCGGCGAGGCCTTCCTCGAGATCGGTGACGGGCTCATAGCCCAGGAGTTGCCGGGCCCGGGAGATGTCGGCGAGCGATTCGCGCACATCGCCGGGCCGGGCCGGCTGGTGCGCGGGCTGGATGTGCGGCACCCCCAGCAGCCGGGCCATGACTTCGGCGAGTTCCTGCACCGTCGTGGAGCGCCCGGTGCCGATGTTGACCACTTCACCGCGGAACTCGCGCTCTGATGAACCGGCCAGCAGCGTGCCCAGCACGGCGTTGCCGACGTAGGTGAAATCGCGCGACTGGCCGCCATCGCCGAAGATCACGGGCTGCTCTCCCGCGAGCAGGCCGCGGGCGAAAGCGGCGACGACGGCGGCATAGGCCGAGCCGGCGGGCTGGCGCGGGCCGAAGACGTTGAAGTAGCGGACGGCGATCGTCGAGAGCCCGAAGCTATGCGACCAGGCCGTGCAGAGCAGTTCCGCCGCGGCCTTGCTCGCGGCGTACGGCGAGACCGGCGAGGGGAGCATGGTCTCGACTTTGGCGACCAGCCCGGGCGCTCCCGGGGTACGCCCGCCCGCCGCCTGGACCTGCTCGCCGTAGGCGGAAGATGATGATGCGAGCACGACGCGGCTGGCCTTGGCGGCGCGGGCCGCTTCGAGCACGCGCAGGGTGCCGGTGGCGTTGACCGACCAGGTGCGCTGCGGCTGCTCGAGCGAGCGGGGGACCGAGCCCATCGCGGCGAGGTGGAAGACCGTGCGGACGGGCCCGTCGCGACCGCCTGAAACCGCTTCCTTCAGCGCTTCATCATCCAGGACGGAGCCCTGGACAATCTTGATGCGGTCGGGTTCGAGCTCGATGAGGCCCGCGAGGTGCTCGAGGTCGGAGTTGGACAAGTCGTCGATGACGGTGACGTGAGCCCCGACGGAGTGGAGCGCATCGACGAGGTGCCCACCGATAAAGCCCGCGCCGCCGGTCACACAGACGCGCCGCCCGTCGTACGCGCTCTTCAAGCGGGAGAAGATCTCCGCCGGGAACTTCATGGGCCTCCGATCCTACCCGAGACGAACGATCAACGCCCGCGTCTTCGCCGGCGGAACCGGCGCCGACGCTTTCAACGCACAACCGCGAGGGAGCGCGGGACCGGGCGCACACCATCCGCGGAAAGCGGCCCGCGCCGGCTTTCGCGGCCGATGAACTCAGCCCGATCAACGTTCCTTTATACCGAACAGCGGCCCGGATCAAAAGGGGGCGGCGGGCGCGGACGGTCATTCTCGTGACCTGCGAGTCCCTTATGATGCCGGCGGGGCGGGCGATCACGCGATGGGGGACGCTGAACCAAACGGGAGACGGGCCGGGCCGGGACGAGCCCCGGCGGTCGCCGGTCGGCGCCTGAGCCCGGCTCGTCGCCGTCTCGTCCTCCTGGCGTTCTCCTTGGTCGTTTCGGGGCTGGTGCTGGCGATGCTCGAAGGCGGGCTGCGGCTTGCCGGCTTTGGGGGGTACCCCCCACATTCCGGCAGGTGGCCCGGCTGGCGGGCGGGGCGAATCTCTACCTGACGGACAGCGCGGGCCCGGCGTCGTACTTCTTTGCGAGCAAAGAATGGAGGGGCGGGCTGGACGCGGTCGGGGTGGTGATGCCCGAGCCGGTGGGGCAGCGCGGTTTGGTCAGCGGATGAACTCGATGTCATCGAGGCCCAGGCGGCCGCGGGCGCTGCCCCAGGACGGGCCGAGGTCGATCCGCACGGCGGTGATGTCGGTGAGGTCGAGCTCGGGAGCCGTGTGCGTGAAGTCGGTCAGGCGGATGAGGATGGTCTCGAACTCGTTGGTCCAGCCCGCGCCGGCGCCCGAGCCGGTGCGCTGGTAGGGCTCCTCGATGCCGCCGCCGTAGGCGCCGATGTTGATGGATGAGGAGCGGCCCGCGCTGTCGCGGAGGGTGACGGTGAAGGTCAGGTCGCTCAGTTCAGCGATGGTCTCGGGGTGGCGGGTGCCCTGGCAGGCGCGGAGGGAGAGGTAGCCGTGGACGGAGAGGTCCCGGAGCGCGGGCGGGACTTCGAACTCGACGGCCCGGTCGGCGAGGCTGTAGTCGAAGACCGCGCCGCGGGAGGTGTCGCCGGTGACAGCGCGGGTCATGCCGTTCATGGGGTCGGCGGGGAGCCACTCGTAGGTGCAGTCGGCATCGCGCATGAGGCCTTCAAAGAGGTTCGAGACAGTCGCGGCGACCGCGCCGCCCGAACTGCTGACGGTGAGGCCCGGCTGGGTCTGGTAGTCCTCGAGGATGGCCTTGGGGGCGGTGGCCGCGGCGCGGTACTCGTTCACGACGACGGATGAGGAGGAGACGGCGACGGGGCGGAAGCGTTCCCACTGGCGCCAGCGGAGCTCCTCGCCGGCATCATCGCCGGAGAGGTACAGCTTCGAGATCGCGAGGTAGACGCTCCTGGCGATGCGCTGGGCTTCCGGGCGGCCGATCGCGGTGCCGGCCGGCCCGTCGAAATCCTCGAATCCGCAGCAGTTGAAGTCGTTGTGATCGGCGCCGTGGACATAGTTGGATTGGCGTTCGCCGGTGGCCCGTTCGAAGATGGTGAAAGGGGAGGAGGATCCGCTGGACGGGCACGGCGCGGCGAGTTCATCGCCATCGGCGGAGCCGTAGAGCAGGTGGTAGTTGACGGCGTGGGGGTCGGCGTTCGCCGGCCCGAGGCGATCGGTCGGGGCGATGCTGGAGACCAGGCGGATGCTCGCGAGTGTGTAGCCCGAGGGTGTGAACGAGCCGTCGAAGATGCGGTCGTAGGCCCGGACGACGCCTTCCCCTCCGCGCGAATGGCCGATCCACATGATGCGGGAAGCGTCGATGTGCCCCGACAGGACGCCGCCGGCGACGGTGGCCTGCTGGTTGATGATCGCGGCGGTGTGGTCGAGGGTGGTCTGGGAGGCGGTCTCGATGCCGGGCCCGGTGTTGTTCTCGTGGCTGAGGGCGATGAAGCCGTGGCTCGCGAAGAGCGTGAGCAGGTAGTCGTACCAGGTGTAGGAATGGCCGTTGCCGTGGCTGATGATGATGAGGGGGAGCGCGCCGCGGGAGGCGATGTCGGAGGGGTAGCCGATGCGGATGCTCTCGTAGGTCAGAGCGACGCTGCCGGGGGCGACGTTGGCGTTGACGAGCGTCACGGGTGTGGCGCTGTCGAGGGAGAGGTCCTTGAGCACGACGAAGCCGGGCTGGTCATCGAGACCATCGCCGACATCGCCGGGGCCCAGCAGGCCATCGCGGTCGGCATCGATGACGAGGTCGTACCGGGCCGCGATCGATTCGCCCGTGCCCGCGGGCAGCAGCCCGGAGCCGGTGAGCACGAAACGGTTGGTGGTGATGGAGCCGGAGGTGAAGGTGATGGCCTGCGGCCCGGATGGGCGGACATCGGCGAGCGCGGGGTTGGCGGACCACTGGGCGGCGGAGCGGTCGGCGACGATGTAGACATCGGCGGTGCGGCCCGTCAGGTCCGGAAGGCGGGCCGGGCTGATCGCGAGGCTCACCGGCGCACCGGTGTTGAAGGCCTGCACGAACTCGAAGTGCGGGATGGTCTGCAGGGTGTTGCCCGCGAGCTCGGTATTGACCGGCCCGCATCCGAGTTCGTAGAGGTTGAGGAACTCGAGATAATCGGCGAAGTCGACGAGGCCATCGCCCGTGTAGTCGACTCGGGGGTCGGCGGCGTCGAAGAGCGTGAGGAAGTCGAGGTAGTCCGAGAAATCGACGAGTCCATCGCCGTTGAGGTCGGCGGGCGAACAGGGTGCGGCGAGCGCGGGCGGGCAGAGGAATGCGAGGATGCCGGCGAGCGGGAGGAACGCGGCTCGGCGGTGGAAGGGGGTGGTGGGCGGAGTGGGCATGATGGGCTCCGGGCGGGCCAGGTGCGGAGGCGGCTGGCGCGAGGGGCCATTGTCCGTGAACGGCGAGATGGATTCCAGCGGAATCGCGGCGGGGTCAGGCCCCGGTCTTCATGCGGATGAGCACCTGGCCGAAGCCGACGGCATCACCCCGGGCGACGGCGACCTCGCTGACGGTGCCGCCTTCGATGGCCCGGACCGTGCCGACGAGGGGCTTTTCCTGCGGCGAAACGACGTGGGAGGCCTCGAGCTGGACGAGGGGGTCGTTGGCTTTCACGGCATCGCCGACCTTGACCAGGATCGAAGCGATGACGCCGGGGATGGGAGCCAGGCATTCGCCGGGCCCGCCGACCGTGAGTCCGTGCCACGGCGGGCGGGGGGCCACGGGCACGGGCGCGGTTTCGGGAGCGGGCTGGGCTGCCGGTGGCGATGCGTCGGCGGGGCTGGGAGGCGCTGCGCTTTGCACGGGGCTCGCGGTCGGAGCGGGCGCCTGCGATGCGGCCGCGGCGCGAGCGGCGGCGGCCTGGTTGGATGATGCGGAGCCGGCGGGCCGGGCGACGGGCGGCCCGGCGGGCGAGCCTTCCACGCGCAGGGCGGCGGAGCCGAGCCCGGACTGATCGACCGTCTCGACTTCGACTTCGTAGGTTCTGCCCCGGAGTTTGACTCTGAGCTTCATGGGATGCTCCATGGAAGTGCCGCGGGGGGCGGCGGCGTGGCGGACGGGCCCGACGATGGCGCGGACAAGCCGCGGCCAGAAGCCGCCCCGGCCCGCGCGGGGGGGGCTGCGGGTGGGCGGCTGGGTGGGGGCGGGGGCGGGGGCGATCGGGGCGACCGCGTGCCCGCACAGGGCCATGGCGGCGGCGGCGATGATGACGAGATGTGCGATGGGGATCTCGGCCTGTGCAGCATCGGGCGGCGTGAGGCCCGGCGGGTCGATGGGCGTGGTCGGAGTTGGAGCGGGGTCGGTCATGCGGCGCGGGAGGGGTGGCTAGAGGGGGATGAGGCCGTGCTTCTTCTCGGGGCGCAGCTCGCGCTTGGTGGTGTAGACGGTGAGGGCGTGGGCGATGAAGGCGCGGGTTTCGGAGGGCTCGATGACATCATCGACCATGCAGCGGCCCGCGGCGACGAGGGGGTTGGAGAAGGTGTTGCGGTAGAGGTCAACGAGTTCGCGGCGCTTGGCGGACTTGTCGGCGGCGGCGGCGATCTCGTTCTTGAAGATCACCTCGGCGGCGCCCTCGGCGCCCATGACGGCGATCTCGGCGGTGGGCCAGGCGGCGACGGCGTCGGCGCCGAGGTCTTTGCTGGCCATGGCGACGTAGGCGCCGCCGTAGGCCCGGCGGACGACGATGGTGATCTTGGGGACGGTGGAGGCGGAGTAGGAGAAGAGGAGCTTGGCGCCGTGGCGGATGATGCCGCCGTATTCCTGCTGGACGCCGGGGAAGTAGCCGGGGGTGTCGACGAGGGTGACGATGGGGATGTTGAAGGCGTTGCAGAAGCGGATGAAGCGTGCGGCCTTGTCGGAGGAGTCGATGTCGAGCGCTCCCGCGCGGACGGCCGGGTTGCTGGCGACGATGCCGACGGTGCGGCCCGTGATGCGGCCGAAGCCGACGATGAGGCTGCCGGCGAAGCCGGCCTGGATCTCGAGGAAGTCATCGGCGTCGACGAGGCGCCGGATGATCTGGTGCATGTCGTAGGTCCAGCGCGGGTCGGCGGGGAGGATCGAGTTGAGGGCCTCGTCCGGGGTGACGACGCCGCTGTGGGGCAGGCGCGGGGCGCCCTCGGTGTTGTTGAGGGGGAGGAACGACATGAGACGGCGGCAGAGGGCGGCGGCGTGGCGGTCATCCTCGGCGATGAAGTGGATGTTGCCCGAGTAGTGCATGTGGGCCTCGGCGCCGCCCAGCTCCTCGGCGGTGACATCCTCGTGGGTGACCTGCTTGATGACCTGCGGCCCGGTGATGAACATCTGGGCCCGGCGGGTCTGGATGACGAAGTCGGTCATGGCCGGGCTGTAGGCGGCGCCGCCCGCGCACGGGCCGCAGATGAGCGAGATCTGGGGGACGACGCCGGAGAGGAGCGTGTTGTAGTAGAAGACGCGGCCGTAGGCGCCGAGAGAGTCGATGCCTTCCTGGATGCGGGCGCCGCCGGAGTCGTTGATGAAGATGAAGGGGGTGCCGGTCTTGAGGCTGGCGTCCATCGTCTCGACGATCTTGTTGCCGTGGACCTCGCCCAGGGCGCCGCCGCCGACGGTGAAGTCCTGGCTGGCGACGTGGATGACGCGGCCGTCGATCGTCCCCGAGCCGGTGACCACGCCGTCGGAGGGCATCTCCTTCTTCTCCATGCCGAAGTACGCGCAGCGGTGACGGGCCATGGCGTAGCGCTCGGCGAACGAGCCGGGGTCGAGCAGCGTGGTGAGGCGCTCGCGGGCCGTGAGGTTGCCCGCGGCGTGATGCTTGGCGATGCGCTCGGGCCCGCCGCCCAGCTCGACGACCTGACGGACCTTGCGGAGTTCGCTGATGCGCTCGGCGACGGTCCGGCCCGTCATGGGCGGGGGCGCGGCGAAGGCGGGGGAGCCGCTGGTCTTGGGCGGGGCGGCGGTAACGGTTTCGGCCACGGCAGCACCTCCGGTTCGCCGGGCTCAGCCGGCACGGTGGGCGGCGTGCTCGCACAGCTCGGTGAGCACGCCCATGGACGCCTTGGGATGGACGAACGCCACGTGCGCCCCGTGGGCGCCCATGCGCGCGCGCTCGTCGATGAGGCGGACGCCCTGCGCCTTCAACTCGGCCAGACGGGCGGACAGGTCGCGCACGGTGTACGCGATGTGGTGCAGGCCTTCCCCTCGCTTCTCGATGAACGCGGCGATCGGCGACTCCGCGGAAGTCGGCTCGAGCAGCTCCAGCCGGACCGCGTGATCGGCCGGGCCCAGCGCGTAGAAGGCGACGCGGACGTGCTGGTCGGGGACTTCCTCGACACCCTCGAAGCGGGCCCCGAGCACATCCTCGTAGAACCCGCGCTGCGCATCGACCGAGCGAACCGCGATGCCGATGTGATTGACCGCAGATGCGTTGACCACGGCCGCTCCTTCACGAAGACCTGGCCGTCGGGCCCGGGCCGCCGCCCGACAGGAGACTCTATCGCCGGGCCGCCCGGCGATCGCCCGCGGCCCGCGCACCGGGCGCTCAAACCGGGCCGATTCCCCGTGCATCGGCCAGGAATGCAGCGATGACGCGCCGGGCCGCGGCCCCGGGAGTCATGGCCGAATCCCGAACGCCCGCCTCGGCCGCCGCCAGCGCCGCGGCCGCCGCTGGGGAAGCCGCGAGCAGCATGCGCAGACGGTCATCGATCAGCGATCGCATCCAGCGCAGCCGCTGCTCACGCCGCCGGGCCTCGAGCCGGCCCGTCACTCTCAGGCCCTCTACGTGGCGATCGATCAGACCCCAGATGGCCTCGACGCCTTCACCGGTGGCGGCGCTGCACGTCACCACCGGCGCGGGCGCCCCGGCCCGGAGCATGCGGACGGCGGTCGTCAGCTCGCCCGCGGCGATGCGGGCCCGGGCCACGTTGTCGCCATCGGCCTTGTTCACCGCGATGATGTCCACGATCTCGAGCAGCCCGCGCTTCACCCCCTGCAGTTCATCGCCGGAGCCCGGCAGCGCCAGCGTCAGCACGCAGTCGCACATGTCGGCTACGACGGTCTCGGACTGCCCGACGCCCACCGTCTCGATGAGCACGGCGTCGAAGCCCGCGGCCTCGCACAGCAGCCCGGCCTCGCGGGTCCGCCGGGCCACGCCGCCGAGCGTGCCGCCGCTCGGAGACGGCCGGATGAACGCCCGTGATTCGGTCGCCAGGCGGCCCATGCGGGTGCGGTCGCCCAGGATCGAGCCGCCCGAAATTGTGCTGGAGGGATCGATCGCCAGCACGGCGATGCGCATTCCCCGGCCGCAGAGCATGAGGCCCAGCCGCTCGATGAACGTGGACTTGCCCGCGCCCGGGACGCCGGTGATGCCGATGCGCACGGCCCGGCCCGTGCGGGGCAGCAGCGCCCGGAGCACCTCATCGGCCTGTTCCGCGTGCGCCGGGTTCGTCGATTCGATGAGGGAAATGGCCCGGGCCAGCACCGCTCGGTCGCCCGAGGTGACGCCCGCGACCATCTGCTCGGTCGATAACGGCGGCGGCGCGGGCGGGCGCGGGGGGCGGGCCTGCGGATGGTGGTCCGTGAGCGCGATGACGCTCATCGCAAATCCCGGAGAGCTGTTCTCGCCGGCCCGGCTCACGATGCGCCGCCGGCAGGCCCGCGCCCGCGCTCGAGTTCATCCAGCACGCGCAGGGCGGCGGGCCCGATCGCGGTGCCGGGCCCGAAGATGGCGGCGACGCCCATGCGCTCCAGTTCCGGGTAATCCTGCGGAGGAACGACACCGCCGACCACGACGAGGATGTCGGGCCGGCCCGCCTGAGCCAGCGACTTCATCAGCGCGGGCACGAGCGTGAGGTGCCCCGCGGCGAGCGAGGAGATGCCGACGATGTGGACATCATTCTCGACGGCCTGGCGGGCGACCTCATCGGGGGTCTGGAAGAGCGGGCCGATGTCGACATCGAACCCCATGTCGGCGAAGGCGCTGGCGACGACCTTCTGGCCGCGGTCGTGGCCATCCTGGCCCATCTTGGCGACCAGCAGGCGCGGGCGGCGGCCCTCGCGCTGCTCGAAGGCCGCAGCGCGCTGGCGGACAGCGGCGAGGCCCGGTTCGTCCGGGCCCGCCTCACCGGCGTAGACGCCACGCGCGGCCCGCACGGCCGCCTGATGCCGACCGAAGACATTCTCGAGCGCCATGGAGATCTCCCCTACGGTGGCCCGGGCCCGTGCTGCTTCGATCGAGAGTTCCAGCAGGTTCCCCGCCCCTTCACGGGCCGCCGACTCCAGGGCGGTGAGCGTGCGCTCGACGCGCGGGCCATCCCGCGAGCCCCGGAGCTGCGCCAGGCGCGCCACCTGCGCCTCGCGCACGGCGGAGTTGTCGATGCGGAGGACATCGACCGGTTCGGCCCGGCCCGGCCGGTACTTGTTGACCCCCACCACCGTCTGCCGGCCCGAGTCGATCCGGGCCTGGGCCCGGGCGGCGGCCTCCTCGATGCGCATCTTGGGAATGCCCGCCTCGATGGCCCGGGCCATGCCGCCGAGCTCTTCGATCTCCGCGATGTGCGACCAGGCGCGCTGCGCGAGGTCGTGGGTCATGCGCTCCACGGCGTACGAGCCGCCCCACGGGTCGATGACGCGGCAGGTGTCGGTCTCGAGCTGGAGGAAGAGCTGGGTGTTGCGGGCGATCCGGGCCGAGAACTCGGTGGGCAGGGCCAGGGCCTCATCGAGCGCGTTGGTGTGGAGGCTCTGCGTGTGCCCCTGCGTCGCGGCCATCGCCTCGATGCAGGTGCGCACGACGTTGTTGTAGACATCCTGCGCGGTGAGGCTCCAGCCGCTGGTCTGGCTGTGGGCCCGCAGCGACATGCTCCGCTCGTTCTTCGGATTGAACTGCCGGACGATGGACGCCCACAGCAGCCGCGCGGCCCGGAGCTTGGCGACTTCCATCAGGAAGTGCGTGCCGATGCCCCAGAAGAAGCTGAGGCGCGGGGCGAACTCGTCGATGTCGAGACCCCGGGCCACGCCGGTGCGCAGGTACTCCAGGCCGTCGGCGAGCGTGTAGGCCAGCTCGATGTCGGCCGTCGCGCCCGCCTCCTGCATGTGGTAACCGCTGATCGAGATGCTGTTGAACCTGGGCATGCGGCGGGCGCAGAAGTCGAAGATGTCGCCGATGATCCGCATGCTCGGGCCCGGCGGATAGATATAGGTGTTGCGGACCATGAACTCCTTGAGGATGTCGTTCTGGATCGTGCCCGACAGCCGGGCCGGCGCGACGCCCTGTTCTTCGCCCGCGACGATGAACATCGCCAGCACCGGCAGCACCGCGCCGTTCATCGTCATCGAGACGCTGATGCGGTCGAGGGGGATGCCGGCAAAGAGCGTGGCCATGTCCAGCACGCTGTCGATCGCAACGCCGGCCATGCCCACATCGCCCGCGACGCGCGGGTGGTCGCTGTCGTAACCGCGGTGGGTGGCCAGGTCGAAGGCGACCGAGAGCCCCTTCTGCCCGGCGGCCAGGTTGGCCCGGTAGAACGCGTTGCTGGCTTCCGCGGTGCTGAAGCCCGCGTACTGGCGCACGGTCCAGGGCTTGAGCACGTACATGGTGGGGTACGGGCCGCGGACGAACGGCGGCAGGCCCGGCAGGCCGTCAAGGTGCTCAACGCCGTGCAGGTCCTCCTCGTGGTACTCGGGCTTTATGTCGAGCAGCTCCGGCGTCTGCCATGCGAGCTGCCCGGGAGAGCGGCCCGTCGCCTCGTGCACCAGCTCTGACCAGCGGCGCGCATCGAGGTCGGGCCGCGCATCACCCAGGGGCACGGTCGCGAAGTCGGGGATCACCGTCATGAGGCCACCCCCTCTTCCTCGAGGAGCTCGCTCAGGAGTGCCACCACATCGCACCTGACGAAGACGAAGCGGTCAACTCCGGCAGCGCGGTACGCGGCCTCGGCCGGGCCGGGGTTGCCGGCGAGGATGATCTGGTGCGCGCCGGCGCTGCGCAGGAGCGGCGCCAGCGCGGGGACGGCTTGGGTGTACTGCTCATCGCTCCCGCAGATGACGGTGAGGTGCGCGCCGCTCGCGGCGAACGCCGCCGCCGCGGCCGCGATCGATCCGTCACCCTCGCCACCCAGCACTTCGAAGCCCCCCGCCGCGAAGAGGTTGCGGCAGAAGTTCACCCGCGGCAGGCGCTCCGCCACCGGGCCGATCGCGGCGAGGGCCACGCGCGGCCGGGAGCCGCACTGATCGGTGTACCGATCGCTGGCTTCCCGCAGGTGCTCGAACGGCTCGGCGAACGGGTGAACGGCGACCGCCGCCTTCAGCACGGCGGCCCGGCCCGGGCCGACGCCCAGGTCTGCCGAGAGTTCACCGATCGAGGCTCCGGCGGCCGCCCGCCGCGCGGCCCAGGCGCTTCGCTCGCCCGCCGGCCCGCCGATCGGCGCGGGCGCCTCATCGCCGGACGGGCGGGCGGCCCGGGCCGCGAGGCGCCGGCAGGCATCGGCGATGATCCGGGCCCGGTCGGGCGGCGCCGGGTGCGGCGCCGACTCGTGCACATCCAGGAAGTCGCTGACGCCGACCACGATCTCCTTCCTCGTCGCGAGGTTGTGGATACGCGGCTGCGCGGCGGTGTCGATCTGCCCGGCGATCCAGCCATCCGCGAGCGCACGGGCCATGCCGCCGCGGGCCTCGATGGCCTGCAGGATCACCCACGCCTTCTGCGCCAGTTCATCCGTCAGCTTCTCGATGTACCACGAGCCGCCCGCCGGGTCGGCGATGCGGTGCAGCCGGCACTCTTCCATGAGCAGATGGTGCGTGTTCCTCGCGATCCGCCGCCCCAGCGCGGAAGGTTCGCCCAGCGTCGAGTCGAACGGGGCGCTCGCGATCGCATCCGCGCCGCCGATTCCCGCGGCGAAGACGCACGCCGTGTTGCGCAGCAGGTTGACCCACGGATCGCGCGTCGTGAGCACCCGCTTGCTGGGCCGCGCGTACATCACCATGCGGCGGGCCTCGGCGCCGCCCCCGCACGCCTCGACAACGCGGGCCCACATCCTGCGCGCGGCCCGGAGCTTGGCCGCGGCCAGGAAGAACCCGCAGCCCACGGCGTAGGAAAAAAGGACCTGCCCGGCCGCCCGTTCCGGCGTCAGGCCCGCGCGGGTCATCGCGCGGAGATACTCGAGCGCGGTCGCCATCGAGAACGCCAGGTCCTGCGTGGCGGTGGCGCCGGCGTGGTGATACGCGGCGGTGCCGACGCGAACAGCGCGGACTCGCGGGTATGTCCGGCCCGTCCACACCGCGAGGTCCGCGAGCCGGGCCAGGCCTTCATCGACCGAGTACGGCAGGTGCCCATCGCGGGCCAGAACGGCGAGCGGGTCGGACTGGAAGGCGCCCGAGGCCGCTTCCGGCGGCACACCGCGCCGGGCCCACAGCGCGGCCAGCAGCGCCGCGGCGGGAAGGAACGCGGCGCCGGGCTCGAGGCAGACACCGATCATCTCGAGGTGAACACCCTCGAGCGCGCGGTCGAGGTCATCGACGCCGTAGGCGGCTGCGCCATCGGTCGCGGCGAGGGCGGCGCCGTGCGGGTCGACGGGATCGAGCCCGGCCCGGGCGCAGGCATCCAGCCGCAGCACCACCGACGCGACGCCGCCCGCCAGGTCATCACGAATCGCTTCGTTGACCGCCGCGGGATCGGCCTCGCCGCGTTCCTGGCGGATCTCCCAGCCGACCTGGCTGTTGCCGAGCACGCGGGCGCCGCGCGTCATGGGCATGAGGCCCGTGAACCCGGAGGCGGCGGGCCCGGCGTCGGCGCGGGTGTAGAGGGGCTGGATGTGGATCCCCTCGTAGGTGTGCGTGATGAGGCGGCGTTCGAAGGGCGCGCCCTTCAGGTCGGCCTCGACGAGCTGGAGCCATCGATCGCGGCCCGGCGCGCTGAATCGGCCCGCGGTCTCGAGCGGGGGAAGCGGCATGGGAGCATCCTCCGGCGGTGCAAGTTGCGCGCCGCCGACCGTCATCCGACAAACGGAGCATATTCCCTGCTTGTCCGCATTTGAAGGGGCCGGAGGCGCGGGGTACGGTAACTCAGGGTCGGCTCCCCTGACCCGCGGGAGGGAATGTCGATGGCACGTGTGAGTTCCGCCCTGGATGCGGTTTCCGGCATACGCAGCGGCATGCACATCTTCGTCCACGGCTGCGCCGCCACGCCGGTGCCCCTGCTGGACGCCCTTGCTTCCCGCGATGACCTGCGGGACATCACCGTTTACCACCTGCACACCGAGGGAACCAGCTCGTTCGTGTCCCCCGAGGTTGCGGGGCGCATCCGTTCCTGCTCGTTCTTCACGGGCCCGGCCGCCCGGCCCGCCGTGCAGGACGGGCGGGCCGACTTCGTTCCCGTGTTCCTCTCCGATGTGCCCGCCCTGTTCTACAGCGGGCGGGTCAAACTCGACGCCGCGTTCGTGCAGCTCTCACCCGCCGACCGCCACGGCATGCACACGCTGGGCACATCGGTCGACACGGCCCGCGCCGCGGTGGACACCGCGCCGATGGTCATCGCCGAGATCAACGCGCAGATGCCGCGGACCAGCGGCAACACCGTCGTCGAGCGCCGCAAGCTGACGGCGTGGTTCGAGACCGACCGGGCCCTGCCCGACCATCCCCCGACGCCGATCGGCCCGATCGAATCCCGCATCGGCGAGCTGATCGCCGACCTGGTCGAGGACGGCTCGACGCTCCAGATGGGCATCGGGGCGATCCCCGATGCCGTTCTGGCCCGGCTGGGCAACAAACGCGACCTCGCCGTGCACTCCGAGATGTTCTCGGACGGGCTGATCGAACTGATCGAGAACGGCGTCGTCACCAACCGCCTCAAGAAAGTCCACCCGGGCCGGACCGTGACCAGCTTCGTGAACGGCTCGCGCCGCCTCTACGACTTCGTGCACGAGAACGCCCTCGTCGAGTTCCACGGCTGCGACCGCACCAACGACACGGCGATGATCCGCAAGAACCCCAAGGTCGTCGCCATCAACAGCGCCCTGGAGGTCGACCTGACGGGCCAGGTCTGCGCTGACTCCATGGGGCACCGCATCTACTCCGGTATCGGCGGCCAGATGGACTTCATCCGCGGCGCTGCGCTCTCCGAGGGCGGCAAGCCCATCATCGCCCTGCCTTCCACCGCCGCGGGCGGCAGGATTTCCCGCATCACCGCCGAACTCGCCGCCGGCGCCGGCGTCGTCACCACCCGCGGGCACGTCCACTGGGTCGTCACCGAGTACGGCGCCGTCAACCTCTACGGCCTCTCGCTCCGTCAGCGCGGCGAAGCCCTCTGCTCGATCGCCCACCCCGACTTCCGGGCCGACCTCGCGCGCAAGCTCGCGGCCACGCGCCACTACACCATCCGGGCCTGAACGGCCCGGGCCCGCTCCCACGCGGCCTGATCCTGCGGGTCGTAGCGCACGATCGGGAACGATGCGGCGATGACCGCGCGGATGTCGCCCAGCGATGCCACCCGGCCCAGCGCAAGAGCCTGGCCCATGGCGTTGCCCGCCGCGGTCGCTTCGACGGGCCCGGCCAGCACGGGCCGCCCGGCGGCGTTGGCGGTGAACTGGCAGAGCAGGTCGTTGCGGCTCCCCCCGCCCACCAGGTGAATGACGCGCACGGGCCCCGTGAGGGCTTCGAGGCGATCGATCACAGCTGCGCACCGCAGGGCCAGGCTCTCGAGGATGCAGCGCGCGATCGCGCCGTCGGTGGCGGGCTCCGGCCCGCCCGCGCGGGCGCAGAACTCCCGGATCCGGGCCGGCATGTCGGCGAACTCGCCGAAGGAGGGGTGATCGGGGTCGATCAATGCGCTCAGCGACGGCGCGGCGAGCGTGAGGATGCGCAGCTGATCAAAGGTGTACCGGCGATCCAGGCCCGCCCAGTGACGCTGGCATTCCTGGAGAAGCCAGAGCCCCGCGACGTTTTTGTGGAATCTGATCGTGTTCCCCACGCCGCACTCGTTGGTGAAGTTGGCGGCGAGCGCCTCGGGTGTCCGGAGGGGCGCTGCAAGTTCCCGGCCCACAAGGCTCCACGTGCCCGAACTGATATACGCCCAATCCGACGCCGGGCCGGACGCCGGCACGGCGGCGACCGCCGACCCGGTGTCGTGGCTCGCGGGCGCGATGACCGGAACGGGCCCGACGCCGGTCTCCTCGGCCACCGCGCGGGCCAGAATCCCCACGGTCGTGCCGGGCGCGGCCACCTCAGGGAAGATCCGCGCGGGCAGGCCCAGCTCCGTGATGAGATCGGTCGCCCATGCTCGATCGGCGGTGTCGAAGAGCTGCGAGGTGCTGGCGTTGGTCTGCTCGCTGCACCGGCGGCCCGTGAGCCAGAAGTTGAGCAGGTCGGGCATGAACAGCAGCGTCTGGGCCCGGGCCAGCGGGTTGTCGGGAGCTCGCTGCTCGGCCATGAGCTGGTACAGCGTGTTGATCTCCATGAACTGGATGCCGGTGCGCGCGTAGATCCGGTCGCGCGGGACCACCTTCGCGGCCTCATCCATCAGGCCCCGGGTCCGCGGGTCGCGGTAGTGGCGGGGCAAGCCGAGCAGCTCCCCGCCCGGCGACAGCAGCCCGTAGTCCACCCCCCAGGTATCGATGCCGATGCCGCTGAGCTTCACACCGGCGCGGGCCGCCAGCCGAAGCCCCTGCTTCACTTCCGCGAGAAGCCGGGGCGCATCCCAGAAGAGCCCGCCGGGGCGCTGCACCGGCCCGTTCGGGAACCGGTGGAGTTCACGCAGCGTGAGCCGGGCGCCATCGAACGAACCCAGGACCGCGCGGCCGCTGGCGGCGCCCAGATCGATCGCGAGGTAGTGGTCGCTGACGGGCATGCGGCCTCAGGCGTACGACGCGGTGGTGTTCCGCTTCCGCGGCGCGCGATCGGCGGCGGCCCGCGCGAGGTACCCGCTCTGACGGAAGGCGTCGAGCGGATCACGCGGCAGCCCGCGCGCGGCCCGGTAGTCGGCGAGGAAGGGGCGCACATCGGCGGCGAACGCATCCTTGAGCGCCCGCTCCGCCATGACGACATCATCCCGGGCCCGGGCCTCGGCCGCGGCGGCGTGGTCGACGAGCATGGCCCGCGTGAACTGCTCTTGCGCGGCGACGACCGTTTCGAGCATCGCCTCGGTCTTGGGCTTGATGCTCTCGGACTGATCGATCATGTACGCGATCGGCAGGTCGCGGCCCATCTCCCGTTCGGCGAGCACGATCTCCTGGAAGACGCGGAAGAACTGGTAGGGGTCGATGGCCCCGACGGTCAGGTCGTCATCGGCGTACTTGCGGTCGTTGAGGTGAAACCCGCCCAGCATCCCCTCATCGATGAGGAACGCGACGATGTGCTCGATGTTGCACCCCGGCAGGTGATGCCCGGTGTCGACGAGCACCCTGGCCCGCGGCCCGGCGGCGCGGGCGAAGGCGGCCGCCATCCCCCAGTCGGCGATGTCGGTGTGGTAGAAGGCCGGCTCGAAGGGCTTGTACTCGACCAGCATCGCCATGCCGGGCGGCAGCGCCGCGTGCACACGGGCCAGCGCCTCGGCGAGCCAGCGTTTGCGCTGGCGAATATGACCCTGACCCGGGTAGTTCGTGCCGTCCGCGAACCACAGGCTGAGCACATCCGAACCCGTCCGCTGGGCGAGCCCGATGCTCTCGATGATGTGGTCGAGGGCCCGCCCGCGCACCGCGGCATCCCGGTTGGTCAGCGACCCGAGCTTGTAGCACTGGTCCTGGAACACATTGGGGTTGATCGAACCGATCCGCAGGCCCAGCGCGCCGGCGCGGGCCGCCACGGCCGAGGGGTCCGTCCCCGCCGCGAAATCCCACAGCACGTGCAGGGCAACTCGGGGGCAGCACCCGGTCACGCCGTGCACCGCGGCGGCATCCGCGAGCTTCTCTTCGATGGTCGCCGCCGCCGCATCCTGGAAGAACTTGCCGAACCGGGTGCCCGTGTCGGCGTACCCCCACGACGGCGTCTCGAGCTCGAAGCGGTCGAGGCGGCGGCAGAGGTCCTGCTCGGACAGGCCACGGGGCAGTTTCATAGGTACGGGCCAGCATACCGCACCGGGCCCGGCCCCGAGTGCGCGGCGGATGCGGCTAGACTTGCCTTCACGCCGGATCGGACGGCACAAGGAAGCGGAACGGGCGCCGCCGGCGGGGCCCGCAGACCCGCACCGCGAGGGGAGATCGGCGAGCGTGGCGGAGAACCAGACATTCCGTTTCGTGAACCACCTGTGGGATGATCAGCGGGCCCGGACGATGGACCCCGTCGCCCGGCTGGTCTACCGCTCCAACCTGCTGGGGCAGGACCAGCGCATCACCAACACCGGCGGCGGCAACACGTCGGCCAAGGTGCGCGAGAAGGACCCCCTCACCGGCGAGATGGTCGATGTGCTCTGGGTCAAGGGCTCCGGCGGCGACCTGCGCACCGCCGACAAATCGTTCTTCTCGTCACTCTACCAGGACCGCCTGCTGGGCCTGCGCGCGACCTACCAGCGGGCCGAGCCGCGCGGGCCCAAGACGCCGATCGAAGATGAGATGGTCAGCATGTACGGCCACTGCACCTTCAACCTCAACCCCCGCGCCTCATCCATCGACACCCCCCTGCACGCCTTCGTCCCTCACCGCCACGTCGACCACACCCACCCCAACGCGGTCATCTCGGTCGCCGCCTCGCGCAGCGGGCCGGAACTGACCCGGGCCATCTACGGCGATGAGGTCATCTGGCTCCCCTGGCAGCGCCCCGGCTTCGATCTCGGCCTGCGCCTCGCCGAGGTCTGCCGCCAGCACCCGGGCGCCAAGGGCGCCATCCTCGGCCAGCACGGGCTCATCAACTGGGCCGATGACGACCGCGCCTGCTACGACCTTTCGCTCCGCCTCATCGAGAAGGCCGCCGCGTACATCGCCGCCCACGACCGCGGTGAACAGACCTTCGGCGGCGCCGCCCACCGGGCGCTCCCGCCCGATGAGCGCCGGGCCGTGCTCACCCAGTTTCTTCCGTGGCTGCGCGGGCGGCTCGTCGCCGGAGGCACAGGCAACTGGCCGCGGCAGATCGCCACCATCCAGGATGACGAGGCCATCCTGCGGTTCGTGAACAGCCGTGATGCGGTCCGGCTTGCCGAGCTGGGCACTTCCTGCCCGGACCACTTCCTGCGCACCAAGATCAAGCCGATGCTGGTTGACTGGTCCCCCGAGGCGGGGGACATCGCCGGGCTCAAATCGCGCCTCGACGCCGAGCTGGCCCGGTACCGCGAGGATTACGCCGCGTACTACGCGCGCTGCCGCCGCTCCGATTCGCCCGCGATGCGCAACCCCAACCCCTCCGTGATCCTCATCCCCGGCGTCGGCATGATCGCGTGGGGCAAGAACAAGAGCGAATCGCGGGTCACCGCCGAGTTCTACACCTGCGCGGTGGAGGTGATGCGCGGCGCCGAGGCCATCGGCGAGTACGTCGCGCTCCCGCAGCAGGAGGCCTTCGACATCGAGTACTGGCTGCTCGAAGAAGCCAAGCTCCGCCGCATGCCCCCCGAGCGCGAACTCGCCGGGCAGGTCGCGGTCGTGGTCGGTGCCGCCGGCGGCATCGGCCGGGCCGTCGCCAAGCGATGCGCATCCGAGGGCGCCCACATCGCGTGCATCGACTTGGACCAGGTCGGCGCCCGCACCACCGCCGAGGCCGTCGTGGCCCGGCAGGGCGCCGGCATCGGAGTCGCCGGGAGCGGGATCAGCTCTTGCGGGCCCGCCATCGGCCTCGCCGCCGATCTCACCGACCGGGCCAGCATCCGGGCCGCCCTCGACCAGGCCATCCTGGCCTACGGCGGCGTGGACAGCGTCGTCATCACCGCGGGTGTGTTCGTGCCGCCCGACACCTCCGGGCGCATCGCCGATGGAAGCTGGGCCCGCACCTTTGCGGTCAACGTCACCGGCGCGTACCTGGTGGCGGATGAATCGGCCCGGATCTGGCGCGAGCAGGGCCTGCCCGCGAGCCTGGTGCTGACGACCAGTGTGAACGCGGTTGTGGCGAAGAAAGGCAGCCTCGCGTACGACACGAGCAAGGCGGCGGCGAACCACCTCGTCCGCGAGCTCGCCGTCGAGCTCGCCCCGCTGGTCCGCGTCAACGGCGTGGCGCCGGCGACCGTCATCGAGGGCAGCTCGATGTTCCCGCGCGAGCGCGTCATCGCCTCGCTGGCCAAGTACGGCATCGCCTTCACGCAAGAGGAATCGACCGACAGCCTCATCGCCAAGCTCGGCTCGTTCTACGCGGCCCGGACGCTCCTCAAGAAGGCTATCACGCCCGAGGATCAGGCCGAGGCCGCGTTCCTCCTCGTGAGCGGACGGCTCGCCAAGACCACGGGCCAGACGATCAGCGTGGATGCCGGGCTCGCCGATGCGTTCCTGCGATAAAGAGGATGAGCCGCGTTGCGAGTCTCCCTGTTCATCACCTGCCTGGGCGATTCGTACTTCCCGCGGGCCGGGATCGCGGCGGTCAAGGTGCTCGAGCGGCTCGGCTGCGCTGTCGATTTCCCCGCGGGCCAGACCTGCTGCGGCCAGCCCATGCACAACAACGGGTTCGCGCCCGAGGCCCGCGCCCTGGCGGCCCGGATGATCCGCATCTTCGCCGCCAGCGAGCACATCGTGACCGTTTCGGGCTCGTGCGCTTCGATGGTCCGCGAGCACTACCCCGCCATCCTCGCCGACAGCCCCGACGCCGCCGCGGCCCGCGCCCTCGCCGAGAAGACCTTCGAGTTCGGCGAGTTCCTGGTCAATGTGCTGAAGGTCGACCTTGCGGCGCTGGGTGTGCGCTGGACGGGCCGGGCCACCTATCACTACTCCTGCCACCTCCGCGGCATCGGCGTCACCACCGAGACGCCCCGCCTCCTCCGCCAGATCGAAGGCCTGGAGCTGACGCCGCTGGAGAACCCCGAGCAGTGCTGCGGATTCGGCGGCACGTTCTCCACCAAGTACGACCAGATCTCCGCCGCGATGGCCCGCGACAAGGCCGCCGCCATCCGGGCCAGCGGCGCCGGCACGGTCGTCAGCAGCGAGCCGGGCTGCACCATGAACATCGCCGGCGCGTGCCGCCGCGCGGGCCACGCGGTCGATTTCAAAAGCCTCCCAGAGATCATCGCGGAAGGCATGGGCCTGCTCGAGCCCGGGCCGCCGCGCGCCGGCGAGGCCCGGCCATGACCACCGACTCCGAAGCCGCAAGCCCCCTCGACGTCGAACTTCCCTTCGACCTCCGCCCCCGCGCGGCCAAGGCGGTCCGCGACATCCAGCTCCAGCAGTTCATCGGCGCGGCGACGATCGGCAAGGACCGCGGACGACGGGCCGCGTTCGCCGACACCTTCGGCGACCGCTACGACAGTCTCCGAACACTCGCCGGATCCATCAAGCAGCACACCCTCGACCACCTCGACCGCTATCTCGAAGAGTTCATCGACAACGCGATCGCCGCGGGAGTCCACGTTCACTACGCCGTCGATGCGGACGCCGCCAACGCCATCTGCCTCGAGATCGCCCACCGCAACGGCTGCCGGCTGTGCGTCAAGAGCAAATCCATGGTCACCGAGGAGACGCGCCTCGTCCCTGCGCTCGAGGCCGCCGGGATCGAGACCATCGAGACCGACCTGGGCGAGTTCATCATCCAGCTCGACCACGATGCCCCCTCCCACATCGTCACGCCGATGATCCACAAGGACCGCACCTCCGTCGGCCGGGCCTTCACCCGCGAGCTCGGCGTCCCCTACACCGACGACCCGGCCCGCCTCGCCGAGATAGCCCGCGAGCACCTCCGCGGCAAGTACCGCGCCGCCGACCTGGGCATCAGCGGCGCCAACTTCCTCATCGCCCGGACCGGCTCGATCGTGCTGTGCACCAACGAGGGCAACGGCCGCTTCTGCACCAGCGCGCCCCGCATCCATATCGCCTTCGCAGGCATCGAGAAACTCATCCCCGCCATGGACCACCTGCCGGTCCTGCTCAAGGTCCTGGCCCGCAGCAGCACCGCCCAGCCGCTCACCTGCTACACGCACATCATCACCGGCCCGCGCCGCCCCGATGAGCACGACGGGCCCGAGCAGCTGCACCTCATCCTGCTCGACAACGGCCGCACCGACCTCCTCCGCGAACCAACCCGCGAACTCCTGCGCTGCATCCGCTGCGGCGCCTGCCTCAACGCCTGCCCGGTCTATCGCAAGATCGGCGGCCACAGCTACGGCTCGGTGTACTCCGGGCCGATCGGCGCCGCCATCACGCCGCACCTGCTGGGCCCGGCCAACTACCCAGACCTCCCCCACGCCTCCTCGCTCTGCGGCGCCTGCTTCGAAGCCTGCCCCGTCAAGATCGACCTTCCGCGCCAGCTCATCCAGCTCCGCAAGCTCATGGTCGAGCAGCGCATCTCCGGATCCTGGGAACGCGCCGCCTTCCGCCTCTGGGCGTGGTCACTGCGCCGGGCCTGGACCTACCGCACTGCCTCATCCATCCAGCGCATCGCCCTCCGCCTCCTCGCCGCGCTCGACGGCACGCCGGGCCGGGGCGATCCCTACTCCTCGCGCGGCTGGCTCTCGCGCGGGCCCGGCATGCTCTCCCGCTGGACTCGCGAGCGCGATTTCCCAACGCCCACCCGCCGCTGCTTCCGGGCCTGGTGGCGCGATCACAGGGGAGGCCCGGCATGAACGATGCGCCCTTCCCCGGAACCGACCGCGCCTCCTTCATCGCCCGTGTCTCGGCCCGGCTGGGCCGCGGCCCGGCAGCCATCCCCCCCGCCCCCACCCCCACCCCCACCCCCAATGCTGACCAGTCCACCGTGCGCCTCATCGCCCCGGATGCGGACCTCACCGCAACCTTCGCCGCCCGCGCCGCCGCGGCCGGGATGATCGTGCACCGGGCCACAGCGCTCAGCGCCGCCAACCGCGTGCTCCGGCTCCTCAACGAGCTCGGCGTGCGCCGCATCGCCGTCGCCGATGTGCCGTTCCTGAAGGAAATCACCGTCCGTCTCGGCGGGCCTGAGTACGCCGCACAAGGCATCGAACTCGTCCCCTGGCGCGACGGGCCGGGCCTCGATCCCCTCTACTCCGCCGATGCCGGCATCACGGATGTTCAAGTCGCGATCGCCGAGACCGGGACGCTGCTCTGCGCATCCGGGCCCGGCCGGGGCCGCGGGCTCAGCCTCGTCCCGCCCGTTCACATCGCCATCGTGCGCGAGTCCGATGTGATCGCCGACCTCGTGGACTTCCGGCCCGACCCCGCAGCGCTGCCCAGCAGCCTCGTGCTCATCACAGGCCCGAGCAAGACGGCCGACATCGAGGGCATCCTCATCACCGGGGTCCACGGCCCGCGCGCCGTGCACATCGTGCTGATCGATGACCTGTAGGCGGGCGGAATCAGAAATCGAAATCGTCGATGTTGTCCTTGGTGAACACGAGGATCTGGCCCAGCAGGATCTGGTCGCCCTCGATCTTCTTCGTGCCCAGCCGCCCCGCATCCAGCTCGTGGTCCCCGGCCTTCAGCGTGCCCGATGCGAGCGCCGCCGCGGCCCGCACCGTCAGGTACCCCAGGTCGCCCGTGTTCCACAGGACGACCGACCTGACGGTGCCGTCGTGCACGTACGCCTTCATGTCGTTGGGCGTGGCGAGGCCTGTCACCAGCACCGCGCCGCTCCTGCCGGACTGCTTGACGGCCTCCGCCGCCCCGGGGAACGCGACCGAGCTGATCCCGAAGATGCCCTTGAGCTTGGGGTGCGCCTTCAGCAGGTCCTGCGTGACCTGGAAGGCGAGGCGCTGATCCTCGTTGGAGGGCTTCACCGCCACCAGCGTCAGCTTCGGGTACTTCCCGAGCCGCTCCTTCATGTGCTTGATCCACTCGTTCTGGTTCGCGGCCGTCAGCGTCGCCGTGATGATCGCGACTTCGCCCTCCGGCTCCGCCCCGCCGATGTCCTTCGCCATCGTGTCCACCAGCGCATAACCGATGTCCCGGCCCGTCGCCTGGTTCACCATGAACTCGCGGGCGTCCGGCGCGGCGTCGGCATCCCACGTGATGATGTGCACACCTTTCTGCCGGGCCTTCTTCATCGCCTGCCCCAGCACCTCCGGGTCGTTGGGCGACACCGCGATCACATCGACCTTCTGCAGGGCCCAGCGGTCGACCATCCCCGCGGCCTTCTCCGGCGAACCGTCCGTCGGCCCGTCGTAGATGAGTTCGACGTTGCCGAGCTCCTTCGCCGCTTCCTCAGCGCCCTTGGCGCAGGTGGTGAAGTACGGCAACCCCTTTTTCTTGGGCAACAGGCAGATCGTGATCTTCTTCGCCGCGGTCTCGGCCCGCGCACCTTCGTG
Organism: Phycisphaerales bacterium; assembly: GCA_020849615.1. Lineage (GTDB taxonomy): Bacteria > Planctomycetota > Phycisphaerae > Phycisphaerales > UBA1924 > JADLFW01. The sequence goes on from JADLFW010000019.1 coordinate 57,561, forward strand.
CCCGGACACACCCCCCGCGACCGCCGCGGCCGTGATGGCCACCGCCGCGATCACCCCCAGCGCCGCACACCACACACCAGCGGACGACTTCATTCGCGGCTTCTCCGACGCCGGGCCATACCGGGCCCGCATCAGGCCCGGCGGCGCGAGGCGAGGTTGTTGAGCAGGACCGACCCGACCAGGATGACACCGATGACGATCAGGATAAGTTCATCGCGCCGCCAGTGCCAGCCGACCAGCTCCCGCAGCTCGTGGATCAGCGCCACGCCCAGCACCGTCCCCGTGATCGTCCCCCGGCCGCCGAAGATGCTGACCCCGCCCAGCACCACCGCCGTGATCACCTCCAGCTCGATCCCCGCCCCGATGTCCGCCTTCGCCGTATTCCGCCGCGCCGCGAACACAACCCCCGCCAGCCCCGCCGCCATCCCCGACAGCGTGTACAGCCCGAACTGCACCCGCCCCACCGGCACACCGCAGTGCCGGGCCGCCAGCTCATTGCCCCCGATGGTGTACACCCAGTGCCCCGCCACCGTCCTCGAGAGCACAACCCCCGCGACCATCACGGCGACGATCAAGACAAGCACCGGCACGGGAACCCCCAGCACAGTCCCGGCGCCGATCCACTGGAAGCCCTCGGGAAAGCCGGAGACGGGCCGCCCGAGGCTTATCCCCTCGGCCAGCCCGCGGTACGCCGCCAGCGTCGCCAGCGTCACGATGAGCGGGTGGATCCGCACCGCCGACACGAAGATGCCGTTCACAGCCCCCGCCGCCGCGCCGACAGACACCGCCGCGGCGCTCGCCAGCCACAGCGGCGTGCCCGCCTGGTGCAGCAGCCCCAGGGTCACCGACGCGAGCGCCATCGTTGAGCCCGCCGAGAGGTCGATCCCCCCCGCGATGATGATGAAGGTCATGGGCAGCGCGAGCAGCGCCAGCTCGAACGCGTGCGTCGAGAGCTCCAGCTGCGCCCCGACCGAGATGAACCCCGGCTCGAGCCACGCCGCCAGCACCATCACGAGAATCAGCAGGAGCGCGATGACCCCCTCGTGCAGCATGGACTTCGCGGCCGGCGCCCTCACGCCGCCGCCCCGATGAACCGCCCGCCGCTCCCCTGCCGCGCCGCCACGAGGTGATCCACGAGCACCGCCGCGAGGATGAACCCGCCCTGAATCCCCCGCTCCCAGTAGGTCGCCGTCTCGCCGAAGTTCAGGAACACCAGCGCTGTGCGGATGCTCCCCAGCAGCAGCGCTGCCAGCACCGTCCCCGCGATCCCGCCCGTCCCGCCGCGGATCGCGGTCCCGCCCACCACCACCGCCGTGACCACCACCAGCTCGAACCCCACGCCGATCCCCGACTCCACCACCGACTGCTGCGGCACCGCCACCAGCGCCGCCACCGCCGTCAGCAGCCCCAGCAGCATGAACGCGAAGATCCGCACCCGCGCGGTCGAGATCCGCGCCAGCCCGGCCGCCTCAGCGTTCCCTCCCACCGCGTAGAGCCGCAGCCCCAGCGGCGTCCGCCGCGCGATCACCACCGACACCCCGACCACCGCAGCCGCCACCCACAGACACCACGGAACTCCCAGCGCACCGCCCGTGCCCAAGGCCCGGATGCCAGGCGGAAGATCAGTAATCCACCGCCCCCCCATGATGAACTCGGTCACCCCGCGGAGGATCGTCAGCATCGCCAGCGTGGCGATGATGGATGGCACACGCCCGACCGTGACCAGCAGCCCGTTGAGCAGCCCGGCGCCTGTCCCCACCGCGAGCGTCAGGCCGATGACGACCGCCGTCGGCAGCCCCCAGTGCTGCGGCGAAGCGAACACGCCCATCAGCGCCGCCAACAGCCCCAGCAGCGACCCCACCGAGATGTCGATCTCCCCCGTCAGCACCACCAGCGTCATCCCGCACCCCACGATGATCACCGGCGCCGACTGCACCAGCAGGTCCCCCAGGTTACGGAGCGAAGCGAACGCCGGATTGACCGCCGAGACCACCCCGATCACCAGGATGAGGATCCCCGCCAGCATCAGCGAGCGACGGGCCGGCGCCCGCGCGCCCGCGCCGCCGTCACGCACCGCCGCCGGTCTCTGGCCCAATACGCGCTTCATAATGCGTGCGAAGTCTCCACTCGGGGATCCCGGCGCGAAAGCCACGCCGGCGCGGGCCGCCCGCCCAGCCTATCAACTACCCCGCTCTCCATGACCCCCGCTCCTGCGTCGTGTATTTCCGTCGCCCCGCGCGGCTCCTGTGCCCGGGCAATGCCGGCGCGGGCCGGGGGGCCGGGCCCGGATGGAGCAGCGCATGCAAAGTCGTGTTCAGTCAAGCGCACGGGTCGTCAGGTCTCGCGCCGGGTTTGCGCAGCTGGAATCGCTCGAGCCGCGCCTCGCGATGAGCATCACGGCGGTCGGCATCGGCGGCGTGTTCTCGGACGACGGCGTGATCCCGTACGTGCTCGACGGGTCGATCGACGATCACGGCGGCCTGCGGGCTCAGTCCATCGCGGCGGGCATCGGCGGCGGCGCGCCCGCGCGGAGCTACCCGGTCGATGACCTGGGCCTGGATGACCACGGCGGGCTGCGCCCGGGCTTCGAAGACTCCTTCAAGCCCTACGACCATTCCAACGGCGCGGCCTTCCTGCGTCGCTACGGGAACTCGGGCGGATGGTACCAGGGCCGCGATGACTCCTATGCGCGCGCCGAGTTCTCCTTCCTCATGGAGCCCGCCCAGGGCGCCACGCTCGCCGACTCCGAAGGCTCGTGGGGGCTGTCGTTCCTGCACACCGAGTGGGAGGATGGCAGGCACGAAGTCGATGTGCGGTGGGGCTCGGCCGTGATCAGCGGCTCGGCCATCACGTGGACGATCAACCGGGTCGGGCGCGAGGCCCGGGCCGACACCGACAGCATCACCTCGGTAACGCCGGGCGGAAAGCTCCTCATCTCCCATGAGGGTCACGAGTCGGTGCAGCTCGGCGCGGGCAAGCAGCTCGCGCTGTACATCGACCTGGACCGCGCGGACAACGAAGTCTCGACGGGCTTGTTGTACCGCATCGCCCCCGATAAGACGATGCCCCAGATCGCCGGCACCTACCGCGTGGGCATGGTCGCGACCGGGGCCCTGGCCCGGAGCGTCTCCGCCGAAGATGCGGCGCTCCTGAACTTCGTGCTGGCGCTCGACGCCGATGGCACCTACCAGCAGTACGACACCGCCGATTACGACGCCGGCGGGCGCACCGCGACCGCCGCGGGCACCTGGATGCACGACGCCGGCACCGTGATCCTGAGCCAGGCGGGCCGCGGCGCAACGTGGAACTTCGCTGTCGGCGGCGATTCGCAGCTCATCCCGCGGTTCTACCTCACCACCGGCGCCGCGGATCAACCGGTCGTGGGGCTGGCCGCACGGGCCGAATCGGCGACGACGCCCGTCTTCACGGTCGCACAGTCCGCGACGGGCGGGAACGCGGTGATCTACGAGCTCCACGACGACCGCACCTGGCGTCGGGTCGATGTGGCGGCCCGGTCGGGCGGGCCCGCGCTGCGGAGCGAGCCGATAACGTGGGAAGACCGCAAGGATGGCCTCCAGTACGCCGCGGGGATCAGCGTTAACGGCGGTCTGGTGCTCTTCCGCCGGGCCGCCAGCGGATTGTGGAGCCACCGCATCCTGAGCGATGACCTCGCCGCCGCCAAGATCGCCACCGACCTGAACATCATGGTCGGGGCGGACGGGCTGGCGCACCTCTCCGGCCTGGACAGCGCTCGCGACCTCGTCGAGTACGCGCAGAGCGGACGCTCGGGGCTGGGCGGCGAGTTCGAATGGGAGTTCCACCACCGCGGCGATGAGCTGCGCACGGCCGGGCTGCCCATGCCCGCGTTCGCCGGGCCGCTCATCAGCTACGCCACGCGCTGGAACGGGCTGAACATCGCCGGGCTGAGCGATGATGGCCATATCTGGTCGGTGTGGTGGGCGCCCGGAATGACGGGCTGGCGCAGCGATGACCTGACCGTCGGACTGGGCGGCGGCAAGCTCAGCGGCGGGCTGACCGTCTACCAGACTTCGTGGGATGGCATCAACCTCGCCGGCATCGACGATTCGGGCCACGTGGCGGTGACGTGGTGGGTCCCGGGCTTCGGCGGCCGGTGGGAGCAGTCGGACCTGACCGCCATGTTCGCCGGGCCCGGCCTGGCGGCGGCGGCGGTCAGCAGCTACGTGTCCTCGTGGGATGGCCTCAACATCGCGGGCTTCGACAAGGACTCTGGAGAGCTCAAGGTGTACTGGTGGTCCCCGGCGGTATCGGGCGAGGGATGGAAAGTCACCTCGCTGGCCGCGGCGATCCCGGCGGGCTCACCCATGCCCGCGGCCCGGCTGCGCGGGCTGGCCGCCGATGACTCGAGCCTGAACCTCATGGGCGAGTCGGAGGCGGGAGCCATGGTGCGCCTGCACTGGGAGCCCGGGATGGGCGGAACGTGGGCGGCGACCAACATCACGGCCTCCGCCATCGATGCCTGACCGCGCAGATGAGATTGATTTTATTTCTCGTCTTGATGCGCGGATGATCCGGCGGGATCTCCGGGCTCGGCGGACCGGTATGAAATAGACTTGGCGGCTCCGGGGGATTTCACGCGGGTTCCAGCGCGGGTGGTGTTCCACGCGCGGTGGTCTTCGCTGATCCAGGATGGGACGCCAGGTGTCGCCAACGCCCCCCAATCCAGGTCAGGTATCGGAGCCCGTCGAGGTCGGCCTGGCGCGACGGGCCGCTGCGGGCGACCGCGCAGCCTGGAACGACCTGATCGACTGCTACAAGCGGCTGGTGTACTCCATCCCGCGGCGGTACCGGCTCCCGGATGATGTCTGCGAAGATGTCTTCCAGAACACGTTCGTGCTGCTGGTGAAAGAACTGCCCCGCCTCCGCGACCCCGCCGCACTGACCAAGTGGCTGATGACCACCGCCCACCGAGAGTGCTGGCGGGCCGCTCGCAAGGCGCGCGGAACCTCCCTGCCACCGGAGCTGGCCGGGCCCGACGCGGCAGCGCCCCCCGAGGAATCGATGCTGCGGTGGGAACGCCAGCACCGGATCCACCTGGCCCTGGAAGCCGTCGGTGGCCGGTGCGAGGCGATGCTGCGGGCGATGTTCCTGGATCCGGCCCGGCCCAGCTATTCCGAGATCGCCGAACGCCTAGGGCTAGCCCTGGGAAGCATCGGCCCGGTCCGGGCTCGGTGCCTTGAGAAGATGGTGAAGCTGCTGGAGGACCTGCGCTAGCAGGTGTCCGCCCTGAATCGGGGGGTTGGTACACCAAAGCAACGAATTCGCCGCCCGCTTCGCGTTTGGGTGTACGTTCGGGGGAGGCCGGGCCTCCTGCTGGCGGCAAGGAGGTACGACCCGTGGGCAGCGATCAGCCGAGCTTCGAGACCCTCATCGCGTACGTTCTGGGTGAGCTCGATCCCGCGTCGGCGGAAGCCGTCCGCCGGCAGGTCGAGGGGCCCGGCGGATCGGGGGCCATCTTGGCCCGGATCCGGACGCTCTTCGACACCATGCGGGCCGATGACTCGGTGCTGCCGCCGCGGGCGGTGGTGGACCGGGCGCGGGATCTGGTCGGCGCATCGCCCGCCCGTGCGGCCGCGTCCGCCGCGGCGTGGTGGGCCCGCGCCATCGAAAGCGCTGCGGCCCTGGTCTTCGACAGCCGGGCCCAGACGGCGACGGCGGGGTTCCGCGGCGCTGCGATGGGCCGGCAACTCTCGTTCCGCTGCGACCAGGCGGAGATCGATCTCGCGGTGACCGAGGCCGCCGGCGGCGGCTGGACGATCATGGGCCAGGTTGACCCCGCGGGCGGCGGGATCGCCGGAAGCGTCGCGCTGGTGGCGCCGGATGCGGCCGAGCCCGATGCGATCGCGGTGCTCGACGCCGCCGGGCGGTTCCGGGTCCAGACCCGGCTGCCGGCGTGCGATGTGCGGCTGCTGATCGGCGGCACAGTGGTTGGGCTTGGAACAGTGAGCCTTGAATGACAGTTGAACAGCAGACCCATGCCGAACTGCTGGAGACGATCGCGGGCCTGGAGCCGGGCCCGGCGATTGAACTGCTCCGTTCGCGGGGTCTGGATCGCGGCGTGCTGCCGGCGCTGATCGATGCGGCCGAGGGCCTGGTGATCGCGGACCTGTCGCGTGCTCTTGATGTCACGCAGCGGCTGGTGGCGCTGGCGGATGCGATAGGGCCGGAGGTGCCGCGGGCGCGGGCCCGGCGGGCCTGGGCCCAGGCGCTGGCTTACGCCAACCGCTTCCAGGAAGCGATCGGCGCGCTCAACGAGGCCACAGCGCTCGCCGACAGCGCCGGCGCTCCCGTCGAGGCCGCCCGCGCGCGACTCACCACGCTGCACGCCCTGGCCCGGATGGGCCGATTTGACGATGCCGTCGAGGCCGGGCTCGCCGCGCGTGCCGCGTTCATCGAGGCCGGCGAGCCGGTGCTGGCGGCGCGGGCCGACATCAACCTCGGCGTGACACAGCGGATGCGCGACCGCCCCCGCGAGGCGATCGCGCACTTCGACCTCGCCCGGCTCGCACTCACCGAACAACCCATGCTGCTGGCGCAGCTCGAGAGCAACCGGGCCGAGGCGCTGCTCGACCTCAATCGATTCGGGGAGGCCGAGCGGGCGTTCGAATCGGCGCGGGCCGAGTTCCTGCGCATCGGGGCCCGGCGGGCCGCCGGCATCGTGGAAGGCAATCTCGCGGACCTCGCCAGCCGCCAGGGGCGCCTCGACCAGGCGCTGGGCCACTTCGAGGGTGCGCTCCGGCAGCTCGGCGAGAGTGAATCGCCCGGCGACACCGCGCGGCTGCTGGCCGAGCAGGCCGAGGCCTTCGCGGCGATCGGCATGCACGCGGAAGCCGCGGAAGCCTACCGCCGCGCCGCCCCCGTGCTCCAGGAGAAGCGGATGGCCTGGGAGTCGGCCCGCGCACTGGCCGGGCTGGGACGCACGCTGGTGGCGCTGGGCCGTCCCGATGAGGCGCGGGCCCAGCTCGCGATCGCGGCCGAGGCCTTCAGCGCGCTGCGGCATTCGACGGGCCTGGGCCGCGTGCGCCTGAGCCAGGCGGCGGCCGCGGCCCGCGCCTCCGAGGCCGAGGTGCTGCTGATGCAGGCCATGAACCTGCTCGCGGACCGTCCGGCCGAGCTGGTGCTGACCCGGCTGCACCTGTCATCGCTCGCGCTGCAGGCGGGCCGGTTCGACGAAGCGGACAAGCTCGCCCACGCGGCGCTCGCCGAGGCCCGGCAGCTGGACCTGGCCCCGCTGGTGGCGGACCTGCTGCACGCGATCGCGCGGGTGCACCGGGCCCGGGGCCGCCTGGCGGACGCGGTGGCGACCCTGCGCGAGGCGATCGGCGAGGTGGAACGCGTGCGCGGCATGCTGGGCGCCGACCGGTTCCGCGCGGCCTTCCTCGGCGGACGCCTGGCGGTGTATGAAGACGCGGTGGCCGCCGTGCTCGACCAGGACGGGCCCGACGCCGCGGCCGAGGCCTTCACGCTCGCCGAACGGGCCAAGAGCCGCTCGCTCCTTGACCTCCTTCACGGCGGCGGGCAGCTGGCCGAATCGCTGGTCCCCAGCGCGGCCGAACCCGGCGATGCGAAGCTGCTGGCCGACCTCGCCCGCCTGCGCGGCGAGCTCAACGCCCTGTACGCCCAGCTGGATGACCCCGCGGGCCGCCGGTCGTACGAGCCGGGTGTGTGGCGCCGCGCCGTGCGCGACCACGAATCAAAGATCGCCGGGCTCGAGGGCCGACTCGCGGCGACGCGCCGATACGCATCGGTGTTCGGCGAGCCGGTCGGGCTGGCGGCCGCCCGCGCGATGCTCGAGCCCGGCGCCGGGCTCGTCGAGTTCTTCGAAGAGTGCGGGCGCTTCTCCGCGATCGTGGCGACAGGCGACGGGGCGACCGTCGTGCGCGGGCTGGCGACTCCCGCCGAGATCCGCGAGCATGTCGAGGGGCTCTACTTCCAGATCGGCCGGGCCGTGTCGCGCGGGCTGCCCGATGGACCCGCCGGCGAGCGGCTCGCGGCCGCCGCCGAGTCCGAGACCGCCGCCCTGCACCGCCTGCTGATCGACCCGCTGCGCGCGTCGATCGCGCCGCTCCAGCGCATCATCTTCGTCCCCCACGGCGTGCTGCACGCCGTGCCGTTCCACGCGCTCTCGGGCGGGCGCGGGCCGCTCTGCGAGGCCTTCGAAATCGCCTACGCCCCCAGCGCCAGCGTGCTGGACCAGCTCGTGCGCAGGCCCACCGGCCCGGCCGAGGGAGCACGCGTTGTCGTCGGGCTATCGGACGAACTGATCCCCCACGCCGAGCGCGAGGCGCGGGCCGTCGCGGCGCGCCTGGGCGGCGCACGGCTCATCACCGGCGCTGACGCGACAATCGCCCGCGTGTCCGAAGCGATGCGCGGCGCCTCGCTGGTGCACCTGGCGACGCACGCCCGCTTCATCGCGTCTCACCCGCTCGCCTCGGGCGTGAAACTGGCGGATGGTTGGCTGACCGCCCGGGATATCTACGGCCTGCGGCTGGATGGGGCCGAGGTGGTGCTGAGCGGCTGCGACACCGGACGGTCGGTGGCGGCCGCGGGCGAGGAACTGATGGGACTTTCCAGGGCGTTCCTGGTCGCGGGGGCGAGATCGCTCGTGATGAGCCTCTGGCCCGCGCATGATCAATCCACCGCGGAATTCATGGTGTCGATCTACGGCGACCGGTACGATGGCGGGCGACCGGGCCCGGGCCTGTGCGGGCCGATCCGCAGCGCGTGGACAAGCCTCAGGGCCCGACGCGGGCATATCGCGGCGTGGGCTCCCTTCGTCCTGATAGGTGCAACATGAACATGAGCAGCGTATCGAAGGTCCTGGCGGCCATGGCGGCGATGGCGACGATGATGGCCCCGGCCCTCCCGGCCCGCGCCAGCGACCCGGGAGATGAGGTGCCCGCGCAGATCGTGCTGCGGCTGCTGCCGGGCCACGACATCGCGGACATCATCAACCCCGAGCGCATGGTCGTGAGGGCGACCTTCCCGCCCCGCTCGCTGTACGTCGTGCAGGCGCTGCCGGGGTACGACGACGACATGGATGCGCTCGTGGACCAGCTGCGCAGCGACGGCCGCGTCAGCGGGTGCGAGAAGCACCTCTTCAACGGCGTCACCGAGGGGAGCACCCAGAGCTTCTTCGTGCGCGTCCCCCCGCCCCCCGACTACACCGACCAGCCCGCGGCCCGGAAGCTGGGCCTGCCCCAGGTGCACGAATACACGACCGGCGCGGGTGTGACGGTCGCGGTCCTCGACACGGGCCTGTCGCCCCACTCCTACCTAGCCGGGCACACCGTGCCGGGCTACGACTGGCTGACGGGCGGGCCCGACACCTCCGACCTCGCCGACGGCATCGACCAGGACGGTGATGGCGCCGCCGACGAGATGGCGGGCCACGGCACCTTCGTCGCCGGCGTCATCCACACGACCGCGCCCGGCGCGATGCTCATGCCGATCCGCGTGCTGGACAGCGACGGGCTGGGCACTTCGTTCGCGCTGGCCGCCGGCATCTACCACGCGATCGACCACGGGGCCCGGGTGATCAATATCAGCCTGAGCTCGCCCGAAGAATCCTTCGCGGTTAGCGAGGCCGTCGCCGAGGCGATCTCGCGCGGCGTGGTGGTGGTCGCGGCGGTCGGCAACGAGGCCCGCGGACGCAGCACGTACCCCGCCGCAACGACCGGCGTCATCGGCGTGGCGGCCATCGATCTCGCCGACCGCCTGCTCCCGACCAGCGATCACGGCGACCACGTCTCCGTCTGCGCGCCGGGCCAGGGCATCCTGAGCGTCCTCCCGGGCGAGGAGCACGCCACCGCGACCGGCACCAGCTTCGCCGCGGCCTTCGTCTCGGGCATCACCGCCATGACCGTCTCGAAGCACCCGCAGTGGTCACCCGCGGCGGTGCGCAGCGGGCTGATGGCCCAGGCCGTGAACATCGATGCGCTCAACCCGGGATTCGAGCTCGAGCTCGGCGCGGGACGAATCACGGCGTGGAGCCTCAAGACGGGCCGGCGCGCATTGAACGGCGCGGGCATGGCGCCGCCCTCCAGCGGCCCGAAGTGATCGCGGATCGCGCGTGACCGCGCCCCGCGCATACGCGCATTGAGCAACGACCCGCGCCCCGGTGCGCGGGTTTTTTCTGCGCGCTCGCCGCGCGGGCCCGCACGCGAACTCATTCTCGGCATCGCTGTATTTCGCCCCGCGGCCCGCGCTCCTGATGCGCGGGGGCGTTCGTCCCCGTCAACCGCAAACAAGGAGCAACAGACATGAACAAGCCAACCAGGACTCTCCATCTCATCACCGCGATGACGCTGCTGTGCGGGCTCGCCGCGGGCGCTTCGGCCGCGGTCTCGTTCGGCCCGCCCGTCTCGTACGCGGCCGCCCAGCGGCCCAGCGGCGTCGCGATGGGCGACTTCGACGGCGACGGCGATGCCGATGTCGCCGTCACGGTCGACACCCCGGACCGCATCCTGCTCTTCATCAACGACGGCGTGGGCGGGCTGACGCCGGGCGCCGCCATCCCCACGGGCGCCGGCACGGGCGCGGGCTCGATCGTCGCCGGCGACTGGGATGGCGACACCGATGTCGACCTCGCCGTCGTGCTGCGGAACATCTCCCAGGTGCGGGTGTATGTCAACACGGGCGGCGTCTTCGCGGCCGGCGGCTCGACCCCCGTCGGCGCCACCGCCCAGGACCTCTCCGCCGGCAACCTCGACGGCGATGCCGACACCGACCTCGTGGTCGTGAACCGCGATTCCGATTCGGTCTCGATCCTCACCAACACGGGCGGCGCGTTCACCGCCACGACGCTCGCCGTCGGCGGCGAGCCCCGCGGCGCTGCGCTCGGCGATGCCGATGGCGACCTGGACCTCGATCTCTTCGTCACCAGCCACGATGATCGCACCGTCCGCGTCTATCCGAACACCGGCGGCTCGTTCTCGACGTTCACCACTTACTCCACGCCCGGCGACCGGCCCGACGGCGTCGAGATCGGCGACCTCACCGGCGACGGGCGGATCGATTTCGTGACCACCGCGGGCGACCGCGTGTGGGTCTTCCCGAACACCGGCGGCGCGTTCGGCGCGCCGACCATCGTCGCATCCGGCGGCCAGAACCCGGGCCGGGTGGTCATCGCCGACTTCGAGGCCGACGGCGACCTCGATGTGGCCGTGAACAACCAGGGCACCAACACCCTGGCCGTCTTCGCCAACGCGGGCGCCGGCGCCCTGGCGGCCCCGGTGCTGCTGTCGACCGGAATCAACCCCGGCGAGTTCACCGCCGGCAACCTCACCGGCGGAGCGCCCGACCTCATCTCCGCCGACCGCGACTCCAACCAGATCTCGGTCTTTCTGAACGCGGCCGGGCCCGCCTGCCGCGTCGACTTCACCGGCGATGGCCTGGTCGACTTCGCCGACTACCTGGCGTTCCTGAACCTCTACGACGCGCAGGACCCCAGGGCCGACCTCAACGGCGACGGCCTGGTCGACTTCACCGACTACCTCGATTTCCTCAACGAGTTCGAAGCCGGCTGCTGAGACGGCACCTCTCCAGTTCGAACACTCCTCTCGAAGCAACCGCCCCCGCCACAACCGGGGGCGGTTGTTTTCCTGAAACCGCAGCCGCGCCCACCGCAGCGCTCACGGCAGCGGTCGGCACCATCAGTCACTTCCGGGAACACTGCGGGCGACAGGAATCGAACCTGACGAGCCCCTCGCAGGAATGCCGAGCAATCAGGCCCGAAACCGCTGTCGGCGCGGAGCCTGTGCCAGCCGGTGTGCCAAATGACCCCGATTTGGAGGCCGTCATCCGGGCTTGGCCCGGGCTGTCGCCCGTTGAACGGCAGGCGGTTGCGATGATGGTGCGGGCGGTAGCGACACGCCACTGACCCGTCCAGGTCGGTCACCCCCAAAGAACTACGCCCCCCCAATCTGCTTCAGCATTGCCCGAACCTCGTCCGGCGAAAATGGGGGCTGTCGCATGTGAATGACGGCGTGACAGTTAGGACACACAGGCACCAGATCGATCGACGGGTTGACCATGTGTGCTTTCCCCACGGCAGCGAGAGACTCCAAGTGGTGGACATGAATGAATCCCTGAGCGTGGACGCCGTACACCTTCCCGAAGTCGCAGCCACACACGAGGCAGTTTGGACCCCTGGCGGCGATGCACGCCCGGCGTAGTGCAGGGTCCCGCTCATACACGCTGACTTCGACCTCGATCACGCCGCCCTCTTGTCTCGCTTTGCCCCCGGCGTTCGTCAGCAAGACATCGCATTGGACTTCACCCCCGCTCGTCTGGATTGCGGCGATTTGCCTTCCGAAGTAAGTCACTTTGGGCGGGTCCGTCCGATAGAGGCACTGCGCAAAGCAGAAACCTCGCCGGGTGAAAAAATCGCAGCGATCATCAATCGTTCCTCCCGGCGTGGTCTCACCTACTTGATTGGTAAAGGGGTCAACCGTGGTAAGGAAGTACCGACTTGGCGGCGAGTACCCCGCGGTGCATTCACCGTACTCACCTCCGACGGGTTTCGTTCCACCGCCCTTCTCCCGAAGGTCGCGGGCTATCTTCACAAGTTCGTCGTGCGCGGGGACTTCGATAATCTCACTGACCTGCTTGCGCCGCCGTCCTTCCTTTCGATAGACCTTGATCTCGACTTTCTGCGTTGCCATGGTTGCGCAGCTTAACCGACCCCATTCATCGCCAATGGACGACCGTCCAATCGCGTCAATCGGAGCCCCTCGGAAGCTCAACCGCGCGCACCGGCCCCCTCCCGGCGCAATCGGGGACCGCACCAACGAATACGCCCCCCTCTCCCCCATGCGGGGGTCGGGGTCGCCGCCCCCTTACACACGAGGGCGCAATACCCCCTATAGCCCCCCGAATGGACGGCCCCCCTGACCCCCTGTTGCAAGGGCCGACGATGCTCGCCGAATGATAACCGCCGATCCTCCGTAGGTGGCCGTTGCGATATCTTGCCTACATGGCGAAGCTGTCTGTTCCCCCACAGATGATCGCCGTGTGCCTTGGCGAGCCACTCGGAAAGTGGCACTCCGCGCACGTTGCCGACCCTTACACCGGCGCAGACCTCCAACTCCGCATGAACGAGCAGACCGATCGGGTAGCTCGCGAAAAGCTTTGGGCCTTCGGACTCATCGTGGCGAGCGTTGACCCGTGCGATCCGCCGCTGCGCGACCCCGAACTGGATGAACACCGAAACCACATTCGATCACAGATACAGGACGCCATCCGAGACGATGTCGGGAAGAGCAATCGCGACCAAAAGGAAGCCATCGATTGGATGAACACCCTGCTAGGGCAACGTCCAACAGGCATTGCCGCCCGCGTTGAGCAAGACGGGCCATTTGACGCTGACTCAAGGGCCCGGCTTCACGATGCCGCGCGGCATGAATCGCATCCAGTAGACCGGCACTATCTGCTGAACAGCATCATGCGGGCCTACTGGCACCAGCATTCCACCACGAGACGTAGCGGGCCGCTGCGCCTTTGCGAAGCGACAGGTTGGCAATGGCTGGTAGAACTTGACGCCTATCGGCTGGCCGTGTGGGTGGGCGAGAAGAGGATCGTAAAAGCGAAAGATGCCGACACCGGCGAGTTTGACATCCTTCACGACTTCGCGGATGCCGTGGAGGCTTTGGGGTTCGATCAACGTGCGGAAGACATCCGCTCGCTCGGTCTCTTGGCGTTAGACGGAAAGTGGGCCGATCGGCTGACGCCGCAGGACGGATAGCCTGTGGCACGGGAAGACCGGCTGATCCCCGGTCAAGTGGACCCGGAGTGTCGGTAGGCATCGCTCGCGCCGATCGACCTCCGGGCCGACCCTTGGAGCGAGCGAGGATGGGAACCAGCGACTATCGCGATGAACTGCCGTTCGATCTTCAGGTAGATCACGTGTACCGCGATGCGCGATGGGTTCTCTACGCCGCCAGCGCACTCATGATCGTGGCGAAACAAGCCGCCTCATTCGAAGCCCGATTGGACAATCGCGACACGGTCACAAGGGTGCGATTCGTCAAGGGCCGCAAATGTACAACGGTTCAAAGGGGAATCCTCCGCGATCTGGTAGGGTCGGACCACTGGCATCGGGTAGCGAACGACTACGCCAGGCTGATTCACTTCACCCATAGAGCGAATCAAAGCTGGTTGCCAATCACGAATGAGCTGCTGGCATCGCTCCCCTCGGATTGGCCCGACTGCCGAGTATGGAACTTTGTGGAGCCCTCCGCGCTCTTGGCAACGCTGGAACTGAGCCGACGATTGCAGACCGCGGCGTTTCCCGCCTTGCGGCCGCACGAGCTACCCGATCCCTCCTGCTCGGATATCGGAAAAGCCGAAGGCCACATCCTGAAGCAACTTCAGACGCAATGGACCGTCACGATTGCACCGGCTTGGCGGGAGGTGCCCGCGATTGATTTCGATGTCCTCCACTCACGACTGACGGCGGAAGAGTCGCGAGTGCTGATTGCACCGCGGCCGGGCACGAAGCGCAAACGCCCAACGTTGACCCGCGATCAAGAGGTGGCGCTCAAATACATCAGGGACCATCCGGGCTGCCAGCCGAAGAACATCAAGCAAGCGACCGGCGTTCACCTAGGCACCATTTCGAAATGGTGCGCTCCCGATGGCTCCCTGACTGCGTACGGCGTCTACAAGATGGACGGCTACCGCGTGCGGTAGTTGCGCACAGTCGCGCACAACGTGGTGAGCGACAAGTCCACCCGGCGTGCGTTCAGTCTCCGCGAACAGTTACGGGACCGGCGTAGGTCCCATGCGGAGATTCAAAATGTCGTCTGTCACCCTCGCATCCCATGAGTCCGCCGTTCGTCGCTCCAAGCTGCTGACGATTCGCCAAGCCGGGCACGATCTGAGTTGCTCGACTCGCACCGTCGCCCGGCTCATGACGCTCGGCGAGTTGGCCCGCGTGAAGCTGGGCCGCTCGGTTCGCATCACCTCCGCCAGCGTTGACGCTCTGATCGAACGCGGGGGTGTGCGATGAGTGGACCAAACAGAAAAGGCCCGGGCTGCTGGGGAGCGACGCCGGGCCCTGAGAATCGGTCGGAAACATTGTACGGCGTTCCGGGCATCTTGCGCGATGCCCTTCGCTCTACCTCGACGTTCGACCTCGACCCCCTGACCTCGCGGGCGCTGGCCCGCGGGGACGTGTACGCCGCCTTGTTGCTGGACCGCGAGCGAACGCGCCGCATCCGGTGGGTACGCGACCTCTTCGGCGGGGGGTGCCTGTGAAAAAAGACCTGACCTCCATCACGAGCGCCGACATCGACGCGGCGATGAGCAAGGCCCGGCCTCTGTCCGAGCGCCGTAAGCCACCCACCCATCAGCCCGCTCCGTCGAAGCTAGGCGGGGGCTTTGGGGGCTCACCGGAGCCTTCCGCGCCGCCGGACTGGCCCGACCCGGAGCCGCTTGTAGACGACCGCGCCCCGGCCCCCTTCCCGGCTCATGCCATCTTCCCGGACGCGGCTAGAGCGTTCGTAGAGGCCGTGGCGCGGGCCTACGCGGTGCCCCTCGACCTCCCGGCCCTCTTGTATTTCACGCTGGCGGGCGGCTGCCTGACCTACGCGGGGAACGGGTGCCGGATTGTCCGAGTCACGCCCCCGTGGTCGGAGACTCTGAACATCTACTCCATCGTCGCTCTGCCCTCAGGCTCCCGAAAGTCTCAAACCTTCGCGCGGATGATCGGGCCCGTACGGGAGTACGAACGGGAACTCGTGGAGGCGACCCGATCGGATGTATCTCGCGCTACGGCGCTCCGGGATATCGACGCGAACCACCTGGACCGGCTCAAGCGTTCAGGGACTTTGAGCGCCGAAGAGCAGGAAGAGGCGCTCATGCTGGCCGAGAAGCTCGCCAGCGAACCCCCGCCGATGGCCCCGCGGCTGCTGGCGGAAGACATCACCTCCGAACGTCTTGCGGGGCTGCTGTCCGAGCAGGGGGGGCGGATCATCGTGGCATCCCCGGAGTGCGATCTAATCGGGTTGCTCCGGGGCCGGTACGCGGACAAGGGCGGGGTGAATCTCGACCCGTTCCTTAAGGGCTCTTCCGGCGAGCCGCTGACGGTGGATCGGCAAAGCCGCCACCTTCACGTTCCGCGCCCGCTGGTGAGTATCGCCATGAGCGCGCAGCCCGGGGCGCTCGATGCGATGCTCTCCGATCCCGTGCTGAATGACCGGGGCCTGAACCCGCGGTTTGTCTTCGCGGTGCCCGCGAGCAACCTCGGGGAACGGGAAATGCGGACACCACCGATTCCCGCCGACGTGGAGCAGGGGTACGCCCGCCTGATGCGCCGCGCCCTTGCATGGGATGGAGGGATGGCCCCGGGGCAACTGCGCGAAGTCCCGCTTACCGATAAAGCGGTAACGCACTTGGACGATTGGTGGAGGGTGAACGAGCGGACGATGCGGCCCGATGGCCCGCTCGCGGACTTCACCGGATGGGCGAGCAAGCTGCCGGGGACGGTGGTACGGCTGGCCGCGATCACAACCCTCATGGACAACCCGGGCGCGACCGAGATCGACCACGGGGCCGTGATGATGGCGACGGACATCGGCGATTGGGCCCGGGCTCATGCTCTCCGAGCGTTCGGGAGCGCCGGGCTTGATCCTGAACTCTCCCGGGCGCGGCGCGTCCTGGGATGGCTGATCCGCGCATCGGCCCGCACGGGGCTGCGGGTGTTCACGCGGCGGGAAGTCTTCCAAGGGCTCAAGGGATCGACTCACACAACGTTCCGGCGGGCGGAAGACGTGGAAGAGCCCCTGAGGGCTTTAGAGGCCCGTGGGTGGCTTCGGTGGCTTGGAGGGGAAGGGACTACCACGGTGGAGCTACACCCCCGCGCGAGCGAATGCCACGGGACAAAGCCCCCAAAGCCCCCGGAGCGATGAGTCATCACCGGATACCACTTGCGCGCTCGGGGCATTTCGGGGACAATCTAGTCATTGAGACACCGGCATCCGCCGGAGAAGGAATCGACGATGGCCCGGCTCTTTCAGCGAAGCGGGAAATGGTGGCTGGACTACACGGACCACACGGGCGCGCGGGTCCGACGCCCGGGCTCTACTGACAAGTCCGCGGCGGGGAAGATGCTCTCCGATGCTCTCACCTCCACCGAGCGGCGGAAGGCAGGGATGATCCAAGCGGACCCGGCCCAAGCCAAGCGCGAACTCTCCAAACAGATCACCGAGTACGTCGATCACCTGAAGGCGGGCGGGCGCGCGAGCCGGTACATCAACCTTGTGGATCTTCGGCTCCAGCGAGCCGCCAGGGTGGCGCACTGGCACCGGCTGGCCGACATCACTCCCGCCGGTATCGCGGCGTTTCTGGCAATCCTCCAGAAAGACAAGAGGACCCCCAAGACGATCAACGATGCCCGCTCCGATGTCTCGGCGTTCCTGACATGGTGCGTTGAGCGCGGCAAGCTGGAATCCAACCCGTGCGCGGCAATCCCGCGCGTGAAGGACAAGCGCGACAAAACCCGCCGGGCTCTGTCCCCGCTGGAGTGCCGGGCCCTCATCCGCTCCGCCCCCGAGCGGCGGAAGCTGGTGTACCTGACGCTGATCTACACCGGCATCCGGCGGTCTGAGGCTGCGGCGCTCCGGTGGGGCTATGTCCACCTTGACGGGCTCAACCCCTTTGTGGAACTCCCCGCGTCGATCACGAAGAGCGGAAAGTCCGAGCGGGTTCCGCTGGTGCCACAACTTGCCGAATCCCTCCGTCAAGCCGCCGAAGGGCGAGAGCCGGGCGAGCCGGTGTTCCGATCCATCCCGAAGATGCGCACGTTTGTGGGCGATCTAAAGGACGCTGGAATCGAGCGCGTCGATGAGCGGGGCCGAACCGTGGTGCTTCACTCGCTCCGTCACTCACTGGCGACGATGCTCGCCGCGTCGAAAGTGCCGATGGCAGTCGCGCAGCGCATCATGCGGCATTCGGATATCAGGCTCACCGCGGGGACGTACACCGACGATGCGCTACTGCCGATGGCCGAAGCGATGAAGTCGCTCCCCGCCATCATCGACATCATGCCTCAGCCCCAGGTGGTCGCGGCGACAGGCACCGCGGACGCTGTGCCATCCGGTGTGCCTTTTGTGCCCGAAAACGTGCCATCTTCGGGGCATCACGGGGCGCGGCGGGGCAAAGGCAAAGGCGCGGAAGTGACGGACGCGGCCGTACTTGGCACCATCAGTCACTTCCGGGAACACTGCGGGCGACAGGAATCGAACCTGCAAGACCTTTCGGCCACGGGAACCTAAATCCCGCGCGTTTGCCAGTTCCGCCACGCCCGCGCTGCCCCACTGTAGTCGGCACGGGCCTCCAACTTCCCCTTCCACACGCCCCCGCTTTCGCATAAAATGGCTCGTCCGCGTTTCCGGGGTCCCTTCCATCTCGTCGGCGTTCCACACAGGAGTGCTCTCCGTGCGTCACCTGCTCCTCTGCTCGGCGGCCGCGTTGTTCCTTCCACTCTCCTCCGCTCACGCCGATGTCTTCCGCTTCCAGCTCGCCCGCCCCGAAAGCTCCCTCCAGTCCATCACCCGCTTCAGCGCCGACTTCGAAGGCGCCATGATCGGCGACTACGACCCCGACACCAACCCCGCCGGCACCCAGACCCGCCCGGGCCTCTTCGGCGGCTCGGGCAACCAGCCCATCCCCACCTCCCTCTCCGCCGGCGCTGATGCCCAGAACACCACCCACCCCGCCGGCTCCTTCACGCTCGACATCGATACCGGCGCCGGCACCGTGCTCATCACCGCACTGGATGCCGATCTTCTCGCCGGCGCTGCACCCGATGTCCCCCTTACCATCACCTTCGAGTTCGACACCTTCCGCACCTTCAGCCCCAGCTCCCTCTACATCGGCGGCTTCCCCCTCACCATCCCATTCGGGCAGGCCACCGTCTCCGCTCTCTCCGCGCGCCTGCCGGGCCAGCCCGGCTTCGGCATCCTCTCCCAGACGGGCCCGGACACCTACTCCTTCACCATCCTCGCCGCCCTCGAGCTCTCCTTCGAAGCCTCGCTGCTGGGCCAGCCGATCGCGCCGCCCCCCACCGTCATCCCCGTGCCCCTCTCCGGCGACCTCATCCTGAGCGGCGACTCCGCCACCGCCACACTCACCTTCGACTTCGGCATCCAGCAGGTCATCCCCGGGCCGCTCCCGGGCGGCGCGGGCGACATCACCGATTTCCCCCTCGACCTCCCGACCATCCTTCCGCCGGGCCAGACCGCTCATCTCCTGCTCTCGATGTCCTTCCAGCAGTTCGCGATCGACAGCTCCTTCACCGCGACTCTCATCGCCGACGGCGCCGCCGACTGCCTCGCCGATTTCAACGGCGATGGCTTCGTCGACTTCGCCGACTATCTCGAGTTCCTCAATCTCTACGACAGCCAGGACCCCGCCGCCGATCTCAACGGCGATGGCTTCATCGACTTCATCGACTACCTCGAGTTCCTCAATCTGTACGAGGCCGGCTGCTGAACCCCCGGGCCGCTCAGCACCCCGCCTCATAGAAGTTCAGGAACTCCAGGTAATCCACGAAGTCCACCAGCCCGTCCAGGGTGATGTCGGCCCGCGGATCGTGCGCGATGTACAGGTTCAGGAACTCCAGGTAATCCGGGAAGTCCACCAGCCCATCGCAGTTCATGTCCGCCACGCAGACCGTCAGTTCGGCCTCCGCGCTGATCACCTCACCGCACCCGCCCGTCACCCGGCACGAATAGCCCCCGGCCTCGCCGGGCCTCGCGTCGGTGATCGTCAGCTCTGACGTCGCCGAGCCCGCGATATGGCCCGGCACATCGCTCAGAACGACCCCATCCCGCCGCCACTCGTACCCGAACGGGCCCGACCCGCCCACCCCGCTCGCCTTCACCGTGAACTCCGCCGAGCCCCCGCCGCACGTCCGGGCCGGCGCCGGATCTTCGCTGATCGCCATCGGCACCGAGCACGGGTCGAACACCGCCGCCCCGGGCGGCACCATCACCGTCCGCGTCGTGTTGTCCGTCTGCAGCACGCCGAAGTAGATCGGCCCGACCGAGTACGGGTACGCCGATGCGCCAGCCGCATCGATCGTCGTGTGGTACGCCCACGTCCCGCCCGGATACTCGGGCGTCACCTCGAAGCGCGCGTTGGCCCGGTTCAGGTCGCCCAGGCCCCCCACGTACTCGAAATCCTCCACGTAATACCCGATCGGATAGTCCGCATCCACCGCCGGCCCGTACTGCGCGGGCGGCAGCACCGTCCCATCGGGCAGCGTCGTCCGCACCGTGATGCTCCGGGCCCGGTAGCCGCTGACCATCCGGCGCACGCCACCCGTCCCGTCGGGGTTCGCGTACCCGTACGGGCCGTAGATCGGGAATCCGTCGAACGCGTACCCCAGGATCGGCGAATGGTGCGTCCCGTCATCGCCCAGCTGCTCCCGCAGCGCGATGGGGTTCTGGTGGTGGTGGTACAAGCCGGGCCGCAGCGGCGGCGCCGGAGGGCCCAGCGGCGATGAATGCCCCAGCGCCGCATCAAACCCGTCCGCCTCCACCACCACCGCGTTCTGGTTCCACACCCCCAGCCCCATGTACGAATGCGCATCCTTCGCGTTGTACACCGCGACCCCATTCACCCACAGCCCGATCGTCCCGTTCCCCGTCGGCGTCTTGGGCGGCGGCTGCTCCACAGGCGCGTGCGGCACCCGCACCAGCCACGCCACATCGCTGGGGTACGACGGGTTGCCATCGGGGAACGGGCCCACCGGGTACGACGGCACACCCGACGCGTTTACGTACGTGTTGTTCGCCGTGTACCGCACCTGCACCACATCCGCCGGGATCACGCTCACCAGCGCGTGCATCGCCGCATCCGGGCTCTGCCCCATCCGCCCATAGAACCTGAAGTACCACGCCTCCGTCGTCGGATCCGCCAAGGCCGGGCCCGCGCACACCGCCAACGACGCCGCACCGCACACCCAGCCGCGCACCGAACTGCTCGATCGATCTTGCATGAATGCACCTCCGCCAGTGACACGCCGCCGCGAGCTCCGAGCGGCACTTTTTCCCGCCCGGCTCTGCCCATGATCCTCTTTTCCGCGGGCAACGCGAGCGGGCGCCGCGTGTTCGGCGCCCGCTCGCCCGGAAGCTCCGGAAGGGCCGGAAGGGCCGGGAGGGTCGACCCCCTGGCCCGGCTTACTTCACGTGGCCCGGCGCGATCGGCGCCGTCAACCCGACCCCGGGCAGCGTGACAATCGGGTGCTCGTACGCGCCCATGTCCACGGTCACCGATCCGCCCAGCAGCTTGGATTGGCGGATGCGGATCCCCCCGTCCCGGTCCGACGGGATCGCCGCCTCGGAGTTGCGGCCCGCATCGCGGCACGGCGAGAGCGACTTCAGGCGCACATCGTCGTCCTCGGTCCCCGCCATCCCGTCGGCGCCCAGCTCATCGACGTAGAACGGGTTCCCGCTGATGTTGCCCGCGCCGCCCCCGGCCCATCCCTCGATGTCGCAGTACTCGATGTTCATGACCGCGCCGTAGACCTGCCGGTCGGCCACGGGCCCGCCGGCGGCGGTGTTGCCCCACAGGATGCTGTTCACCAGCCAGATGTGGCTCAGGGATGCGCCGCCCGTCCCCAGCCCGTAGTTGGCGTGGTTGCTGGCGAACGTGCAGTTGAAGATCGTCCCCAGCCCGGGCCCGGCGAGCGAAGCAACCTGGACGCCGCCGCCCGGCCCGCCCATGGCGCTGTTGCCGCTGAACACGGTGTTCTGGAAGTCAATGCTCATGTCCAGGGAGTTCACACCCCCGCCGGAGCCGGTGCAGATGTTCCCAAGCACGCTGCAGCGGTTCATGATGAGCGCCCCGGCGCCCTCCTGGCTCTCGGTCAGGATGCCGCCCCCGTTGCCGAGAAAGGCCGGAGCCCCCGCCGCGCCGAACGCGTCGTTGTCCACGATGGTCGACCGCAGCACCGTCAGCCCCGAGCCCGGCTGGTTGGTGAAGTAGTAGGCCCCCCCGCCGCTGTGGGCCCGGTTGCGCACGATCTTGCAGCGGTCGATGATCGTCCCGCCCCGGATGTACAGCCCGCCGCCGTAGATGCTGTCGGCGCCGCCGCCGCCAAGACCATCGGCGTTGCCGCCCCGGATGATGAACCCGTCGATGATGCCGCCCCACGACCACACGACGTGGTAGCAGTTGTCGGCCGCCATCCCCGCCACCCCGATGTCGCCCGACAGGATCGTCGGGTTCGCAACCGGGTCCGCGACCGCGCCGCCCGCCGCCGGGTAGCCCCCGCGCAGAGTCTCCCCGTTGAGCAGGAACGTGCTGTTCCGGGCCGCGCCGGGCTTGTACGTCCCCGCCGCCACGCGGATCTCATCCCCCGCCGCGGCCGCCGCCAACGCCCCCTGCAGGTCGATCGGGTTCGCCCAGCTCGTCCCCGCCCCCGCCGCCCCGGGCTTCACGAACCACACCACCCCCGATGCGCTCGTGGCCGCGCTCGCAAGCACCAACGCAGACACGATTTGTGCACTCCATGACCTTCTCATGCGACACCTCCGTTTGGGAATGGACAGCCCCGCCGGTACACTGGTCCCGGCCCGGCCCCGCCGCCTCCCCGCGCGTGAGCGCCGGGACGCGTCGTCGCTTTGAACACGACAGAACGCCGGGCCCGCGGCAACCGGGCCTTCAAAATCCGGAGCACGCATGGCCGAGGACGCGTCGAGCCTGATCCGTCACGCCGCATCCGGCGACGATGACGCCGCACGCCGACTCCTCCCCCACATCTACGACGAGCTGCGCCGCCTCGCCGCCGCGCTCCTCGCGGGCCGCGGCCCGCAGGTCACCCTCCAGCCCACCGCCATCGTCCACGATGCCTTCCTCAAGCTCTCCGGCGCCCGCGCCGACGCCGGCAGCCCCACCCACTTCCGCGCCCTCGCCGCCGTCGCCATCCGCCAGGTCATCATCGACCACGCCCGCCGCCGCGGCCGGGCCCGCCACGGCGGCGAGCACCACCGCATCGCCCTCACCGATGAGGTCGCCCTCACCGGCTCCTCCACCCTCGACGCCGAGGCCGTCCACAAGGCCCTCGCCGAACTCGCAATCCTCGACCCCCGCGCCGCCCGCATCGTCGAGTTCCGCTTCTTCGGCGGCCTCACCGAGACCGAGATCGCCGCCCACCTCGGCATCTCCGAACGCACCGTCCGCAACGACTGGACCATGGCCCGGGCCTGGCTCCGCACCGCCCTCTCCGGCGAGGCCGAACCGTGAACGCTCAGACCTACCAGCGCGTGAAATCCGCCTTCCTCTCCGCCCTCGAACGCGAAGACGACGCCGGCGCCCGCCTCGATGAAGCCTGCGGCGATGACCGCGCGGTCCGCCTCCACGTCGAACGCCTCCTCGCCGCGCACCACTCCACCCGCGCGCCCTTCGCCACCCGCGCCGGCGCCGCCCACGAACCGCCCGCCGACCTCCCGAAGACCATCGGCCCCTACCGCATCCTCGGCATCCTCGGCCAGGGCGGCATGGGCACCGTCTACCGCGCCGAGCAGCCCCTCCCGCAGCGCCAGGTCGCCCTCAAGGTCATCCGCTCCAGCCTCCTCTCGCCCGACTCCATCCGCCGCTTCCTCCTCGAAATCCACGCCCTCGGCTCCCTCCGCCACCCCGGCGTCGCCACCATCTTCGACGCCGGCATCACCGCCGATCAAGTCCCCTACTTCGCCATGGAGCTCGTCGACGGCCTCCCCCTCATCGCCCACGCCCGCGCTCAGCGCCTCGACCTCGCCCGCCGCGCTGAACTCATCTCCAAAGTCGCCGAGGCCCTCCAGCACGCCCACGAACGCGGCGTCATCCACAGCGACCTCAAGCCCGGCAACATCCTCGTCGAAGCCTCCGGACAGCCCAGGATCCTGGACTTCGGCATCGCCATCCTCCTCAACCCCGCCCCGCAGCCGGGCCTGCCCTGCCCGCCCGGCCACACCGTCGGCACCCCTCCCTACATGAGCCCCGAACAGCTCTCCTCCGGGCCCGTCGACCACCGCTCCGATCTCTACTCCCTCGGCATCATCGCCGATCGACTCCTCGCCGATGAACCACAGCCCCGCCGGGCCCGCCGCCGCCTCATCCCCCCCGCCGATGCCCGACTCCGCGCCGATGTCTCCCGCATCGTCCAGCACCTCCTCGCGCTCCTCCCCGAAAACCGCCCCGCCTCCGCCGCCCAGGTCGCCTCCCTCCTCAACACCGCGCTCGCCTCCCACCGCAACCGCCGGGCCCGCCGCCTCGCCCGCTGGAGCCTCGCCGCCGCCATCACCGTCATCGCCGCGACCATCCTGTTCGCCTGGCTCCGCCCAACCCCCGCGCCCTTCGACTTCAACAGCCCCGAAGCCCGGCACGCCGCCCTCGTCAAGCCCCTCCTCCCCGGCGAATCCAAGGAGGTCGATTGGAAGACCAACAACCGCCCCCTGCTGAAACGCGAGGTTGAACGCCTCCGCGGCCTTATCGAGAACCCCGGGCCGGGCCTGGACACCTGGAACTTCCGCTGGGGACTCATCTGCACCCTGTGGCGACTCGGCGATCTCCCCGCCGCCGAAACCGCCGCCCGCGAGACCCTCACCCTCGCCATGAACCAGGACAACTCAGGCCCGCGCCTCCTCTCCGCCGTCCACCTCGGGACATTCCTCACCGAAACGGGCCGGGCCTCTGAAGCCGCCGATATCTACGACCGCGTCGACACCTTCCGCGGCCGCGGCGGCTGGCGCAACACCGCCCCCGTCGGCCGCTTCCTCGCCGCCCGGGCCCGCACGCTCCATTCCATGGGCCGCTCCGCCGAAGCCCGAGAACTCCTCATCCAGGCCGAGGCCACGCTCAATGAAGCCCTCGAGAACAGCCACCCGCTCCTCGTGCAGGTCCGCGAAGATCTGGCCCGTTTCCCCGCCCCCGACCCCGCACCATCCCTCACCAACAGCCCCGCGCCGGGCCCCGCTCCGAACTGACGACTCAGCGCTTTCTGAGTTGTGAGCAAGTCGCGGCTCGGCTATCGTCGAGGCCCCGGAACCGCTTTCGGGGTGAAACGGGTTTCGGGGCGAACATGGCGACGACGATCATCACCGCGGCCCCCATCAAGCTCGAGCCCCTCGCGGGCCCGTCGGTGCCCGCCATCACCATCACCCCCGACCGCCCCTTCCGCCTGGGACGGCATTCCACCTGCGATGCCCCCCTCCCGGACCAGACCGTCTCCCGCGCCCACTGCCTCATCGAGTTCCGGGCCGGCTCCTGGCTCGCCAGCGATCTCGAATCCCGCCACGGCACCTACCTCAACGGCGCCCGTCTCAACGCCGCCGAACCCACCCCCATCCGCGAGGGCGACCTCCTCCGCATGGGCCCCTGGACCTTCCGCGTCGCCACCAAGGAATCGACCGGCGGCAAGTTCCAGACCACCACCACCGAGGAAGAGGAAGTCACCGGCGTCCGCGTCCAGAAGATCCCCGCCGCCGAGCTCTCCATCCGGGCCCAGCACCGCCTCGAGCTCCTCCTCGACTGCGCCGCCAGCATCACCGCCGCCACCACCGAAGAGACCCTCGCCACCGCCGTCCTCGATGCCCTCATCTCCGGCACCAACTTCCCCCGCGCCGCCTTCATCCGCCACCTCGGCGGCGGCGAGCAGATCCAGATCCTCGGCTACCGCGGCCCGGCCCGCGAACCCCAGTCCAGCTTCGTCGTCAGCCGCTCCCTCCTCCAGGCCGCCGCCGATGGCGCGGTCGTCCGCCTCGACAGCGCCTCGGACCTCAACTACGGCCAGAGCGTCATCCAGCTCGGCATCCAGGCCGCCATCTGCGCCCCCGTCATGGTCGGCGCCTCCCCCGTCGCCTACCTCTACCTCGATGCCCGCAACCACGAGCGGGCCGCCCAGGTCGAGCCCGACGCCGCCGCCTTCTGCCAGGCCGTGGCCCGCCTCAGCGGCCTGGCCCTCTCCAACCTCGGCCGGGCCGACCTCAAGAAACGCGCCGAATCCCTCGAGGCCGACCTCCGCGCCGCCCGCGAAGCCCAGCGCGTCATCATGCCCCCCACCCACGGCGAACGCGGCCGCCTCGTCTACGCCATGCACTCCCGTCCGGGCCGCTTCGTCGCCGGCGATCTCTTCGACGTCATCACACTCCCCGATGACCGCGTCGCCGTCTTCCTCGGCGATGTCGCCGGCAAGGGCATCGGCGCCGCCATCCTCATGGCCACCGCCCAGGCCCACCTCCACGCCCACCTCGTCCACAACGCCGACCCCGTCGCCGCCGTCAACGCCGTCAACGCCTACATCGCCGACCGCTCCGTCGAAGCCAAGTTCATCTCCCTCTGGCTGGGCCTCTTCGACCCCGCCAACGCCGTCCTCACCTTCGTCGATGCGGGCCACGGCCACTGGCTCGTCCGCCACCCCGGCGGCGCCCCCGACCGCGTCACCTGCTCCGGCGGCCTCCCCCTCGGCGTTGATGCCGACTACGTCTTCCAGGCCGAGGAAGTCCGCCTCCAGCGCGGCTCCCGCGTCATCATCTACAGCGACGGCGTCGTCGAGCAGCGCTCACCCACGGGCGAAGAGTTCGGACTCGCCAAGGCCCTCGAAGCCCTCGCCCCGAGCGAATCCCCCGATGGCGATGTCACCGCCCTCTTCCACGCCGTCCGCCGCTACGCCGCCCCCTCCGCCGCCCCCGAGGCCGATGTCGCCCTCGCCGACGATGTCACCGTCGCGTCGATCCAGCTGCGCTGATCCCGCCCTCCGCCCGCCTCCTTCCTCAGCCGGGCCCGGCAGCGCCCGCGGCGCATGATCTGCCGCCTCTGGCTCCCGCCGCGGACGCCGGAAGCAGGTGGAATCCCTCCGCGCCATCGGGAGCGCCATTCGTAAAGTCAATTGTCCAGACTCGGCCTGATGTCCCGGAGGGTGCCATGAGTACTCCGTGGATCACGCCCTACGAGCGGCGCCCCGGCGCACCCCCATCGAGCACATCCATCGCGCTGCGCTGCCGACGCTTGGCGTGGTGGTCCTCCGCGGCGGGCGGCGCAATCGGCGCCGTCGTCTTCTTCGCCTGGCTTGTCCGCCCCTGGCTCCCCGGGGCGCCGAGCTGGCTGTGGCTGATGAAGGCCAACACCGCCCTGTGCCTGGCCGCGTGCGGCGGAGCGCTCACCGCGCGCCTGGCCGGTGCGCGCGGCCGGTGGCTCGGGGTCGTGCTGGCGCTCGCCGCCGCCGCCTCGGCCATCGGGGCTGTCACCCTCCTGGAGTACCTGTCGGGGATCGACCTGCGCATCGATCGCCTCCTGGCCGGCGATCCCGGCGCCACGCTGCCGGGCCGGATGGCGCCCATGACCGCGTCGTGCTTCACGCTCCTGGGCATCGGCATCCTGCTCTTCACCCACGATCGCGGGCCCGGGAGCTGGGCCTGCGACACCGTGATCGTCCTGGCCGGAATGCTGCTGGAGCTGGTGCTGTCCGGCTACCTGTTCCGCCAGATCGTGCTCGTCGGCCTCAGCGAGCTCACCCGCACCGCGCCGCACACGCTGCTGGCCCTGTCTCTGGTGTGGCTGGCCCTCGTGCTGGCCCGCGCCGACGCCGGGCTGTTCCGCGTCATCGGCGGATCCGGGACCGGGAGCGCCGCCACGCGCATCCTACTGCCGGCAACCCTGATCATCCCGATCGCGCTGGGCATGCTCCGCACCTGGGGCGAGGCCCGCGATCTGTACCCCTCATCGCTGGGCGTCGCCGTCTTCGCCGCCATCCAGAGCATCCTCTTCGCCGCGCTGGTGATCGTGTTCGGCATCGCCCAGAACCGCTCCGATGAGGAACTCCGGCTCGCCCGGCGGCGCCACGAGGAACTCGAGCGGATGGTCGCCATCTGCGCCTGGACCCGCAGGGTCCGCTGGAAGGGCCAGTGGGTCTCGATCGAGGACTTCCTGATGGAGCGCTTCGGGCTCACGATCACCCACGGGATCAGCGAGGAAGCCCTCGCCGACCTGCTGGCGGCCCACAGCGCCCCGGGGTCTCCTGAGAGCCCGCCGGGATCGACCTACATGCCGGACGAGTGAGGGCCCGCATGCAGCGGCGCCGTCACTCCCCGCCGGGCAGGCACGCATCCACCAGCTCATCCGCCAGCCCGCGCAGCCCCTTCACCGCCTTCCCGGAGTCGGTGTTCACCTGCACCGCCACCGCGACGCCCCGCTCGGGGTAGTACGCCATCAGCGTCACGTACCCGGGGAACCACCCCGTGTGCGCCATCACCGGCCCGTGCCGCGATGGCCACATCTGCACCCCGAGCCCGTACTCATCATCCGGGCCCGTCTTCGCCTTCACCCCGCGCGACACCTCTTGCATCGTCTCAGGCTTCAGCACCCGCCCGCCCCACAGCAGCCGCGCCCACCGCGCCAGGTCCGCCGAGCTCGAGATGTACCCCCCGCCCGTCCACTCAAACTGCGGGTTGATCGCGTACACCCCACCCACCGCGACCTCCCTCGGCACCGGGAACGGATTGCCGGGCCCGGTGTACCCGCTCACCAGCCCCTCCAGCGCGGGCCGGTCCGACGGCGACGTGCGCTCCAGCTTCAACGGCTCGAGCAGCCGCGTCCGTGCTTCGTCGTAGAACGCCCGCCCGGTGATCCGCTCGATGATCATCCCGACCAGGATGTAGTTGGTGTCGGCGTACGACCATCCCTTGCCCGCTTCGCACGCCGCCGGCTTGTCCAGGATGAACGCCACCAGCTCCGCGGGCTTCCACACCCGCTGCGGCGCTTCCGCAATCGCCGCCGTGAACTCCGCCAGCTGCACGTGCTCCGGCACACCGCTCGTGTGGTTCATCAGCATCCGCAGCGTGATCGCCCGCGCGTTGGGCAGCCGGTCGAACCACGGCTCATCCCCCAGCCACACCGCGATCTTGTCATCCAGCCGGGCCCGGCCCGCCTCCACCAGTTGCAGCATCACCGCTACGCAGTACGTCTTCCCCGTGCTCCCCGACAGCATCCGCCCGTCCGCGGGCATCGGCGCGGGCGGCTCCAATCGGGCCTGGCCCGCCGACGCCGAAACCACCGTCTCATCATCCACCGCGCACGCCGCCGTGACGCCCGACGCACCCGTCCGGGCCCGCCATGCCTTCAGCCGTTCGCGCAGCGCGGACACCTCGGGCGCGTGAACCGCCCGGGCCGGCGGAGCCTCCTGCGCCGCCGCCCAGCGCGCCGGGCCCACCACCACCAACCCCAGCAGGATGGCACCCACGATCCGACGCTTGCTATCCATGACGAGCTCCCGCGCCCGCGAACGCGGGCCAAGGTCTTACCGGCCCGCCACCGACCGCGTTACCCGCGCGGGCCGATCACCCCCACCATCCGCCCCGTCACCCCACGCTCCCGCCGGTGCGAAAAGAACAGCCCCGCCTCTGCCACCGTGCAGTGCGGCAACACCTCCACCTCCGCAACCCCCGCCTCGCGCAGCTGGATCCGCAGCGCCTCCTTCAGATCAATGAACGCCTTCCCGGCCCGGGCTGCTTCCGCATCGCGGTGCTCCAGCACCGGCGCCCCCGCGCCCAGCACCCGCCGGAACTCCGCAACCACCTCCGGGCCGACCTCGAAGTGCGCCGCCGAAATGCACGGGCCGATCGCCGCAACGATCCGCTCAGCCCCCAGCCCGCGCATCGCCTCCACCGCGGCCGGGCCCACACCCTCGATCACGCCGCGCCACCCCGCGTGCACCGCCGCCACCACCCGCCCATCCGCCGAGGCCATCAGCACCGGCGCACAATCCGCCACCCGGATGCACACCATCGCCCCCGCATCATCCGTCACGATCGCATCCGCCCTCGGCAGCGCGCCGGGCCCGCGCTCCTCTCCCGCGCGCACCACCCGCACCCCCGCGCCATGCACCTGGTGCACCTGCACCACCCGCCGCCCGCCCGCGCCGATCACCGCCAGCAGCCGGCCGAAGTTGGCCCGGATGTTCTCCGGCGGGTCCTTCCGCTCCGCCGCCAGCTCCGCCGGATTCCCGAAGTTCAACGATTCAAACGGGCCGCCCGACACCCCGCCCGCTCGCGTCGAAAACCCGTGCGGCATGCCATGCCGGGCCAGAAGCCCCGACACCACAGGTCTCACGCTCGCCTCGCTCATCGGGCGGACGGTACACGGCCGGGCCGGATGAAGCAACGAAGTCGAGACGCCGAGCGGGCCTTCCGGCTCCGTCACTCCGTCACTTCCAAAAAAAGGGAGACGCGGCTGGATGGAAGGCCGCGTCCCCCGGCGTGGGAACTCTGAAGGACCGTCCCGGACGGTCCGAAGTGTTGTCAGTCAGCGCCCCTGCGCGATTAGCTCCGCCGCCTTGTTCTTCACCATCTCGGCAGCGCCCCCGTAGTTGGAGAGCACCGCGATCGTGTACCCCGTATCCACATACATCGCCAGCGCTGCGCTGATCCCCGGGAACCCGCCGTTGTGGCCCACGATCCGACCCGCAGGCCCGTCCTCGATCCCGAACCCGTACCCGTACCGCGGCGAACCCACCTCGGGGTGCGCGCTCCACACCCTGTCCAGCCACTCCTTCGACAGCAGCTTCCCGCCCCGCAGCGCCCGGTCGAACCTCAGCAAGTCCTCCACCGTCGAATACCCGCCGCCCGCCGGGCCGCCCCGCATCACGTGCATGAACAGGTTGTTGCGGTACTCCGTCCCCGCCGGGCCCTTCTCCTTCACATACCCCACCGCCAGGTTCGGGTTCACCCGGTCCAGCTCGTAGCAGTCCGTGTTCACCATGCCCGCCGGGCCCGTGATGTACGCCCGGATGTACTCGAAGTAGTCCTCCCCCGAAGCCTTCTCGATCACCGCCCCCGCCACCAGCATCCCCGTGTTGGAATACCTCCACTGCGTGCCGGCCGAGAACGCCAGCGTCTCCCCCTTCGTCAGCGGCCGGTAATCCTCCACGCCGCGGTAGAGCGCCCGCGATGAGCGGTCGAACGTCTCGTTGAAGTAGCTCCCCAGCCCCGAAGTGTGCGTCAGCAGGTGCTGCACCTGCACGCCGTCGAGCGCCTCCCGCGGCAGCCAGTCCTCACCCAGGTACTTGCCGACCGCGTCCTCCATCGACAGTTTGCCGGCCTGCGCCAGCTGCGCCGCCGCCACCCCCGTGAACATCTTGTTCATCGAGCCCAGGTTGAACTTCGTGTCCAGCCGCACCGGCGCGCCGAAGTCGCGGTTGGCGATTCCCACCGCCGCCGTGAAGAACACCTCTCCATCCCTGGCCAGCAGCACCGTCCCCGAGAACCCATCCGCCGCCGCCAGCCGCTCCACGTACCCCTTCATCGCCTCCGCGATCTGCGCATCGCTCAGCCTCTCCCCCTTGGGCAGGTTCGACGGCGGCCGGGCCTGCGCGAACATCAGCGAGGCGACCCGGTGCGGCTCGGCCTCCTCCACATCCACCACCACCGCCCGCCACGACTCCTCCAGCTTGCTCCGCAGCACCAGCACCGCCTGCGTGACGGGCCGGGGCGGCGTGTACGACCTCGCGCCGTACACCTCCAGCTCCCCGCTGTCCGCGTGCACCCGCTCGAACATGTCCAGGTGCTCCGCCATCGGCATCGCATCGCGGAACTCCGCCGCGAACTGCCCGTCGATGAACGCCCGCACCTTCTCCGCATCCCCGCCGTTCACCAGCTCCACGATCTCCCGGGCCCGGCGGTACGCCGCCGTGTCGGGGATCGTCGCCGAGTCGGTGTAGGGCTGCGGCGCCGCGGCCCGGTTCTGCGCCAGGACCGCCGTCGCCGGGATCAGCGACAGCAGCACGATGATCACCCTGAGGCCGCGCTTCAGCATGTTCCGCTCCTGCTTTGCCACCGCTCACGACTTGGGGTTCTTCGCCGCGGCCCGCCGGGCCTCGAGCGCGCCCCGCGCCTCTTCCACCGCCCGGTCCAGGGCCTTGTCCGCCGGCACCGCGATGTGCGGCTCCACGCCCGTCCCCTCCCAGTTGGTCTTGCTGATCGGGTTGCACGCCCGCATGTACGGCACACCCACGATGAACCGCTCGTTCACCCGCTCGGGCCGCACCGGGTGCGCCCCGCCCCCCGTGGTCTCTCCCACGACCGTCGCCCGCTTCAGGTTGCGCAGGTTGTAGGTGAACTCTTCCGCCCCCGAGAACGTCCGCCCGCTCGTCAGGATGTACACCGGCACATCCGCCGCGAACCGCTCGCCCGGGACCTCCTCCAGCGTCCAGAACTCCTCCACCACCTTCCCCTCGCGGTCCACCATGTCGTTCAGGTGCGTCGGCTTCTCGTAGAAGTAGCTCGTGATGTACCGGATCATCTCCGGGCTGCCGCCCCCGTTGGCCCGCAGGTCGAAGATCACCGCATCACAGTTCCGCAGGAACCCCAGCGCATCGCTCGCCGCCCGCTTGGCCTCGGGGTTCTCCATGAACAGGTCGAACCGCAGGTAGCCGATGTTCCCCGGAAGGACCTCGACCTTGCGGAACGCGTAGTTCTCCCGCCGCATCTCCTCGGCCGGCGGCAGCCCCACCGGCGCGTGCCGGCCCTCGCTCTCGGGCGACAGCGCCACCCGCAGGTGCTTGTCGCGGCTCACGGCCCGGAAGTCCTCCGTCAGCTTCCGCGCCAGCGCCGCCTCGTCCTTCACCCCGTCGTACCCGCCGGCGTCCAGCTTCGCGATCACGCTCTCGGCCATCTTCTCGGCAACCTCGGGGTACACGTAGTACGAGGTCAGCACCTTCGCCGCCCCCCGCACCACCTCAATGCGCTCATCATCCGTCAACGGATGCGATTCCACCGCATCCCCCGATGTGATCAGCACCGCATCCAGCTTCCCCGGCTCCACGCTGCTCATCTCGAACTCGACCTGCGCCTCCCGCCCGCCCTTCACCTCCACCGCCAGCACGATCGACCCCTCCGACGACGACACCACCCTCAGGATCTTCGCCGGCGCAAACTCCCCCTTCAGCTCCCCCGCCCGCCCCGCCCGCTCCTCCAGCGAAGCCTTCGCCAGCCGGGCCTTGGAGGCCCACTTCCCCTCAAACGCCCTCGACACCTCCCCCGTCCCGGCGTTCACCACCGCCAGGAACCCCTCCGCACACGCCGCCGCCGCCGTGTCCGGCAGCCCCGCGCCCGCCGGGCCGCCCGTCGCCGGGGCGGGCGGTTCCGCTCTCTCCATGGCGGAAACGCCCCACCCCGGCAGCGGAGAGCAGGACAACACGAGGGTGGTAACCAACCCGGGAATCAGACGCGCGATCAGAACCGAAGCCGAACGTGCATGCATGACCGGTCTCCGCTGGGCCCGCGGCGGGCCCGGCCCCTGATAGTACGATTCGTACTATTCTTGGGATGCGGCGTTTCACCCTTTCCGTCATCCCCTCAACATTCCCACCCCCGCCGCCGGGCCAACACTTCCCCGCAGCCCCCCCGCTCGCCCCACAGGAGCCCCGCGTGCCCCCCCCGCCCCTTTCCACCCGCCACAGCGAACTGGAGTGCTTCGTTCTCGGCCTCGTCTGGCAGACGGGCCCGGCCAGCGCCTACGACATCCGCCGCCGCATGGCCGAATCCCCCAGCACCCAGTGGTCCGCCTCCGCCGGCGCCATCTACCCCCTCGTCCAGCGCCTCCACCGCCGCCGCCTTCTCTCCGCCCAGGCCCGGGCCACCGGCAAACGCCCCCGCCGCGTCTACGCCATCACCCCCGCCGGGCTGGCCGTTCTCCGCGCCTGGATCGGCCCGCCCCTCTCCCCGGAAGCCATCTCCGTCGCCTACGACCCCCTCCGCTCCCGCGCCCGCTTCCTCGCCGCACTCCCCCCCGCCCGCCGCCTCGCCTGGATCGCCGCCGCCCGGGCCGCCCTCGATGAAGTCGAACGCAAAGTCCGGGCCTGGGACCGCGCCCACGCCCACGACCCCATCGCCGGCATGATCACCCGCAACGGCGAACTCGATGTCCAGTCCCGCTCCCGCTGGCTCGATGAGTTCGCCCAGGCCCTCGGCCCGGGCCGCCAACCCCACCTATGAATTGCCGCCTTCCGCACGAGGAGAATCCCATGGCCATCCAGCTCGGCGACACCGCCCCCGACTTCACCCAGGACTCCACCACCGGGCCCATCCACTTCCACCAGTGGCTCGGCGACAGCTGGGGCGTCCTCTTCTCCCACCCCAGGAACTTCACACCCGTCTGCACCACCGAGCTGGGCCAGGTCGCCAGGCTCAAGAGCGAGTTCGACAAGCGCAACGTCAAGGTCGTCGGCCTCAGCGTCGATGGCCTCAAGGACCACGAGGCCTGGTCCAGGGACATCGAGGAGACCCAGGGCGCCAAGCTCAACTTCCCGCTCCTGGCCGACTCCGACCGCAAGGTCGCCAACCTCTACGGCATGATCCACCCCGCCGCCAGCGACACCATGACCGTCCGCAGCGTCTTCATCATCGGCCCGGACAAGAAGGTCAAGCTCACCATCACCTACCCCGCCAGCACGGGCCGCAACTTCGATGAGGTTCTCCGCGTCATCGACTCCCTCCAGCTCACCGCCGGCTACAAGGTCGCCACCCCCGCCAACTGGAAGCAGGGCGACGACTGCATCATCGTCCCCTCCGTCAGCGATGCCGATGCCGACAAGGCCTTCCCCAAGGGCTACCGCAAGCTCAAGCCCTACCTCCGCCTCACCCCCCAGCCCAACCGGTGACCTCGCTGTTCACGTCTTGAACACCTGCGCCGGCTCCAGCCGCATCACCTTCACCGCGCTCATGACCGCCGCGAACATGGTCACCACCATCACCGCGCACGCCGTGAACACCAGCGTCTTGCCGGCCAGCAGGTACGGCATCGTGTCCGACTTGATGATCACCCGCCCCAGCAGGCAGCTGAACCCCACCCCCAGCCCGTACCCCGTCGCCCCGCACACCGCCGCCTGCGCCAGCACCATCGCCACCACCCGCTGGTTGCTCGCCCCCAGCGCCTTGAGCGTCGCGTAGTACGGCGCGCTCTCCGCCGTGAACATGAACAGCAGCAGCGCGCTCACCGCGATCCCCACCACCACCCCCAGCGAGATCATGAACACGATCCGCCCCACCACCCCCGTCGTCCGGAAGTAGTACTCGTACGTGTCATCGCTGAAGTCCTGCGCCGTCCGGGCCCGCAGCCCCGTCGACTCCTGGATCCGCCCCGCCAGCCCCCGCCCGTCCTCCCCCTCCGCCGCCTTCACCAGCACGAACGACAGAAGGTTCCGCTCCGGCGGGCTCATCCGCAGCGCCCGGCTGTACGGCACGTACAGGATCGCCTTCGACAGAAAGCGCGGGCCCAGGTCCGCGATCCCCGCGATCACCACCCGCCGGTCGTTGACAAGAATCTCATCCCCCACCTCCAGCGCCCGCGCGGGCCCGTCCAGCACCGGCATGTTCCACCCCGGCCCGCGCACCGGCGCCTCCACCGGCAGCCGCAGCAAGTCCCTCGCGCCCCCCAGGTCCACGATCGCCGCATCCTCGGACCGCAGCGACTCCACCCGCCCCTCCACCATGTGCTCCGGCGCCCCCAGCAGCGTCGCATCATCAACCCCGATCACCAGCACCGAGCGGAAGCGCCCGCTCGGCAGCCGGCACCGCAGGCTCCCGCTGAACAGCGGCACCGCCCACTTCACACCCTCCACGCTCCGCACCCGGTCCAGGCTCGTCGACGGCAGCCCGGCCGGCTCATCCACGTACTCGACCGCCGGGTCCATCACCCAGATATCCGCCTGCGGGATGTCGGTCACCAAGGCATACGTCCGCGACATCAGCCCCGTGAACATGCTGAGCAGGTGCGTGATCAGGAACGTGCAGAAGAACACCCCCAGCACAACCCCCACGAACTTCGTGGTGTCGCCGAGCAGCATGCGGAGGGCGATGCGGATCATCGCATCGACAGCGTAGCGGCCACCGGCCCGGCATCCATCCGAACCGCGATGCGTGAGCGAGCGGGCCATTCCCCCGCGCGCCCCTCGGCGACCGTGAGGGAGCCGGCGTGACATGAAAAGGCCCGCGGCGCAGGCCGCGGGCCTTTGACTGATTCCAACGCAGGCTCAACCCAGGTTCAGCACCACCTTGATCCCATCCCCCCTGATCATCGCCTCGAACCCCTTGCGGAAGTCCTCGAACGCCAGCTCGTGCGTGATGATGTCATCCAGCTCCAGCCGCCCCGACAGCAGCAGGTCCTCCATCTGGTACCACGTCTCGAACATCCGCCGCCCGTTGATCCCGTGCACCGTCGCGCCCTTGAAGATCACGTGGCTCGCAAAGTCGAAGCTCTCCAGCGGCTTCGCCGGCGTCCCCAGCATCGCCGCCGTCCCCCCAAACCGCAGCGCCGTGAACCCATCCTTGATCCCGCTGGGCGAGCCCGACATCTCCAGCAGCACATCCGGGCCGTCCCCCCGCGTCGCCTCCTTCACATCCTTGATCCAGCCCTTGTCGTTGACCGCGTGGTACGCCGCCACCGCCCCCAGCTTCTTCGCCAGCGCCAGCCGCCGCGGGTCCACATCCGTCACGAAAATCCGCGATGCCCCGGCGGCCCGGGCCACCGTCACCGCCATCAGCCCGATGATCCCCACCCCCGTGATCAAGACCGTCTTGGCCGACACCCCCGCCGTCATCACCGTGTGCACCGCGTTGCCGATCGGGTCCAGCACCGCAGCCACCTTGTCCGGGATCGACGGGTGCACGGGCCAGACATTCTCCTCCGGCACGCACACGTAGTCCGCAAAGCACCCATCCCGGTCCACCCCCAGGATCACCATGTCCTTGGCGATGTGCCCGTTGCCCGTCCGCGCGTTGTACCCCACGCCGGGCGAGATGTGCCCCTCGGCCGACACCCGCAGCCCCGGCTTGTACCGCGTCACCGCCGACCCCACCTGCTCGATGATCCCCACGAACTCGTGCCCCGTGATGATCCCCACCGGGATCCGGTTCGCCGCCCAGTGGTCCCACTCCCAGATGTGCCGGTCGGTCCCGCAGATCCCCACCTTCCTGACCCGGATCAGCACATCCCGCGGGCCCGGCACGGGCTTGGGACGCTCGGTGTACTGCAACTCGGTCCCGGCATGGTGCTTGATCAACGCTCGCATGGTGCTCGCTTGTGACTGAGGGGTGACGGACACGGGCGTAACGGGGCGTACAACAGTGGTCATGGCATCACCTTCCGCGGGATCCCAGTGCTCGTCCCCACCGCCCGCTCCGGTATTGTCGCCCGCCCCGATCAACCGATCAAACCCCCGTACGCCGGGCCCGCACGTTCGGGAACATCCCCCCGCCGCCTTTTCGGACCCCCAAGCCCACCCAAAGCGTCGTATCAACAAGGGAATCCAGACCCGCCCGCCCCGTTAAGCCCGCACAGGCCCCGATCGCTCCGG
Source organism: Phycisphaerales bacterium (assembly GCA_020849615.1). GTDB lineage: Bacteria > Planctomycetota > Phycisphaerae > Phycisphaerales > UBA1924 > JADLFW01. The sequence goes on from JADLFW010000019.1 coordinate 94,933, forward strand.
CCCTAGAGTTCCAGACGTGACCCGCATCGCCGCCCACACCCCCGCCTCCTTCCTCTACCTCGCCGCCAAGGCCGACGGCGGACGCACGCTGGGCCTGCGCCGGGCCGACAGCGAACGCCACCTCGCCGAACAGCTCCGCCGCGATCGCCTCGTCGCCCTCCGCACCTGGAAAATGCCCGCCTGGGCCGCCTCCACCCCCAAGCTCAAGCTCAAGGACCACGCCGAACTCAACACCCAGCTCGCCCAGCTCCTGGGCCGCGGTGTCCCGCTGGTGGAAGCCCTGGATGTCACCGCCGCCGCCGTCTCCGAAGGCACCAAGCCCATCGTCCGACGCATGCGCGAGATGGTCGCCTCCGGCACCAGCTTCGCCGATTCCTGCCAGAGCGCCGGCGTCTTCGACCGCGTCACCATCGCCGTCTACCGGGCCGCCGAGCGCAGCGGCGACCTCGGCGGCGCCGCCAAGACCCTCGCCGCCACCTCCAAGCGCCAGCTCGCCCTCACCGGCAAGGCCGCCACCCTCATGATCTACCCGGCGATCGTCCTCTCGATCAGCCTCGCCGTCTCCGCCGTCATGCTCATGGTCATCGTCCCCAAGATCGGCGAAGCCCTCGAGAAGGCCAACGCCAAGCTCCCCGCCCTCACCCGCACCCTCATGTCCATCGGCATCACCATGCGCGATCACTGGATGGGCCTGGCCGTCGGCCTCCTCATCCTCATCACCCTCGCCATCATGGCCCGCAAGCGCATCGGCGAGGCCGCCACCATCCTCTCCCGCCGCATCCCCCTCCTCAAGGAAGTCGTCCTCGCCCAGGAGTCGGCCCGGTTCTTCACCGTCATGGCCGCCATGACCAAGAGCGGCGTCCCGCTCTCCGATGCCCTCGGCACCGGCTCCCAGGCCATCGGTCACCCCGAGCTCCGCCAGCAGCTCACCACCCTCCGCACCCGCCTCGTCGAGGGCGGTGTCCTCCGCAACCTCATCGACAACGTCACCGCGCTGTCACTCCCCACCAGACGCCTCTTGATCGCCGCCGAACGTTCTGGTGATCTGGAGTCGGCCTTCGAAAGCCTCGCCGCCGACCTGATCGAAGAGACCGACCGGCGCTCCTCCAGGCTCCTGGCCGCCTTGGAGCCCGCCCTCATCGTCGTGATGTTCCTCATGATCGGCTCCCTCATGCTCTCGGTCATGGGCCCCCTCATGAAGGCCAGCGGACAGGCGTTCCAGTAGGAGAACAAGTAGCCCGAGCGTGAGCGAGGGCCTTCAGGAACAAGCAGCCCGAGCGTGAGCGAGGGCGTTCAGGAACAAGCAGCCCGAGCGTGAGCGAGGGCCTTCAGGAACAAGCAGCCCGAGCATGAGCGAGGGCCTTCAGGAACAAGCAGCCCGAGCACGAGCGAGGGCGTTCAGGAACAAGCAGCCCGAGCATGAGCGAGGGCGTTTCAGGAACAAGCAGCCCGAGCGTGAGCGAGGGCGTTCAGGAACAGGCAGCCCGAGCGTGAGCGAAGGCCTTCAGGAACAAGTAGCCCGAGCGTGAGCGAGGGCTTTCAGGAACGAAGCACGCCCCTCTCCCGACCCCGAACCCCCACCCCGACCCTCCGGAGGTAACCAGTGAAAGCCAAGCGCACCCGAAAGAACCCCCGCCGCGCCGCCCGCGCCTTCTCACTCCTCGAACTCACCCTCGTCCTCGTCATCATCGGCGCCCTCATGGCCATGGCCGCCGTCAACCTCCTCGGCGGCGCCAGCCGGGCCAAGATCAAGACCACCAAGGCCTCCATGCAGACCATCGCCTCCCAGCTCAAGACCTACTACATCGAGCAGAACGCCTACCCCCCCACCCTCGAGGTCCTCGTCACCGGCAAGTACCTCGAAGCCAAGTCCCTCAAGGACTCCTACGACGCCCCGTACTACTACAAGACCCCCGGCCGCAACAACAACCCCTACGACCTCATCTCCGCCGGCGAGGACAAGCAGCTCGGCTCCGCCGATGACCTCGATGTCTGGACCGTCGAAGCCTCCAAGTAACCCGCCTCATTCGCTCACGGAAGGGAGCCGCCCGTGCCCGCACGCCGCGGATTGACGCTGATGGAAACCGTGCTCGCCGCCGCCCTCCTCGGGCTCGTGGCCGCCGGCGTCTTCAGCGCCATCTCCTCCATGGCCGCCTCCCAGGACCGCCAGCTCCAGCGCCTCGGCGCCGCCGAACTCTGCAACCGCCTCCTCCTGCAATACCTCGACGACAAGGAGGCCATGCCCGACCCCACCGCGCCCCTCGCCTACGCCGACCGCCGCTTCCGCTGGAGCATCAAGGAAGAGCCCGTCAAGCTCAAGCTCCCCGCGGCCCGCGCCGCCCAGGCCTCCACCGGGCCACAGCGCACCCTCCCCCTCGACCGCCTCAAGCTCATCACCGTCAACGTCTGGCTCTCCGAAGACTCCGGCGGCGAGCGCAACCCCGGCGGCCTCACGCCCCAGTTCGCCATCACCCGCCTCATCGACCCCTTCAACTTCGCCCGCAACCCCGACTCCGCCGAGAACATGGTCTCCACCGAGGCCGGCATGCGCCGACTCATGGAGCAGTTCATCGGCGCGGGCGGACAGGTCCCCGAACGCCTCCTCGGCGGGCCGGGCGCCGGCCGACCCGGGCCCGGCGGCGGTCCAGGTCAACGCGGCCAGCCGGGCCAGCGCCCTCCCCCCCGCGAAGGCATCACCCCCGACCGCCGCGCTCCCCAGCGCACCCCGGGAGGTGGACAATGACACGCAGAGTCTCCCGCCGGGCCCGCGCCTTCACCATGCTCGAGATCATGCTCGCCTCCGTCATCGGCGCGCTCGTCATCCTCGCCAGCATCGCTCTCTTCAACTCCATGGACCGCATGGACCGCGCCCTCGCCCGCCGGGCCGATGACACCACCGAACTCGCCCGCCTCCACCTCGTCATGAGCCGCACCTTCAGCACGCTCATCATGACCGACCAGCCCGTCCCGCGCAACCCCATCGCCGCCGAAGCCGCCGGCGCCGGCGCCACCACTCCCGCTCCTTCCTCCGGCTCCCCATCCCCATCCGGCTCGGGCTCGACCTCCGGCCGAACCACCACCGCCGGCGCCACCACCGGCAGCACCACTTCCAGTTCCACCACCACCGGCTCCACCACAACGGGCCAGTCCTCAACCTCCACCCGCGGCTCCTCCACCACCGCTCCCTCTTCCACCACCTCCGCCGCCGATGCGCTCGGCAACTCCGCCTCCCAAACCAAGACCCCGCTCCCCCGCTTCCTCCTCGCCGCCTCCAGCACCGCCCTCGCCCCCTCCTCGGGAACTTCCCCCGCCCAACGTCTCGAGGTCGTCATCACCAAGCCCCCCATCACCGACCCCCGCGCGCCGGGCCTCTCCAACCTCATCACCCAGACCATCACTGTCGAAGGCCCGCCCCTGCCCGCCTCCAAGACCACCTCCGATCCCGCCTCAACCGCCTTCAAGAGCGCCTCACCCACCGCCACCGACAGCGGCGCCCCCTCAACCTCAACCGACCCCGCCGACCAGTCCGCAACCCAGCGCGCCGAATCCCGCACCATCCAGACCACCGGCGAGGCCGCCGGCGTCCGCGGCTTCTTCGAGCTCATCCCCGAATCCGCCCTCCCCGGCTACACCCCGCCGCGCAACCCCCAGACCCCCGCCGACGCCAAGCAGCCCCTCGCCCTCATCTGGCGCCAGCTCCCCATCGCCTCCGAAGCCGCCACCACCCCCGCGCCGATCCTCCCCGAACCCATCGTCGTCGCCCGCGGCCTCGAGGCCGTCCGCTGGAAGGCCTTTCACGAGCGCGAACGCAAGGACCTCTTCGCCGCCACCTGGGCCAACGACCTCCCCGCCTACGTCGAGATGGAAGTCCGCACCACCTCCGGCCAGTACGCCAACTGGATGTTCGAGGTCGACTGGTCGGTCGGCCCCGAGCCCGGCGAACCCCCCGCCGTCGCGACGCGCGGGCCCGGCGCCGGCGCCCGCGGCGGTGGACCCGGCGGTGGCGGGCCCGGCGGAGCCGGTGGCGGGCGCGGGCCCGGCGTCGGCAACGGCCAGGGCCGCGCCCTCCGCGTGCCGGGCGCCACCGCGGGACGGGCCGCCGCCGGGCAGCCACTCGAAATGCGCGACCAGCCCCGCCCACCCGGCGAACGCCGCCGCCGCGATGGCCAGCGCCGCGAGTTCAACCCCAACTTCACCCCCCGCGATTTCAACCAGCGCGAGTTCAACCCCCGCGACCTCCCCCCGCCGCCGCCCCCCTCCGGTCAGCCCGCCCGCCCGGCCCGCTCCCGCCCGGCCCAGACCACGGGAGGCCCGCGATGACCCGCACACGCTCCACTCGCCCCCGCGCCTTCGCCCTCCCCCTCGCCGTCCTCCTCTCCGTCACCGCCACCCTCATGGCCGCGGTCATGCTCGACCGCGTCACCGCCCAGACCCTCACCGTCCAGCGCACCCTTGAGGACTACCGCGCCACCCACCAGAAACGCGGCATGTGCGAGGTCGTCCAGTTCTGGCTCCGCGAGGTCGCCAACGGACGCCGGGCCGCCGACAGCCTCGACCCCGATGGCCGCGCCCTCGACCTCCAGCTCGCCGATGGCAGCGTCGTCTCCCTCTTCATCGCCGATGGCCAGTCCACCATGCTCGCCGACCTCTCCGCCCTCGCCGATGCCGACCGCCAGCTCGCCGGCCAGATGCTCGCCCAGCTCCGCTCCCAGTCGCCGGGCCTCCACGACTCCGAACGCGCCTTCGGCCCGCTCGCCATCAGCGCCAACTCCGCGCCCCACCAGGTCCTCCAGGCCGCCGCCACCGCCATCGCCGGGGCCGACCCCGGCGCCGCCTTCGCCAACGCCGTCATCGAGGCCCGGGCCCAGAAGGCCCTCTCCAGCCAGGACCTCAGCGAGCTCGCCCTCAAGGCCGAGATCGAGGGCGAGCCCCGCGGCCGACTCCTCCGGGCCATCACCGCCGAACCCAGCATGTGGAAAGTCCTGGTCGATGTCCGCGGCGCCCAGAACGGGCCCCTCCTCGCCCGCGCCGAGATGTTCGCCGTCGCACCGGCCCGCGCCCGCGGCGGCTCACCCTTCCAGCGCACCAGCATCTTCAACTTCCACTGGCTCACTTCCCAAGAGGCCGCCTCCGCCTCCCCGCTCGTCACGCCGCCGTGACAGACCGGATGCGCCCGCCCGGCCCGACGCGCCCGCCGGGCCTCCGCGTTGTATCGTGTAGCAGCCCCGATCCCGCCAACCCCGATCCCCGAATCCCCGAATCCCAACCCCCACCCGACCCCCGTTTTCCCCATCACCATGAGCGCGGTCATCCTCCACCGAGACAAGGCCCTCCAGTTCGCCCGCATCGCGCAGGCCGGCTGCGCTGTCCTCCTCGTCGCCGCCATCGCCATCGCCGCCGTGGGCCTCCCCGGCGCGGGCGGCTCTTCTCACCACGCCGCCGACCTCCCGCCCTCCCTCGCCGAGACCGCCAAGCCCATCACCATCACCCCGCCCGTCTCCGAGGGTGTCGATTTCTCCGGCATCGCCCAGCGCCTCGCCTCCATCGACAACGCCCCCAAGCCCGCCACCGAAACCCCCACCGACACCGAAATCACCGCCGGCGAACCCGCCCCCGCGGCCGAGGCCCCCATCAAGTTCCTCGGCTCCATCATCGAGCCCAACCGCCGCGTCGCCCTCCTCTCCGTCAACGGCCGCCAGCGCGCCGTCGTCGCGGGCCAGAAGCTCAAGCTCGGCGCCGACGCCTCCGCCGGCGAGCTCCTCCTCGTCGCCGTGGACGACAACGCCGTCACCATCGAGGACAAGGGCGGCCGCCGCACCATCCAGAAAACCGCGCGCTCCGGCTCCGCCATCACCACCGTCGCCGCCACCGCGCCCGCGGTCCCCACCCCTGATGCCCCGCCGCAGCCCGGCGTCGACCCCGCCGTCCGCGCCCTCCGCGACGCCGTCCGCGGCATGGACCCCGAAAAACGCCGCCAGGCCCTCCAGGAGTTCCAGCGCGCCCGCGGCAACCGCGACCGAAACCAGGGGAACGAGTGAGCGCGGCCGCCGCCTATCTCCAGCGCGATGACCTGGGCCTCCGCCTCGACCGCGTCCGACTCATCGGCATCGGCGGTCAGGATGAATGGGCCCAGCCCCCCGCCGAACGCCCCGACGCCGGGCCGCCCCTCCCCGATGTCACCGCCGCCGCCGCCTGGGTCGCCTCCCGCCTCATCGCCGAAGGCTCCAAGGCCGATGGCCGCCTCGACCTCCTCTGCCTCGACCCCGATGGCAGCCTCTGCTCCTGGCTCTCCACCACCAGCCACCAGCCCGAGGTCGTCAGCGCCCTCGCCCGCCAGAGCGGCTCCTCCGTCGACCCCTCCGCCGGCGAACGCTCCCTCACCCCCCTCGCCTTCTACGCCGCCACCCCCGCCGAATCCAGCGTCCAGGCCCTCGCCCGCCCCGACGACACCACCGCCCAAGCGCCCGCCTCCGCCAAGCCGGGCCGCGCCCCGGCCGCCCCCTCCACCGACCGCGTCGCCGTCCTCGCCACCTCCGATGCCTCCGTCCGCCTCTTCCTCGATGAACTCGACCGCCGCCGCATCCACGTCTCCTCCGTCGTCTCCCTCTGGCAGGCCATGGCCGCCGCGTGGGACCCCGCCGGGCCCGCCGCCAACGCCTCCCCCTTCCCCGGCTCCGCACGCCCCGATGTGCTGACGGTCAAGTCCGACGCCTGCACCGCCATCGTCCTCGCCGACCCCCGCGGCCGCATCCACTGGTGCTGGAGCGTGTCGGGCCGGCCCATCGCCGCCGGCTCCATCCGCGCCCGCATCGGCCTGCCCCGCCGCTCCCCCGAGCCCCCCGACACCGCCGACCTCGACCGCCTCCCCCCCGAAGAAGACACCACGCCGACCGTCATCGTCGGCGCCGAGGATTCCGCCCGCCTCACCTCGCAGTGGCTCGCCTGGAGCGTCCAGCTCGCCCGCGCCCCCTCGCGCATCATCTGCGTCATGGCCCAGACCGGCGCTCAGACCAGCGCAGAGGCCGGCGCGTTCGGCGCTGCCCTCGGCGCCGCCTGGCCCGGCGCTTCACTCGACATGGCCATGGTCCCCGACCCCATCGGCGCCACCCTCCTCCGCCTCGTCAGCCGGAGCAGCCCCGCCGCCGCCCCCGCCGCCGGCGATGGCCTCACCACGCTCTCGCTCCGGCCCACCCAGGCCCACCGCCGCTTCTACACCTGGACCGCCGCCGCCGTCGTCATCGCCGCCGCCGTTCTCGGCGTCGCCGCCTGGCGCCTCCAGCAGGTCGCGGGCCGCCTCACCGCCGATGCCCAGGCCCTCCGCGCCAAGGCCGATGCCCTCGTCGACCAGGTCGACAGCGGCCTCCGCCTCGAGCCCCTCGGCGTCGTCGTCGCCCTTGACGGCAAGATCGCCGAGCTCAAGAAACAGTTCGCCCCCGTTCAGCAGACCGAGATGCCCGTCCTCAAGGAGCTCGACACCCTCTCCCACGTCGTCGGCATCGAGGGCCTCCAGCTCAGGGAGATCAATCTCTCCGCCGCCCTGCCCACCGTGATCGTCGTCGCCGACAGCCTCAAGACCCTCGAAGACCTCCTCCGGGCCCTCAACGGCATCTCCGGCTCCTCGGTCGGCGAATGGAGCTTCGGCAGCACGCGCGAAACCCGCGTCGGCGAGAAGCTCCAGATCGAAGCCACCTTCAGCGCTCAGTGGCTCCCAAGGACGGGCCGCCCCGCCACCCCGGGAGGCGCCACATGACCCAGGCCGCCGCCTCCCGCGCCACCTTCCTCGAAGAGTCCCGCCTCAGCGCCGCCGCCGCCGCGGCCCGCGCTGAACGACGCAACCGCCCGCGCCACCTCCTCCTCCTCTCTCTCGCCCTCCTGGTCATCTCCGCCGCGCTCCTGGGCTGGGCCCTCCTCTCCCGGGCCCGCGCCGCCGCCGCCTTCAAGGCTGAACAGGACCGGGCCCAGCAGATCGTCACCAAGACCGACCAGCTCCGCCTCCTCCAGGCCGAGGCCGATTCCGTCGGCGCCGCCCCGCGCGAAGGCGAATCCATCCACAACCGCCTCAGCCGCTTCCAGGAACTCGGCGCCCAGGCGGGCCTCAAGAACCCCCCCTCGGTCCCGCAGTCCAAGACCGCCGACCGCACCGCCGTCGGCGGCTTCGTCCAGCGCCGCCTCACCTACGTCGTCCGCGATGAATCCCTCGACAACCTCCTCGCCTGGATGCGCTCCGCCATCGAGGACATCCACGGCCTCGAGATCCAGTCCGTCCGCGTCATCCCCGAAGCCAACCAGTGGTCCCTCAACGTCACCTTCTCACGCTCCGAACGCGCCTCCACCCCCTGATCTTCCACCCCGATTCCCGACCCCTCTCCCAAGGCGACTGACCATGCCGGGCCGCACCCCTCAACTCCTCCTCGCCGCCGCCCTCCTCGCCGCCGCCCTCGCCGCCCCCGGCTGCCAGCCCGGCGGCCTCAAGGGCGATGACAGCGACCCGGCCATCGCCGAAGAACAACGCCTCCGCGAAGCCGGCGACCTCGCCTTCCGGGCCAAGACCGCCGCCGACAAGGGCAAGAACGACCAGGCCATCGACCTCAACCGCCGGGCCATCGCCCTCAACCCCAACCACGTCGGCGCATGGAACAACCTCGGCGCCCTGCTCATGGCCCGGCAGAACTACCGCGATGCCATGCAGGCCTTCGAACGGGCCGCCGACCTGCTGCCCAAGGACCCCCGCCCCTACGAGAACCTCGCCCTCTGCTGGTACGAGATGGGCTACGACGACAACGCCCTCTCCTACTACCGCAAATCCCTCGAGCGCGACCCCAACTGGCTCCCCTCGCTCCGCGGCAACGTCGCCTGCCTGCAGCGCCTCAACAAGGCCGATGACCCCGCCATCGATCAGATCAAGCGCGGGCTCATGATCGAGTACGACCCCACCTGGCGCTCCGTCTTCGAACGCGCCCGGCTCCGCATCGACGCCGCCCGCAACGCCAACGCCCCCGGCTCCAGCCCCACCTCCAGCCCCACCTCCAGCCCCGGCCCCTCCCTGAGCCCGACCAGCTCCGGCACCCCGCCACGCTGACGATCGGAACTCCCACCACAGAGGCGCGGGGAAGACAGAGCAGAAGCGGACAGGGGACAGGGGACAGGGACAGGGGACAGGGACAGGGACAGGGGACAGAAAACGGCCATCGGAACTTCCATTCCGACCCAGTTTTCCTCTTCTCCGTGCCCTCTGTGTCTCTGTGGTGAGATCTCTTCGATGGACCAACCAGGATCATCCACCACAGAGACACAAAGACACGGAGAGGAAGCGAACAGGAGACAGAGAATCATCGGAACTTGAATTCCGATCCCATTCGTCTCGTCTCTGTGCCTCTGGGTCTCTGTGGTGAAGACTCTTCGTTGGACCTACCAGGATCATCCACCACAGACACGACTGCAGAGCGGACAGAATCCGATCTGTCCCCTGTCCCCTCTCCGCTTCTTCTCTTCCTCAGCCCGACCGCGTCTTCTTCATCCGCCGCCGCGTCTCGAACGCCGCGATGTCCGCGATCGTCGTCTCGCGCAGGAAATCGACTTCCTTGTTGCGGTGCGAGGTCCAGAACTTGTGCGCCGGGCAGGCCCGTTCATCCGAGCACTCCGCCGTCCCCAGCATGCACTTCTGCTGCACGATCGGGTCATCCAGCGCCTGCGCCAGGTCGAACAGCGTGATCGTCGTCGGGTCCTGCGCCAGCACCACCCCCCCGCCGATCCCGCGCTGCGTCGCCACGATCCCCTTCCGGGCCAGCGTGTTGATGATCTTGGCCAGGTACGGCGCGGGAATGTCCGCCGCCTCCGCGATCTCCTTGATGAAGAGCGGCTTGCCACCCGCGGCGGCGATGGCCCCCAGCGCAGTCGCGGTGTATCCGACGGTTTGGCTCAGCATCGGCGCATCCTCGCCGAGCAGGGTATCGCCAATCGATAACTCGGTCAATAAATCACGAACACGCCCCCGCGGTTACTCCGATCTCGCCCGCGCCTGCGCCCCGCACAATCGCGGCTCGCCGCTCCCACTGCGGATGAAACGACCTTCACATCGCTTGCGCGGGCCGTTATCGCCCGCCGGGCCCATCCGCCCCCCCCCCCCCCCGCGCCTCATTCCGCCGGCACGCACCGCCCCCGCGCCCACTCGCGCAGCCCCGCCACCCGCTCCGCCATCGTCACCGACAGCGGCGGCGACCCCGAGATCGCCCGCTCCACATCCCCCCGGCCGGGCCTCTCCGCTCCCCCGCTCCGCGCGAACGCGCTGTGCAGCGCCGACACCACCGCCTGCTCGATCTCCGCGCCGCTGTACCCCGCGCACGCCCGGGCCAGCGCCCTCACCTCCGCCGCCGGCAGCCCGCACCCCCGCCGCTTGAGGTGAATGTCCAGGATCGCGGCCCGCGCCTCCTCGCCCGGCAGGTCCACGAAGAACACCTCATCAAACCGCCCCTTGCGCAGCAGCTCGGGCGGCAACGCCTCGATGTCGTTGGCCGTCGCCGCCACGAACACCGGCGCCCGGTGCTCCTGCAGCCACGTCAGCAGCGTCCCGAACAGCCGCTGCGACAGCCCGCCATCCACGCTCCGCGCCGCCGCCGAAGCGAACGCCTTCTCGATCTCGTCGATCCACAGCACCGCCGGCGCCATCGCCTCCGCCTGCCGCAGCGCCTCCCGCAGCCGCCGCTCCGATTCCCCGATGTACCGGTCGTACAGCACCCCCGGGTCCAGCCGCAGCAGCGGCCGCCTCCACGCCGTCGCGATCGCCTTCGCGCACAGGCTCTTGCCCGCCCCCTGCACCCCCAGCATCAGCACCCCGCGCGGCGCCTCGATCCCGTAGGCCCGCGCCTCATCGCTCAGCGCCCGCTCCCGCTCCCGCAGCCACCCCTTCAGCCGCCCCAGCCCGCCCAGGTCCTCCAGCCGCGCCGGCGCCTCCACGAACTCCAGCAGCCCATCCGCATCCAGCACCTGCCGCTTGCGCAGCAGGATCGCCCCCAGGTCATCCGCCGATAGCTCCCGGTCCTCCCACACCGCATCCGTGATCACGTGCTCCACCTGCCGACGCGTCAGCCCGTGCAGGTTCTGCACGATCCCCCCCAGCGCACGCTTCCCCACCGAGATCGTGATCGGCCGCTCCGCGTTCACCCGCCGCAGCGTCGTCGTCACGATCCTCCGAATCTCTTCCGCATCCGGCGGGCCGATCTCGAACCTCACCACGCTCGACCGCAGCACCGCCGGCAGGCTGTCACGGTGATCGATCAGCACCAGCCGCCCGGCCCCCGACCGCTCGAACTGCTGCACCACATCCCGCGTCGCCCGCAGCACCACCTCATCCCCCAGCAAACCCAGCAGATCTAGGAACACCGCGATCACCGGGCCGGGCCGCGCCCCCGCCTCCGCCCCCACGTGCGCCAGCGCCGCCCCCGCGTTGATCGTCCCCTCGGCGGGCCGCCCTCCCGCGATCAGCCCATCCACCACCCCCGTCGTCACCGACCACCGCCGCACCTCCCACGACAGGCTCATCGCCGCCTCGGCCACCAGCGCCAGCGCATCCTCCTCCTCATCCGTCACGATCCACACGCACGGCGACCGCGACCGCAACGCCTCCATCAACCGCTCCGCGTTGCTCTGGCCCATCCCTTCACTCCGATCCAGCCCACAACCGCCAAAGAAGATCCACCACAGAGGCGCAGAGAACACAGAGAAGAAGGGGACAGGGGATAGGAAGCAGGCTGTGTGCCGCGTACGACGTGCTGTGTGCTGCGTGCTGTGTGCTGTGTGCTGTGTGCTGTGTGCTGTGTGCTGTGTGCTGTGTGCTGTGAATTGTGGCCCGCTCTCCCAACCCGCCTTCTCTACGCCTCCGTGCCTCGGTGGTGAATCCTCTTCGTTGGACTGATCAAGACAGTCCACCACAGGGACACAAAGGCAAGAGAGAACCACAACCACAAACGTGCGCCGTTCCATTCCCTGCGCCCTATCCCTGCCCCCTGTCCCCGTCCCCTTCCCCTGTCCCCTTCCCCTCTTCCGCTCACTCCGTCCCGTACAGCCGATCCCCCGCATCGCCCAGGCCCGGCAGGATGTACCCCTTCTCGTTCAGGCACCGGTCGATCGCCGCCGTGTAGATCGTGATCTCCGGGTGCTCCTTCGTCACCCGCCGGATCCCCTCCGGGGCCGCCACCAGGCACAGGAACCGCAGGTCCCGCGCACCCGCATCCCGCAGCATCCGGATCGCCGCCAGGCTCGAGCCCGCCGTCGCCAGCATCGGATCGACCAGCAGCACGGGCCCGGCATCCAGGTCCCTCGGCAGCCGCTTCAGGTACGCGTGCGGCTCCAGCGTCCTCTCATCGCGGAAGATCCCCAGGTGCCCCACCCGCGCTTCGGGCATCATCTCCAGGATCCCCTCCGCCATCCCCAGCCCGGCCCGCAGCACCGGCACCACCGTGATCTTCGCGCTCAGCCTCCTCCCCACCGTCATCTCCATCGGCGTCTCGATCTCGACGGGCCGGGTCGGCACGTTGCGCGTCGCCTCAAAGACCATCAGCCCGGCGATCTGGTACAGCAGCGCCCGGAACGGCCGGTGGCTCGTCGTCCGGTCGCGCAGGTACGTCAGCTTGTGCTGGATCAGGGGATGATCGAAGACGATCACGTTGGGAAACTCGCCCGGCATGGCCACAGCCTACCGCGCCGGGCCAGGGGGAGAACAGCCACGGATCAACACGGATGGCACCGATCCGAATCCCGGCAGAGAGGCGGCCGCGGATTGTCGCGGAGGCGCGCAGATCGGAACGAACGGGATACCGGCCCGTCCGATCCCGCCGGGCCGGATCCGCGTCTCTCCACGTCCATCCGCGCCCTCTTCTCCGATCCGTGCTCATCCGTGTTCATCCGTGGCTTATCCTTCTTCCATGGACCAGCTCGACCGCGACCGCCGCGCCCTCGACGCCGCTTTCGCCCAAGCCACCAAGTCCCTCTCCGAAGGCGGCATCCCCATCGGCGCCGCCCTCATGGACCCCGCCGGCACCATCATCGCGCTGGGCCACAACCTCCGCGTCCAGTCCGCCGACCCCACCGCCCACGCCGAGACCGTCTGCATCCGCAGCGCGGGCCGGCGCCGCGACTGGCACACCCTCACCATGGCCACCACCCTCAGCCCCTGCGCCATGTGCTCCGGCACCGCCATCCTTCACAAGATCCCCCGCCTCATCATCGGCGAGCACACCACCTTCCTCGGCCGCGAAGACTGGCTCCGGGCCGAGGGCATCGAACTCAAGCTCATGAACGACCCCCGCTGCATCAAGCTCATGCAGGACTTCATCGCCAAGCACCCCGACCTCTGGAACGAAGACATCGGCATCCCGGCATGACTTGGTTCTGTTTGACGGATGCCTTTGGGTGGCCCGGCTCTCCGAGCCGGGCATGAAAACACCGATCGAAATGCACAGTTCGGAGAACCGTGCCACCCCGGAATCGATCCATCAAACACGAACTAATCCCGTCAACAACTCCCACCTCTCCACCTCTCCGTCACTCCGTCTCTTCCTCTCTTCCTCTCTTCGTCTCTTCTTCATCTTCCCTTCACACCCGCCCCGCACCGTGTCCATGGACCTCCACGATGGCACCCCCTACTGGCTCCTCGCCCACGGCCTCGGCCCGCCCGTCCCACCCCTCGACCGCGACATCCGCTGCGATGCCGCCATCATCGGCGGCGGCATCACCGGCGCCCTCATCGCCGATGAACTCACCTCGCGCGGCCTGAGCACCACCCTCCTCGACCGCCGCGACCTCGGCACCGGCTCCACCATCGCCAGCACCGCCCTCCTCACCTACGACCTCGACACCCCCCTCTTCAAACTCATCCCCACCCTCGGACTCGACCCCGCCCGCCGGGCCTTCCGCATCGGCATCGAAGCCATCGACCGCCTCGATGAACTCTGCCGCTCCCTCAACTCCCCCCTCGAGCGCCGGGCCTCCCTCTACTACACCGCCGAGCCGGGCCTCGATGAACTCGCCCGCGAACACAAGGCCCGCCAGGATGCGGGCCTCCCCGTCCAGTGGCTCCCCCGCGCCGACCTCCTCGCCCACCTCGGCCTCTCCGCCACCGCCGCCATCCGCTCCGACTCCGCCGCTCAGCTCGACCCCTACCGCCTCTGCCACCTCCTCCTCCGCCGGGCCATCGACCGCGGCGCCGCCGTCCACGACCGCACCACCATCACCGCACGCGACCTCCACACCGGCCGCATCACCCTCCGCACCGACCGCGGACCCATCATCGACGCCGCCCACGTCATCCACGCCACCGGCTACGAAGCCGTCTGCGAACTCCCGCCGGGCCTCGTCTCCCTCCACTCCACCTACGCCCTCGTCACCGAACCCACCGCACCCCCGCCGGGCCTCTGGCCCGACCGCGACATGCTCTGGGAGTTCGCCGACCCCTACCTCTACGCGCGCTGGGCCGGCGACCGCCTCCTCATCGGCGGCGAGGATGAACCCTTCGGCCACCCCGCCGCCCGCGACCGCCTCATCCCCGACAAAACCCGCGCCCTCATCCGCAAGTTCTCCTCCATCATGCCGGGCCTCACCCCCGAACCCGCCTACGCCTGGACCGGCACCTTCGCCTCCACCGCCGATGGCCTGCCCTGCATCGGCCCGCGCGAAAACGGCTCCCGCGAGCTCTACGCCCTCGGCTTCGGCGGCAACGGCATCGTCGCCGCCGCCTCCGCCGCCCGCATCATCGCCGACCACATCACGGGCCGCCACAACCCCGATGCCGACCTCTTCCGCCTCGACCGCCCAACATGCCACTGACTCGCCGACTCTTCGATGGCAAGTCCGTGCTCTTCTAATCCCACGACGCACTCGGTCTTCTTCTCCGTCTCACCGTCTCATCCCCTCTCATCTGTCCCCTCTCATCTGTCCCCTGTCCCCTGTCCCCTGCCCCCTGTCCCCTGCCCCCCTCCCCTATCCTTCCCCACTCGTGCCCTTTCCCGGAGCCATCCCATGCGGGCCATCCTCATCCTCCTCGCCATCATGACCACCCTCCTCGCCCCCCACGCCCCGCAAGCCCGCGCCCAGAGCCTCCCCACCGATCCCCGCCTCGTCACCGGCACGCTCGATAACGGCTTCTCCTACATCATCCTCAACCACCCCAACCCGCCGGGCCGCGCCTCGGCGTACATGCACATCTCCTCCGGCTCCCTCAACGAAACCGACCCCCAGCGCGGCATCGCCCACTACCTCGAGCACATGGCCTTCAACGGCTCCGCCAACTTCAAGCCCGGCGATGTCATCCCCTTCTTCCAGTCCCTCGGCCTCACCTTCGGCCGCCACCAGAACGCCTTCACCAGCTTCGACCAGACCACCTACCAGCTCCAGCTCCCCGACAACAAGCCCGAGACCCTCGACAAGGCATTCCTCTTCTTCTCCGATGTCGCCTTCCGCCTCAGCCTCCTCCCCGAGCAGATCGATGAGGAACGCGGCATCATCCTCGAGGAGAAGCGCACCCGCATCTCCGCCCAGCAGCGCACCGGCGAGTACATCCTCGCCCGCCTCGCCCCCGGCTCCACCTTCGGCGATCGCATCCCCATCGGCACCGAGGAGACCATCCTCGCCGTCAAAGAGCAGGACTTCCGCGACTACTACTCCCGCTGGTACACCGCCTCCAACATGACCCTCATCGTCGTCGCCGACATGGACCCCGCCCTCGTCGAGGCCTCCATCCGCAAGCACTTCTCCGATGCCCCGCTCGTCCCCAGGCCCCAGGACCGCCCCATCGGCGTCACCCCCCAGACCGAGAGCCGGGCCATCGTCGCCACCGATGATGAACTCACCCAGGCCACCGTCACCATCGCCAGGATCGGCCCGGCCCGTGCCCCCGCCACCGACATCAAGGCCTTCCGCGATGACCTCGCCGAACGCCTCGCCTTCGAGTGCTTCAACCGCCGCCTCGAAAAGAAGATTGACGCCGGCAAGCTCAAGATGCTCCGCGGCAGCGCCGGCGCCGGCAACCAGGCCCGCGCCATCCGCCAGACCGCGGCCCGCGCCTCCGGCAAGCCCTCCGACTGGAAGGTCATGCTCCAGGACCTCGCCCTCGAAGTCCGCCGCGCCTCCGCCCACGGATTCAAGGCCTGGGAGGTCGAGGATGCCCGCAAGGAAATCCTCGCCGGGCTGCTCCAGGCCTCCCAGCGCGAATCCACCCTCCCCGCGAGCGCGATCCTGGGCGCCATGAACGCCCGCATCGCCGCCGGCGAGCCCATCATGGCCGCCCAGCAGCGCTACGACCTCGCCGAGAAGATCCTCCCCACCATCGAGCCGCAGGAACTCACCTGGATCTTCAGCGCCGCCTTCGACCCCGCCGCCCTCACCTTCATCGCCGAGATGCCCCGCTCCATCATCGACGGGCCGCCCGCCCCCTCCGAGGCCGAGCTCGTCGAGGTCGGCCGCCAGGCCATGTCCATCACCCCCGCCGCCGAGGATCAGCCCCGCCTCGACAAGCCCCTCCTCGAGAAGGAGCCCACCCCCGGCTCCATCGCCGAGCAGTCCCTTCACGAAGCCTCCGGCGTCACCTCCGCCTGGCTCAGCAACGGCGTCCGCGTCCACCACCGCTTCATGGACTACTTCAAGAACGATGTCCGCATCAATGTCACCCTCGCCGGCGGCGAGCTCCTCGAGTCCGATGCCAACCGCGGCGTAAGCCGGGCCGCCGCCACCGCCTGGACCACCCCCGCCACCCGCCGCCTCTCCCCCACCGAGATCAGCGACCTCATGGTCGGCGCCAAGATCACCGTCTCCGGCGTCGCGGGCCAGGATGTCATGAACATGGTCATCACCGGCAACCCCGCCGACCTCGACCGCGGCCTCCAGCTCGCCCACGCCCTCCTCACCGAACCCAAGGTCGAGCAGGCCCCCCTCGACAAGCTCAAGACCAACATGATCCAGGCCATCCGGGCCAACAAGCTCGACCCCACGGGCCGCTTCAGCCAGGTCCTCGCCGACACCGTCTACCCCCCCGGCGACCCCCGCCCGCGCTTCCCCACCGAAGAGCACGTCCAGCGCCTCAACGCCCCCGAGGCCCAGGCCTGGCTCGACCAGCGCATCAAGGAATCACCCATCGAGGTCACCATCATCGGCGACATCCCGCTCGACCGGGCCCTGGACCTCGCCGCCCGCTACTTCGGCTCCCTCCCCGAGCGCCCCCGCATCGGGCCGGGCCTCTTCACCGCCCAGCGCACCCTCCCCGCCCCAACCGCCCCGCGCGAGCAGACCATCGACCTCCCCACCCAGAGCGCCAAGTCCATGGTCATGTGCGGCTTCGGCGGGCCCGACGCCGCAGACCTCAAGGATGTCCGCCTCATGACCATGGCCGCCAAGATCCTCACCACCCGCATGGTCAAGGAAGTTCGCGAAGAGGCCCAGCTCGTCTACTCGATCAACGCCAACTGCTCCCCCGGCGAGATCTACCCCGGCTACGGCCTCTTCTTCACCGCCGCCCCCACCGACCCCCAGAAGGTCGACCGCCTCGTCGAGAAGCTCGAATCCATGTTCGACACCTTCGCCAAGGACGGGCCGACCGACGACGAAGTCACCGTCGCCAAGAAGCAGCAGGCCAACCTCCTCGATGAGAGCATGAAAACTCCGCCCTTCTGGTCCAGCCAGGTCTCCGCCCTCACCTACCGCGGCCGCAACCTCGATGATGTCCTCGCCGGGCCCGCCGCCTACGAGAGCATGACCGCCTCCGAGATCCGCGAGGCCTTCACCCGCTACCACACCCCCAACTCCCGCATCCGCGCGGTCCTCCGCTCCCAGCCCGTCAACACCACCCCCCCGACACCGCCGGGCCAGTGATCGGCACGCTCACCATCTGCTCTCCACGCCGGCGATGAGCGGCGATGCGACGCGAAATCGCCGGGTATTACGGCAGAGAATCGCCCATTAATACCGCTCGCGCCGGCCGCCAAGGCTTCATCAGCCCCCCTCGGCCCCGCTGCGCTCCTGGCCGCGCCGCTGACCTGCCGCGCCCCCGCGGCGCGCAAGTCTTCCTGAGCGGTTCATCGTCTCACCCCTTCACCGCCGCCGCCTTCCCCGCCACATCCCGGTTGGCGTGGATCATCCCCTTCTCGCCCTTGTCCTTTACCGTGAGCCGCCCCTTGGTCGGGTCCAGCGACCCCACCACCCAGCCGTCCATCAGCATCACCTCCAGCGCCTGGATCGACTGCTGCAGCTCGAACTGCACCCGCGGCGGCGGCAGCTTGTAGAAGTTCTGGTAGTGCGCGGTCAGGGCCCGCCCGATGTCGCTGATCGCGTTCACCTGCTTCAGCACCTGGAAGAGCACGTTGTACGCCCCCACCAGCGGCAGCGTGCGGTTCTGCCGCACCCAGCACTTCGCCTTTAGCATCCGACCGTTCCGCAGGATCGGGATCTCCTCCTCCCGCGCCCCCTCCAGCTCCAGCCTGAACACGTTGTACTCGTTGATCTTCCACGACAGCTCGGTCTCGACATCACCCTTCCCGTCCGCCGTGAACATCTCCGTCAGCTTCTTGGTCCCCGCAAAGTCCAGCCCCCCGATCCCGGCCCGGCCCGGGATGTCATCCAGGAACCCGCCGTTGGAGATCCACCGGAACGCCTCCTTGGGGTCGAGGCTGATCCCCGCCGCGCCGGCGATCTCCGTCGTGTACGCCTCGATGTCGGTGAAGATCCCGTTCCCCGCGTACCAGAAATCCGCGAAGCGGATGTGCTGCGTGATCCGACGCTTGTTGGTCGTCTGGTACCGCTCCTTCAGCCACGCCGCATCCAGCTCCCCGCGGTCCAGCTCCAGGATCGTGTACGCCACCTCCCGCGCCCCCGCGTGCGCCAGCGTCATCCCCGCCGACAGGATCGGGTCCGCGAACCCCGCGCACTCCCCCGCCAGGAACCAGTTCTCCCCCACCAGCCGCTCCGACAGGAACGACCAGTCCTTCGTCGCCCGCACGTTCCCCTCCCGCGTCGCCTTCGCCGTCAGCTGCCCGATCAGCGGCTCCTTCGACATCGCCCAGTCGTACAGCTCCCGCGGCGTCTTCCCGCTCTTCCTGTAATACTCCGCCGGGCACACGAACCCGATGCTCGTCCGCGTCGGGCCCAGCGGGATGAACCAGATCCACCCGCACCCGATCGACAAGATCAGCGTCCTCGTCGCCCCCACCCCGATCTTCACCGCCCACTCCGCGTTGTCCCAGTAGTCCCACATCGCCACGTTCATCAGCTTCGTCGGCACCGTCACCGGCACCTCCAGCGCCCGCCTCACGACCGCCGCGTTCCCCGATGCATCCACGTAGTGCCGCGCCTCCAGCGTGTACGCCCCCGCCGGGCCTTCCACCTCCAGCCCCAGCACCCGGTCCCGCGCCTCCCCCTCCCCCCGCATCACCCGCTTCACCGCCGTCTCCTGCCTCACATCCGCCCCGCGCTCCGCCGCGTGGTCCAGCAGGATCTTGTCGTACATCGACCGCTCGACCTGGAACGCCGTCCACACCCGCTGCCCCGTGTACTTCGCCGGCCGGACCTCATCCCGGTAATCCCCGTACGGGATGAACTCGAAATCCCACAGCTTCTCCGACTGCCCCCACCGGTACGACGCCCCCAGCTTGATCGGGAACCCCGCCCCCTCCACCTTGTCCCACACCCCCATCTCATCCAGAATCGCCGAGATGATCGGCAGGTGACTCTCCCCGATGTGATCCCGCGGGAACTTCTCCCGCTCCACCAGCACCACGCTCAGCGACGGGTTGTACTTCTTCAGCAGCGTCGCGCACGTCGAGCCCGCGGGCCCGCCCCCGATGATCGCCACATCGCAAGACACCTTCATGACTACCCCCACTCGGGAGCCCCCGCTCCCCGCGCCGATCACGCCAGAACAACCCGATCAGCGCCTTCCACGATCCAGCCGGGCCCGCGCGGACAGAACTCACGCCGGGCCAACCGGTGCACCAATCTACCCCGCCCCGCGCCCACGCTCAAGACTCTTCACCACGCCCGCCCCGCCCGATCCACTACACTCACCCCGTGCCCACCCGATCCCCCGCACTCCTCGCCGCCCTCGCCCTCCTGCTCCCCGCCGGCGGCTGCACCATCCGCTCCAACATCCGACCCAGCTCGCCCTCCCAGGCCGAGTTCTCGGGCCGGGCCATCGACAACCCCGGCCCGTTCGCCCCCATCAGCCTCCGCGTCCACCCCCTCACCCACATCGCCACACTCGCCGGCGACCAGTCCGTCATCATCCTCCACCTCGAGTTCAAGGACCGCTGGCACCACACCGTCAAGGCAGCCGGGCCTCTCGAAGTCCAGCTCTACCGCCCCGTCGGCGGGCTCCGCGCCGATGTCGACCGCCAGGACCTCCGCTGGCCCCTCGAACTCGACGACCTCGAACGCAACGCCGACTGGTTCGACCCCGTCACCCGCACCTACCGCATCCAGCTCGAAACCCCGCCCGGCATCATCCCCCCCGAAGGCTCCCACGACGCCACCCTCCGCCTCCGCGCCATCTTCATCACCCGCGCCCCCGACGGCTCCGAATCCATCCTCCGCGATGACTTCGTGATTCAGCGGTAAGAAGTCACTCCGTCACTTCTTCACTTCTTCTTTCAGATCCCCGCTCCGGCGGTACTTCTCCCGGTACTTCTCCGCCAGCTTCGTCTGCTTGTTGGAGAGGTCCTGCCGCCGCCCATCGATCCACGCCACCTCCACCCGCGTCGTCACCTCCAGCACATCGCCGTCGGTCACGATCAGCGTGGCGCTCTTGCCCTCCTCTAATGAACCCAGCCGGTCGGCGATGCCCAGCACCTCCGCCGCCGAGAGCGTGATCGCCCGCAGCGCCTCTTCACGACCAAGCCCGTACGCCACCGCCGTCGCCGCCTGGTTGGGCAGGTTCCGCTCGTGCGCGGTGTCCTGCCCCGAGGCCAGGCACCACCGCACCCCCGCGGTCTCCAGCTTCGCCGGCAGCCTGAACGGCTCGTCGTAGTCGCTGTCGGCCCGGCGCGGCATCGAGTGCGTCCCCTGCACGATCACCGGCACACCCTCGGCCTTCAGCAGGTCCGCGCACAGCGGCGCCTCCCGCCCGCCCACGATCACCGCCCGCAGCCCGCGCTGCTTCGCCCACACCACCGCGGCCCGGATCTGGTCGTAGTCCTGGGCCTGGATGAACACCGGCTTCTGCGCCACCGCCGCCTGCCCCGCGAACACGCCGCGCATCGCCTCCCATCGGATATCCACCGCGGCGGCCCCATCCGCGGCCCGGGCCCGCGCGTACGCCCCCGCGCTGTCGAACACCTCATCCAGGGCCGCCAGCTGCCGCCGGATGTCCCGCCACTGCTCATCTTCGGACCGCGACATCCACGAGCCCGTGAACGTCCTCATCGCGGGCCAGCCCACCACCAGCCCGGCATCGGCCTCCACCGTCATGTCCTCCGTCGTCCACCCATCCAGCCGGATCACCGACACCTTCCCCGGCACCAGCCCCCCGCCCGGCGCCACCCCCGCCGTCAGCACCCCCGCCGACCGCGCCACCGGGATCAGCGTCGAATCCGGGTTCACCGCCGTGACGGGCCGCACCTCCGGCGTCACCCCGCCCGTCTCCGCCGTGTCCCGCATCGACCGCACCGAGCCGATCTCCGACAACCCCAGCTGCGTCATCGCGCCGATCAGCCCCGGGTAGATGTGCTTGCCCTCGGCCCGGATCACCTCCACATCATCCACCGGCGCGCCCGACGCCGCGATGCGGATCAGCTTGCCCCCGCTGAACACCACCACGCCGTTCTCAATAGCCGGGCCCGCCACCGGGTGCACCGTCGCCCCCACGATCGCCACCGCCCGCTTCTGCGGCTCAGACTTCAGCCCCAGGTCCTGCCCGCGCGCAACCCCGCCGCCCAGCGCCACGATCGCGCAGCAGAAGAGTGAACGCAGAGGCCGCGGAGAGGGAAACGAACGCAGAGAACCCAGAGTGAACCAGAGGGACGCAGAGGTGGGTCTGTGGCCTTGCGTTACGCAGCCGCCTGTTGTCTTCACCGTTCAACTCCTTCACCAAAACAGATCGTCACTTCTCCGAGTCCCTCTGATTCCCTCTGATTTCTCCGCGTTCGTCTTCTTCCCTCTCTGCGCCCTCCGCGGCCCCTGCGTTCATCCGCTTCCTCTCCGCGCGCTCCGCATCCTCTTCTCCGAGCCCCTCTGATCCCCTCTGATCACTCCGCGTTCGTTCTTCCTCCCTGCGCCCTCCGCGGCCTCTGCGTTCATTCCCCTACTGGTGCTCCAGCCCGCACCCGCAGTCGCCGGGCCTGCTCGACTCCGGATCAATCCCCCGGTTGATCAGGTCCAGGTAGTACGCCCGCATCATCCGCCCGCGGTCCTCCTCCTCTTCCTGCGGCGGACGCCCGCGCCTTCCGCCGCCGGGCCTGTCCCCGCGCTCGCCCCGGCCGCCGCTCTCCGCGCCGGCCCCCGGCGATGTCGAGGTCTTGCCCTTCAGAAGCTTCTGGATCAGCCGCTGCCGCTCCCCGGCGATCCGCTCCCGCGACTTGGCATCCTGCTCCAGCGAGAAGTAGCACCTCCCGTCGATGTACGTCGCCTCGCACCGCGACAGCCCCGTCACCGGCGAGCCCGACCACACCGCGAAATCCGCATCCTTGCCGGCCTCGATCGAACCCACCCGGTTGTCGATCATCAGCTGCTTCGCCGGGTTGATCGTGACGAACTTGAGCGCCTCGGCCGGCGACAGCCCGCCGTACTTCACACCCTTGCCCGCCTCGGCGTTCATCCGCCTCGACAGCTCATCCGAATCCGAGTTGAAGCTCACCACCGCGCCCACATCGTGCATCAGCGGCAGCCCCTGCGGGATCGCATCCTGCACCTCGACCTTGTACGCCCACCAGTCCGTGAACCCCGAGGCCCCGATCGCCGAATCCCGCACGATGTCCGCGACCTTGTACCCCTCCAGGATGTGCTGGAACGTCCCGATCTTGAACCCGTAGTCCCGCGCCACGCGGGCCAGCATCAGGATCTCATCCTGCCGGTAGCTGTGGCAGTGGATCAGCCGCTCGCCCCTGAGGATCTCCGCCAGCGCCTCCAGCTCCAGGTCCCGCCGCACCGGCTCCCCCGCGGCCCGCTGCGCCGCGTAGCGCTTGGCCGCCTCGAAACGGTCGCGGATCAGGGTCTCGACGCCCATCCGCGTCTGCGGGTAGCGGTTGGTGAACCGGTCCCCCCAGTTGGACTGCTTCACGTTCTCTCCAAGCGCGAACTTGATGCCGGGCTTCACGATGCTGCACGACGATGATGATGCGAACGGATCCTCATCCGAGTAACTGCCGCGCCCGGCGAAATGCATGTCGTCGGGGTGCTGCACACCCCAGCGGATCTTGTTCACGCAGTTCTGCCCGCCGATCGGGTTGGCCGACCCGTGCAGGTTGTTCACCGTCGTCAGCCCGCCCGCCAGGGCCCGGTACCAGTTGATGGCGTCGGGGTCGGTCACATCCTGGATCCGCACCTCCGCCGTCACCGCCTGCCCGCTCTCGTTCACCCCCCGGCTGATCCCCGTGTGCGAGTGGCAGTCGATCAGGCCCGGCGTGATGTGCCGGCCCGCCAGGTCGATGACCTCCGGCGTCTCCCCGCCCGGCAGCGCCGCCCCGAAGTCCGGGCCCGCGCCCACCGCGATGATCTTCCCGCCCGCGATCGCCAGGAACCCGTTCTCGATCACCTCGCCCGCGGCGTTGCTCGTCCAGATCGTCGCGTTCTTCAGCACCAGCGCCCGCTGCGCCGGCTCCGCCTCCACCGCGTACGGGCCGAAGGGCACCCCCAGCTTCTCCGGGATCGCCGCGATCTCCGCCGCCTCGGACTTTTCCTCCGAGTCATCATCCCTGGGCTCATCCTCCTTGATGCGCTCGGCCCGGTAGGCGTGCCTGCTCCCGTCCGGCAGCACGCTCTCGCCCGTAAAGGCATCACCCGCGACCGTGATCGTGTCGGAGCTGAACCCCACACCCCCGATCGGCTCCAGCGCGTGCGTGAACTTCACGACCGGCGCCTCCTGCGTCCCCTCGAAGCGCACATCGGTGCCGTTGATGACGGTCACCTTGCCATCCGCCGCTGTGAACGTCAGCTTCACCGCGCCCGTCTTGATCGTGATCGTCAGCCCGTCCTTGTCATCGGCGTTCTTGATTTCCCCATCCGCCTCGGTCACCCGCCACTGCCCCACCGCCTTCGATTCGGGCTGGCGCACCGCCGTCCAGCGGAAGCGCCGCCCGTCGGGCCGCACCGCATCCGCCGACATCGTGCCCCCGCTCACGATCGCCGAGTTCACCAGCACCCCCGGCTCGCCGAAGGGCTCGTGCTCGAACGTGAACGTCAGGCGGTTGCCCTCCAGCCGCACACCCCGCGCCCGGGCCGTCGCTTCCCTGGCCTTCTTCTCCTCCCCCTCGCCGGCGGCGCCGGGGGTCGTCTTGCGGATCGTGATGTTGTTGTCGCGGTCGATGATGAACGCGATCTTCGCCTCCCCCGCCGGCGGCGGGTCGAGCGTCACCTCCCACGTCCCCTCCAGCACCGCGCCGGGCCAGGGGTTCACCTCGTGCCGCCGACCGTCGATCCACACATCGCGGATCTTCGTCCGCCGCGCGAAGATCTCCCCATCGGCGAGGATGAAGCTCGCCACCTTGCCGGGCTCGATCGTCCCCAGCCGGTCGCTCACGCCCAGCATCTCCGCCGGCGTCGTCGTCAGCATCGCCACGGCCCGCGCCTCGGGCAGCCCGTGCCGGATCGACCGCCGCAGGTTGCCCCAGAAGCCCGACCGCTCGCCCCCCTTGGAGGTCGTCAGCGCCACGGTGATCCCCGCCGCATCCATCCGCCGCAGGTTGGTCGGCGCCTGCTCCCACGCCATCATCTCGCGGAGGTCGGTCTGCTCCTGCTTGGCGATGGTCGAGACATCGGGTGCCTTGGGGAAGCTCAGCGGAACGATGAACGCCAGCCCGTCAGCGCGGATCGCCTCCAGCCGCTGGTACTCCACGCCGCTGCCCAGGATGACGGCCCGGCGGTTGAACTCCCGGGCCAGCCGCGCCGCCCGCAGCGCCTCGAGCTCATCATCGGCGCTCATCAGCAGCCACGGGCTGCGCTCCGGCAGCAGCGCATCCACCGCGTTGACGGGGATGTCCATCCCTTCCGCGCGGGCCCGGGGCTGCCACTCGGCATCCAGCAGCGTCTGGCGGATCAGCGCGATCGCGCCCATCTGCGAGCCCGGGTACGCCGGCCAGCGGTCCACATCGTTCACATCGCGCCCGCCATCGGCCAGCTCGAACGCCACCGCCTGGTAGACGCCGCGCTCGTACACCGGCGGCCGCGAGGCGCTCTGCTCCTCGGGCGCTTTCGCCAGGCTCACGACCGCGGAGGTCCCCCGGAAGATCCCGCCCCTGGGGCTGATCGCCGCCGCGCCGAAGCCCATCCTGCGCAGGCCCTCGGCCTCACCCTCCGCCAGCCCGGCGCCATCCAGCGCGGAGCGCTGCGGCGTGACCTTGGCGTTCCAGTGCGCCCCCGCCGACTCCGGCCCGGGCCGGGGCGCATCAACCTCTATATAAGGATCGATGAACGCCGGGTAGAGGTGCAGCCCCGTCCCATCCCACACCCGCGCGCCCGCCGGCGCTTCCCCCGCCGCCTCCACCGAGATGATCCGCCCATCGCGGATCACGACCATCGACTTCTCGAACACCTCGCCGGGGCGGGGGTGCACCGTCACGTTCGTGAACGCGTGCCACGCGGGGTCGTGCCGGCCCGGCCCGTTGGCGGGCGGCTCGGTCGGCAGCCCGCTGGAGGGCTGGGCCGAAGCGGCCGCGCTGATGGCAACACCACAGAACACCGAGGCAAGGCGCCGGAAGCTGGTGCGGATCATGGGCCAGAGCTTACTGATTTCGGGCCCCCCGGCTCAATCACGTTCCGGCCCGTCGGTCTCCCGGGCCTGTCCGCCGCCGGCTCCTATCATGCGGCGATTCCAGCTTTTCTCCAGGAGTTCCGCATGGCTTCGCTCTCCGGTAACGCGGTCGTCGGTCAGTCGGGCGGACCCACCGCCGTCATCAACCAGTCGCTGGTCGGGGTCGTCGAGGGTCTCCGGGCCGGGCTCATGAAGTCGGGCGCGGTCAAGCAGGTGTTCGGCATGCGCCACGGTGTCAACGGCCTGGTGAAGGGCAACCTCGTCGATCTCTCGCAGGTCCCGCAGGACAAGCTCAGCGCCATCGCCGAGACGCCCTCCGCCGCGCTGGGCTCCAGCCGCGACAAGCCCGACCCCGAGTACTGCGACAGGATCCTGAAGGCGTGCCAGGAGAAAGGCTTCCGCTACTTCTTCTACATCGGCGGCAACGATTCCTCCGACACCTGCCGCATCGTCAACGAGATGGCCCGCAAGGCCGGGTACGAGCTGCGCTGCATCCACGTGCCCAAGACCGTGGACAACGACCTGCCCATCAACGACCACACGCCCGGGTACCCCTCCGCGGCGCGCTTCGTCGCCACGGCCTTCCGGGCCGACTCGCTCGACAACCGCAGCCTGCCCGGCATCAAGATCAACATCGTGATGGGCCGGCACGCGGGGTTCCTGACGGCGGCGGCGGCGCTCGCGCGGCTGCGCGAGGATGACGGCCCGCACCTGGTGTACGTGCCGGAGATCGCCTTCGACACCGAACGCTTCATCGGCGATGTGGACCGGGTGTACACGAAGCTGGGGCGCTGCCACATCGCGGTGAGCGAGGGGATCGAGGATTCGCAGAAGCGGGCCATCGCGACGACGCTGATCAAGAACATCGAGAAGGACTCGCACGGCAACGTGCAGCTCTCCGGTTCGGGGGCGCTGGGCGATGCGCTGGCCGACCTGCTGAAGGACAGGCTGACCAAGCTCAAGGGGCTCGCCAAGCCGCCGCGGGTCCGGGCCGACACGTTCGGGTACCTGCAGCGCTGCTGGCCCGACGCCTCGCCGATCGACAAGCGCGAGGCCCGCGAGGCCGGGCGGTACGCCGCGCAGCTCGCGGCGGAGGGCGCGGCCGACGGCTCGGTCGCGATCATCCGCGCGAGCTCCGCGCCGTACACCAGCTCGTACAAGCGGATTGAACTGAAGGATGTCGCCGCGCAGACCAAGCACATGCCCAATGAGTTCCTCAGCGGCCACTGCGATGTGTCGCCGGCGTTCATCGAGTACGCCCGGCCGCTGGTGGGTGAACTGCCGCAGGTGGCGTGGTTGTAGCGGGAAGTGACGGCGTGACGGCGTGGGGGAGTGACAGCGTGACACGGTGGCCCGGTCGGTAGACTGGGGCCATGTGGCACACCCTGCTCGCGTTGTGGTTGATGACTCCGAGCGCGATGGTGGAGGGCGGTGAGCGCGCGGGCCCGCCGCCGCTGCCGAGGATGACGATCTGGGTTGCGCCGGGCGGGGACGATGCGAACGACGGGCTCAGCCGGGGGCACGCGCTGGCCTCGCCGCACGCCGCGCGGGACCGCATCCGCGAACTGAAGAAGAAGAACGGCGGCGAGCTGCCGGGCCCGGTGGATGTGCTGCTGGTCAACGGCCTGTACCGGCTGGAGTCGACCTTTGAGTTGACGCCCGAGGATTCGGGCGCCCCGGACCGGCCGATCCGGTACGAGAGCACCCGCCCGGAGCCGGGCCCGGGAACCGGCCCCGAAACCGGCCTCGCGGCGCACTGGCCCGTGCTGTCGGGGGGCGAAGCGGTCGGGCCGTGGCGGCCCGACTCTGTAGGTGCGGGCGCCGGGAAGGTGTACGTGTGGGTGGCGGAGGTTCCGCCCGCGCTGCGCGCGGAAAAGCCCGCGCGGGCCATCCGCGAACTGTGGGTGGATGGGAAGCGGAGGACCCGGGCCCGGCTGCCGGACAGCGGGTACCTGAAGATTGAGGGGGTTCCCGCAGCGCCGGCGGGCGCGCCGTGGAATGTGGGGTTCGCGAGCCTGCGGTTCGCGGAAGCGGATGCGGGCCTGTGGCCGATCGTCGAGCCGGGGGCGGAGCTGGTCGGGTTCACGCGGTGGATCGATGACCACCTGGTGGTGAAGGGTGTGGACCTGGCGCAGCGGACGGTCGAGTTCGAGCGGCGGTCGATGTTCCTGTTCGGGCCCGGCGACCTGTACCACCTGGAAGGGTCGCTGAAGTTCCTGAGTTCACCGGGGGAGTGGTTCGCGGATGGGGAGCGGATCTGGTACGTGCCGATGGAGAGCGAGCGGATGGGCCCGAAGGAGGCGTTCGTGCCGCGGCTCTCGACGCTGGTACGGCTGGCGGGACGCCCGGAAGCCGGCGAACTGGTGCACGATGTGAAGTTCGAGGGGCTGACGCTTGCGCACTCGCGGTGGTGGTTCGAGGATGCGGGGGAGATCAAGACAGCGCCGGAGCCGTTGGGTTTTCCGCAGGCGGCGGCGGGAGTTCCGGGGGCGATCTGCGCTGTGGGGGCCGAGCGCATCGAGTTTCGCGGGTGCATGATCATGCACACCGGCGGGTACGGGATCGAGCTGGGCCGCGGGTGCCGGGACAACGTGATCGCGCGGTGTGGCATCACCGACCTGGGCGCGGGCGGGGTCAAGATCGGCGAGATGGGGATCCGCGAGCTCGCTGCGGAGAAGACCGGCGGCAACACGGTGGAGGACTGCCGGATCACGGATGGGGGGTGGGCGTGGCGCCAGGCCGTGGGGGTGTGGATCGGGCAGAGCGAGAGCAACCGGGTGGCGCACAACCTGATCCGGGACTTTGGCTACACGGGGATTTCGATCGGGTGGACGTGGGGGTACGGCCCGGCGACGGCCGGGGGGAACATCGTGGAGTTCAACGAGGTGGCGTTCATCGGGCAGCGCGAAGGCGAGGCGGAGCCTGTGCTGGGGGACATGGCGGGGATCTACACGCTGGGGGCGCAGCCCGGCACGGTGATCAGGAACAACTGGTTCCACGACATCGCGGGGCGGTCGATCGCGTGGGGGATTTATTTCGATGAGGGGTCGGCGGGGATCATCGCGGAGAACAACATCGTGGTGCGGACGACGCACGGCGGGTTTCACCAGCACTACGGGCGGGACAACATCGTGAGGAACAACCTGTTCGCGCTGGGGCGGGATGCGCAGGTGTGGAAGACCCGTCGTGAGGAGCACCGGTGCTTCACGTTCGAGCGGAACATCGTGGTGTACGACGGCGGGCCCGGGAGCGAGCTGTTCAAGGGCGACTGGGGCGGGAATGACACGGTGGTCGCGCGGAATGTGTACTGGCGGCGCGGCGGCCCGGTCGAGTTCCCGGGCGGGGAGACGCTGGAGGCGAGGCGGGGGCGCGGGGTTGATGTCGGGTCGGTGATCGGGGATCCCGGGTGGCGTGAGGATGAGCCGCTGCGGCTGGGGGATGCGGAAGCGCTGGGGGCGATCGGGTTCATGCGGATTGACATGGGAGGGGTTGGCCCGCGCCCCGGCCCGCATGTGGATTACTGATGGTGCGGCCCGGCTGGGATTGTGGCGGCGCGCTTTGGGCCGGCGGAGGTCGGAGCCCGGGGTGTCGGCGAGGCGGAGGAGGGCGGTGGCGGCCCGGCGGGCGGTGCGGGGATCGGGGGAGGAGCAGAGGCGGGAGAGGGTGAGGATGGCCCGGGTGCGGGCGGAGGAGAGGAAGAGGGATTCGAAGGAAGGAGGCATTGGGCATTGGGCATCGGGCACTGGTGAAGAGGCGGCGGGCATGGGAGCGAACGTACAGCGGGCGGGCGCGGAATCAAGGGGGTGAGCGCGCATGACCGCGAAGTTGCGCGCAAGGGTGGTCGATGCGCGCGGGAATTTGAACGCAGAGGCCGCGGAGGACAGAGGCGGAGGTGGTTCGAGAGAGTCGTCCGCCCTCCGGGCGGGAGGAGGAGAGGGGAAGGGATGGAAGGGAGGCCCGGCTTCCAGGGGCTGAAGCCCCTGGCAACGATCGTGCGCCCTGGCGGGCGGAGAGCGCGGGCTGAGTCGAAGACTTGTCAGGTCAGTGGCGCGGCGCGGGGCTCACCGCACTGACCTGCCTCGAAGACTCGCCGGGTCAGTGGCACGGCGCGGGGTTCACCGCACTGACCTGCCTCGAAGACTCGCCGGGTCAGAGGCACGGCGCGGGGTTCACCGCACTGACCTGCCTCGAAGATTCGCCGGGTCAGTGGCACGGCGCGGGGCTCACCGCACTGACCTGCCTCGAAGACTCGCCAGGTCAGTGGCACGGCGCGGGGTTCACCGCACTGACCTGCCTCGAAGGCTCGCCGAATCAGTGGCACGTCGCGGGGTTCACCGCACTGTCCTGCCTCGAAGACTCGCCGGGTCAGTGGCACGGCCCGGGGTTCACCGCACTGACCTGCCTCGAAGACTCGCCGGGTCAGTGGCACGATCACCCGAGCACGAGGCCATCGTGCGCGAGGAACATGCGGTCGGGGAGGGAGACCTGGGTGGCTTCGTGCCCGAGATCGTGGGCCATGTGGACGAAGAAGGACTGTCGGGCGCCGATGCGGCCCGCGATGGTGATGGCCTGGTCGAGGGTGAGGTGGGTGGGGTGGTGGCGGTGGCGGAGGGCATCGAGGATGAGGGTGCGCAGGCCCGCGAAGTGGCGCCAGGAGTCGGTGGGGATGGCGGAGACATCGGTGCAGTAGGCGAGGGGGAAGGGAGAGTCGGGATGGCCCGGCGCGGATTCCTCGATGCGGAAGCCCAGGACGGGGAGGCGGCCGTGGAGGAGGGGGATGGGGGTGAAGCGGAGGCCCAGGACATCGAAGGGCGCTTCGGGGTCGATGTGGTGGGCGATGAGGGAGGCGACGAAGGAGTCGTTGATGTTGTGGCGGCGGTCGAAGATGTGGCGGTAGACGTTCTTGAGAAAGCCCAGGGTGTGGTCATCGGCGAAGATATCGATGGGGGAGTTCTGGACGGCGTTGAAGCGGCGGACTTCATCGAGGCCGAAGGTGTGGTCGACGTGGTTGTGGGTGTAGACGATGGCATCGCAGCGCTTGAGGCCGAAGCGGAGGGACTGCTGGCGGAGGTCGGGCCCGGTGTCGAGGAGGATGGTGCGGGGGTGCGGGGTGGCGGGATCGGGGATGAGGATGGCGGCGCTGGTGCGCATGCGCTGATCGCGGGGGTCGGTGCTGGTGCAGACAGCGCACTCGCAGCCGATGGCGGGGATGCCGGCGGAGGTACCGGTGCCGAGGAAGAGGAAGAGGGGGGAGGAACGGGGGTCGGGGGCGGTCATGGTGAGCCCTGACCTGTGCTGGGCGCGGCGGCGGGGATGGCGCGGAACTGGTCTTCTTCGATCTTGTCGTACTTGAGGAAGGTTTCGATGTCGCGGTCGGAGGGCGCGGAGGCATCGATGGCGGCCTGGTAGAAGCCGGCGAGGGTGGAGGCGGCGTCGGTGAAGCGGGCGGTGATGAAGGCTTTGCCGTCATCCTGCTCGAGCCGGCCCGTCTTCTTGAGTTCGTAGAGGGGAGTGACCTGCTCGGAGGAGCGGCGGATGCAGGCGAGGGTTTCGGGCCAGGGGTTGAGGGGCTCGGCGATGGCGATGGGGGAGGCGGTGAACGCGGGGGCGAGGGTGGCGAAGCTGATGCCGTGGCGGGAGACGATCGTGCCGTCGATGTAGGCGTGGATGCCCTTGTCGGTGGAGTAGGCGCCGGGGTTGTCGCCGATCCAGCCGTGGTGGTGGATGGTGGTGTGGAGGGGCTGGGCGGCATCGCCGATGTAGTGCGCGAGGATGCCCATGTGGGTGAGGGCATCGGCCCGCGCCATTTCGAGCTGGGTGTCGCGGAGGTTTGCGGCGGCGGTGTCGCCGGCGGCCCGGGCATCATCGCGGAGGCGCTCGATGATGCGGGCGGTCTTGAGGCTCGAGATGATCCTGGCGTGGGTCTCGCAGATGGACCAGGGGAGGAAGCCGGGCCAGTCGGCGAGTTTGGCGGGGTCGGCGGCGGGGGAAACGGGCGGGGTGAGGGGGTGATCGACGCGGGCGAGGGCGACAGCGCGGATGAACTCGTAGCGGAGCGGGGGGAGGTCTTCGAGGCGCAGGCCCAGCGGGGGGAGTTCTTCGAGGTCGATGTAGTGGTCGGGCCCGTTGGCGTTGGAGAGGGCGGGGGAGCGGATGGCGCGCCAGCGGTCGGGGACGACGGACTCATCGGCGATGAGGGCGGAGTGTTGGGTGATCCAGACGGGGGTGGAGTCGGCGGGGAGGGCGTGGAGGGCGAGTGCCGTGATGGTGCGGTGGCCCGCGGCATCCCAGGCGAGGGTGTGGAGGGGGAGCGCGGCGATGGCGCAGGTGAAAGCAGCGCGGCGGAGGTGCATGGGGAGATGGTACGGGCCCGCGCGGGGGGCTGGGATGGGCGGTTCGGTAACGAGGTTCTGGGCCCGTGCTGAGGACTGGGAAGGAAGTGATCGGACGGGGCGGGGTGCGCGGTAGGATGGCCCGGATGAAGAATTACCGGCGGATATTGGCGGTGGCGGCGGGAGTGCTGGCGGGCGCGGGGGCGGCTTGGGGTCAGTCGGTGGAGGCGCCGGCCCGGCCTTCGGTGCCGGGCGCGATCGCGCCGGCGGGATCGCGGGTGATGAAGGACATTGTGTACGCGGAGCCGGCGGGGTCGGCGCCGCTGAAGCTGGATTTGTATCTGCCGGCGGAGGGGGCGGGCCCGGCGCCGGTGGTGGTGTGGGTGCACGGGGGCGGGTGGATCCAGGGGTCGAAGGAGGGTTGCCCGGCGGCGCTGCTGGTGCCCAAGGGGTTCGCGGCGGTGAGTATCAGCTACCGGTTCACGAATGTGGCGAAGTTCCCGGCCCAGCTGCATGATTGCAAGGCGGCGATCCGGTGGGTGAGGGCGCACGCGGGGGAGTACAACCTCGACGCTGATCACATCGGGGTGTGGGGCGGCTCGGCGGGGGGGCACCTGGTGGCGCTGCTGGGGACGACGGGGGATGAGAAGGGGCTGGAGGGGGACGAGGGGAACCTCGAGCAGTCGAGCGCGGTGAGGTGCGTGGTGGACTGGTTCGGGCCGATGGACATCCGGTACATCAGCGAGCCGGGGGCGACGGCGGAGGGGGTGCACGGGATGGTGGCGGCGCTGGTGGGCGGGACGGGGGAGGCGGTGAAGGAGAACGCGGCGCTGGCGAGCCCGATCACGCACATCACGAAGGATGATGCGCCGTTCTTGATCATGCACGGGGACCAGGACACGCTGGTGACGATCCGGCACAGCGAGGAGATGGACAAGGCGCTGCGGGCGGCGGGGGTGGAGTGCGAGTTCGTGGTGATCAAGGGCGGGGGGCACGGGCCCGGCTTTGGGGAGGCGAAGGTGCTGGAGCGGGTGGCGGGGTTCTTTGAGAAGTGGTTGAAGTGAAGGCACGGAGGCACGAAGGGACGAAGGCACGAAGGGAAGAGGATTCACCACAGAGGCACAGAGGCACGGAAATGGGGGGAGCGTGGGTTGGGGACATCGGCGATGAGCGAGCCTGCGAGCGAGGTTGCCGTGCCCGTCAGGAGGCTGTCGTGGTGGCGGCGGGTGATCCTGTTTGTGCTGGAGGTGAACCCGGCGTGGTGGGGAAGCGCGCGGCTGTGGGCGCTGGTGGTCGCGCTTGTGTTTCTGACCGCGATAGTCGCTGCCGAAAACGGGGTATCAAGCGGTTTTTCCTGGGTTTCCACCCTGCCGCTGAAACCAGTCAAAGACAACCAGTGGCAACTGATGGACCGCGATACCGCGAGGGATGGCGACTTTGCGCACATCGAGGTGCACACACACTTCGCATCTGCGCACCGCTGGAGCGAGGCGTATTCCGGCCCGATGAGTGGAGTGTTGTACGGCCCCCGAGGGGCCAGCCGTCCGATCGCGGGGGCCGAAGCCCGGGTGATGGTCCGGGATGCGCTGGCCCGGTTGACCGCGGAAGAGTTTCGGAACTGGATGGCGACAGAGGAGCATCTGACACCCCCTGATTACGACTTGTGGGAGCGGATTGTGTATGACGGCCGGGCCGAGGCGTTCAGCGGGAGCAGGTTCTGGTGGTATTTGGCCCGGCAGTCTGACCTGCTGAGATCGATCGCGCTGATCGGGTTCCTGCTGTGCTTTGCGGTGGGCTTCCTGCGCTCGGTGCAGCGGCGTACGTTCGAACCGCCGCTCGCGCTGATCGCGAAGGGGCGGTGTCCGCGTTGCCGGTACGACATGACCGGAGCGCCGACGCGGGTGTGCCCGGAGTGCGGGACCGATGTGGAGGCGGTGGAGCGGGAGGCGAGGGCGGCGCTGGAGTGAGGGAAATGACCGGACCTCCACGGAGCGCCACGGAGAGAAGATGAGGACGCGGATGAACGCGGGTGAGGCGGATGCGAGGGGGAGGGGTAGGCCCGGCACGCGACTGTCGTGGTGGCGGCGGGCGATTCTGTTCGTGCTGGAGGTGAACCCGCCGTGGTGGGGACTAGCGAGGCTGTGGGCATTCGTCCTGCTTCTGCTTGCCATCGGCATTGACTCAATCGGCGGACCGGATCAGCTCTCGACGGAAGGCGTGACATTTGTCTACGTGCTCAATGCCGATGGTCAATGGGCCTTGAACAGATACGGAGGCGGATATATCGCGGTCGTCGAGTTTTGTGCGGCCGTGGAGCATCACCAGGGTGATGGATGGGACCGTTGGGATGTCGAACCTGTGACGGTTCGGCAAACATACCCGGACAGTTCGGGCTCCTACATCCGCGACATCGACAGCATCGACGCTCGTCGCCTCGGATTCGCCGCCGCTTCTGATGCCCTGGACATTCAGGCACGGACTGCGGATCGTCGCCGTGGAGACAACGTCGAAGGCGCACGACAGATGATGATTGTCGGCCACATGGTTCGCGATGGGCGATCGACCTACATCGAAGGCATGCGCAGCTATCTCCTCTGGCTCGCATCGCGGATCGGTGTGTGGCTGTCCATCACGGGCATGGTGATGTCGCTCGGCGTGGGATCGCTACGAGTCCTCGCTCGTTTCGAGTACGACCGGAGGCTGCAACGCATCCGTAATTGCCGGTGTCCGATGTGCTGTTACGACATGTCCGCGGCGGCGGCCCGGGTGTGCCCCGAGTGCGGGGCGGATGTGGAGGCGGTGGAGCGGGAGGCGAGGGCGGCGCTGGAGTGAGGGAGGAACCCGGCGATTTCGCGATGAGGACATCGCTCATCGCCGGCGTGGGGGTGTGCGTGGGGGTGTGCGACGCCCACGGGGGCTGGCGCGGGGGCGCGGGCCAATGCTCGCTCCCTCACGGTCGCGGAGGAGCGCGCGGGGTGGTGGCCCGCTCGCTGACGCATCGCGGTTCGGTTTGGAGCGGGCGCCTGGCGAGAAAGCCCTCGCTTGCGCTTCGGGCTCGTGGATCATCGTGACAGGCAGGCGCGGGAGAGAGGCACGGAAAGAAAGCTCTTGCTGACGCTCGGGCTGCTTGTTTGGGGGGCCACTGAATCATTGTGAAGGCAAAGAACGCCCTCCCTGACGGTCGGGCTGCTTGTTCGGCGGGCCGCTGAATCATTGTGAACGCAAAGAAAGCCCTCCCTGACGGTCGGGCTACTTGCCAGGCGCGGGTTGAGGCGCGGGTTCAGGTGCCCATGGCGTCGGCCATGGCCCGGCCCATGTCGGCGGGGGACATGGCGATGGAGACGCCGGCGGCCTTGAGGGCGTTGATCTTGGCGTCGGCGGTGTCATCGGCGCCGCCGATGATGGCGCCGGCGTGGCCCATGCGCCGGCCCGGCGGGGCGGTACGGCCCGCGATGAAGGCGGCGACGGGCTTGCTCAGCTTGCCGGACTTACGGGCATCTGCGATCCAGCGGGCGGCGTCGATCTCATCGGAGCCGCCGATCTCGCCGATGAGGAGGATGCCGTGGGTGTCGGGGTCGGCGGCGAAGAGTTCGAGGCAGTCGATGTGGTTGAGGCCGCGGACGGGGTCGCCGCCGATGCCGACGCAGGTGGACTGTCCGAAGCCGAGCTGGCTGGTCTGCCAGACGGCCTCGTAGGTGAGGGTGCCGGAGCGGGAGACGATGCCGACGGCCCGGCCGCGCTTGGACTGGCTGATGTGGGTGTGGATGTAGCCCGGCATGATGCCGATCTTGCAGCCGGCGTTGGTGTAGGGGTCTTGAGCGGAGGCGCCTG
The DNA here is from genome assembly GCA_020849615.1 of Phycisphaerales bacterium. GTDB lineage: Bacteria > Planctomycetota > Phycisphaerae > Phycisphaerales > UBA1924 > JADLFW01. The sequence continues at coordinate 131,032 of JADLFW010000019.1, forward strand.
TGCCGGTCTTTGGCCCGGGGGTGATGATGCCGGGGCAGTTGGGCCCGACGAGGGTGATCTTGCGTTTGGAGGCGGGGATTTCGGGGCCGCCGTTGATTTCATCGAGGACAGCGCGGACGCGGATCATGTCCTGGACGGGGACACCTTCGGTGATGGCGCAGATGACGGGGAGGTTGGCGTAGGCGGCTTCGAGGATGGCATCGCCGGCGAGGCCCGGCGGGACGAAGATCATGGTGGCGGTGGCGCCGGTGGCTTTGACGGCGGCGGCGACGGTGTCGAAGATGGGGAGGCCGTTGTCATCTTTCTGGCCGCCCTTGCCGGGGGTGACGCCGCCGGCCATTTTGGTGCCGTAGAGGTGGCAGCCCTTGGTGTGGACCGCGCCGAAGGAGCCGGTGATGCCCTGGCAGATGACGCGGGTGTCTTTATTGATGAGGATGGCCATGGGACTGGGAGGATAGCCGGGAAGAAGGGGGGAAGGCACGGAGGCACGGAGGGACGGAGGCACGGAGGCACGGAGTGGCCCGGCTCGTCGATGGCCGTGGAAAAAGCGAGGGAGTTTTGCTTGTGGAGGGGAGGATGGCGGCGAGGAGAGCGGCCCGGGGGTGGGGAGCGATGGGCGTGGCGGGCTCGAAGACTCGCCCACCACGGCACCCGGCTACTGCATCACAAAGACCAAGAGAGCCCTCGCTGACGCTCGGGCTGCTTGTTGGGCGCCCCGAGCGAGCGACGTCGTGGCGGGCTCGAAGACTCGCCCACCACGGCACCCGGCACCGCATCACAAAGACCAAGAGAGCCCTCGCTGACGCTCGGGCTGCTTGTCACGCGCCCCTGGCGAGGGCTACTGGTCGTTGTAGAAGTCGTCGAGGGTGGTGCGCCAGTCGTCGAGGTGTTCGACGGCGATCATGCGCTGGCGGACTTCATCGCAGCGCGGGTGGTGGGCGGCGAAGCGGATGCCGAACTTCCGCATCATGCGGGCGGTCTGGGATTCGGCGTGGCGCATGCCGCGGTTGACGGCGAGGGCGAGGTGGAAATGCTGGAGGAGGACTTCGCGCTGCTCGGCGAGGGTGGGCGGGAGGGGCGGGCGGCCCGCGAGGAGGTCGCGGGCCTGGCGGAAGATCCAAGGGTTGCCGATGCAGCCGCGGGCGACGCTCACAGCGCTGACGCCGGTGTAGGAGATCATGCGGAAGATGTCGGCGGCGGTCCAGATGTCGCCGGAGCCGAGGATGGGGCGCTGGGGGTTGCGGGCCACGAGGTCGCGGAGGAGGTCCCAGCGGGATGGCCCGATGTATTTCTGCTCGACGGTGCGGGCGTGGATGGTGGCCCAGGCGTAGCCGATGTCGAAGGCGGCCCGGAGGATGCGTTCGACGGCCTCGGCCATCTCGGGGGTGTCGTCGTAGCTGCGGCGGAGCTTGACGGTGCAGGGGATGGAGGCGGGGAGGGCTTCGCGGACGGCCTCGAGGATGGCGATGGCGCCCTTGGGCTCGGCGAGCCAGTGGCCGCCGCGGGCCTTGCGGTCGACCTTCTTGACGGGGCAGGCGAGGTTGATGTCGATGGCCTGGAAAGAGAGTGACGGGGTGATGGAGGGACGAAGTGACGGGGCCGGAGAGGGCTCGGGGTCGTCGGCGGGGTCGGGAACATCGAGGTCGATGTTGCAGTCATCGGGTTCGCAGGAGTCTGAATCGGGGTCGAGGCCTTCGGTGGGGTCGAAGGCGGGGAGTTGCTCGCCGCCCGGCAGGCGGAGGGGGGGCGTGGCGCGGGGGTCGGGCACGCCGGGGGACAGAGCGCCGCGGTAGGCGAGTCGGCGGTAGGTTTTTTCGCCGCGGGCGCGCTGCTCGACCATCTTGAGGGCGGCGGCGGCCATTTCGGCGGGGTCGGAGCCCATGAGCTGGCCCGCGAGGGGGTGGTCATCGGGCCCGCCGGGGATGTTGTCGTGGAGTTCGCCGAGGTCGGCCTTGACGAAACCGCGGCCGCCGGCGAGGAGGGTGCGGTCGAGGAGGGCCTCGGTGACGCAGAAGGGGCAGCCGTGCCGGCGCGCGATGAGGCGCATGGCGGCGTCGGAGTAGCCGGCCAGGCCCGCCTGGAAGAAGGGGGCATCGAAGGCGGGGATGAGGGCGGTGATGCGGGGGTCTGGCCCTCGGGAGGCGAAGGCCTCCGCGGCTTGGGCGGGGTCGATATCCTGCACGCCCGGGGCGACGGCGGGCCCGGGCGGGGTCGCGTTGTTGCCCTGGGTGTTCAAGCGAGGGACTATAGGAAGATGCGCAAGCCCAACCGTGCCGTGGTGATCGCCGCTCTCGCGCTGGGTTTGGTTTCCGGGGCGGTGGGGCCGAGCGGGTGCGCTTCGGCGCCACAGAAGGTGGATTACGCGCGGGCCTACCCGAAAGAGTTGCAGCAGGTGGGGACACTGGACATCCAGGTGGTGCGGGAAACCACCGAGATCGAGTTCACCAACACGACATCCAACTCGTTCGGCCCGTGCACGCTGTGGCTGAACCGGCGGTTCAGCCATCCGCTGGAGGGGCTGAAGATCGGGCAGACGATGCGGATGGCGCTGCGGGACTTCCGGGATGAGTATTCGGATCCGTTCCGGGCCGGCGGGTTCTTCGCGACCGAACTGCCCGAGCGGCTGGTGCTGGCGCAGCTGGAGGTCGCGGGGGATGATGGCCAGATGCTGCTGCTCGGGCTGATCGTGGTGGCGCGCGAGAACGACTAGGCGGGCGGGCGATGCTCCGGCGCGACGGAGCCGAAGACGGCTCCATCGCGGCACCCGGCCGAGCATCGACTTACCTTCGAAGACTCGGCAAGTCGGTGGCACGGGACATCGCGATGCGGCCGGGACGGGCCGTGGCCGGTACGATCCGCCATGCAACGCGATACCCATGCCGACTTCGGGATTGAGCCGCTGGAACCGCGCCTGGTGATGGCGGCGTCGTTCGCGGGGGCGGGGCTGTACTACCTCGTCGGGTCGGATGGTCAGGAGGTGCTGTCGTTCGCGACGGAGGGGCAACTGTCGGACTCGCTGGCGGCGGCGGGGAGCCGGTACAAGTCGGGCTCGGGCGATCGCGAGTTCGAAGGGGACCTTCGCTACGACAGCATCCGGACGCTGGCGGATGGGCGGTTCGAGCGTTCGCCGGCGGCGGGGTTCTTCGGAGAGCCGGAGGAGGTGAACGGGGCGCAGTACCTGTCCGATGACGGGTTCCCGGCGGGGTGGTATTTCGGGCAGTACTCGGTGGGCAGCAAGGAGCTGGAGCTGCTGGTGCAGCGGCCCGTGAACCCGGTGGCGCGGGCGGATTTCCAGGGCGACTACCAGTTCTCGGCGATGTGGAACCATCCCGCCGGGGACGGCGTGGGGGGCGGGTCGGGGCGGCTGACGATCTCGAGCTCGGAGCTGGCATACAGCTCATCGGCGGGGGCGATGCCGTACACGCGGAGCTCGATCCGCAGCACGACATCGGCGGGGCTGCTGACGACGGTGCGGGATGAGTACGTCTACCTGGGGGCGACCGAGAGCACGATCGTGTGGGCGGACCTGGATTCGGATGACGGGATCCTGGCGATGGGGATCGCGACGCGGCAGGGGGCGCCGGCGGAGGCGTCGGCGATGGTGGGCGGGTATCTGCTGGCGTGGAACAACGAGGTGGACTCGCTGGACTTCCGCCAGTACTTCCTCGAGCTGGAGGCGGATGGCGATTACAAGTTCTACGACCTGGATGAGTACGACGACGGGATCCGCGAGTCGATCGACCGGGGGTTCTGGAGCGTCAGCGGGACCACGCTGACGCTGCAGGAGAGCGATGGCGGCCCGACACTGCGGTTTGCGATCGGCGAGGGCAACAAGCTGCTGGTGGGGCAGTCGCGGGTGACGGGCGGGGTGACGTACGCGGCGTTCGGGGTGGGGACTCGGGCGGAGGTGATCCCGCCGGGCCCGACGGTGGTGTTCCCGGTGGCGGCCCGGAACGCGGCGGGCCAGGGTGTGGTGTACGAGCTGGAATCAGACGATGCGTGGCACGTGACGAACCTGGTGGAGAAGGCGGGCGGCCCGGCGATCACGGGAAGGGTCGTGACGTGGACGGATCCGAAGGACAACCTGACGTACGCGGCGGGGCTGTCGGCGTCGGGGCTGGTGCTGTACACCTCCACCGATGAGCACGTGTGGACGTACCGGGTGCTGACGAGCGAGGCGTCGGCGACGAAGATGACGGGCGAGCTGCAGGTGATGACCGGGCCCGACAGGAACGTGCACCTGACGGGGTTGTCGGCGACGGGGGAGGTGCTGCGGCACTACCAGACGGGCGTGAGGGACGGGACGGGCAAGTGGGTGTGGGCGTTCCAGAACATCACGACCAACGACCTGACGCCGCAGAGCCTCACGACGCCGGCGTTCACGGGGCTGGTGAGCTACGCGACGGCGTGGAACGGGCTGAACATCGCCGGGCTGGACTCGGAGGGGACGATCTGGTCGGTGTGGTGGGCGCCGGGGCTCGCGGCGTGGACGGTGAGCGACCTGACGACGACGTACGGGGCCGCGCCGCTGAGCGGCGGGCTGACGGTGTACCTGACGCCGTGGCAGGGGATCAACATCGCGGGGATCGACAGCGCGGGGCACCTGCAGGTCACGTGGTGGGTGCCGAGCCTGGGCGGGACGTGGAATCAGAACGACCTGACCGATCTGACGGCCGGGCCGCTGCTGGCGCCCTCGACGGTCACGAGCTATGTCTCGAGCTGGGGCGGGCTGAACGTGGCGGGGATTGATGGGGCGACCGGGGACCTGTACGTCTACTGGTGGTCGCCATCCTCGCCGGGCGGGCTGTGGGCGGCGAGCTCGCTGACGGCGGTGACGCCGGCGGATGCGCCGCGGCTGACTGGGCCGCTGACGGGGGTGGCGGCGCCGGATTCCTCGCTCAACGTGTTCGGCTACAACGGGACGAACTTCATCCGGTACTTCTGGGAGCCCAGCGGGGCGTGGATGACGCAGAACCTGACGGCGATCGCGGCGCCGCGATAGGCGAATCGCGAATCGCGAATCGCGAATGGTGAATGGAACGGGAGAGCCATTCGCTGCTCACCGTTCGCTCGAGGTTCTGTTTGACGGATGCCTTGAGGTGGCCCGGCTCCCCGAGCCGGGCGAAGAAACACAGACGGAAATGCACGGTTCGGAGAACCGTGCCACCTCGCAGAACCGTGCAACCCTGGATTCGATCCATCAAACACGACCTAGGACCCCACCATGGCGCAGATCATCGTGTTCGGCCCGCACCCGGATGACCAGGAGATCGGCATGGGGGGCGCGATCGCGCGCTTCGCGAGCCAGGGGCACCGGGTGCTGCTGGTGGATGTGACGGATGGGAGTCCGACGCCGCGTGGGGACCGGGCGGGGCGGCTGGCGGAGGCGGAGGAGGCGCTGGAGCACCTGCGGCCCGTCGGGGGGGCGGGGGGCGGGAGCGTCGAGCGGGTGCTGCTGGACCTGAGGAACCGGTTCGTGGAGCACTCGATCGCGACGCGGCATGCTTTCGCGGGGGCGATCCGGGCTCACCAGGCGTCGATCGTGTTTGCGCCGTACTGGGAGGATGCGCACCCGGACCACCGGGCGGTGACGAGGGCGGCGGAGGATGCGCGGTTTGATGCGAAGCTGACGAAGATCGAGATGCCGGGCCCGGCGGGGTTTGCGGGGATCGGCCCGCCGATCTATCCCAAGTGGTTTTTCTACTACAACTGCTCGCACCTGCGGGCGACGGCCCGTCCTGATTTTCTGATCGACATCACGGGGTTTGAGCTTCGGAAGAAGCGGGCGATCGAGGCGTACCGGTCGCAGTTCGGGCCGTGGGAGGAAGGAGCGGGGAGCGCGGCGCTTGCGGCGGGGGATCCGAAGGCGGCGCCGGGGGGTGTGGACACGGGGAAGCTGATTTCGCCGGATTTTCCGGAGCGGATGATGGCGATCGCGATGTACTACGGGTCGCTGATCGGGGCGGGGTACGCCGAGCCGTTCTACACGAAGGAGCCGCTGGGGCTGAGCGGGCTGGAGGGGCTGGTGTAGGCGGAAGAGACCAAGGGATGACGGCGCGAGCGGCGAGGCGGAGCGAATGTTTTTCCTTCGCGGCGGGTTGCCCTCGTGGGCCCGGCGGCTTTCCATCATGCGTTGACCCAGAACCCGACGGCCCAGCTTCTCGAGCCGGAGATCCGCGAACTGATCCGAGAGGGTCGGTACAGCGAGCTGCGCAATGCGCTGCACGCGATCCCGGCGGCGGATGTGGCGGACATCCTGGCGGAGCTGGACCCGGCGGAGGCGGCGGTGGGGTTCCGGTTCCTGCAGCGGGATGATGCGGCGGAGGCGTTCACGTACCTGTCGCCGGAGACGCAGCAGGCGTTGATCGAGAAGCTGGGGGATGAGGCCTCGGTCCGGGTGGTGGAGGCGATGAGCGCCGACGACCGGGCGCGGCTGGTGGATGAGCTGCCCGAGGGGGTGGCGCAGCGGCTGGTGGCGTCGCTGAGCGCCGAGACGCGGAAGCAGACGCAGGCGATCCTGGGGTACCCGCCCAAGAGCGTGGGCCGGCTGATGACGCCCGACTACGTGCGGGTGCGGCCGGAGTGGACGATCGCGCGGGCGATGGACCACATCCGCAAGTGGGGGCACGACGCCGAAACGATCAACGTGGTGTACGTGATCGACGAGAAGGGCGTGCTGATCGACGACCTGCGGATCCGGCAGATCTTCCTGGCGGACCCGCAGCAGACGGTCGAGAGCCTGATGAACAACAACTTCGTGGCGCTGCGGGCGGATGAGCCGCAGGAGAACGCGGTGCGGATGCTGCAGCGCTACGACCGGGTGGCGCTGCCGGTGGTGGACTCGCGTGGGGCGCTGATCGGGATCGTGACGCACGACGACGTGGCGGACGTGGCGCAGGCCGAGGCCACGGAGGACATGCAGAAGCTGGGCGGCATGGAGGCGCTGGACGAGCCGTACATGACGATCCCGCTGCTGACGCTGGTGCGCAAGCGCGGGACGTGGCTGGCGGCGCTGTTCGTGGGGGAGATGTTCACGCAGACGGCGATGGCGGGGTACGAGCACCAGATCGAGAAGGCGGCGATCCTCGCCACGTTCGTTCCGCTGATCGTCTCGAGCGGGGGCAACTCGGGGTCGCAGGCGACATCGCTGATCATCCGGGCCCTGGCCCTGGGCGAGATCACGCTGAAGGACTGGTCGAAGATCATGCGGCGCGAGCTGGCGGCCGGGCTGCTGCTGGGCTTTTTCCTGGGGATCATCGGCGTGATCCGCATCCACGTGTGGGGCTGGCTGGGGTGGTTCAAGCGCGAGCTGCCGGGCATGCCGGGGCAGTTCTCGGCCGAGAGCCTGTCGGCGCAGGCGCACTACCACCTGCTGGCGGTGACCATCGGCGTCGCGGTGCTGGGGGTGGTGCTGTGGGGGACGATCATCGGCAGCATGCTGCCGTTCCTGCTCAAGAAGATCAAGCTCGACCCGGCGACCAGCTCGGCGCCGTTCGTGGCGACGCTGGTGGATGTGGTGGGTGTGCTGATCTACTTCACGGCGGCGGTGTCGATCCTGAAGGGGACGCTGCTGTAGAGAAAGTGGCGGAGCAGGAGAAGCAACAGCTCTTCGGTTGGCGCCGGCGGCGGCGTTTGCCGTGTCCGCTTCGGAGAGCCCTCGCTGACGCTCGGGCTGCCTGTTCAGAGCCCTTGCTGACGCTCGGGCTGCCTGTTCAATGAAAAGGCCCCCGCGGGGCGGGGGCCTCTGGAGCCGGCGCTGCCGCGGGGGTTACTTCCTGCGGGTGTAGGTGATCTCCATGTGCTTCATTTCCTTGCCGTCCGGGCCCGGCCCGTACATCTCCATGATGTGCTTGTCATCGGAGACGATCTTGACGGTTTCGCGCTGGTTCATCTTCATGACGGTGCCGTCGGGCATGGGCATGGCCATCTCGCCGGTGCTGGTGTAGGTCTTGGAGGCGGCGTCGTAGGTGCCGGTCATCATCATGATGCCGGTGCTCCAGTTGTCGCACCAGGTGCTGAAGTACTTCTTGGTGAGGTTGTCGTAGCCCCAGACGCCCGAGCCGGTGAACTCGCCGCCCATCATCTCGCCCTTGTAGTTCATCTGGACGTAGCGGCCGCCGTGGATGAGGGTGTTGGTCATGACGCCCTTGGACTCTTCGGGCTTGTCGACGCCGGGCTCGTACATCTTGACGACGGCATCCCAGGTGCCGGCGATCCTGGCCATGGCGGCGTGCTCGGGCCCGGGCTGGGCGGCCTTCATCATGGCCTCCATCATCGGGTCCGCTTCGGGGGCGTTTCCGCCCGGCTTGCCGGGCTGGGAGGGCGCGTTTCCGGGGGCGGGGGCCTTGGGCTTGTCGTTCTGGGCGAGGGCCGGGCCCGCCATGGTGATGAGGGCCGCGATGCCGAGACCGATTACACGCTTCATCTGGATGCTCCTCTGCTCTGGGTTCGTGCACGAATGAAGGGGGCGGCCCGGCGGGAGCCACGAGGCTGGCCCGGCGGTGCGGCCCGTTGGATTGAGGTCAGCGCTTGTTCTGGGTGGGCTGGGTCGGGGCGGGGGTGGGCGCCTTGGTCCTGGCGGGGATGAGGCCCGCGCGGGTGTAGATGATCTCCATGTTCTTGTAGGACTTGCCATCGGGGGCGATGTCGAAGAACTCCATGGTGTGGGAGTCGGGGGACTTGATGGTGGTGACCTGGCGGTAGGACTTGCGCTGGCCCGTCGCGGGGTCAACGCAGTCGCCGGAGAGCGTGAAGACCTTGCCGGCGTCATCGCAGGAGCCGCGGAGCCACATGAGTCCGGTGGACAGGCTGTCGCGCCAGGTCGCCTGGTATTCCTTGGCGGCGTTGTCGTAGCCCCAGGTGCTAATGCCGGTGAAGGGGGCGCCGGCCATGTCGCCGGCGTACTCGGAGACGAGGTAGCGGCCATCCATGTCCATGCGGTTCCTGGAGTGGCCCTTGGATTCGCTCCACGGGGCCTGCTCGGCCATACGGAAGCGGGTGACGGCGTCCCATTCGCCGACGAGGGCGGCGAGGTGCTGGTGGTGCTCGCCGGGGCGGCCCGCCGCTTCCATGGCGGCCATGGCGGCGGCCATTTCGGGGGTCATCTCGGGCGCGTTTCCCGGAGCCTTGGGCAGTTCGCCGGGTTCGCCGGGCTGCTTGCTGGGCTGGACAGGCTTGGGGGCGGACTTGGGTGACTGGAGGCGCTTGGCGGGGGCAAGGCTGGGCTTGGTGGTCTCGTTCTGGGCCAGCGCACCTCCGCAGCACGCCAGCGCGAGCGCCAGGGCGGCCAGGAACGGGGTCGGTTTCATATGGCTAACTCCTTGTTCCCTTAAGAGTTATGCTTAGCTGCACTCGGGGCTGGCCAAGGACGGGGCCGGCCCGGACGGGGTACAAAGCCCTACCTAGACGGGCACGATACACGGAAGTTCCGTGGCCAGTCTACCGAAATCCACAAAATTGCACGTACAAAGCCCGATCAAACCACAGAGTTGGGTTGGGGGTCGATGGCGGGCGCGCCGGGGCCGATGGGGAGGCGTTCGACGATCTCGAGGCCGAAGGCCTCGATGCCGGGGAGGGTGGTGGCGTGGTTGGTGAGAAGGCGGAGGCGTGAGAGGCCCAGGGCGCGGAGGATCTGGCAGCCGACGCCGAACTCGCGCATGGCCTTGGGCAGGCCCGGCGCGCCTTCGGGGTGGGTGAGCTCGGGGTCATCGGACCCTTGGACGGGTCGGGGGCGGCGGATGCTCTGGAGCCGGGCCTCGAGGTCGAGGGGTGCAACGGCGTCGAGGGCGGCTTCGCCGCGGCCATCGGCGCCCTGGGTGCGGAGGTAGACGATGGCGCCGCGGCCCGCGCGCTGGATGGCGGCCATGGAGGCGCGGAGGACATCGCCGGTCGGGCCGTGGGAAGAGGATTCGAGGTCGCCGAAGACATCACCGAGGAGGTGTCGGCGGTGCATGCGGACGAGGGTGGGCTCGGTGATGTCGGGGATGTTGCCGGAGGGATCGGGGACACCCAGGCCGCCGGTGGTGAGGACCAGGTGGGGGAGGGGGTCGACGAGGCTCTCGAACATCATGGCGTGGAAGTCGCCCAGGCCCGTCTTCATGATGCGGCCCGCGGGCGGGTCCATGCGGCGGATGAGGCTCTCGCGGGAAAGGCGGTGCTCGATGATCTGGGCGACGGAGGCCATCTTGAGGCCGTGGGCCCGGGCGAGGGGGATGAGGTCGGGGACACGGGCCATCTCGCCATCATCGCGCATGATCTCGATGATGACGGCGGCGGGGTAGAGGCCGGCGAGTCGGCAGAGGTCGACGGAGCCTTCGGTCTGGCCCGTGCGGACGAGGACCCCGCCATCGCGGGAGCGGAGGGGGTTGATGTGGCCCGGGCGGACGAAGTCGCCGGGCCCGGAGGCCGGGTCGATCGCCATGCGGATGCAACGGGCGCGTTCCTTGGCGGAGACGCCGGTGGTGAAGCCGTGGCGGGGGTGGCCATCGATGGAGATGGTGAAGGCGGTGCCGCGGGCGGTGGTGTTGACGGCGGCCTGGGGGTGGAGGTCGAGGCGGTCGCAGTCGGCCTCGGTGAGGGAGAGGCACATGTAACCGCGGGCCACCGAGAGCATGAAGGTGATGGCCTCGGGGGTGATGAACTGGGCGGGGAGGACGAGGTCACCCTCGTTCTCGCGGTGCTCATCATCGGTGAGGATGACCATCTTGCCGGCCCGGAGGTCATCGAGGATGTCGGGGATGGGTGAGAACACGGTGGGGATGGTAGGGAAGGCGGGGAGTTGGGAGATAGCTTGTGCGAGTCGTCCGCCCTCCGGGCGGGGGTGAAGAGTGGAAGAGATGGAGGGAGGCCCGGCTTCCAGGGGCTGAAGCCCCTGGCAACGATCGTGCGCCCTGGCGGGCGAAGAGCACTGACCTGCCTCGAAGACTTGGCAGGTCAGTGGTGAGGAGAGACTCGGAGCCGGGGAGGCGGTGAGTTGAGGCGGGGAGGCAGTAAGCTGAGGATGTGAGGCGATCGAGTAAACGGCCCCGAGAGTCGCTGACAGTTCCGGACTGGCAGACGTTGAGCCGCCGCTCGTACCGGATTCGGATACGGATGATCCGTGAGGTCGGCGCCGGCGCGGGATACGCGTGGCGCTGCGTGCTGAGCGTCGTGGCGCTGACCGGGCTGTGTTGGATGATTGCCTGGCTGTCCGACACCACTCGCTGGACGTCGCCCATCATCGTATTCGGCGGTCTTGGGATGATCGAGTACTGGCGCATCGCAACGTTTGAGCGCGTTCGCAACATGCTGCAGGCGCGGGGGTGGACGCATTACCGATTTCGCAAGTGCTGGAAGTGCGGGTACGAGGTGGGTGGCCCGCGCGTGGAGGCGTGCCCGGAGTGCGGGGAGCTGAGGTACCTGCGGCTGGGTGACAGCGATTGAGATTCGTCCGCCCTCCGGGCGGGGGGTGAAGAGCGCGAGAGATGGAAGGGAGGCCCGGCTTCCAGGGGCTGAAGCCCCTGGCAACGATCGTGCGCCCTGGCGGGCGAAAAGCACTGACCTGCCTCGAAGACTTGGCAGGTCAGTGGCACGAAGAACTCACCGAATGGTGTGCCCCCCATTGGCAGCAAGCGGCAGGTGGCACATGCGATCACTCGCTGGCGGCACATGCAATCCTCGCCGGTGGCACGCGATCACTCGTTGGTGGCACATGCAATCGCTCGCTGGTGGCACAAGCGATCACTCGTTGGTGGCACACGGGATTACTTACCGGTGGCACAAGCGATCACTTGCAGCGGAGGGCGATGAGGGTCTGGTCATCGGCGGGAGGCGAGTTGGAGGAGAAGTCGGCGACGGCGGCGCGGATGCGGTCGAGGACCGGGCCGACGGGGGCGGGCCCGGCGTCGAGGAGGACGCGGTCGAGACGGCCCGTGCCGAAGAGTTCGACGTGGCCATTCTCGCGCGGGGCCATGGCCTCGGTGATGCCATCGGTGTAGAGCAGGAGCAGGTCGCTGCGCTCCAGGTTGACGCTGGACTGGGTGTAGGTCTGCTCGGCGAGGATGCCCAGGGGGATGGCGCCGCCATCATCGAGGGAGAGGACGCGGCCCGCGCGGGCGAGGCGCGGGGGGGTTGTGGCCCGCGGAGGAGTAGGTGAGGGTGCGCTCGCGGGGGTCGAGGACGGCGTAGAAGGCGGTGACGAAGGTGCCGTGGTGGGTGTAGGAGCGGGCGAGCTGTGAGTTGAGGTAGGTGAGGAGGGCGGAGGGCGGGGTGTGTGTGCCGGGCTGGCTGTGGGCGATGGCGTGGGTGATGGCCATGAGGACGGCGGCGGGGGTGCCGTGGCCCGAGACATCGGCGATGAACAGGCCCCAGCGCCCGCCGTCGAGCGGGAAGAAGTCGTAGTAGTCGCCGCCCGCGCGGGCGCTGGTGCGGTAGAAGGCGGCGACATCGACGCCGGGGATGTCGGGGAGCTGGGCGGGGAGGAGGGAGCGCTGGATTTCGCCGACGGTCTGGAGTTCGCGGTCGAGGGTGGCGAGGGCGGAGGCGAGCTGGTTGCGGAGGACGAGGTTCTGGGTGCCGCGGCCGAAGAGGCCCGCCTGCCAGTGGAGCATGGGGACGGCGGCGTGGTCGAGCTCAGCGCCGGGGGGGAGGAGCATGATGGTGATGTTGAGGCCCTGGCCGCCGTCGTACTGCGGGAGCGCGATGAGGGAGGCGAAGCCGTCGAGGTAGAAGCGGCCAGGATCGTCGGCCTTCAGGCGGGCGGGGAGGTCATCGATGATGACGGGGGCGTTGGCGTAGGCGATCTCGCCGAGGAGGCCGCCGGTAAGGCGGGGGAGGCGGTCGCGCTGGGTCCAGGGGTTGAAGTGCTCGGTGAAGCGGGATGAGCGGGTGATGAGGTAGGCGGGGGGCTCGACGCCGCGGCGGGAGAGGGCGACGTAATCCCCGATGGGCAGGAGTTCGCCGATGCCATCCCAGTAGACATCGACGAGTTCCTCGGGGTCGGAGATCCCGGAGATCGCCTTCATGGTGCGATCGATGATCGCGAGTTCTTCCTGCCACGGGCGGCGGCGGATGAGCATCGGCGGGATGGTACGCCGGGCCCGGCGTGAGCTGCGGGGGCGGGAACTGAGCGGAACGCGTGAATCGCGGCCCGGCGGTGTTAGATCGGCGGGGATGAGCGGCATTACAGGTGGCGGGGCGGATCGCGAAAGAGGCGACCGGCCCGGCATCCTGAACTCTCCTCTCTCCTCCTCGCCGACGGGATGGCTCCCGTGCGGCGGGTTTTATTCCGGGTCGGGGGCGTGGCCCCCACGTTGACAAGCAATCAGTCGCCATCGTTGTTGCGATGGCTGGTGAGGTCTTCCAATCAGGAGATTCGGTCATGGCACGCATCGGCATCATGGGTTCGGCGGCTCTCGTAATGGTCATCGCGGCGGGCGGGGGTTCGGCGGGCGCTCAGATCGTCAACGGCAGTTTCGAGACGGGCGTTGCGTATGGGTCGGGGCTGAGCATCTTCTCTCCCGGGACGCCGGCGCCGTGGGTGGCGACGAGCTTCACGCCCGACCTGTACGACAACACGGGCGCGGATGGATGGGGGATCGGCGGGATCCCGCAGTACGACAACATGTTCAAGGGCATGGCGGCGTGCCAGGGTCACCGGTTCATCGGGTTCGCGGCGAGCACGGCGTTCGGCGGGATCAACGAGGCGTTCGAGCAGACGACGGCGCCGCTGATCCCGGGGCAGCAGTACCTGCTCTCGGCGTGCCTGGCGGCGGACGACCTGGGCAAGGCGGTCCCGTACGGCGGCCCGTACGCGGGGCGTGGCGAGGTGAGCGTGCTGCTGGATGGCAACTTCATCGGGACGCTGACGCAGAACACGGCGTCGCTGACGTGGGAGTCGCGGTCGTTCACGTTCATCGCGCCGCCATCGTCGACGGCGGTGTTCGAGTTCATTGCGCAGCTGGATCCGAGCGGGCCGGGCGGCCCGGCCTCGAGCTATATCGGGATGGACGACATCGCGTGCACGGCGGTGCCGGGCCCGGGAGCGCTGGCGTTGCTGGGTGTAGCGGGGTTTGTGACGTCACGGCGGCGGGTGCGGTGAGCCGGCCCGGTGATTGCACCGAGGAACCTGTTCGTTAAGCACGTAATTGAGCTGCTCGAGAGGGGCCGGGCCCGGCGCGGACGTAACATTCGGCCGGAGCCGGGGGGCGTGTGGCCTCATCGGCCCTCTCGAGGAGCTACGTGATGAGACAAGTTGTTTCGGGCGTGTTGGCGGCTGCGCTCTTGGCGTGCGGCGCGCAGGCTGACATTGTGACGGTCACGGCGGAAGGCGTGGTGGTGTTCAACGGCGTGACATCGGGGGCGTTGTCGGCGGTGCGCGCGGGCCACACGGCGACGATGTCGTTCCAGGTGGATTCGGGTGTGTTCCTGGATGGCATCCCGGGCGACACGCGCGGGTACGAGATCATCCAGCCCAGCTTCGCGATGGCGTTCAGCACGCCGGTCTCGGTGGGGCTGCTGGACCCGTTCCCGGCGGGCGAGAAGGCGTACTTCACGCTGGTGGAGGGCTTCCCGGTCTCCGACGGGTTCTTTGTCTCCACGAGCCCGACTTCGCCGGGCGGCGTGCCGCTGGCGCAGACGCCGCTGCAGGCGAACCTGGACATCGGGTACGTGGGGACGACGCTGAGCTCGCTGGACATCCTGGATGCGGCGGGCGTCTACGACTTCGGGGGGCTGACGAGGTTCAGCTTCACGCTGTGGCAGGTCTTCCCCGACAACGTGCGGATGGAGATGGAGTTCAGCAGGATGACGATCACACCGGCGCCGGGGGCGATGGCCCTGCTTGGTGTGGCGGGCCTGATGGCGCAGCGGCGCCGCCGCTGAGCCTGAGGCTGGTGGGGAGAACATCGACGCCCGCGCCCGCGCGCGGGCGTTTTTCTGCGCCGGGGGAAGGGGTTGGCCCGGCGGGCGGCGGCAAGGGATCATCCGAACAAAGGCCGATTTTCGCGGCGTTGGTGGGCGGGGACAGGGTGACGGGCGCGGCGGGCGGTCTACACTTCCGCCCCTTATGGCCAAGACCCGAGAGATCAAGAAGCGCATCAAGGCCGTCGGCAACATCCGCCGCATCACCAAGACGATGCAGATGATCGCCACGGCGAAGTTCTCGGCGGCGCAGGGGCGGGTGATCGCCTCGAAGCCGTACACGGAGACGATCTTCGAGCTGGTGACGGACCTGGCGGCGTCGCTGGAGGATGTGTCGCACCCGCTGCTGTCGGGGCCGGGGGACAAGGGAGCCGCGGCGCCGGAGCTGACGCTGGTGCTGACATCGGACCGGGGGCTGTGCGGCCCGTACAACGGGGCGGTGCTGCGGACGGCGATGCAGCTGTTCCGGTCGACGCCCTCGGCGAAGGCGGGGCAGATCGAGCTGGTGGGGAAGAAGGGCGCGGGGGCGCTGAAGTTCAACAGGATCCCGGTCGCCAAGCACCACACGCAGTTCGGCGACAAGCCGGCGTACGAGGCGGTGGAGGCGCTGGCGCAGGACTACATCGAGCGGTTCATCAAGGGCGAGATCAAGCTGGTGCGGGTGGTGTACACCAGGTTCCTGTCGGCGGGCCGGCAGGCGCCGACGGTGCTGCAGCTGCTGCCGTTCGAGGCGCCGACGGCGTCCAAGGCCGGGCCATCGGCCAAAGCGGAGAAGTCGGGCGGTGTGAACCAGGTGTACGAGTTCAGCCCGGACGCGGCATCGCTGCTGGGCGACCTGCTGCCGGCGGCGATCAAGGCGGTGCTGTTCCAGGTGTTCCAGGATGCGGTGGTGTCGGAGCACGTGGCCCGGATGATCGCGATGAAAGCCGCGACGGACAACGCCGGGAAGATGAGCAAGCGGCTGACGCGGACGTACAACCGGGCCCGGCAGGCGCAGATCACGACCGAGCTGACGGAGATCATCTCGGGGGCGGCGGCGCTGGAGTAGGCGGAAGCATCAGAGCTGTGGCGGGGTGCGGGGGCGATGAGGGTCTTCGCCGCTGTGATCGCGCCCGCTAGATCAGGTCGAGCCACATGAACACCGCCACGGTTGCGGAGAGGACCGCGTATCCGGCGATGTTCGCGGCCGACACATACTTCAGTGGCGATCGCAGGGAAATTCTGCGGTAGATCACTCTGAAGCCCGCGTACTCGATCGCCGTGCTGACGATGCAGGCCACCACCAGGCCGAGGATGGCGAGGCGCCCCCACTGCGGCCCGGGCTCGATGATGGACAGGTTGCGCTTTTCGTCGATGAGCCGCGGCACGAGGCCGGTCGGAAGCATCTCTGAGATGACGAGCCCGGCGATCCACGAGCAGATGTTGAGCACCAGCATGATCGCGAGCAGCCGGCCTGCCGACACGCTGCCGCGCCAAACCCGCATATAGACGAGGTACTCAGTGGCGAGCGCGAGCACGGTCGCAAGCGGGACGAACCACGTCGACACATAGACTGCGGACGGCGCCGGAAAAATGATGTTTGCCAGCGTGTACATGGCCGGATCATACATCCGGCCTCCGCGGCCGCAGCTTCCATACCCTCCCACGTGCCGCCATCGCGAGATCTCATCGTGGGCATCGACCTGGGCACGACCAACTCGCTGGTCGCGGTGAGCGATGCGCGCGGGCCGAGGATCATCCCCGATGCGCAGGGCCGGGCCCTGCTGCCGTCGGTCGTGCGGTACGAGGCCGTGGATGGGGATATCCGGCCCGTCGTCGGCTGGGAAGCGAAGGATCGGCAGGCCGAGTTCCCGCTGACGACGATCTCGAGCGTGAAGCGGCTGATGGGGCGATCGCGCGAGGATGCCCGGGGCGACCTGGCGTTCCTGCCGTACCGGGTGATCGAGGGG
Organism: Phycisphaerales bacterium; assembly: GCA_020849615.1. Taxonomy (GTDB): domain Bacteria; phylum Planctomycetota; class Phycisphaerae; order Phycisphaerales; family UBA1924; genus JADLFW01. Next base: position 147,879 of record JADLFW010000019.1, read on the forward strand.
GAGCACCGGACAGCGCGGGTGGAGCTTGTCGGGATTCCGGCGTTGCCGGCGAAGCCCGGAGAGCCCGCTGCGGGGGCCAACCGCATCGTCTCGCCGCAGGAGGTTTCGGCGGCGATCCTGCGGACGCTGAAGGCGCGGGCCTCGGCGGCGCTGGGGGTCGAGGTGCGGCGGGCGGTGGTGACCGTGCCAGCGTACTTCGATGATGCGCAGCGGCAGGCGACGCGCGATGCCGGGCGGCTGGCGGGGCTCGAGGTGGTGCGGATCGTCAACGAGCCGACCGCGGCGGCGCTGGCGTACGGGCTGGGCCTGGAACGGGCCAGCGACCGGCACCGGGGGAAGGAATCGACGGTGGTGGTGTACGACCTCGGCGGCGGGACGTTTGATGTCTCGGTGCTGAAGCTGACGCCCGCTGCGCAGGATGGAGAGACCTCGTTTTTCCAGGTGCTGGCGACGGCGGGCGACACGCATCTGGGCGGGGATGACTTTGACCGGGTGCTGGCGGAGGCGGTGGTGCCGGGGCTGACGGATCCGGCCGCGCGGGCCCGGCTGCTGCTCGAGGCGGAGCGGGCGAAGCGCGATCTGACGGACGGCGATGAGGCCACGATCGGTACGCCGGCCGGCCCGGCGGTGGTGAGCAGGGCGCGGTTCGAGGAGTTGATCGATCCCCTGGTGGCGCGGTCGATGTCGGCGTGCGGGCGGGCGCTGCGGGATGCGGCGAAGGCGGCGGGGCGGGGCCCGGAGGATGCGGATAACGCGGGGTGGGTTGATGCGGTGATCCTGGTGGGGGGCTCGACGCGGGTGCCGCTGGTGCGGCGGCGGGTGGCGGAGCGGTTCGGGATGGAGCCGTACACCGCGCTGGACCCCGACCAGGTGGTGGCGCTGGGCGCTGCGGTGCAGGCGTCGGTGCTGTCGGGGGCTTCGCGGGGCTCGCTGCTGCTGGATGTGATCCCGCTGTCGCTGGGGATCGAGACGGTGGGCGGGGCGGTGGCGAAGCTGATCGTGCGGAACACGACGGTGCCGGCGAAGGCGACGGAGATGTTCTCGACATCGGTGGATGGACAGGGCTCGATCAAGCTGAATGTGCTGCAGGGCGAGCGGGAGATGGCGGAGGACTGCCGCTCGCTGGGCGAGTTCCATCTCCGCGGGATCCCGCCGATGCCGGCGGGAATTCCGCAGGTGCAGGTGACGTTCATGGTGGATGCGAACGGCGTGCTGAACGTGTCGGCGGTGGAGCGGCGCTCGGGGAAGCGGGCGGCGCTGCAGGTGGTGCCCAACCACGGCCTGACGCGTGAGGAGGTCGAGCGGATCGAGACGGAGAGCTACCGGCACGCGCGGGAGGACATGACGCGGCACCGCATCGTTGACCTGATCGCCAACTCGAAGCTGGACCTGAAGTGGATCGGGGAGCGTCTGGACGTGCTGGCGGACAAGCTGGAGCCGGCGTACCGCGCGCAGCTCGAGGCCCGGCTCGCCGCGCTGGGGGCGATGGTGGCGGCGGCGCAGAACGACTGGCGTTCCGTCGAGGCCAACGCGTTCCAGGCGGCGAAGGAAGCGCTGGACCGCGAGAGCGTGCGGCTGCACGAGATCAGCATCGCGGAATCGCTGAAGGGGACGGGGGGCGCGGGGCCCGGGCGCTGAGATGCTTCTGCGGCGCATAGCGGCGCGGCCAAGTCCGAGAACCCAGTTCAGGCCCGGCCGTGGTGCGCCGCGGGGCTGGGCTGCGGCCCGGCGCGGATACGACGGGCACGCGGTAACGACTACGCCGGGCCGAGGAAGGCGCAGTCGCCGTCGCCCTTGCACTTGGGCTCGAACTCGCCGGCGAGGATGCCCCGGATCGCCTTGTCGATCCGGGCCCGGACCTTCTTCATGTCGAGGCGGTCGAGGCCGATCGAGCCGCGGGAGCGCGAGGCGAGCAGCCAGTACTCGGCGACGCCCTGGGGCGCGGGCCCGGCGTCATCGCCTTCGGCGGCGAGGTGCCGGGCCCAGGCCATGGCGTAGATGCCCATCTGCAGGTCCTTCTCCTCGGGTTCGAGGAGGCCCTTGCGGTCGGCGCCGGTCTTGTAGTCGATGATGCGGAAGCGTCCGGGCCCGGCCTGGTCGACGCGGTCGATCTTGGCGATGAGGGTGTGGGCCCGGCCGTCGCACTCGTAGGGGACGCGGAAGAGCTTTTCGAGTTCGAGGATGTGGGCGGCGGGGTCGTGGAAGGTGGTGGCGAAGGAGCGGAGGAGGGCGAGGATCTGATCGAGTTCCTCGGCGTCGGGGTGTCCGCGGACTTCGCGGAGGTAGGTGTCGCGGCCGAGGCGCTCGAGGGTGTCGGGGTGGGGCGGGGTGGCGCCGACGGCATCGGCATCGCGCCAGGCGCCGGCGAAGGTGGCGAGGACCTTGTGGACGATGCTGCCGATCTGGCCCGCGGCGCCTTCGCGGTCGGCGAGCCGGAGGATGTGCTTGAGGTAGAAGCAGCGCGGGCAGTCTTCGTAGTCGCTGATGGCGGTGAAGCTGAGCTCCAGGGGCGCGGGCGGGGGCGCGAGGGCTTCGCCGACTGAGGCGCCGGGCTTGGAAGCGCCCTTGGCGATCGAATCGGCGAGGCGGGCGGCGAAGTCGGCGGCGGGCCCGGCCGCGCCGGCGGGCGGCCGGCCCGTGCGCTCGACAGCGGCGACGGCGTGGAGGCGTTCGGCGGACTCGCGGAGGCGATCGGCGATGGCGGCGAGGTCGATGCCGGGGGTGGTTTCGGCGGCGTCGAGCGCGGTGGCGGCGTCGAGGCGGGCCGCGCGGCGGGCGCGGGCGATGAGTTCCTCGCGGGTGGCCCGGGCGGCGAGGTCGGGGGCTTCCTTCTCGAGCTGACCGTGCGCGGGCCCGGGCCCGGCGAGGCGGGCGCACTCGGCGAGGGTGTCGGCCTGCTCGCGGAGGGTGAGGAGCGCTGCGGAGGCGGGGTCGAGGATGAACTCCTCGAGGAAGTGGGTGGAGGAGCTGGGTTTCTTGTTCTTCTTGGCGAGGAGGATGAGGCGGCGCTTGGCCCGGGTGCAGGCGACGTAGAACACCCGGCGTTCCTCGGCGAGCTGGCGGTCGCGCGGGTCGCGGATGTCGCCATCGCGGTCGATGAGTTCGGGGGGGACATCGCAGCCGTCATCGCGGGATCGCGTCGAGGGGTAGCCGAACTGCGGCGAGACGCGGGGGAGGAAGACGGTGTCGAACTCGAGGCCCTTGGAGGCGTGGGCGGTGAGCAGGCGGACGGCGTCGGCGGTCTCGGGGGTCTCGGCGTGCTCGATCGACTGTTCTTCGCCCAGGCGCTCGCGGGATTTGTCATCGAGATCGTTGAAGTACGACCAGAACGCGGCGAGATCGCCGGGGGGGTCGAGCCGGTCCTGTCGCTCGCGGGCGAATCGCAGCAGCCACACCAGGGAGGCGACGCGGCGGGCCCGTTCGCGGGCCGGGAGCAGGTCGGCCTCCGCCACGCCCGTCAGGGTGATGATGCGGTAGATCGTCTCGTCGGCGGGCTGGGAGGCGGCGATGTCGCGGAGGGTCTGGAAGCGGGCGGCGAAGAGATCGATGACGGCCCGGCGGGCGTCGTTGCCGGGGACCGACGCGTTGAGCCAGTCGGCGACGGCGGGGGGCTCGGAGGGCTCGGCGGCGAGCCGGGCCCGGCCGACGCGGGAGCGGTAGGAGGAGAGCAGTTCGCCCGCGGCGCCGGGGGGGATGCGGCAGGGCGGGCGCATGAGGAGGCGCTGGGCCGCGTGGGCATCGGAGGGGTCGACGAGCAGGCGGATCCAGGCGGTGATGTCCTGCACGCCCGGCTCATCGGCGGCCGAGCCGCGGCGCTGGCGGACGCACGGGATGCCCTCGAGTTCGAGGGCGGCGGCGACGCGCTCAAGGTCGATGTGGGAGCGGGCGATGACGGCGTAGTCGGACCAGGGGCGGGGCGGGGCCTGGGCGCGGTCGGCGCGGATGAGCGCCGCGATCACATCGCCATCGAGCTTGTCATCCTCGAGGTGGACCGCCTCGACGCGGGCGGTGGGCAGCGCGGGCGGCGAATTGAGCGCCCGGATGACCTGCTTGTCGGGAGCGAAGCGGAACGCGGCCCGGCCGATCACCGCGTTGGCCGCGGTGATGATGCAGGTCTCGCTGCGGTAGTTCTCGGTGAGGTCGATGCGGCGATGGGCGGGCCAGACGCGGGCGAAGCGGTGGAAGGCCAGGTCATCGGCGCCGCGGAACTCGTAGATCGACTGGTCATCATCGCCGACGACGCAGAGGTCGGGGTCGGAGGCGGGCGGGGCCAGCAGCCGCAGCAGCTCGATCTGCGCGGTGTTGGCATCCTGGAACTCATCGACGACGATGTGGCGGAAATCCTGGCGGCAGTAGGCCGCGGCGGTGGCGTGCCGGGCCAGGAGGTCGAGGGGGATCAGCAGCAGGTCGCCGTAGCTGATCCACCCGCGGCGGCGGCATTCGGTTTCGTAGAGCTCGTAGAGCCGGGCGATGTCGGCGAAATCGCGGGCGCGGGCCCGCTCGGCGAGCAGGGCATCACCCTCGAGCCCGGCCGGGTTGGATTCGGCGCGGGCCGACCACGCCTGGGCGGCGGCGCGGGCCCGCGCGGGCAGGATGGCGTTGTTGGCGAAGAGCTCGAGGTGATCCTCGAAGCGCCCGGCGAGGCGGTCGCGCCCCTCGGCGGCCCGGTCGGGGAAGAGACGGTGCTCGGCGATCAGAGCGCGGGCCAGCCGGCGGCGCTGGGCGGGGTCGACCAGGTGCAGATCGCCCGGCAGCCCGACGAGGTCGGCGAAGCGGCGGATGAGGCGGAGCCCGAAGCCGTGGAAGGTGTGGATGTTGAGCCGGTCGGCGTTGCCGGGCCCGACGAGTGCGGCGAGGCGTTCGCGCAGCTCGCCGGCAGCCTTGACGGTGTAGGTGACGGCGAGGATCGACTCGGGCGCGATGGCCCGGGCGGCGATCATGTGCTCGATGCGGTGCACGATGACGCGGGTCTTGCCGGTGCCGGGCCCGGCCAGGACCACGACCGGGCCGCGGTCGTGTTCCACGGCCTGTCGCTGCGCCTGGTTGAGCGGGATCTCCGGCATCGCCGCAGTGTAGAGACCTTGACTCGGCGGCAGCGTGCGGCCCGCGCGTGGGGGGCTCGCGGCTGCTCAGCGCTGCAGGGTCAGCTTGCCGCGGAGATTGCCGCGGATGACGGCCAGTTCGGCGCCGGCGGACAGGTCGGTGCTCTGCAGGCGCTGGGTGAAGGTCTCGACATCCGGGACGGGCCCGTCGTTGAGCGCGACGATGATGTCGCCGGACTGCAGCTCGGCGTTCTCTGCGAGCCCGCCCGACTCGACGGCCACCACCAGCACACCCTCGACGCCGCGGTATCCGAGGCGCTTGGCCTGGGCGGTGGTGAGGGTGCGGATGGTCAGCCCGGCATCGGGGAGGTAGGTGGCGCCGTTGGCGGCGGCGAGCCCCTGGGACTGATCACCGAGTTCCACGGTGACCGCGCGGGCCTTGCCATCGCGGACGACATCGAGCTGGGCCTTGGTGCCGGGCGGGGCCAACGCGATCGCGGCGCGGAGTTGCGGCAGCCGGGCCATCGGGCGGCCCTGGAACTTCATGATGACATCGCCCGGCTTGAGGCCCGCCTTGTCGGCCGGGCCTTCGGGTACGACCTGTTCGACCATGACGCCCTCGCCGGGGGTGAGACCGCGGCTCTGGCGGTCGGCAGCGCCCAGGTCGGCGAGGTTGACGCCCAGCCAGCTGCGCACGACGCGGCCGTTGGCGATGATGGAGTCCATGACGGCCCGGACCATATTGCTGGGGATGGCGAAGCCGATGCCCTCGGAGCCGCCCGCGCGGGAGGCGATGGCGGAGTTGACGCCGATGATGCGGCCTTCGAGGTTCAGGAGCGGCCCGCCGCTGTTGCCGGGGTTGATGGCGGCGTCGGTCTGGATGAAGTCCTGGTAGGTCGAGTTCTCCTCCTGCCCCGGCAGTCCGATGCCGGAGCGGCCCTTGGCGCTGATGATGCCCGCGGTGACGGTCTTGTCGAAGCCGAAGGGGCTGCCGATGGCGACGACCCACTCGCCGACCTCGAGGGTGTCGGAGTCGGCGAACTCGGCGGGGACCAGCCCATCCTGGCCTTCGAGCTTCAGGATGGCGACATCGGTGAGGGCATCGCGGCCGACGACGCGGGCGCCGGTGACCTCGCGGCCGTCGGAGAGCCGCACGTTGACCTGCTCCGCGTTGGCGACGACGTGGTTGTTGGTGACGATGTAACCATCACGGCTGACGATCGCGCCCGAGCCCAGGGAGACGGGCTTGAGCTCGGTCCGGCCCGTCGGCTGGCTGAAGAATCCGATCCGCTCCATGATCGGGACGCGGCGCATGGCGGTGATGTGCACGACCGAGGGTTCGAGCTTCTTGGCGACCGACTGGAACGCGGCGGAGAGGCTCCGCGCGAAGTTCACGTTCTGCTGGTGCTCCTGGGACTGCACCGCCGGGGGCGGATCGGCCCGGACTTCACCGGCCACGCCCGCCACGGCTGCCACGCCCGCCGCGCTCATCAGCCCCGCCACACCCGCCAGCATCCACCGACGCGTCAGGCCACCGCACATCATGCTCGTTCACTCCCTGATCTCGCTCTTCCCTACGCAAGAGATGCTCGCACGACGGTATTCCGTCACCGGGCGGTGGGCCCGGCGCTCACCCGGGCGGTCGGATCCCATTCGGTCCCCCGGGTAACGCCTAAGTCCCCCGGCGATTCCCGAACAGCTCGATGTGCAGCCGGTGGGCGTAGCGCCATCCCCGGGACAGGCAGGTCTGGACCACCCAGTTGCGAAGGGCGTGCCCGGGCGGGGCCACGCCCTCGGGCATCAGCATGATCTCCTCGGGCCGCCACCCTGTCAGCCGGGCCAGGATCGCATCGATCTCCGCCAGATCGGCAGGCCCGGTGACCACGAACTTGAACTGCCGGGCCGCGTAGGTGTCGATGAGACTCTGCAGCGCCCGGAAATCGAGGCGACGCTCTTCGTGCCGGGCCCGCCAGGCGCCGGATGGATCCCGGGGGTCGCCGACGGGGGGCGCGGAAGTCGAGAGCTTCGGGCTGATGCTCATCAGGTCGGCGTGCACTTCGCGGAAGATGGTGCCCGCGGTCTCGATCGTGACATGCAGCCCGGCGGTGTGCAGCGCGCGGGTCAGCGGTTCGACCGCGGGGAAGATCATGGGTTCGCCGCCAGTGACAACCGCGTGGCGGGCGCCGCTCGCGACGGCCCGGGCTACAAGGTCGTCGATCGCGAGCGGCCCGCCCTCGGGGCTCCAGCTCGCGTAGGGCGTGTCGCACCAGGCGCAGCGGAGGTTGCAGCCCGAGGCGCGGATGAAGAACGAGGGCACACCCGTCAGGGCGCCTTCACCCTGGATCGAGAAGAAGGTTTCGGAGACGGGGATGGAAGTGGGGATGGAGCCGGGCCCGGCCGTCATCCCCGCACCGCCGGGCCGGTGTACCGGGTGGGATCGGGGATGCCCGATTCCTGGAATCCGCGGCGGCGGATCTGGCAACTGTCGCAGGCGCCGCAGGCCCGCCCGGCCTCATCGGGGTCGTAGCAACTGTGGGTCAGCGAAAAATCGACGCCGAGATCGGCGCCGAGGCGGATGATCTGGGCCTTGGTGAGCCGGGCCAGGGGCGCGCGGATGCTGAAGGGTGACCCTTCGACGCCGGCCCGGGTGCCGAGGTTGGCGGCGTGCTCGAAGGCCTCGATGAACTCGGGTCGGCAGTCGGGGTAGCCGGAGAAGTCAACAGCGTTGACGCCGATGTACAAGTCGCGCGCCCCCACCACTTCCGCGTGGGCGATGGCGATCGACAGGAAGATCAGGTTCCGGGCCGGAACATAGGTGATGGGGACCCCGCCGGCGATCTGCGCGGGCCCGCGATCCTTGGGGACGCTGATCTCGTCGGTGAGCGCGGAACCGCCGATGGCCCGGAGGTCGACCGCGACAATGCGGTGAGAGGCGGCGCCGAGGGCCTTGGCGACGGCGGCGGCGGCGACGAGCTCGGCCCGGTGCCGCTGGCCGTAGTCGAAGCTCAGGGCGTGGGCGGCGAGGCCATCGCGGCGGGCGCAGGCGAGGGCGACAGCGCTGTCGAGCCCGCCGGAGAGCAGCACGACCGCGCGGCCGATGCCGGGATGCTTGGGATCTCGGGTCACGGGCCAACTCTAGGGACGGGCCGGGGCGGTGCTCAGGCGGCGCGTCGGGCGGCCCGGGCCCGGCAGATGCGGATCAGGGCCTCGCGGTTGATGGGCTTGCTGAGGTAGTCATCGCACCCGGCGGCGAGGCACTCGTCGCGGTCGCCTGTCATGGCGTGGGCGGTGAGGGCGATGACGGGCCCGGCGTAGCCGCGTGAGCGGAGCGTTCGAGTGGCTTCGTAGCCGTCCACCTCGGGCATCTGCATGTCCATCAGGACGATGTCGAAGGGTGTGCCCTTGGCGATGGCGGCGAACACGGCGTCGACGGCGAGGCGGCCGTTGTCGACGATCTCGATCTCGGCGCCGATCTTGCGGAGGTGGAAGGCAATGAGGCGCTGGTTGTCGGGCCCGTCCTCGGCGAGCAGGATGCGGACACCGGCGGCGTCCGGTTCCGTCACCGCGGGGGGCGCCGCCGGCGGTGCGGAGGCTGTCTCCGCTGCGCCGATCGAGAGCCGTGGCGCGGGCCTTCCAACGACATCGGGATCTCGCTCCACGGCCCGGCCACCCTCGCGCATCTCGACGGCCGACAGATCGCCGGCGTCGATGGTGACGGTGAAGGTGCTGCCGGCGCCGGGCTGGCTGGTGACGGTGACGCCGCCGCCGAGGAGTTTGGCGAGTCGTTCGCTGATGGTGAGCCCCAGCCCGGTGCCGCCGTAGCGACGGGTCGTGGAGGAGTCGGCTTGGCTGAAGGGCTTGAAGAGGCGGGCGAGTTCCTCCGGCGACATGCCGATGCCGGTGTCGCGGACATCGATGCGGATGAGGGGCGACGGGCCCGGCTGCATGGAGCAGCGGACGGTGACCGAGCCGTCCTGCGTGAACTTGATGGCGTTGCCGACGAGGTTGAGGAGGATCTGGCGGAGGCGGAGCGGGTCGGACTGGATGCAGGCCGGGAGCGGGAAGACGAACTCGTGCTGGAGCTCGATGCCCTTGGCGGCGGCCCGGACCTGCATGAGGCCGACGACATCATCGATGATCTGGAAGACGGAGCAGTCGATGCGCTCGGCGGTCATTTTGGAGGCCTCGATCTTGGAGAGGTCGAGGATGTCGTTGATGACGGCGAGGAGGTGCTCGGCGTTGCGGCGGACGGTGGCGAGGGATTCGTTGCGCTCGCGGGGGTCGAGGTCGGGGTCGAGGAGGATCTCGGTGTACCCGAGGATGGCGGTCATGGGGGTTCGGATCTCGTGGCTCATGTTGGCGAGGAAGTCGCTCTTGGAGCGGCTGGCCTCGGCGGCGGCGGATTCGGCGGCGCGGGCCCGGTCGAGGCTGCCGCCCAGGAGGGTGAGGGCGGCCGAGCCGACGATGATGAGCAGGGTGAGGGCGGAGAGGTAGATGAGCACCTTGAGGCGGGCCTCGGCCCGGGCGGCGACCCATCGGGAGGCCTCGAAGTCAACGCCGAGTGCGGCGTCGACGCGTCCGGACGCGTCGCGGATGGGGGTGACCGCGCTGACCCACGTGCCCCAGCGGTCGGTGGTGACTTCGGGGTCGAAGGCGGTGTTGCCCTCGAAGGCGAGGCGGATCATCTCATCCATCTCGTCGTAGACCTCGCCGATGACGGTGCGCTGCTCGCGCTCGCCCTCGAAGCGGCCGTTGCGGTCGTAGTCGGTCTCGGCGTCGACGAAGAGTCCGAAACGGCCATCGGGGCGGCGCTTGAAGGTGTACACATCGGCGATGGCGGGGTTGGCGGCGATCCAGCGCTTCTCGGCCTCGATCATGGCGAGGTAGGCGGGATCATCCGGCGGGGTTTCCATGGTGATGCGGTCGTGACCCATCAGGGCGATCTCGCCGGCGTATGTCGTGGCGTAGCCGCTGACCATCCAGCGGATCCCCTCCAGGGCGCGCTCCCCCGCGCGGTTCACGAAGAACCACCCCGCGCCGACGACCAGCACCACCAACACCGCGGCCAGGCCCCGGATCACCCGCACCGAGCGCGAGCCCGGCGAGGCCCACAGGTAGATCGCCAGCAGCGCGGTCGCCACCCCCGCGAACACGAAGTAGTCGCCGTGATGCGAAAAAAAGTTCACGCAGCCTCCCCCGAAACGCGGACGTTCCCCGCCGTCGACGGGCCCGGCTTTTGGCCCAGGCGCCGCACCGTCTCCACAAGCGCCGCGGCGTTGACGGGCTTGGTCAGGTACTCATCGCAGCCCGATCGCAGGCACCGCTCCCGGTCGCCATCCATCGCGTGCGCGGTCAGCGCGATGATCGGGCCGCGGTACCCCTTCTCCCGCAGCAGCCCGGTCGCCGAATAGCCATCGAGCCCGGGCATCTGCATGTCCATGAGCACCACATCGAACGCCCGGCCCGCCGCCGCGGCCGCGAGGGCGTGTTCGACCGCCGCCGCGCCGTTGTCTACGACTTCCACGGCGATCCCGCCACGGCGCAGGTAGTGCGTGATCAGTCGCTGGTTGTCGGGCCCGTCCTCGGCCAGCAACACTCGCGCGGTGCACGCCGGATCGGGGGCGGGCTCGGCGGGGATGGCGGACCGGGGCCTGGAGCCCGGGTCGTCGGCCCGGGTGCGCTCGCGCATCGCGACGCCCTCGAGCGGGCCCGTCGGCAGGGAGAGGGTGAAGGAACTTCCACGGCCCGGCTCGCTGGCGACGCGGATCTCCCCGCCCAGCATGGTCGAGAGGTGCCGGCAGATGGCCAGGCCCAGCCCGGTGCCCCCGAACCGGCGGCTCATGGTGCCGTCGGCCTGGGTGAAGGGCTCGAACAGCCGGGCCATCTCTTCGGGCGACATGCCGATGCCGGTGTCGGTGACCGTGAACTCGATGGCGGGCGCGGGCTCGCGGCGCAGGCCCAGCGTGAGCGTGACCTCGCCGCGCTGCGTGAACTTCACCGCGTTGCCGACGAGGTTGAGCAGGATCTGCCGGAGCCGGGCCGGGTCGGTGTTGATCCGCTCGGGCACGGGCATGGCGTACACGACCCGCAGCGAGATCCCTTTCTCGCGGGCCCGGACGTGCATCAGCGAGTAGACCTCTTCCACGATCCGCAGCGGGTGGGTGGGGACGGGCTGGACGGTCAGTTTGCCGGTCTCGATCCTGGAGAGGTCGAGGATGTCGTTGATGATGGAGAGCAGGTGGTCGGCGTTGCGGCGGATGGTGTGGATGGCCTCGGCCCGCTCCTCGGGGGGCTGGTCGGGCGTCAGGAGGAGGTCGGCGAAGCCCACGATCGCGGTCATGGGCGTGCGGATCTCGTGGCTCATGTTGGCGAGGAAATCGCTCTTGGCCCGTGTCGCCGCCTGGGCCTGCTGCCACAACTCCTCGAGCCGGGCCCGGGCCGACTCGATGTCGGCGGTCCGCTCGCGGACGCGGTCTTCGAGCTGCCGGGCCCGAACGCGGGCGGCCCGCCGTTCGCGCAGCACTACTGAAGCGACCATCAGCAGCGCGGCGGTGATGCCCGCCGCGCCGGCCGGGCCCCATGGCAACAGCGGCCGATGTGCCGCGGCCGCGCTTCCCCACAGAGCCCCGGCCAGGAAGGCCGCGAGGAGCCCGACGATCGCGATGCAGATCTGGCGCTTCACGGCGGCTCCGGGCCCGCCCGGCGCGGGCCGCGGGCGCACCGCCCACCGGGGGTCGGGCGTTCATCGGCCCGGCGATCCTCGGGTTTGACCGCTTCGTGACACCCGCGCGCGACACGGCGTGCCGGTGGCGGGGCGGGCCGAGCCCTCCCCCTGTCGGGTGGGGGCGGGACCGCTTACACGGACTTTCGGAGGACCGCGGCGTGGAAGCGCCGACCTTCGCGCACGTACTTGCGCTCGAAGTTGGTGCCGACGAGCTCACCCTCACCCGCCGATTCGGGTGGCTCGAACGCGCCGCGCTCGAAGGCGGGCGGGGTCCCCGGCTCGGCGGGGGTCGGGGAGGCCGGGGTGATGTTGGGGGTCGTGGGGGTCATGCACCACCGGCGGAAGTGCTCCTCCATCCACACCCAGTAGTCCTCGTGGTCGGTCACGATCCGCAGCTCGCCGCCGGGGGTGAGCACGCGCCAGCACTCGGCGAGGAAGCGGTCCTGCACCACGCGGTTCTTGTGGTGCTTCTTCTTGGGCCAGGGGTCGGAGAAGTACAGGTGGATGACGCGGGCGATGGCGGAGGGGCAGCGCCAGCGGAGGAACTCCACGGCATCGCCGTGCAGCATGCGGACGTTGGTGAGCCCGGCCCGGCGGATGCGGTCGGCGGCGTAGGCGTAGAACTCCCCGGCCCATTCGATGCCGAGGAAGTTGGTGGCGGGCTCGGCCCGGGCCTGTTCGAGGATGAACGTTCCCTTACCCGAGCCGATCTCGATTTCGAAGGGGGCATCGGGGCGCGAGAACCACGCGCGGGGGTCGAGCCGGCCCGCCTCGTGGTCGGTGAGGACGGCATCGGGGAGAGCGGGGAGCTCATCGCGCGAGATGCCGATGACGCCGGGGGCGTCGTCGAGATCGCGGCCGTGGCCCAGCCCGAAGGACATGGCCCGACTTTAGGCCCGGGGGTGTTCATACCCGGTTCGGGCCGGTGGTGACGGGCCCGGCACAACCGCCGGGCCCGGATCGACGTACAGAGAAGGTCGGCGCGGGCAGATAATCGAATGGCGAACCGGAACGCGGTTGCGATCGGTGGGTCCGAAGGCCGATAGACACGGGGATTGGATTTTGTGAGATTCCATGTTTCGGAGGGCGGGGGTTTCCCGGATTGGGTTTGGGATTCGGTTCCGGGGTTGGGTTTCGGGGTCGGGTTTCGGGGTGATACCGTTTTCTATCCCGCGGCGGGCATGAGGCCCGTCGCCCGGCGGGCCGGACGGTTCGGCCCAGTGGGGTGACAGACATGACTGATCCCTCGACCAGCACGAGGATGGGCTTTGAAGACCTGGCCCGCGTTGTCGAGTCGCGGCTTGACCGCCGGAAGTTCCAGGATCAGCACTGGTCGGGGACGTTCTGGGAGTACCTGGACCTGTGCGCGCAGAACCCGTCGGTGGTGCGGAACGCCTACCAGCGGGTGTACGACGCGATCGTGTCGCGGGGCTTCGAGAAGTACAAGCTGTTCAAGAAGGACTGCATCCGCTACCACTTCTTCAGCGACCCCTTCGACAACGGGGCGGACGGCATCTACGGGCTGGATTTCGCGCTGATGACGCTGGTCGACTTCTTCCGGTCGGCCGCGGAGGGCTACGGCACCGACAAGCGGATCCTGCTGCTGCACGGGCCGGTGGGCTCGAGCAAGTCGACGATCGCGCGGCTGCTGAAGAAGGGGATCGAGCACTACTCGCGGACGCCCGAGGGGGCGCTGTACTCCTTCTCGTGGCTGCTGGATGAGCACTGCGAGGTCCGCGGGGCCTCGGCGGGCGCCGAGCGGCTGGCGGCGATGACGCACGAGTTCCCGTGCCCGATGCACGAGGAGCCGCTGGTGCTGGTGCCGCGGGAGGCCCGCGAGGACCTGCTGGTGAAGCTCAACGAGCGCTTCAAGCCGGAGCACCATCACGGCAAGCTCCGGGTGACGGGCGACCCGGACCCCTTCTGCCGCCGGATCTTCGAGGACCTGATGCGGTTCTACGAGGGCGACTGGCGCAAGGTGATGGCGCACGTGAAGGTCCGCCGCATCATCCTGTCGGAGAAGGACCGCGTCGGCATCGGCACGTTCCAGCCCAAGGACGAGAAGAACCAGGACTCGACCGAGCTGACGGGCGACATCAACTACCGCAAGATCGCCCAGTACGGCTCGGACTCCGACCCCCGGGCCTTCAACTTCGACGGGGAGCTCAACATCGCCAACCGGGGTATCTGCGAGTTCATCGAGGTGCTGAAGCTGGATGTCGCGTTCCTCTACGACCTCCTGGGCGCCAGCCAGGAGCACTCGATCAAGCCCAAGAAGTTCGCGCAGACCCACATCGACGAGGTCATCCTGGGCCACACCAACGAGCCCGAGTACAAGCGGCTGCAGTCCAACGAGATGATGGAGGCCTTCCGCGACCGCACGATCAAGATCGATGTCCCGTACAACATCCGCCTGGATGACGAGATCAAGATCTACCAGAAGGACTTCGGCGCCGAGCGCATCAAGAACATCCACATCGCCCCGCACACCCTCGAGGTGGCCGCCATGTGGGCCGTGCTCACCCGCCTCGAGGAGCCCAAGAAGGCCGGGCTGGGCCTGATGCAGAAACTCAAGCTCTACAACGGCCGCTCCATCCCCGGCTACACCGAGGACTCGGTCAAGGAGCTCAAGGAGGAGGCCCCGCGCGAGGGCATGACCGGAATCTCCCCCCGCTACATCCAGGACAAGATCTCCAACACGCTCGTCAGCCGCCAGGCCGTCGATGAGCGGGCCATCAACCCCTTCATGATCGTCAACGAGCTGGAGAGCGGGCTCTCCCACCACTCCCTCATCAACGATGAGGAGACCAAGAAGCGCTACCGCGAGCTGCTGGCCGTCGTGAAGGAGGAGTACGAGGACATCATCAAGGGCGAGGTGCAGCGGGCCATCTCCGCCGATGAGGATGCCATCCGCCGCCTGTGCGCCAACTACATCGAGAACGTCCGGGCCTACACCCAGAAAGAGCGCGTCAAGAACCGCTACACGGGCCGCGATGATGAGCCGGATGAGCGCCTCATGCGCTCGATCGAGGAGAAGATCGAGATCCCCGAATCCCGCAAGGATGATTTCCGCCAGGAGATCATGAACTACATCGGCGCCCTGGCGCTGGACGGCAAGAAGTTCGAGTACAACACCAACGCCAGGCTCTACCGGGCCCTGGAGCTCAAGCTCTTCGAGGACCAGCGCGACACCATCAAGCTCAAGAACCTGGTCAGCAGCGTCGTGGATGATGAGACCCAGGCCAAGATCGATGTGGTGAAGCAGCGGCTCATCAAGAACTTCGGGTACAACGAGACCAGCGCGACCGATGTGCTGAACTACGTGGCGAGCATCTTCGCGCGGGGGGACAAGAAGTCGAAGTAACCTTGACCCTCATTTCTCCATCGGCTTTCCCGCCGCGGCCTCGATAGGCCTACTATCCCCTGTATCCTCCCCCACGCCTCGGTGTGGGCTGCGAAGCCGCCGAAAGGCGGCTTCTGCTCTTTTTGAGTAGTCTGGGCCGGTGCGAGCGAATGTCTACATCGACGGGTTCAACCTCTACAACGGGGCTGTCAAAGGGACCTCGCATAAGTGGCTGGATGTCGCGCAGATGTCCAGGCTCTTGTTGCCGCGGTACCACATCGGGCGCATCCGTTATTTCACCGCGCACATCAGTCCGCGCCCCGGAAACCCGGACGGGCCCATCCGGCAGCAGGTCTACCTTCGTGCCCTCGCGACGATTCCGAATCTGAGCATCCATCTCGGCCAGTTCACAACGCACCGCAGACGCATGATGCGGGCCGACAGCACCCTCGCCAGCCCTGTCTTCGTCGATGTTCTTCGCACCGATGAAAAAGGAAGTGATGTCAACCTCGCAACCTATCTCGTCCATGATGCCTATCAGCAGGAATACGACTGCGCCGTCGTGGTGTCGAACGACTCCGATCTGCTCGAGCCGATCAGGGTTGTGAAGGAGGTGCTCGGAAGGCGCGTCGGGCTCATCAACCCCCATCCCCACCCGTCGCGCCAGCTGCGGGCGTTCGCTACGTTCTACAAGCCCATCCGGTCCGGCGTGCTCGCGGCGAGCCAGTTTCCGCCTCTCCTCTCCGATCAGCACGGCGTCATCACCAAACCGGCAAGCTGGTAGAACTCTCGGATGCCCCGCCCCGTAGATGTGATCGTGCGGCCGCTCGCCCGCATCATCGCGCACCCCGCCCTCTGCGCCCTCTGCGGCGTGCTTCTCTTCGTTGACTGGGCCGCGCTCCCCGACAGCCGGTCTGCTCGATCAACCGCGGCCCGCTGGTTCCCTTTTGTCGACGCGGGAACTACAGGCTGCGTCTTCTCCTTTCCTATCGAACTCTCCCGCTCGCCCGCGGGACTGCACGCCGTCTACCGCACCGAAAAGTCCGTCCCCATACCCTCCGACCGGGATCCGATCTACGGCGTGAGCATCTGGCGGGCACGTTCGACCTCGGCCGGGTTCTGGGGCCTGACCTCGAAGACCGAGTCTCTCACCATCTACGGCGCTGACTCTCTGGCATCGGAGGATCGCCCGCGGCTCCTGCCGGCGCTGCTCGCGCTATACGACGCCGCTCCCGACCTGCACGAGATGGACCCCGTCGGCCATGGCCTGCTCCGGAGCAACCTCTTCTCCCGCACGACAACCCTGCGCGCCGGCTACCTCCACAACGCGCTCGCCATCGCGCTGGGGGTTCTGTTCCTCGCGGGACTCCCGCGGAGTCTTATCGCCACCGCTCGCCGCATCGCCACATTCCGGGGCGAGCGGCGCAGCGAGCGTCGACTGGCCCACGGCCTCTGCCCGCCCTGCGGCTATGACCTGCGGGGAGAGTTCGAGGCGGGCTGCCCCGAGTGCGGCTGGAATCGCCCGGAAACATGACGGGCCACCCGGAACTTTCACGGGGTTCGGTCCGTACAGGTCTGCACCACAAGGAGAGCGATGCCATGCGCCGTCCATCCGCCCGCCCGGCCTTCACCCTCACCGAGCTTGCCATCACCATCGCCGCCTCGGCGGGCCTGCTCACGGTCGTTTCGATGATGCTGGGCGCCGGGGCCCAGCCCGATGCCGACACGATCCGGGCCCAGAGCATCCAGCTGAAGGATGCGACCCAGATCCGCGGCATCCATCAGGGGATCATCATCTTCGCGCAGAACAACCAGGATGTGTACCCGCTTCCCTCGCGGTTCGACAAGCAGGACATGACCGTCGCGGTCAAGGGGGCCGCCAAGGACACCTCCGCCAACATCATGTCGATGCTCGTCTTCGCTGGTTTCATCCCGACCGACCTGCTCATCAGCCCGGCCGAGAGCAGCGCGAACATCCGCATCTATCAGAACTACGAGTTCAACAATCCCGCCAAGGCCCAGGTCCCGGCGCAGGCGCTGTGGGACCCCGCCTTCAGCGTGGATTTCACCGATGGGCAGACCGGGTACCTGAGCTACGCCCATCAGATCCCGGCTACCGAGCGTCTTGCGCGCTGGGCCAGCACCTTCAGCGCGACCGAGCCGATCATCGGCAACCGCGGCCCGGAGGTGGCGGCGGTGCGTGACGCGGGGGTGACGATCCCGCGCGACAGCGTGCCGATCTGCGCCACGAAGAAGTCGATGACCTTCCGCATCCACGGCGGCCCGGACACGTGGGAGGGCAACATCGCCTACAACGACAACCACGTGAACTTCGAGACTTCGCTGACGCCGGCGGATGTGCAGTACACCACCCTGACCTTCAACCCTGCGGACGGCAATAACCAGTGGGTCCAGGCCCGGGCCCGGGATGTCATCTTCTTTGATGAGCCCGATGCCCTGAAGCGCGAGAACGCCTACCTGGGCATCTTCACGCACGCGGGGGAGAGCACCAAGAACTTCCGCGCGATCTGGGATTGAGAAATCGAACGCAGGTGCCGCAGAGATCGCTGAGTACAGAAGAAGCCGAAACGCCACTGATCAACACGGA
Source organism: Phycisphaerales bacterium (assembly GCA_020849615.1). GTDB lineage: Bacteria > Planctomycetota > Phycisphaerae > Phycisphaerales > UBA1924 > JADLFW01. The sequence continues at coordinate 165,596 of JADLFW010000019.1, forward strand.
GGGGCACGGAGCACGCTCCTGGGTTGTTCAGAGCGGTGACGATCCCTGACCATTCCTCTCTGCGCCTTCTGCGGCCTCTGCGTTCGTTCTATCTGACTTTCGCCATCCGCTCGATCAGCTTCACCAGCTCCTCATCGCTCATGGCGCCCTCGCCGCGCTCTCTCACGGTGTCGGGGAGTTCCAGGTCGGGTACGTAGTTGAACGCGATGCCCCCGCTCCCCGAGGCCCGCGCCTCGTGGATGCTCGAGGTGTAGAGCGTGTTGGCCCCGTACTTCTCGTTCACCAGGTCCATCGCCTTCGAGAGCCGCGTCCGCCGGTTTTCACCCTGAAATAGCGGCAGCGTCTGGCTCTGCGTGTTCACCAGCTCGGTCAGTGTCACATCCACCAGCGTCGGCACCCCCGCGGGCCGCTGCTTCCACAGCTCCTCCAGCGCCTCGAGCATCGTCGCCGTGTCGCTGCACGCCGGGCCCAGGCTCGCCGAGACCGACCACGAGGCCCGGCGCCACCCTGTCGGCGCCATGCCCTCCTCGCGCATCCGGATCGACAGGGTCAGCCGCTGCGCGGCGTAGCCATCGTGCCGCAGCCGCTCCGCCGCCTTGTGCAGCAGCCGCTGGGCCATCGCCTTGGCGCCCTCATCCGTCCGGTGCTCCGGGCCCAGCACGTGCTGGTGCCCCAGGCTCCGCTTGTGCGTCGGGCCTTCGGGCAGCTCCTCACCCCGCAGCCACAGGTACCACCGCCGCCCGACGACTCCCCCCCACAGCTTCTCCATCTCCTTCTCGCTCTTGGCGCACAACTGCTCCACGGTCGTGATCCCGGCCTTCAGGAGCCGCTCGCTCATCTTCGGCCCGATCCCGGCGATTTCGATGGGCTTGAGTGAATACAGCTTCTGAGGCAGGTCCTTCTTCTCGATCACGACCAGCCCATCCGGCTTCTGCATGTCGGTGGCGACCTTCGAGAGGAACCGGTTGGGCGCGATCCCGATCGAGCACCGCATCCACACGCCCGCGTGCTCCGCGATCGACGCCTTGATCCGCAGCGCCAGCGCAGTCGCCTCCTCGGGTGTTCGCTCGCGCGGGTCAAGCCGGCACGAGACCTCGTCGATCGAGTGCACCGCCTGCACCGGGATGCACCGCTCGATCGCCTCCAGCACCCGCTTGTGCATGAGCACGTACAGGCGCGGCCGGGCCTTCACCAGCTCGATCCCCGGGCACAGCTGCTTCGCTTCGCGCACCCGCGTCCCGGTCCTGACGCCGAACTTCTTGGCCTCGTAGCTCGCCGCGATGCAGCACCCGCTGTCGGCCATCACCGGCGTCACCGCGACGGGCCGCCCGCGCAGCTGCGGCCGCACCTGCTGCTCCACCGAGGCGAAGTAGGAGTTCAGATCGAGAAAGAGCGATTTCAACGTCACCGGCCCGCGCTCCCGCCGCACATCCGCGACCCCCGGGCACGCCCTTCGGCACCCCCCACCCACGCCCCCGGACACGCCCCCGGACACGCCCGGCCCGCCCTCAGCACGCTATCGCCGGCCCGGGCCCGGAACAAGCCCCGACCCGCCTCGCCCGGGCCCGGCCTGGGCCCCGAGTTGTATCCACGGCTACACTTGACCATGCCCACCGACACCCTCGCCGCGTTCTTCGTCGCCGTCATCCTGGCCGTCCTGGGCCTCTCACACCTCTTCCACCCCCGCGCCTGGGCCGACTTGTTCAAGGACCTCCTCACCCGCCCGTACGCGGGCCTCATCATCGGGACCTTTACGCTGCAGACGGGCCTGCTCGTGCTGCTGGCTCACTGGACGTGGAAGTCGACCCCGGGGATGGTCGTCACGCTCATCGGCGCCGCGTGGACCTGCAAGGGCACCCTCTATCTCCTGCACCCGTCGCTGGTGCAGCGCATCGCCACGCCCCACCTCGGCCACCCCGGGCGCTTCCGCATCGCCGGCGCTGCCCTGCTGGCCTTGAGCACGGTGGCCCTGCTCGATGTGCTCTGAGCCGCCGGGGTAATGCCGGGCCCGGCCCCCCGCACTTTCCCATTTGAGATTCGGGAATGCCGCATCCGCGGCGGACATTCCGTCTTGACAGCGGGCCGGCGCATCCGAGGGCGCGCCGGGCCGGCCCGCGGCTGCGCGCCGCAGCATACGAATGGATCGCCAGGCCCGGTTTCGTCGCGCGACGGTCCGGATGCCCAGCGCACCGGCTTTCACCCCGCAAGGAGAAGAGATGGCTGTCATGACACCCCGATTACGCACGCTCCCGCTGCTCACGCTGCTGGCGATCGCCGGGCCCGCGCAGGCCCAGTTCCTCCGGCACGACCTGGTCTCCGATCAGCCCGGCATGGCCGACTTCACCGACCCCGCGCTGGTCAATCCCTGGGGCATCGCCTTCAACCCCACGGGCTTTGTTTGGGTGGCCGACAACCACACGGGCAAATCCACGCTTTACAACGGGCTGGGCCAGCCGCAGTCCCTCATCGTCGATGTGCCGTCGCTGGGTGCTTCCACGGGCGGGCCCGTCACCGGCATCGCCTTCTACGGAGGAGCCGGTTTCCAGATCGGCGCGCCCGGCGCATCGGCGGCCGCGCGCTTCATCTTCGCTGGCGAGGATGGCATCATCAGCGCCTGGGCGCCCTCCATCCCGCCGCCGCCTCCATCCACCCAGGCGCAGCGGGTCGTAGACCACTCCGCCTCGGGCGCCAACTACAAGGGCCTCAGCGTCGGGAGCGAGCGCCTGTTTGCCGCCGATTTCGCCAACGGCCGCATCGATGCCTTCGACAACACCTTCGCGCCCCTCTCCCTCTCCTTCACCGACCCCACCCTCCCGGCCGGCATGTCCCCCTTCAACGTCAAGGCCATCGGCGACAAGGTCTACGTCGCCTACGCCAAGATCGACCCGGCCACGGGCGATGAAATCACCGGCGCGGGCCTGGGCGCCCTGGATGTCTTCAACGCCGAGGGTGTGCTCGAGCGCCGCCTCGTCAACACCGGCGCAGAACTCAACGCCCCGTGGGGAATGACCATCGCCCCGGCGGGATTCGGCGACCTCGCCGGCGCCCTGCTCGTCGGCAACTTCGGCGATGGCCGCATCAACGCCTTCGACCCCGCCACCGGCGCGTTCCTCAGCGCCCTCACCGACGCCTCCGGCGCCCCGATCGAGATCGATGGGCTCTGGGGCATCGAGTTCGGCAACGGCGTCCAGCAGCAGCCCGTGAACACGCTGTTCTTCGCCGCCGGGCCCGACGATGAGACCCACGGCGTCTACGGCCGCATCGACGCCATCCCCGCGCCCGGGCCCGCCGCCCTGGCGCTCGCCGCGCTTCCCTTCATGTCACGCCGCCGGAGGTAGAGGGCATCCGAACGTGATCGCGCACCGCCGGGCCTCGGGCTACCTCCCAGGCCCGGCGGCTGCTTTTTTGATCTCACCTCAACGACACCCGCTCCACCGCGCACTTCAGCGGCACGGCCCAGGCCGCGAGCGACTCCTCATCGGCCCGGCCGGTGATCAGCATCGGCTCCTCCGGGAATCCGTGCCACTGCACGAGCAGCTCGGGCTCTTCGCCGGGGGTGTATACCTGCACGCTCTGCCCGGCCGCATCCGGACCGGCCAGCGTCAGGGCCCAGGCCAGCCGGGCCGCGGCATCCACCGTCAACGGCATGTGCGCCACCAGCGCGCGCGGATCATCGGTGCCGGGCTCCAGCTCGAACTCCGGTTCGATGGCGCTGGCCTCGAGGAACTCGGCGAGCGATACCTCCATGCCGATGCCCTCCAGCACCATCACGGCCGGGCCTTCCGCGATGGCCTGCACGAGGCCCGGCAAGGCGCGGACGACATCCGCGGCCGTCCTCGGCAGCCGGGCCGGGCCCACCATCCACGCGTGTCGACCTTCGAACATCAGCACCGATTCACCCCAGCTTCTTGCTCAGGATGCAGCTGCGGTAGTTGGTGTACGGCCACTGCCAGTGCTCAACCAGCCGGAAGCCGCGGTTCTCGTAAAACCGGTAGAGGTTGCGGTCGGGCTCGGCCATGCTGAGGGCGAGCTCCGAAGCCCCCTTCTCCCGGGCCCGGCGCTCGACTGTTTCCAGCAGCAGCCGCCCGATGCCCAGGCCCTGGCTGTCGGGGTCGACGCCGAACTGCGCGAAGTGGCAGACATCGGGGCGAAGGAAGAACGCCGGGAAATCGACCTTTTCCTTCTCTTCGAACAGGATCACACCCACGATCTTGTCCGGGCCGAAGCCGCTCTCGCCGCCGTTCTTCCTCGCCCCCTCCATCACGGCGAGCCAGCACTCGCTGTTGGCGGCCCGGTCGGCGGTGATGGAGTCATCCTGCCGGCCCGCCAGCGGGCGCAGGCCCATCTCCACCTGCGGGCGGTAGGCCCGGTGGAGGAGCATGGTGATCTCGGAGATCGAATCGCCGGGCCGCAGCCTTCTCACCGTCACCGTCTTGGGATCGACGCCGCGCTGCGGCGAACTCGTGGTCATGGAGCGGGGATGTTAGGGCGGCTGGGGTGGCACAGGCGTCCCGCCTGTGCCGCGGTGCCGCACGGGCCCGGCGGTACACTCGCCCCGTGTTCAACCTCTCGGCCCACACCACCGACGACCGCGGGAAGCGTGTGCCGGTGTTTGCCGCCGGCGGCGAGCCCGCGGCCCGGTTCGAAGCTGATCCCGCGCTGCACGAGATCGCCACACGCATCGCCGACAGCCGCCGCATCGGTCTTTACGACCGAGTGGATTCTCAGACAATTGTGATGGGCTTGTTCATCATGATGATCGTGATCGGGCCAACAGTTCTCCCGAACCTGCTCGGCATGGGCCGCTGGGGCTCGTCGATCGTGTACGCGATGTGCTTGCTCATGATGTGGCCCGGTCTTCGAGCGAATACCAACCGCCTTATGGCGAATCGCACCCGGGCCACTCTGCTCCGCGAAGGACGTTGCCCCTCCTGCGCTTACATCATCGCAGGATTGCCCACCGAGCCGGATGGCCGCACCACCTGTCCCGAATGCAGCGCAGCATGGACTCGGGATTCGATCGGCACGCCGACGGCGGTCCTCGACTCAACGGGCGCGGGCCCGGCTCCACTGGGCTTACCTGGTGCGCCCGAGCCCCGTGCCAACGCTATTGATGCACTCGACCGCGTCGTTCCCCTGCGCGATCCTCTCCTCCGCGATCTTGACCCCGGCCGCACAGTATCGCCCGGCCCGGAGCGCCTCTACTCCATCCGGGCCGCCGTGCTGGCCCGGACTCGCGGGCGCAAGTTCACGGGCGCTCTCGTCTGGCTCCTGGTCTGGCTGTTCGCCGCAGCGCCGCAGATCCTGCTCACCCTCATCTCGCCGGGCCCGCTAAAGGCGCTCCCGATCGCCATCGGCATTGTGTTCACGGCCGTCTTCGGCTTTCAGATCTACCTCGCCCTGACCTACCGCTCCCGCTCGACCGCCCTTCCCGCCGCCAAGGTCCTCATTGAGCACAACCTCTGCCCATCCTGCGCGGGCGAACTTAACTCATCCCCTGACTCCCCGTTGCTCACCTGCCCTACCTGCGGCGCTGCCTGGAAGCCCGGCGGACCGTGACAGGCAGCCCGACCGTCAGGGAGGGCCCTCTGCTCTGGACCAGCGCGTGAAGAAAGCCCTCGCTCACGCTCGGGCTGCTTGTTCACCGCGCCCCGCTGGCTCGCACGCCCCCACTCCGCCACTCCGCCACTTCCCCGCTCTACCCTCCCCCATGCTCCCCTCCCCCACTTCCCCGATCCCCGCCGAGGGCCGCATCTCGCTCCGGGTCCGCTACTGCGAGTGCGACCCCATGGGCGTCGCCCACCACGCCGCCTACGCCCCCTGGCTCGAGATCGGCCGCACCGAGATCCTCCGCGACTGCGGTGTCACCTACGCCGACCTCGAACGGGCCGGCGTCTTCCTCGTCATCGTCAAGCTCGAGATCCGCTACCGCCGCCCCATCTATTACGATGACCTCATCGAGGTCCGCACCCGCGTGACGGGCGGCAGCAAGGTCAAGATCGAGCACGAGTACGACCTGGCCCTGCTCGAGGATGGCCGGCACGGCGAGCGCAGCCAGCGCCACACGGGCGATATCCTCGCCGCCGCCTCGACCACCCTGGCGTGCATCGGCGCTGAAGGCAGGATCCAGCCGCTGCCCGACTGGCTGGCCCGCTGAAGGCCTCCGTGCCTGAGTGCCTTCGTGCCCCGGTGCCTTCTTCCACTACTTCTCCAGCAGCCGGAACTCCGTCGGCACCCGCGGGATCAGCGCCATCACCACCTTGGCCCGGGCCTGGCCGCCCGAGGGCGCATCGGTCAGCATCGCCTCTCCGAGTGTCCGCAGCTTGAACGCGCTCGGGCCGATCGACCGCGGTTTGACGGGCAGCTCGGGCCGGGCCCGGCCTTCATCGGCCCGGGGTTCCTCATCGGGGGGCTCATCGAAGGGCACGGGCAGGTCGCTGGCGCGGGGCGCCAGCGGCAGCGTTTCGCGGTCGCCACCTTCGGGGCGCTCGGATTTCCACTCGACCTCCGGCGATTCGGGCACGATGAGGTACGCGTACCCCTCCTGCGCCTCCAGCCCGGCCATCAGCCGAGTGAACACCAGTCCCTCGGCCTCGATGCCCTTGCGGTCGTTGATCCCCAGGGCCGACTGGTAGGCGAGCGTCTCATCGGCCCGCTCTTCGTGCTGCGGCATCAGCTCGATGCGCAGCGCGGCCCGGACCTGCCCATCGGCCGGCGCGGGGTTCAGCCAGCACCGCACCAGCATGCGCAGGCGGCCCGCCCCGAGGGTGAGCGGGCCGTCAACCATCGCGATGGTCATGGACTCCGCCATCGACCCGCGGACGGCGACCGTCCAGCGCGGCAGCTGGCCCATCCACTCGCGCTGCACGCGGCCGATGAGGGGAAGATCGCCGGTCAGCCCGGCCATCTGCGAAAGCGGGACCGCGACGATGCGCAGCCCGGCGGCCCGCCATCGCTCGGCGGCGCCCGGATCGAGCCCGGGCAGGTCCTCCGACCGCCCGGCGAGCGTCCGCCCCAGCACGCCATCCTCATCATCCACGACCCACCAGACCAGCTCGAGCCCGTTGGCGATGCCGCGCTCGGAGGCCGCGATTTCGGGCTCAAGCGTCCTGGCCGAGCGGGCAGGCTCCGCATCGGTCCGGGCCCGGCCCGCGCAGCCGACTACCGCGAGCCCGGCCGCGAGCAGCGGAACTGCGAGTCCCCGGGCTATCGAGCGCCGACGCACCACCATCCGCCACCCCGGCTTCCTTCCGCGTTGCCCGGGTCACCACCCCTGGGCGGGCTCGCACTGGTTGACCTCATCGATCAACTTCCGCAGCAGCCCCAGCCGCGACCGCGTGTGCCTGAAGACCAGCCGCGGCAGCTGCCGGTGGTCATCCTCCAGGTCCAGCGCGCCCCGCTGCACGATCTTCCCTTCTTTTACGAGCGCACCGTACTCCCGGTTGAGGCGATCCACCACCTCCGCCGAGATCGGGTTGTTGAGCCGGATGACCAGGTCATCCTTCACGTACCGCGAGGAGTGGTACATCCGGTAAAACCGCGTCACGTGCTCGAAGGCATCCCGCGGGTCCTTCGCCAGGTAGTACAGCCCGGGGTCCTCCGGGCTGATCCACCCCCGGGCCAGCAGCGAGTTCCGCACCCACTGGTCCCATTCCTTCCAGTACGTCCCCCCCGCGCCCTCCAGGCACACGATCGGGATCATCCCCGACTTGCCGGTCTGCACCAGCGTCAGGGTCTCGTACGCCTCATCCATCGTCCCGAACCCGCCCGGGAAGAGCGCCACCGCCTCCGCCTGGCTCACGAACATCAGCTTGCGGGTGAAGAAGTACCTGAAGTGAATCAGCTTCTCATCGCCCTCGATCACCGAGTTGGTGCTCTGCTCGAAGGGCAGCCGGATCGCCACGCCGAAGCTGGCCTCCCGCCCCGGGCCGACGTGGCCCGCCTGCATGATCCCCCCGCCCGCCCCCGTGATCACCATCCACCCGGCGCCCGCCATCAGCCGGCTGTACTCCACCGCCGCCTCGTAATCAGGGTGTCCTTCGGGCGTCCGGGCCGAGCCGAACACCGTCACCTTGTGCGGCTCGGCGAAGCGCGCGAACACCCGGTACGCGTGCCGCAGCTCCTTCACCGAGTTGGTGATCAGCTTGATCTCGCCCGTGTGCCGGCCATCTCGGACCAGTTTCAGCGCGGTCGTCATGAGGTCGCGGATCAGCCGCGCATCGAACGACCCCGCGCGGCCACCCACCTGCGCGATCAGCCCGTCCAGCACACCCTGCACCGCCGGATCATCCGGCAGCACCGCGGCCGGGCCAACGGGCGCCGGCGCCCCCGCCCCCGCGGGCACCGGGCCGACAGTCGCGGGCCGACCCGGGCCCGGCCTCAACGCCCCCAACTCGGGCGAACTCTCCAGCGGATTCAGCTCGTTGTCCATTCAACCCCTTGCCTTCAGATCTTCCTGCCTTCGTGCCTTCGTGCCTTCGTGCCTTCGTGCCTTCGTGCCTTCGTGCCTTCGTGCCTTCGTGCCTTCGTGCCCCGATTATTCCCCCCGCCGCGCCGGCTCGGCCCCGGCGTTGCGTGCCCGCTCCCGCTCCCGCCTGGCCCGGGCCTCGATCTCCGCCAGCTTTCGGTCCTGCTCGCTCGCCTCTCCCCCGAACAGCCGCGACAGGAACCGCCTCGTCCCGCTGAACCCCACCGTCCGCACATCCGGGTCCGACACCTTCCCCGTCACCCGCGTCGAGATCAGCTCATCCCGCACCGACTCGAGCACATCGCTCAGCACCGGCAGCCGCCGGATCGCCCGCGAGTTGAACCGCATGTCCGCCTCGAGCCCGGGCCACGTCACCGTCCCGTACCCCAGGATCTCCACGCTCCCCGACGACACCGACACATCCTCGAACGTCACCGTCCCCGCGTCGATGTAGTACGACGCCCGCGCCAGCTCCACCGTGTCGTTCACCGGCAGTTGCAGGTTGCTCACCCGGATCAGCCGCATCAAGAGCGGATAGTTCACCACCCGCCCGCCGTACACCCTCGCCTCGCCCCGCCCGCGCCTCGAGCCCTCATCCCCCACGATCCCCGCCAGCGACATCTGCGCATCCAGCGCGCCCCGCTGGTTGAGATCCGGCGCCGGCTGCCCCGGCGCCGTCTCCGAGGCGACCTGCCCGGCCGCCACCGGCGCCTCCGGCGCGATCTGCTTGGAATACTCCGCCAGGTCCTTCAGCACGGGGCCGAAGTGCGCGCCCGCGAGCGAGAACTCGCCCTCGTACCGCCGCACCCCGCCATCCTGCCGCACCCGGGCCTGCCCGGTCATCCGCCCGCGGTGGCAATCCGCCGACACCAGCGGCACCAGCACCTCTCCCTCCGACTCGCCCCCCACCACCTTCACCCGCCCGCCCGTCATCTCGACGCCCGCCAGCCGGAACGTGTCCATCAGCGCCGAGAGCTCGAACTTCACGGGCAGCCCGGGCGCCCGCTCCACACCAAAATCGATGGCGCCGCTGGCGTCGCCCACCGGCAGCCCGGCCTCCATCATCGCCTCCTGCACCTCCAGCCGCCCGTACGCGCTCACCGAATCCCCGCCGTCAGCGCCTCCCGCGCTCCCCGGCGTCCACTTCACGGTCATCCCCGGCACGCGGAGCCGGCCCTCCAGGTCGAACTTGACCTCTTCCAGCGCCGCCAGCAGCGGGCCCGGCAGCATCGCCCGCAGGTCCTCACCCAACCCCTGGCTGTCGAGGTTCATCTTTGCCTGCAGCGCGGGGCGGCCCGGCGCCTCCATCACCCACGACCCATCGGCACCCCAGGACCAGCGCGATGCCTTCCCGCCCAGCCCCACGAGCTTCCCCGAATCCCGGCTGAACTCCACCCGCCCGCCCATCTCCCCGAACGTGATCTCCTCCCCGTTCCGCCGGAACACCACCCGCTTGGGCGCGATCGAACCCTCCACCTCCCACCCCCGCCCCACTCCTTCCGCCCCGGAACCCTCCCGCGCGGGCCGCACCCGCAGCTCCGCATCAAACACCCCGCGCGGGCCCGCATCGTCATAGAACGCCTTCACCCCGCCGCCCACCTTCTCCCGCGCTGCCCACGCCGTCGCCCGCGATTCGAAGAGCGCCTCCCGCACCTCGACCAGAAGCTCGCCCCCCGTCGCCCCCCCGCCCGGTTCATCCGCCAGCTCCAGTGCGCCCGAAACGCTCGCCCGGCCGCTCGCCTCTCCGTTCATCATCACCACCCCGCCGAACTGCTCGAACACCACCCGCGGCCGCCCATCCGCGATCACCCGCGCCACGCCCTCCGCCCGCGAGATCCCCACCCGCCCGCCCATCGCAACCAGCGTCAGGTCCCGCCCGCCCGTCAGCTCCACCTGCACCACCGGCGCGGGCGGCGCCGGCGGCTCGCCCGTCCCGATCCAGCCGGGCCGCGACACATGCACGGCCGCCTCGACCCGCCCCTCCGGCCGGTGCTCGCTCCGCAGCGCCAGCACCTTCGCCGCCGTCTCCTTCGAGAAGATCCCCACGATCTCCTCGATCGGGCTCGCCACATCCAGCCCGGCGCACCACACGTTGATGTCGATCGCCGATGCTCCCGAACGGTCCTGGCCCAGCTCCACCTCGCCGCGGCCCTCCATGAGCGCCAGCCCCGGCCCCGCTTCCGGCCCCGGCGCCTCCGGAGCACGCGCCATCAGGTCGATCGCCAGCCGCGATTCGCTCACCCGGATCGTCCCCCGCGCCTCCTCCATCACAAACGGCGCTGCCTCCTCCCCGCTCGACCGCGCCCGCGCCGTCACCCCCGCGACCTCCACCTCGATGTCGTACCCCAGCTTCCCCGGCTCCCGCTCATCGATCCGCGCCTCGCAGTTCACCTTCCCATCCACGTGGAGCTGCCGCAGCACCTCCCGCGCCGAGAGCGCGCCGGGCCCATCGCCCGTCCGCGCGCCGGGCGTGGCCCGCACCAGCAGGTCATCCACCGGCACATCCCGCGCGGTGATCCGCACCTTGGGCACGATCTCCGCATCCGGCTGCTTCAGGTTCTTCAGGTCGGTCGTCGCCTCGACCGTCGCCACCCCGCCCCGCAGCCCGCGGTACATCCCCCCCACCACCCGCGCGGTGTCGTTGCGCACCGAGATCGCGACATCATCCGCCAGGATCGGCAGCGGGAACGGCTCGGGCACCAGCCCGGCGTGCGGCAGCCGCACATCGATCTCCTCGTGCCAGTTCGAGCCGGGCCCGGCCGTGCGGATCACCGTCACATCGATCGTCGCCCGCCCGCCCATCGCGAACTCCGGCGCCCCCGGATTCGCCCCCGCCCCCGGATTCGCTCCCGCACCCGGAGCTCGAACCAGGCCCTCCTTCAGCAGGTCGGCGTACCGCTCCTCATTGAAGATCACATCGAGGATCCGCCGCCGCCCCGGGCCCATCGCTTCCTTGAGGGTCTCATCGATCGGGACATCATCCACGTGCACCTTGATGTTGGCGTACGCCTCGGAGCTGGGCGGGTAGATCTCCCCGTGGGCGGTGATCCGGGCCCCGCTGGGCGCGGTTCCCTGCACCTCCAGGATGTCGATCCGCTCATCATCGAACCGCACCGCCCCCGACAGGTTGTGGAAGCGGTAGGGGAACTTGTGGAACGCGGCCGTGGCCTCACGGAAGTTCAGCCGGCCCTCGACGCGGACCGGGCCCGGCTTGCCCTCGGCGGGCGCGCCTCGCGAGAACCGCACCACACTGTTGACGATCCCGGTGGGGTTCGAGAAGTTCTCCAGCCGCTCGCGGACGACGGGGGGGGCGAACCGCACGATCTGCGGGTTCTCGCCGATCTGGAACTCCCGGCTCACCAGCTCGCACGTGAACGCCGAATCGACGCTCAGCCCGGTGTACGCCAGGTTGAGCTGGTACGGCAGGTCCTCCAGCACGCCGGCGCCCACGGCGCGGACGCCCGTGCCGTCGAAGGTGACCACGCCGTTGACATCCTGCATCCGCATCAGCGCCGCGGGCGTAGGAGCGCCGGGGTCGGCGACCGTGCCGCCCTCGGTCACGGGCAGGTTCATCGCCACGTTCTTGAGCACGATGGTGGCCTGCATGCCGCCGGCGAACACGTAGTCGAGCTTCGTCTCGGCGATCTCCCCCTTCATGTCCAGCAGGGAGAAGATCCCCCGCACCGGCGTCGGCACCGACTCGGGCTTCCAGTCATCCAGCGTCAGCCCGCGCAGCGTCAGCGCGACCTCCTTCTGGCTCAGCACCCCGCGGAGGTCAAACCCCGTTCCCTCGCCCATCTGCCGCAGGTCGATCACGTACGCCCCGGCCTCCAGCGTGGGCCGCAGCCGCCCGTTGATCCCGATCCGCTTCAGCGGCGTGTACGCCCCGCCCGTGTGCTCACCCAGCTCGATCGCCCCCCGCTCCACCGTGATCGTCGGGATCACCCCCGCCGGCTTGTCCGTCCGCGGCACCTTGATCTGCGCGATGTTCACGCTCAGGTCATCACGCGACTGGCTCACCCGCAGCACCGGCGACACCAGCGTCAGGTTCCGCACGCCGGGCCGGCCCGACAGCAGCGAACGCCAGCCGATGTCCGCCTCGACCCTCGCCACATCAAACACTTCCCCCGCCGGGCCCGGCACCCCGGGGGCGACAAACTTCGCCCGCTTCAGGATCACCGACCCATCCAGCCCGATCACCACCGCCTCGGCCTCCACCCGGACGCCGATCGCCTCCTCCAGCTTCGGCAGGACCATCGCCCCCGTCAGCGGGCTCCGCGTCACCAGGAACCACGCCCCCACGACCACCGCCAGCAGCCCCAGCACCACCGCTCGCGTGATCCGCCGACGCAGCCTCCGCCGGCGACGCGCCGCCTTCGCGGCCGCCTCATCTCCCGCCGGAATTGGACTGCCTGGGCTCTCGGTCATTCAGGGCGCCCGCACCGGCTCGCACCGGGCCGGGCACCGATCGTAGTGCCACCCGCCTCCCCACGATTCGGCCCTCTCTCTCCGCGACCTGTCCCCTGTCCCCTCCGCCCTGTACCCTGCCTCCATGGCCAAGACCCGCCACGTCTTCATCTGCCGGGCCTGCGGCGCCCTCCAGCACCGCTGGATGGGCAAGTGCCCCGACTGCGGCGAATGGGATTCCCTCGAGGACCAGGTCGTCGATCCCTCCGCCGCCGCCGACCCCCACCTCGGCGCCGCCAAGGCCCTGGCCCAGTCCTTCGCCGCCGAGGGGGGCGATGCCACCCCCGCCCCGGCCGCCAAGCCCCTTGATGACATCGGCGAGTCGGATGGCCCGGCCGCCCGCATTACCTGCGGCATCCACGAGCTCGACCGCGTGCTGGGCGGGGGCCTGGTCCCCGGCTCGGCGGTCCTGTGTGGCGGCGAACCCGGCATCGGCAAGTCGACCCTGCTCCTGCAGGCGGCCCGCGCCTGGGCCGCGCTAGATCGCCGCGTGCTCTATGTGTCCAGCGAGGAGTCGGCCCAGCAGATCAAGATGCGGGCCCAGCGGCTCCTGGTTCAGGGTGGCACAGGCGTCCCGGCTGTGCCCATCACCGCTTCTGCGCGCGCAAACAAGGTCAATGTTCCACGTGGAACACCTCATGCCGACAGCGCCGGGGGCGCCAACCTCTTCATCCTCGCCGATGCCAACCTGGCCCGGATCGTCGAGCAGACCCGCAAGGTCCAGCCCGAGGTCCTGGTCATCGACTCGGTCCAGATGATCTACAAGGCCGACCTGCCCGCCTCGCCCGGCAGCATCACCCAGCTCCGCCGCTGCTGCGCGGAGCTGGTCTACCTCGCCAAGCTGTCGGGTGTTGCGGTCGTGATGGTCGGCCACGTCACCAAGGAGGGCCAGCTCGCCGGCCCGCGCCTGCTCGAGCACCTTGTGGATGCGGTCCTGTACTTCGAGGGTGACCGCTACCACGCCCACCGCGTCGTCCGGGCCGTCAAGAACCGATTCGGCACCACCCTGGAAATCGGCCTCTTCGAGATGACGGGCCAGGGGCTGCTGGAGGCGACGGAGGGCGCGGGGGTGTCGGCGGTTTCGGGGGATGGCCCGCCCCGGCCCGGCAGCGTGGTGAGCCCGGTCATCACCGGCACGCGCTGCGTGCTGGTGGAGCTGCAGGCCCTGACGGCGACGGGGTTCCTGGGGGCTGCGAAACGCAAGAGCTCGGGGCTGGATGCCAACCGGCTCGCGATGCTGATCGCGGTGCTGGAGCAGCACGGCGGGCTGCGGCTGGCGGACCGCGATGTGTTCGCCTCGGCGGTCGGGGGCATCCGGGTCATCGAGCCCGCCAGCGACCTGGCCCTGCTGCTGGCGATCGCGGGCGCCCACTACCGCCGGGCCCTGCCCCCCACCACCGCGGCGGTCGGCGAGGTGGGGCTGGGCGGCGAGGTCCGGGCGGTCGGCCAGCTCGAGCAGCGGATCAACGAGGCTTCACGGATGGGGTACGAGCGACTCATCATCCCGTGGATCCGGAAATCTCACCACAGAGGCGCAGAGAGCACAGAGAAGAAGGGCATCGAGGTGGTGATGGTGAAGACGGTGGGTCAGGCGATCGAGCAGCTGGGATGAGAGTTGAAACAGGGAGAGACGCGGCGGGCCACGGAGAGAAGAAGGGAAGCGTCACGGATCGACACGGATGATGGGGATCGGAGTGCTCGCGATCGGTACTGGCTAGAGGTGTACGAGCATCTCGACAATCGCGGTAAACGCGATGATGATGAGGATCACCTGCGTGACATTCAGGAGGATGCCGAGCCCGGTGAGTGAGAAGAGCGCCCTGACGTACCGCCGTTCACGCTCGTGATTGGAAACGATCTCGGCCGCGATGAGCAGCGGCGCCAATATACCAACGCCCAGCGCCACCATCCCCAGCAGGGCCGACAGCAAAGTGAACTCTTCGATTTGAGCTGACATCGTGGCGCAAAAGACCGACAGCAGCATCGTCACCGTGGTCCAGCGGCACATCCTCCACAGCGTTCGGAGGATTGATGGCGGCGCGGGCGGCTCGGCCTCGGCGACGTACGCCAGGGAGCCCGAACGCCCGCATTCGGGGCAGGTCAACTTCCCATCTTCAATGATGAGCCCGGTCAGGTTGAACTGGCACCCGCGGCATTGGTAGCGTCGATTCGCCGGGAGCGGTGTGGGATCGCTGTCGGACACTTCGCCGAAGTTTACGGGAAGACACCGGCTGGAGACCCGTGCCTTGTCGCCTTCCCCCGGTTCCTCTCCGCTCCGCGGCTCCCCGTGGCCCTCCGTGTTTCAACTCTTCGGGCCGATAACGGCGCCCGTCGCGCGCACGGGCGCCAATGACACCCATCCCGGCGACAGCCACCGCGGCAATCGGCCGATCCTTCTCTTCCAGATGTTCCGCGTCCCCATGGTCCACGCCCGCGAAGGGATGATGCTCGCCGTGCCGGTTCCGCACCCGGCCTGCCCGAGCACGATCCTGCTGCGCGCGGGGGTCCGCCTGGACCCGCACGCCATCTCGCGCCTGCGCGACCTAGGCGCGGGCCATATCTGGATCCGCCACCCCAGCCTCGACTTCGTCGTGGCCCACATCAACCCGCTCGTCATGCGGGCCTGCGGCGACCTGGCCCAGCACGTCTCCCGGGCCTGGGATGCGGTGCGCGAGAACGCCGAGTCGCGGCTCGATTACAACGCCTACGGGCAGACCGTCACCGCGCTGCTGGAACGCCTGAGCGAGAGCCCTCGGGCCGCGGTGTTCGTCGATCAGGTCGCGTGCGCGGGCCCGGCCCCGATGCGGCACGCCACCAACGTCTGCTTCCTGAGCCTGATCATGGGGCTGAAGCTGGAGTTCTACCTGGTGCGCGAGCGGACGCGCCTGACGACGGCGTGCGCCCGCGACATCACCAACCTCGGCCTGGGGGCGCTGCTGCACGACATCGGAATGGCGGTGGTGAGCGAGGCGGATGCCGGGCCGTGGCGGCGCGGGCTGGATGAAGTCGATGGCCCGTGGCGGTTGCACGTCGCGGTCGGGCACGAGCTGGTGCGGCGCGGGGTCGATCCATCGGCCGCCGCGGTCGTGCTGCACCACCACCAGCATTTCGACGGCTCTGGATTCCCGGCGGCGAAGGAGAGTTCGCCGCCCGGCAGACCGGGAACACCCATCAACAGCGAGCGGCCCGGGCTGCGCGGGCCCGACATCCACATCTTCGCGCGGATCGCGGCGGCGGCGGACCTGTTCGACCGGCTGCGGTATCCGCCCGATGTTTCTGCGGCAGAGCAGCCGGCGGCGGTGACGGTGCTGAAGCGGCTGATGAACGGCCCGTACTCGGCGTGGCTGGACCCCGTGGTGTTCAGGGCGCTCCTGAGCGTGACGCCGCCGTACGCGCCGGGGATGTGGGTGACCTTGAGCGATGGCCGCAGCGCGGTGGTCGAGAACTGGTCACCGCAGGACCCGTGCCGCCCAACGGTGCGCGTGCTGGACCCGCTGGCCGACGAGAGCTGGCGGGCCGAGGTGGCCAGCGAACGCATCGACCTGAGGAAGGAGCGTCACCTCGAAGTGGCGAAGCTGGAGGGCCGCGATATCCGGGCCGACAACTTCTACCCGGCCAAGGGGCGTGAGTTCGACCTGGCGGCGATCGCGAAGGCGATGTTCAACGCGGCGGCGTGAAACACCTTCACCACGGAGGCACAGAGGCTCCGAGAGGCGCCTGGATGGACACGGGCCTCGGCGCGCCCGCCACTCTCAGCGGCCCAGATGGTGGATGAACAGGCTCATTACCATGAACGTGATGGGGAGCCGGATGATCTTGAGCATCAGCCCGGCCGACGCCCAAAGCGACGTGCCAGCCCCATGACCGCCGGTCCTCCGTTGCTTCCTTGCTTCTTCACTTCGTTGCTATTCTGTCCCCCGTGGCCCGGTGCTCGAAATGCTCGGCGGATCTGACCCCCGGGTCTCGTTTCTGCGCGGGGTGCGGGTCGCCCGTGCGGACGGATGAAACCGCGACCATCACCGCGCCGCTGCCGGCGTCGGGCAGCGCAGCGCGCGGGTCGGCCCCATCGGGCAGGGGGACGGTGGTCACCGACGATGCGTTCTTCGCGCCCGGCGCGATCATCGGCGAGCGGTACCGCATCGTGGCGAGGCTGGGCAAGGGCGGGATGGGCGAGGTCTTCCGGGCCGATGACCTGAAGGTGGGCCAGCCGGTGGCGCTGAAGTTCCTGCCGCGGGCCACGAGCGAGAACGCGGCGTGGCTCGAGCGGTTCCGCGGCGAGGTGCGGATCGCGCGGCAGGTGGCGCACCCCAACGTGTGCCGGATGTACGACCTGGGCGAGGCGATGACGCCGGACGGCAAGCGGACGTTCCTGTCGATGGAGTACATCGACGGGGAGGACATGGGATCGCTGCTGCGGCGGATCGGGAGGCTGCCCAAGGACAAGGCGGTGCAGGTGGCCCGGCAGATCGGGGCCGGGCTGGCGGCGGCGCACGCGCAGGGCGTGATCCACCGCGACCTCAAACCCGCGAACATCATGCTGGATGGCCGCGGGCACGCGCGGCTCATGGACTTCGGGATCGCGGGGCTGGCGGACCAGATCGGCGCGGGGGATATCCGCAGCGGGACACCCGCGTACATGGCGCCCGAGCAGCGCGATGGGCGGGAGGTGTCCGCCCGCAGCGACATCTACTCGCTGGGGCTGGTGCTGTACGAGCTATTCACGGGGCGGAGGGCGTTCGACGAGGCGCGCGGGGGACGGGAGAGGCCCGGCGATTCGCGGACATCTTCCGAGATCAGCCGGCCATCGACGCATGCCCAGGACCTGGACCCGGTGATCGACCGGCTGATCATGCGGTGCCTGCAGGACGATCCGGTGGCGCGGCCCGGCTCTGCGATGGCGGTGATCGCGGCGCTGCCGGGGGGAGACCCGCTGCAGGCGGCGCTGGAGGCCGGGGAGACGCCCAGCCCGGAGCTGGTGGCGGCGGCGGGCGAGCGTTCGGCGGTGCGGGCCTCGCGCGTGAGCGCGATGGTCGCGGCGGTGTTGGCGCTGCTGGCGGTGACGCTGGTGCTCGCGGCCCGGCAGGGGCTGCTGTGGCACATCGACCTGCCCAGGTCGCCGGTCGTGCTGGCGGACCGGGCCGGGGAGATCATCCGGTCGCTGGGGTACACGGAGAAGCCCGCGGACACGGCGTGGGGCCTGAGCGTTCGCGAGGACTACCTGGATGGGCCCGGCACCGGCGGTGCGGGCGGGCCGGGCTCGGAGAAGCGCGAGCGCCTGGCCCGGCTTCGGACGGCGCGGCCGCAGCCGGTGGCGTTCTGGTACCGGACGAGCCCGAAGCCGATGATGCCGTGGCAGACCAACGGCGATGTGTCGCAGCGGGATCCGCCGCGGTCGGAACCGGGGATGGTGTCCATCGAGCTCGACTCGGCCGGGCGGCTCGAAGCCCTGGCGGTGGTGACCGACCCGGTTGTCCGGGCCGGGGATGCCGCGGCGTCCGCGGCCGGGCCGGCGGGTGGGCCCGACTGGGGCGCGCTGTTCACCCTGGGCGGGCTGGACCTGGCGAAGTTCCGGCCCGCCGAGCCCTCGCGCACGCCGCCCCACTACGCGGATGTGCGGGCCGCGTGGGATGGGACGTACGGAGAAACGGGTGAGCCGGTGCGGATAGAAGCGGCGGCGTACCGCGGCCGGCCCGTGTACTTCGCGGCGCTGCGGCCGTGGGAGGTGGAGCCGCCGCCGGAGGCCGGGCTGCCGATGCAGGCGCGGATCATCCAGAGCGTCAACACGTCATTGGTGATGGCGGCGCTGGGGTTCTCGGCGTGGCAGGCCCGGCGGAACGTGAAGCAGGGTCGCGGGGATGTGTCGGGGGCGCGGTCGCTGGCGTGGGTGATGTTCGGGACGATGCTGGTGGCGTGGTTGCTGCGGGCGAACCACCAGCTCGACATTCCCTCGGAGTGGGGGCTGATCCTGACGGGCACGGCGTTGCCGCTGCTGATCGGCGGGCTGTCGTGGATGATGTACCTGGCGCTGGAGCCGTTCGTGCGGCGGCGCGACCCGGTGATGCTGGTGTCGTGGACGAGGCTGCTGGCGGGCGGGTTCAGCGACCCCGCGGTCGGGCGGGATGTGCTGATCGGGGTGATCGGCGGGCTGGGGTACCTGGCGCTGGGGCATGTCGCGGTCGAAGTGGCGACGCTGACGAAGGGCGATTTCATCGCGCCGATCAACCCCAGCCCGGTGACGCTGGCGGGGTGGAGCGGGGTGCTGGTCGCCGTGCAGCTGGCGTGCATCAACTCGGTGCTCAACGGCATGCTGTTCGTGCTGGCGTTCGTGGGCCTGATGGTGCTGCTGCGGCGGCGCTGGGCCGCCGGCGTGGCGCTGATGGTGCCGGCCGCGTTCCTCATGTCCAACCAGGCCCCGGCGGGCGGGGGCTGGGTGCAGCCGCTGACATCCGCGATCGGCGGGCTGTGGATGGTGCTCTACCTGATGCGCTTCGGGATGCTCGCGGTGCTGGCGGCGCTGCTGACCGCGACGACGGTGGCGACCATGCCCGCGACGCCGGATGTCTCCGCGTGGTACGGGCAGGGGATGGTGGTGGCGGTGGCGCTGGTGCTCGGGCTAACGATCTGGGCGGCCCGCGCTGCGCGCGGCGGGCGGTGGTCGCATGCCGCGCCCGCGCCGCGCTAAGAACATCAGAGCCGGCGGATGGCGGCGGGGTCGATGCGCAGCATCCGGGCCCGGCCCGCGCGGGCGGCCATGCCGCTGACTTCGACGGTGTCGCCGATGTACGGGAGAATGGCCTGGTTGAGCCGAGAACCGTCGGGCCCGGCGAGCAGGTAGTAGTCTGCGCCTCCGTTGGCGCGAGGGACGGCCAGGACCGGGGGAATGCCGCCGGAGATGCAGCGGACGGCGCAGGCGCGGTGGGCCTTGCCATCGCCCGGCTTCATGGCGCCGGCGTAGCACTTGGGATCGATGATCTCGCCGCGGAGGGTGGCCAGCGCCGGGCTTACGCGTTCGATGTCGGGGATGACGACCGTGGCCGACTCAGCGATGGCGTCGGGCCCATCCGCGATCTCGATGAGGAAGAGGTCGTCACGGCGGAGCGAGGTGCCGCGGATACGCACGGGCCGGCCCGCCCATCGGGCGGTGTCGATCGCCGGCGCGTGCTTGCCGGTCCCGACGAGGATGGCGGATGCCGGGCCCGGGCCATCAAGTCCTTCCGCGGTGACGCCGTGCAGGATGGGGTAAGGCTCGGCGTCGATGATGCCGATGAAGTCGCGGGGCTGATCGCTGTTCCAAACGCCGGGCCCGGGGTCTCGGCGTAGTGATGTCGAGAGGATCGCGACGGTGATTCCGATGAGGGCGAACACCGCAGCGGCGGCGCGGGTGAAGCGGCCGTGGTCCCGGGGCATCGCGGGAAGGTAGCCGATGAAGAACTCATCGCGGTCGGGGGTGGTCACGCCGGTGCTCCGGGGATGATGGCGGGATGGACGGGTGTGCCGCGCGGGCGGGGCTGGGGGTTGATAAGCACGCGCCGGGCCGAGATGCGGACCTCGTACGTCGGGATCTTCTCGGTGAAGGGCGGGGGCGAGCAGCCATCGCCCGGGCGGTATTGCCAGCCGTGCCACGGGCAGGTGATGCAGCCGTCGATGACTTTGCCCTCGCCGAGCGGCCCGCCCTGGTGCTCGCAGACATTGGTAACGGCGGAGACCTTGCCGTCGTAGCGGAAGACGGCGATTCGCTCGCGGGAGGGGAGGCTGACGACGATGGCCCGGCGGTCGGGGATGTCATCGACGGAGGCGACATCGATGAAGCCGTCGTTCGCGGCGGCGGGCGGCTGCGCGGAGTCCTTGCGGGCTTCGCGCAAGCCGGTGATGAGGTGGAGCGAGATGGTGATGGCGGCGCCCGCGGTGAGGAGGATCGGGTAGACGATGGAGCGTTCGTGCTGGAGGGCGCCGAGCGCGATGTGCGCGATGAGGAGGGCGTAGGCGGCGTAGATGAGCATGTGGAGGCGCTTCCAGGCCCGCGCGGTGAGGTTGCGGAGCCAGAAGTCGTGGCTGGTCGCCGCCATGAGGAAGAGGATGAGCAGCGCGAGCAGGCCCGGCGTTTCGAAGGGGAAGCGGGAGAGCGATCCGTAGGCCGTGTTGCTGGTGAGGAGCGAGAGGAACGGGTTGAGGTTGCCGAAGGCGTGGTAGTAGATCAGCACCATCGCGGCATGCGAGAGGGCGATGAGGAAGGTTGCAACGCCGAGGTGCCGGCGGTTGAACAGCAGCGGCAGGAACCGCCTGTTCAGCCGGGCCAGCGGCCCGATCCACAGCACGATGTGCAGCATGACGATCGCGCAGGTGCCCAGCGCTCGGATGAGGAGCACGGGCAGGGCGATCTGATCGGGGGGACGGTAGATGAGGACCCCGCCCGTGATGAATGCGGCGAGGTAGCCCGCGACGGCGGTGAGCATCACCGCGTCATACCGCTTCTTGTGGCGGGTCCAGCCGATCCAGGTGTAGGAGGTGCTCATGGAGGAAGTGACGGAGTCAGAAGGACGCTTCCCGCCTGCGGACCGGGCTTCACCGGACGGGCCAGCAGCGCGGCGATAAGGAGGATGGGCAGCAGAATCGCCAGCGCGATCCAGGCCCGGAGGTGATCTCGGCGCTGAGCCCGGTTCATGCGTGCGGCCCCGCGGCGTGGGCGTTGACCGGGCGCTTCGGGGCCCGGGCCCACCAGGTCAGCACGAGCGGCCAGAGGGCTGCTGCGCCGGGCAGGATCAAGAGGTGAAAGGCCGGGTGCGAGCCCCGGGCCGAGGCATCGACGCGGAAGACACCCCGGGCCGAGAACAGGACGGCCACAACGACGCCGATGGCGGTGTAGAGGGCGGTCAGGAGCAGGAAGGATTGGGCGAGCAGCATTTCCCAGGTACGATGCGGCCCGGACGGTAACGTCGCGGAAACTTCGGCATCCCAGGAAGCGCCATGGGCGCGGCTCTCGAGGTGCACATGCCGACGATGACCACCGGGCCGGTGGATGAAAGCGCTCTCCTGGCCCGCCTGCGCGCGGGCGAGGACGCCGCGTTTGAGGTGTTTGTGCGGGAGTACTCGCCGCGGTGCCTCGCCGTGGCCCGGCGGTTCTTCCCCAGTGATGATGATGCGCAGGATGCGCTTCAGGATGCGTTCCTGTCGGCGTTCAAGGCGCTGGGAAAGTTCGAGGGGGGTTCGAAGCTCTCGACGTGGCTGCACCGGATCTTGGTGAATGCGTGCCTGATGAAGCTCCGGTCGCGCAAGGCCAGGCCCGAGCGGTCGATCGAGGAGTTTCAGCCCGCCTTCAAGGAGGATGGGCACCACCGCGATCGCGTGGAGGAATGGCGGGGGAACGAGCGGCTGGAGAGCGATGAGGCCCGGCGGATGGTGCGGGCCGCGATTGAGCAGTTGCCGGAAAGTTTTAGAACCGTTCTGGTGTTGCGCGACATCGAAGGGCTGGACACCGAAGCGGCGGCGCGGGAACTGGGGTTGTCGGAGAGCGCGGTCAAGACGCGGCTCCACCGGGCCCGGCTGGCGCTTCGGACTTTGCTGGACCCATATATGTGCGGGGGCGCCGAACCATGACGTGCCGTGAGTTGACCGACTTCATGATGGCGTACCTCGACGGCGAGCTGCCGGACGGTGAACGCCTGGCGTTCGAGCGCCACCTGGCGGTGTGCCCATCGTGCGTGGAGTACTTGAAAAGCTACTCGCGGACGGTCGGGCTGACGCGGTCGCTCGCCGAGCGGCCCGATGATCCCGTGCCGGCCGAGGTGCCGGCGGGCCTGGTCAATGCGATCCTGGCGGCGCGGAAGCGCAGCGCGAGTTGAACGTGTGCGGGGCGCCGGGGACTGCGTCCTCGAACCCCACCATGCGGCTGTCTTGATTGGCCGGGCGCGGATCCGATCCGGAGCGGGTTGGCTCCACCACGGCGCCCGGATCCACTACTTCGGCGATTCGGGTTCGGGCTTTGCCGGCTCGGGCGGAACCTGCTCGGCCTCCTTGGCCCGTTCCTGCTCGGCCTCGCGCGGCGCGGGCGGAGGCGAGACTTCCATCGCAGGGCCCGGCGCGGACTCCGGGGCTTCGTTCCACGGCGGCGACAGCGTCTCGGGCGGGGTCGGCTCGTTCTTGTCGGGCGCGGGCGCCGGGCCCCACTGGACGCGCTCGGCGCCCAGCAGCGTGCCGGTCGCGAACGCCAGGTCGATCTGCGCGATCTGGTAGTCGGTGACGGAGCGGATCTCCTGCAGCTGCGCCTCCGCGAGCCGGGCCGCCGCATCCAGCACATCCGTGCTCGTCGAGGCCCCCACATCGAACTGCCGCTGCTCGGCCTGTAGGGCGCGGGTGTTGAGGATCACCGACTGCCGGGCCGCGAGGATCCGCTGCCAGTCGGCATCCAGCGTGTCCATCGCGTTGAGGACCTCCTGGCGGATGGCCAGCTCCCGGGCCTGCTTGGTGTTCAGCCGCTGCAGCCGGGTCAGGATCGACTGACGGATGCGGGAGTTGGCCTCCTCGTTGCCCAGCGGCACCTCGGCGCCGAGGCCCAGCGACCAGTCCTCGAACTTGTTGCGCTCCAGCATGCGGAAGCTGTCCTGGCCCGAGGCGCCCAGGCCGTTGATGCGGTAGGTGTAGTCGAGGGTGAAGAGGGGGAGGGCCTGGTTCTTGTTGAAGGCGATGGTGGCGGCGTCGGCGGCGAGGCGCAGCTCGAGCTCGAGCATTTCCATGCGGTTGTCGACGGCGGACTGCGTGAGCTCGCGGCGGTCGAACTGGTACTCGACGGGGTCGGGGTCGGTCTTGAGGGTGATCATCACGTCGGTGTCGACGGTGAGCCCGGGCAGGTTCACGATGCGCTTCAGCTCGCGCTGCTGGGTGAGGATGGCGTTCTGCGCGAGGAGGATGGCGCCGAGCTGGTCGGAGACTCCGGCCTGGGCGCGGATGACCTCGATCTCGCCGACGGCGCCCGCGCGGACGCGGCGCTCGGCCCGGCCCAGCTGGTCGACGGCCAGCTCGTACTGCTGCTGGGAGACATCCAGGGCCCGGCGGGCCGCGTAGACGCGCCAGTAGGCCCGGTCGACGGCGGCGAGCTGGCGGATGACCTCGAGCTTGGTCTGGGCCTCGGAGATGCGGCGGTTGTAGGAGGCGATGCGGATGCCCTGGGTGGCGGCCCGGCGGCCCGCGTTGCGGAGCAGCGGCTGGGAGATGGAGAACTCCAGGTCGGAGGTGTAGGCGGGGTTGAGGGTGGCGAAGTCGTTGTTGGTCTCGTTGCGGGCCACGGGCAGCGTGACGCGGGCGGTGCCGCCCGTGCGCAGGGGGATGCGGACGCCGGGTTCGAGCGAGCCGAACTTGGCCTGCGAGCCCTCGAGTTCGGTCGCGGTGGGCGCATCGGTCTCGCTCCACAGCGACCGCAGCGTGAAGGCGGCCTCGAAGGCGGCCTCCTCCTCCGACAGCCGCTGGGCCGCGATCGCGGGATCGATGATCGCGACCTTCAGCTCGAGGTTGTTCTCCAGGACGCTGGCCCGGGCCTGCTCGAGGGTGAGGTCGTAGGAGGCGAGCCCCTCGAAGCGCTTCCTGGCCGCGGCGGCGGGGTCGTCATCCGCGGGGGTCTTCTCGCTCTTGAGCTTGCGGAATCGCTCGAGCTTGGCGGTGTCGATCTCGCGGAGGCGCTCGGGGGAGAGCGGGGCGCCGTAGTCCTCCTCGGACGACGCGAGGGGGTTGGAGCAACCGAGAAGGCAGGCGCAGAGGCACGGAGGCACAAAGGCGCGGAGGCCGGGAAGGCGTGCGCTGCGAACGGTCGGGATGGCGGCGCGCGCGGGTTGTTGTTCACTCATGGCGGAGGGCGTCGATGGGGTTGAGGCGGGCGGCCTTGATGGCGGGGAACATACCAAAGATGACGCCGGTCGCGGCCGAGAAGCTCAGGGCCAGGATGACGGCCCAGGCCGGGACCGCGGCGCTCTTCATGGCCTCGACCGCCGCGCGGAGCCCCAGGACCCCCGCCTGCCCGATCGTCAGGCCCACCAGGCCGCCGACCACGCAGAGCGTGACCGCCTCGATGAGGAACTGCAGCAGGATGACCTCGGGCCGGGCCCCCACCGCCTTGCGCAGGCCGATCTCCCTCGTCCGCTCGCTCACCGACACGAGCATGATGTTCATGATGCCGATGCCGCCCACCAGCAGCGAGATCCCCACGATGCAGCCCGCGGCCAGGGTGATGAACCCCGCGATCTTCTTGAACTGCTCGATCACCGAGTCGATGGCCTCGACGCCGAAGGTATCGGGGTCATCCGGGCCCAGCCCGCGCATGCGGCGCATGTAGAACGTGACCTCCGCCTTCACATCCTCGGCCAGCTCCGGGCTCCTGGTCTGCCCCACCACGTACATGCGCGGCTCGGGGCGCATCATCTCACCGACGCGGAAGGGGATGTAGATCTCGGTCTGGGCCTCGTCGCCGCCGAACATGGGGCTGACCGTCTTGGTCTCGACGACGCCGACGATCAGGAAGCGGCGGCCGTCGACCAGGATCGTCTTGCCGGTGGGGTCGGCGTCGAGCTCGAGCTCGCCCAGCCCCTTGTCGTTGATGAGGCAGACCTGGCGGCGCTCATCCTCGTCGATCTGGAAGAAGGGCCGCCCCACGGTGACGAACCGCTGCTCGATCTCGTGCCAGTCCGGGCGGATGCCCTGGACGAGGACGAAGGGCTTGACGATGTCCCCGGCCTGCACGGAGGCGTTGAGCTGCATGACCGGGCAGACGCGGGCGAGGGAGGGGCAGTTGGCCAGCAGGCCGTCGGCCTGGCGCGTGGTGATGCGGAGCTGGCGGAAGTTGTACCGCTCGCGCTGGTTGTGGGGCATGCGCGGGAAGATCCAGACCTTGTTGGCGCCCACGGTGGCGAACTGGTCGAGGACGAACTGCTTCATGCCCGTGGTGACGGCGACGATGAAGATGACGGCCGCCACGGCGATGATGATGCCCAGGGTCGTCAGCATGGCCCGGACCTTGTTGGCCCAGATCTGGCCCAGCGCCAGGAACACGGTCTGGATCATGAGCCGGACGACGATCATGCGGGGACTCCCGGCGTCTCGGCGGCGGCCGCCGCGGCGGGCTTCAGGTCGGCCTCGCCGCCGTGGGCGGCGGCGAGCTGGCGGGCGTGGTCGAGGGCCCGGCGGACGTAGTCCTGGTGGATGGGGTCGTGGGTGGTCGGGTGGTCGGAGACGATGCGGCCGTCGCGGAGTCGGATGATGCGGAGGGCGTGGCCCGCGATGTCCTCCTCGTGCGTGACGATGACGATCGTCTGGCCCTCGGCGTGGAGCTGCTTGAAGAGGGCGATG
The DNA here is from genome assembly GCA_020849615.1 of Phycisphaerales bacterium. Classification (GTDB taxonomy): domain Bacteria; phylum Planctomycetota; class Phycisphaerae; order Phycisphaerales; family UBA1924; genus JADLFW01. The sequence continues at coordinate 191,859 of JADLFW010000019.1, forward strand.
ATCTCCTCGCTGGTCTTGGAGTCGAGGTTGCCGGTGGGCTCATCGGCGAGCAGGATGCTGGGCTTGTTGACCAGGGCGCGGGCGATGGCGACGCGCTGCCGCTGGCCGCCGGAGAGCTGGTTGGGGCGGTGCTTCATGCGGTCGCCCAGGCCGACGCGCTCGAGGGCGTCCTTGGCCCGGCGGCGGGCCCCCAGCCAGTGCTTGGAGGAGTAGATGAGCGGGAGGGTGACGTTCTTGAGGGCGGTGGCCCGGTTGAGGAGCTCGAAGGACTGGAAGACGAAGCCGATCTCCTCGTTACGGACCTTGGCGAGGGCGGCGGCGGACATCCTGTGCGTGGGCTTGCCGGCGAGCTCGTAGGCGCCGGCGGTGGGCCGGTCGAGGCAGCCCAGGATGTTCATCAGCGTGGATTTGCCCGAGCCCGAAGCCCCCATGATCGCGACGAACTCGTTGCGCTTGATGATGAGGTCGACGCCGCGGAGGGCGTGCACCTTCTCCGTGCCGATGCGGTAGACCTTCTGGAGCTTCTGGATCCGGATCGCCACCGAGGGTTCGGTTGTCTGGGCTGCCACCATCGGATCCGTCTTTCCCCCGCCCGCCGTTTCGAGCGGCGGGCCGCTTCAGCTTCCGGTCACCCCCGAGAGCGGGCCGCCGGCGGGCCACGTGGCCATCAGGTTCATCAGCCCTGCGCGGGCTCCTTCTTTTCCGCCGCGGTCTTCTCGGCCTGCTGCGGCGGCTGGGCCTTGTCGTGGCCCGTGTCCTCTTCGACCTTCTGCCCGTCCTTGAGCGACACCAGCGCCTTGTACGGGCCCGCCACGATCCGGTCGCCCTCGGCGAGCCCGCCCAGGATCACCGTCTTGGTCAGGTCGCTGGGCCCGATCGAGACGGGCTTGGCGAGCACCTTGCCCTCACTGAATACGTAGGCGACCCGCGCGAACTTCTTGGCCTTGTCGAGGTGCTCGCTGGCGAGCGCATCCTTGGGCAGGTCGTCGATGTTGCGGTCGACCACCGATTGGCTGGGCACCAGCATCACCTCGCGGAGCGTCTCGACGCCGATGTCGGCGTTGGCGGTCAGCCCGGAGCGAAGACGCATGCCGTCGGGGATGTCGAGCTTCAGCTCGGTCTCGAAGTAGGCCGTGCCGTCCTTGTCGAGCTGGCGGAAGAGCTTCACCCGCTCCACCGTCGCCGTGAAGGTGCGCTCGGGGTAGGCGTTGATGAAGACCTTGGCGGTCTGCGCGGGCTGCACCGGCGCCACGTTGGCCTCATCCACCTTGGCCTTCATCAGCATGTCGGTCAGGTCGGCGATCTCCATGATCACCGAGCCCGGGTTGTTCAGCGTGCCGACCACCACCAGCTCACCCACCTCGGCGTCCAGCTTGGTGATCACCCCGTCGAACGGGGAGACGATCACGGCGTTGGAGAGATCCTTCTCCGCGGCGGAAAGGTCGGCCCGCGCAATGTCGATCGAGAACTCCGCCTGCCGCAGGCGCGACTCGGCGGCCCGGTAGGCCTCCTCGGCCTGGTCGAGCTCGGCCTTGGAGATGTCCTTGGTGTCGAAGAGCTCCTTGCGGCGCGTCAGCTCGCCGGTGGCGTTCTGGTAGGTCGCCTTGGCGCCCTCGAGGGCGGCCTGCGTGCTGTTAAGCCTCGCCTTGGCGGAATCGACCCGGGCCGCGAGGTCGTCGGCATCCAGGCGGATCACCACATCGTCCTTCTTCACCTCCTGCCCCTCGCGGAAGGGCAGGGCGATGATCCGGGCCGAGACCTGGGCGCTGATCTCGACCTTGGTCCGCGGCTCGATCAGCCCCGGCGCGCTCACCGTCTTGGTCAGCGTGCCCCGCAGCACGGGCTCCAGGCGCACCAGCGTGGCCTTGCCCTCGCCGCTGAACTGCAGCTTCAGCTTCTCGTACTGCCCCGATGACACCATCCAGTACCCGCTGCCCACGCAGCCGAGCAACAGCACCAGTGCAATCCCCAGGAGCCATTTCCACATCGAGAGTGTTCCCTACGCCGGAGAGCGGAGCGGACCTTTTACTCGGGGCCCGGGCCCGGGTGTTTCAGATCAAGGAAGGAAAAGGGTAGGGAGGCGAGGAAGGGGACAGAGAACAGGGTACAGAGGGACAGGGGATAGACGGCGAAACGGGCCCGCCACCGCGTTGCTCCGTTGCTGCTCTGCCTTGCTCCTCCGTCCTACAGCCCCAGCTTCGCCGCCAGGAAGTCGCCCACCTTGTCAAGCCCGACCCGCTGCTGCTGCCCCGAATCACGGTCGCGGACGGTGACCGTCTGGCCCGTCAGCGTGTCGCCGTCGATGGTGAAGCAGAACGGCGTCCCCGCCTCATCCATGCGGGCGTAGCGCTTGCCGATCGACTGCTTCTCATCCATCTCGATGGCGCCCTGCCGCCAGAACCGTTCGGTCAGCTCGGTGTGCAGCGTTTCGGCAACCTCGGGCATCCCGTCCTTGGCCACCAGCGGGAAGACCGCCGCCTTGATGGGCGCCAGCCGCGGGTGCAGCTTCAGCAGCTCCGGGCTGGGCCGGGATTCATCCTTGGTGTAGGCCTCGCAGATCAGCGCCAGCACCCCGCGGTCCAGGCCCGCCGCCGGCTCGATGCAGTGCGGCAGGTACCGCTCGCCGCGCCGCTGACCGTTGGGGAGCAGCTCACCGCGTTCGGTGTCGTTGTACTCGAGCTTGGCGCCCGAGACCTTCTGGTGCTGGGTCAGGTCGTAGTTGCCGCGGTGGGCGATCCCCTCGAGCTCCCCGAACCCCGGGGCCGTGAAGGGGAAGCGGTACTCGACATCGCTCGTGCCCTGCGAGTAGTGGCTGAGCTCATCCTTCTCGTGCTCGCGGAGGATGAGGTTGTCGCCCGCCAGCCCGATCGACTTCCACCACTCCATGCGGAAATCACGCCAGAACTTGTACCACGCCACGCTCTCATCGGGGTGGCAGAAGAACTCCAGCTCGGCCTGCTCGAACTCCCTCGACCTGAACGTGAAGTTGCGGGGCGTGACCTCGTTGCGGAAGCTCGTCCCCACGTTGCCGATGCCGAACGGCACCTTGACGCGAGTGGTGTCAACGACGTTCTTGAACTGCACGAAGATGCCCTGCGCGGTCTCGGGCCGCAGGTACGCCACATCATCCTCGGTCGCCAGGGCCCCGATGTACGTCTTGAACATCAGGTTGAACTGGCGGGGCTCGGTGAGCGAGCCGGGCTTCTCGGCATCTGGGGCGATGATGCGCCCCCACGGCTGCGGGAAGCTCGCGAGCGGCACGCTCTTGATCGCCCCGGCCCCGAACGTCTTCTCCGCCTTCTTCTTCTGCCGGGCCTCGCTGGGCTGGTCACCCACGTAGGCGAAGACGGGCTTGTCCCCCGGGTCGCCCGATTCGGGCACGTACACCATCACGTGGTCGTAGCGGTAGCGGCCCTTGGTCTCCCGGCAGTCCACCATGGGGTCGTTGAAGCCGGCGATGTGCCCCGACGCCTCCCAGACCTTGGGGTGCTGGACGATCCTCGTCTCCACCGGCACGCAGCGCACCGGCGCGCCGTTCGGGCCGCTGCGCCCCCAGCAGGGCCGCAGGATCATGTCCTGCCACCAGGCCTCGCGGAGGTTCTTCTTGAGCTGGCTGCCCAGCGGCCCGTAATCCCAGAAGCCGTTGATGCCGCCGTAGATCTCGGAGGCCTGGTAGATGAAGCCGCGGCGCTTGCAGAGCGCCATGATGGCATCCATGGACTTGGGGGCCGGGGAGGAGGCGGGTCCTGAGGTCGTCATAGGGCGGGATGGTAGGGTTGAACTTGTGGTGGCACGCCGCTGCTCAGCGCAGCCCGCCCCGGAGAAGCGGGCCATCTCAAAGCCCCCGGCCCGCCTTGGCGGGCCGCCCGAGCCCCTACTCCGCTTCCACCACCCGCATGTACAGGTTCGCCTGGTGCCGGAAGAAGAACACCCCCGTGTTGTCATCGCACAAGAGCGCGATCTGCGTCATCACGCTCTCGGGCGTGTCCGTCGGCTTGATCTTGGTGTCGCCGGGTTGCGGCTCCAGCTTCCCCGCGCACAGCCCCTCGCACGGCGCCCCCGCAGTGCCGGTCTCGGTCTTCTTGGCCATCGTTCTACTCCTCGTGACGGCGGGCATACGCCGCCGAGAACGCATCACCGAACCGCGCATAGCGCGGGCCCGCGCCCCCGCCCGGCGCCACGTACGCCGCCGCTTCCTGCTTGAACCGCGCGATCGCCGCCTTCGCCAGGCCCTCGGCCTCATCCCCGCCCGCACCCGCGCGGGCCGCCTTCACCGCCGCGACCGTCTCCCCGAACGACCGCTCGCCCAGCGACCGGGCCGTGCGCGAGGCGACGTTCAGCGCCTGCCCGGCATCGCGCTTCGCCAGCGCATCGAACGCATCCATCTCGATCTGGAA
>JADLFW010000020.1 GCA_020849615.1 Phycisphaerales bacterium
GGCGATGATGAGGCCCACCACCGCGATGGGAACGAACACCAGGGTTCCGAGCACAAGACTCCCGATTCCAAGGCCGAGATTGACGCCGGCCCGGCGCGTGTTGAATGCGTGCAGGTAGAGATTCAACTCCGACTCGGAGAGATGGGAGAGCTCGGTAAACTCAGCCAGGAGTTCATGAGTCGCCGGGCGCAAGGCGCGCATCCTAACGCGCTGGCCGGCCGAGCCGGAGCCCGGCGATTCCGCTCGTCCGGGGGCTCGCTCATCGCCGGCGTGGTGGGATCCAGGTGGTGACGGAGGCGTGCTGAGCGCAAACGAAACCAGCTCCCGCGGGGGAGCTGGAGCGCGCGATCGCAATGGCCTCTGCTCAGCCCGCGGCGGGTTCGCCGGCGGTCGCGGGCGCCGCTTCGGGTGCGGCGGGCTGGCTCGGCTGGCCCGGCTGGCCCGGCGTCTGGGGGGCGGTGGTCATCTGCGAGGCCCGGAGCTTGATCTCGGTCTCGAGGTCCTTGCGGCCATCGGCGGCGAGCATCTCATCCATGGTGAGGTGGTCAGCGCGGAGGAAGATGTTGCGGAGGATCTTCTCGGAGAGGTTGCAGTCGCGCTCGATGTGGGAGAGCATGTCGCCCTGGGCCTTGAAGTAGGCCAAGATGTAGTAGCCGCGCTTCTGGCCCTTGATCTCGTAGGCCAGGCGCCGCTCATCCCACTTGCGCAGGGCGATGATCTCGGCGTGGCCGCGGGAGAGGATCTCCTTGATGTGCTCGATGGCGCCGCCGAGATCGGCCGCGACCGCCTGGCTCAGGAGGAACATGGCTTCGTACGTGTAAGACTTCTTGTCGGGCATGGGTTGGACCTTTTGTTTTTCACCTCGGAGGCCGGCTCTGAGGTGAATCTTCCTTCTGTTCGGTTACGGGTTCGTGGGGGGTTCGGACGATCGCGGCGGGGCGACGGGCCGGGCCGCGGGGGTTGAGGAATCGGCTGAATCGGACTTGGGCGCGGGCCGCGGCGGCTTGGGAGGTTTCGGGGTCGGGGTCGGGTCGGCGTTGTAGGTGTTCATGGCGGCGTCGAGGCCGCGTGCGGTGAAGACCTCGCAGGCCTGGGCGGCCCGGTCGAGGGCCGGGGCGAGGAGGGTCTCCTCTTCCTCGGTGAAGCGGGAGAGGACGTAGTCGGCCTGGTCCATGTAGGACGGCTTGGGGTTGATGCCGATGCGCAGGCGCGGGTATTCATCGGTGCCAAGGGCCCGCTCGATGTCGGCCAGGCCGTTGTGGCCGCCCGCGCCGCCGGAGGGCTTGAGGCGGATGGTTCCGACGGGGAGGTAGAGGTCATCGACGACGATGAGGACATCGCGCTGAAGGTCGAGCTTGTAGAAGCGGATGGCCTCGCCGATGGCCTGGCCCGAGCGGTTCATGAAGGTGGTCGGCTTGATGAAAAGGCATTTCTCCCCGCCCGCGGGGGTGGGGATGACGCCTTCGACGGTGATGGCGTTGAAGCGGCCCTTGGCCGGCGCCCCCGGCGCGTGCCGGGCCGTGAGGCGATCGACCACCAGGAACCCGACGTTGTGGCGGGTCCTGGAGTACTGGGGGCCGGGGTTGCCGAGTCCGACGATCATCTTCATGGAAGCAGTGGCGCTGGGGACGGGGGATCGGGCACCTGGGGAGCGGGGGCGGCCCGCACGGGCCCGGCACCGGCGTCGGGGATCGAGCATGTCCTGATGCCCGATCCCCGATGCCCGATGCCTTCCTGTTACTTCTTGGCCCCGCCGCCGGCGGCGGGCTTGGCTCCGCCCGCGGAAGCGGCGGGAGCCCCACCGGCGGCCGGCTTGGCCCCTGCCGCCGGCTTGGCTCCGGCGGCGGGCTTCGCCCCGGCCGCAGCGCCCTCGGCGCCTTCCTCGGGCTTCTTGGCGGTGATGACCTCGGGCTGGGCGGCCTCGGCGCCGACGGTGGCGGCCTCGGCGACGACGATCTCGTGCTGGATGACGATCTGGGCGATCATCGCGTGCTTGTCGGTGAGGAGCTTCATGGACGCGACGGGGAGCTTGACATCGCCGGCGGTGATGCCGTGGCCGACATCGAGGTCGGCGACGCTGACCTCGATGAAGTCGGGCAGCTCGGCGACCACGCACTCGACATCGAGCTCGACGGTCGGGTGCATGAGGATGGCGCCGGCCTGCTTGAGGCCGATGGCCTCGCCGATGATGTGGATCGGCACCTTGGTGTGGATGCGGTCGGTGAGCGATACGCGGGCGAAGTCGGCGTGGACGATGTTGGTGCCCAGGTGGTCGAACTGGAGCTCCTTGAGGAGGACCATCTGGCCCTCATCCATGTCCTTCTGGCCCGGGAAGTCGAGGCGGAAGACCTTCTCGCCCTTGTGGATGAAGCGGGAGGCCTCGCGGTGGTCGAGAGAGATCGGCACGGGGTCCTTGCCGCGGCCGTACACGACGGCAGGGAGTCCGCCCTTGGCCCGGAGGCGGTCGTTGTAGCGGGTGCCGAGCTTCTCGCGGTGGGTGGCGTTGAGGAGGGGGGCTTTCTCGTGCATGGGATTAACCTCGTGAATAGGGGTTCGGATGCTGGGGATCGGGAGTCGGGGGTCGGGAAACTGGATCTGCGGTTCGCTGTCTGCTGTTTTGCGCTTTGCGGTTTATCGCTTCGTGCCGGCGGTGTCGCGGAAGAGGGCGCTGACGGACTGGTTCTCGTGGATGCGGCGGATGGCCTCGCCCAGCAGCGGCCCGATGCACAACTCGACGAGCTTGCCGCGGATGGGCTCGATGCGTTCGAGATTGGGCGGGATGGTGTTGGTGACGACGATCTTGGAGATCGGCGCTTCCTGGAGGCGTTCGACGGCGGGCCCGACCAGCACGGCGTGGGTCGCGGCGGCGATGACCTGCTTGGCGCCGCGCTCCATGACGAGCTTGGCGGCCTCGCAGACGGTGCCCGCGGTCGAGATCATGTCGTCGAACATGAGGACGGTCTTGTCCTTCACCGAGCCGATCAGGTTGCCGGCGGTCACCTGCGAGCCCGAGAGGCGGCGCTTGTAAATGATGGCGAGGTCGCCGCCGAGGAGGTTGGCCATGCCCTCGGCGACCTTGACGTTGCCGACATCCGGGCTGACCAGGCACAGGTCGCCCAGCTCCTCGCGGATCGACTTGAAGTAGCGCACGAAGACGGGCGTCGCCGAGAGGTGGTCGACGGGGATGTCGAAGAAGCCCTGGATCTGGGCGGCGTGCAGGTCGAGGGCCAGCACGCGGTCGGCGCCGGCGGCGGTGACGAGGTTGGCCACGAGCTTGGCGGTGATGGGGACGCGGCCCTCATCCTTGCGGTCCTGCCGGGCGTAGCCGAAGTAGGGCATCACGACCGTCACGGGGTCGGCGCTGGCCCGTTTGAGGCAGTCGATGAAGACCAGGAGCTCCATCAGGTTGTCGTTGACCGGCTCGCACGTCGAGACGACGACGAAGCAGTCGCGGCCGCGGACATCCTCATCGAGCTTGACGAAGACCTCGCCGTCCGGGAAGACCTGCGTCCGGGCCAGCCCGGTGTCCATGCCCAGGTGGGCGGTGATGCGCTTGGCGAGCGACATCCCCGAGCGCCCCGCGAAGACCTTGAGTTCACCGCGTCCGATCATCGGGAGGTCTCCTGGGCTTTGGGCGTGCGGGCGCGGAAGATGCGGTCGACCGTCGCGAGGTCCTCGGGCGTGTTGATCGAGAGGACATCCTCGGGGGGCACGGCGTCGATGACCTCGACGCGGCGGCCATCCTGCAGCAGCAGCCCGAAGACATCGGTGATGTAGTACTCGCCGGAGACCTCGTTGCGGCGGACGCGGTCGAGGGCGCTGAACAGCGCCGCGGCGTCGAGGCAGTAGTAGCTGGGGTTGACCTCGCGGATGGCGCGCTGCTCGGGGGTGGCGTTCTTCTGCTCGACGATCCCGGTGAAGCGCCCCGCCGAATCACGCACGACGCGGCCGTAGCCGGCGGGGTCGTCGATGATGCTGGTGGCGAGCGTGGCGGCGGCCCCCGCGCGGCGGTGGGTGTCGAGGATCGTGCGGAGCGTCGCCGGGCGGATGAGCGGGCCATCGCCGCACAGGACGAACGCATCGTGCCGGGCCGCGCCCGGGCGGAGGTGGTCGGCGTAGAGGCCCCGGGCCTGCTGCACGGCGTGCCCCGTGCCGAGCTGCTCTTCCTGCACCGCGAACTCGAGGTCGGCGTAGCCCTTGAGGGCATCGCGGACGAGTTCCTGCTTGTAGCCGACGATCACGACGATCTTGCGGCAGCCGACGGCCCGGCAGGCATCGACGACCGCGCAGACCATGGGCCGGCCGCCGATGGGGTGGACGACCTTGGGCAGGTCGGACTTCATCCGCGTGCCCTTGCCGGCGGCCATGATGATGGCCGAGGGAGCTGACTGGCTCGGGGGGGTGGTCATCGCGGGCGCTGGGCGAGCGCGGGGCGGACGCGTCGGATTCGGGGAGGGGTAGCCCGGCCCGTCCGCCGAACCGCGAGGGAACGGAAGAACTGGCCGACCAGGATTCGAACCTGGACAAACAGAACCAAAATCTGCTGTGCTACCGTTACACCATCGGCCAACGGGAGCGGCCCGGCGGATCGCCGGCGGGAACCTCCAACTAGGACCGGATACGCGGGCCGCCCGAAGAGGGTTCACCCGGGCCCGGTCGGGCCTGCGGACCACACAAGTCGCGGTCCGCTGAGGCCGCCCAAGGGCGGTGGAGGCGGGGCCGCGGCGACGGTGCCGCCGGGTTGAACGGGCCGCCTCGTGCGGGCCCGGGTACCGACGGCCGGAGCTGGACCTTCCATCAGCCGCGATGGGAAAGCCCCTAACCGCGCCTCGCGCCGGGCCCGGGCCAAGGAAGGCACGGGCGGGCGGTCCGTCGCGGTCGGCTCCGATTCAGAGCCGGGAAGTGTAGAGACGGGAGGGGGGGAGTCAATCCCGGGGGTGGGTGCCGCGTATCCGGGGTCGGGGGCTCGGGGGCCGGGATCGGGAAAGAGGGACCTGGAAGCGGTGGTGAGCGGAGAGGGGTGGGCAGCGCGGGCCGGTCGGAGGGGCCTTGCCTCGGATCCGGTTGGGGGTTGTGTACGGCGGGGGCAAGCCCGGCGGCGCGCGCGCCGAAGAGCAGCACATGGCGATTGTGTGGTTGTCGTCCTACCCGCGGTCCGGGAACACGTGGCTGCGGTTCTTGATCCAGGCGTACGCGCGGGGCGGCCCGGTGGAGAGCCTGCGGCTGAACGCGGAGATTCCGGACCTTCACCGCCCCGGCGCGAGGGTGGACCCGGACTCGGCGGCTCGCGTGCCGGTGAAGACGCACTACGCGTGGTCGGGCCAGCACGCGTTCGCGGACCGCACGGCGGGGGCGGTGTACATCCTGCGCCATCCGAAGGATGTGCTGCTCAGCTTCCTGGCGTACCGGAAGCTGAACCGCGTGCTGCCGCCGGATGACCCGGAGATCGACCGCCGCTACGCGCTGATGTTCTGCAAGGGGCTGGGCGACTACCTGTGGCTCAAGGGCGGCATGGGAAGCTGGGTGGAGCACTTCCGCGCCTGGGATCGCCCGTTCCCCCACCGCCGCGTGCTGGTGCGGTACGAGAACCTGCAGTCGGCGCCGCAGCGCGAGCTGCCGCCTGTGCTGGAGTTGCTGGGGCTCGACATGGATGAGGCCCGGCTGGCGGCCGCGATCGAGTCGTGCCGGTTCAGCGTGCTGCGGGAGGCCGAGGAGAAGGAGAAGCGCGGGCGGGCGCAGGGGGGCGGCCCGGCACTGTTCGAGGGGCGGCCCGAGCTGTTGGAGCGCGGGCTTCGGTTCATGAATGAGGGAAGGAGCGGGCGGACGCTGGCGCACCTGGGGGCGGATGTGGAGGAGGCGTTCGATTCCGCCTTCGCGCCGTACCTGGAGGAACTGGGGTACGGGGCAACCGCGCCGGAGGCCGGCGGCGAGGTGGATGACGGCGAGGGCGCGTTGCTCCAGCGGTGAGGGTGAGAGGCAGCGAGGGGAGAGACGGAGAGCGAGATGATGCCGGGGGCGCGGGCCGATAGAGTCTGCCCATGGCGATCGTCTGGCTCACTTCGTATCCGCGGTCGGGGAACACCTGGCTGCGATTCCTGATCCAGGCCTACATCCGGGGCGGGCGGGCCGACAGCGCCTCGCTCAACGCGGATGTCCCCGACATCCACCGAAAGGGGGTCGTGATCGATCCCGCCGCGGCGGATCAGGTGCTGGTGAAAACGCACTTCCCGTGGTCGCCGCGGCACCCCTTCGCCGCCCAGACGAAATCGTTCATCTACATCCTCAGGCACCCGAAGGATGTGCTGCTGAGCTTTCTGTCGTACCGCAAGCTCGGGGGTGTGCTGGCGGCGGATGACCACTCGGTCGACCGCCCGTACGCCGAGCAGTTCATCCGCGGCCTGGGTGATGACGTGTGGATCAAGGCGCACATGGGCAACTGGCCGCAGCACATCGCGACGTGGCTGGCACGGCCCGCGCACCCGCACGTGGTGGTGAAGTACGAGGACCTGCTGTCCGAGCCGGAACGGGCGATGGTCCCGGTGCTGGGGCTGCTGGGGATGGCGGTGGATGAGGCGCGGCTGCGGGCCGCGGTCGAGGCCTGCCGGTTCGGGGCGCTGCGCGCGATGGAGGCGAAGGAGAAGTCGGAGCGGGAAGCGCGGGGCGACGCGTCGGCGGGGCTGTTCCCGGGCGATCCGGCCCTGGCGAAGCGCGGCGTGATGTTCATGAACGAGGGCAAGTCGGGCCGGACGCTGACCCACCTGGGCCCGGACATCGAAGAGGCGTTCGACAAGGCGTTTGCGCCGTACTTATCTTCCCTGGGGTACGGGCCGACCGCGCCGGTCGCGGGGTGAGCGCGGGGTCAGGTCTGGTCCTCATCATCGACGGCCGGGCCCGTCTCCGGCTCGGGCGCGGCGATCGGCCCGTCCGCGCCCTCCACGGCATCGCGGCTGATGACCTCGTAGCAGGTCGCCAGCAAGCCCACGAGCGGGAACCTGGCGCCTTCGAAGGGGCTGGCGCCGAGCCGGCGCAGGAGCGGGTGGCTGACGGGCGGGGGTTCGAGGGAGAGGTCGAGCTCGCGCAGCTCGGGCCCGGCTTCCCAGAAGCCTTCAATCGACTCTTCCAGGGGCGGGCTGACCTCATCGGAGACGCCGGGGACGAGGGGCTGGTAGACCGGGGCACCTTCCTTGCCGACGCCGCCGACCGCGCGGGCGTGGCGGAGGCGTTCGATGACCTCCGAGCCCGGCAGGCCGCGGAGCGTGAACATGAGGAACGGGTCGGCCGCGAGCTTGTCGGCGAAGAGGTAGGCCAGGCAGCAGGCGTGCTTGCACCACAGGCCCTGGGTCGCGGCGCCCTCCGCGCAGGTGCAGAGCACCGCGACCTCGGCGGGCTCGGCGGGGAAGAGGCGCAGGCCCGCCGGGCCGAAGAGGTCCTCGATGTTGGTGGGCAGCTCGCCGGAGAGCAGCTTGGCGGCGTAGATGGCCTGGTCGGACATCGACTGCAGGACGCGTTCCCACTGGAGTGTGTCGAAGGCCTGGACGGCGAGGGTGGTCGTGTAGGCGCGATCGGCCCGGCCCTGGATGGAACCCACGACCTTGCCGAACTCGACCCCGAACTTCCGGGCCTGGCCTTCCTTCGCGTAGTCGAGGCCCTCGACCATGGCGGGCCCGTCGGCGATCTGCTCGACAAGGCGGATCCAGCGCTGGGCGGTCCAGGCGACGCCGCCGGCGTGCAGGCCCGGCTGGTCGCCGGAGATCTTGACGCCGCCGCGGACGCGCTTGGGCTTGAGGCGCGGGGGCGGGGTTCGCGGGGGGCGTGACCAGTTCTGGAACTCGGCCAAGCGGGGCTCCTGGGGTGGACCGGGATCGTAGGAGGAGCCGGAAGGGGAGAAAACGAACGCGGAGAAAGCGGAGTGGAGCGGAGGAACGCGGAGGGGATGGGTGGGCGGGAAAGGAGCGGCTGCTTTCTGTCACGCTGGTGATCTGCATGCGACCTCATCGGGCTCATCGGCGATAGCGCGCGGGCATGGGCGGCGCTTCAGAACGCACTCGCTGATGCTCGGGCTGCTTGCTGAGCGTCGGCCCGGTTGCTACGGCTCATCGCCGATGGCATCGCCGCGGAGGGCGAGGATGTCGCGGAGCTGGTCGGTCGAGAGCTCGGTGAGCCAGCGCTCGCCCGCGCCGATGATGTTCTGGGCCAGCTCGGTCTTCTGCTCGATCATCTCGTCGATGCGTTCCTCCAGCGTGCCGCGGACCACGAACTTGTGGACCTGGACGGTGCGGGTCTGGCCGATGCGGTAGGCCCGGTCCGTCGCCTGGTTCTCGACCGCGGGGTTCCACCAGCGGTCGAAGTGGAAGACGTGCGTGGCGGCGGTGAGGTTGAGGCCGACGCCGCCGGCCTTGAGGCTGAGGAGGAGGATGGGCCAGCGGCCGTGCTCGCGCTGGAACTGCTCGATGAGCTGGACGCGCATGGCCTGGGGTGTGCCGCCGTGGAGGAAGAGGATCTCGCGGTCGAACTGGTGGCGGAGCATCTCGACCAGGAGCTGGCCCATCTGGCGGAACTGCGTGAAGACCAGGGCCCGGTCGCCCTCGGCCAGGACCGCATCGAGCATCTCGATGAGCCGCACGCACTTGCCCGAACGCGCGGGATCGGGCGGGCGGGTGGAGGTCGGGTCGTGGTCCTTGAGGATCTGCGAGGGGTGGTTGCAGATCTGCTTGAGCTTGATGAGCGCGGAGAGCACCAGGCCGCGGCGGTGGATGCCGTCGGCGGAATCGACCTCGCCCAGCATGCGACGGACGCAGGATTCGTAGAGCGAAGCCTGCTCGCTGGTGAGGTGGGCGTACTCGCGGCTCTCGATCTTCTCGGGCAGGTCGGCGACGACGGTCGGGTCACTCTTGAGGCGGCGGAGGATGAAGGGGCGGACCAGGCCGCGGAGCTGCTCGGCCCGGAAGCGGTCGCGGTAGCGCTCGACGGGCACGGCGAAGCGCTGGCGGAAGTGCGCGGGCCCGCCCAGGTAGCCGGGGTTGAGGAACTCCATGATCGACCACAGCTCGCTGAGGCGGTTCTCGACCGGCGTGCCGGTGAGGGCGACGCGGCGCGGGGCGTGGAACGACCGGGCCGCCTGGCTCTGCTTGGCGGCGGGGTTCTTGATGTACTGCGCCTCATCCAGGACGACGCGCCCCCAGCGCACGGTCGCCAGGTGGTCGCGGTCGCGGTGCGAGAGCGCGTAGGTCGTGATGACCAGGTCGCTGTCCATAGCCCGTTGCTCGAGCTCCGGGCCCTGCAGGCGGTCCACGCCGTGGTGCACCAGCACCTTGAGCTCGGGGCAGAACCGCTTGGTCTCGTGCATCCAGTTGCCGACGACCGACATGGGCACGATGAGCAGCGTGGGGAGGTGCTCACCCTCGCGGACGACGATGGGCTCGCCGACCGGGCGGGGCGGGATGACCTGGCCGTGCTCACGCTCGTGGGCGAGCAGGGCCAGGAGCTGGATCGTCTTGCCCAGGCCCATGTCGTCGGCCAGGCACACGCCGAAGCCCAGCCGCTCGAGGAAGAGCATCCACGACATGCCGCGCACCTGGTACGGGCGGAGCGTGCCGTGGAACGTCGCGGGCGGCTCGATCACCTTCAGCGACTGCGCCGCGGTCTCGCTGTTGAGCACCGCCGCCAGCCAGCCGTCGGCGTCCATGCCCAGCACCGGGATGCCGGTCTGGCGGAGGTCCGAGGCGTACGCCAGCCGCATCGCATCCCCCAGCTTGATCTGCCCGCCCGGGTTCTCGCGGATGAAGCTGATCGCCGCCGCCACATCCTCCGGGCGGATCTCGACCCACCGGCCGTTGACGCGCACCAGCGGGCTCTGGCGCGCCGCGAGCTTCTCGAACTCGGCCAGCGTCAGCGTCGCCTCGCCCAGCGAGATGTCCCAGCGGTACCGCACGAGCGTGCCCATGCCCAGGTGGGTGCCCGAGGCCGCCGAGCCTCCCTCGCTCGGCAGGCCCGGATCTTCACCCGAGTCGATGCGGAGCCGGGCCCCCAGCCGGGCCATCGGCGAATCCCACCAGTCGGGCGGGAAGACGCCGAAGCCCTGCTCCTGCAGGATCGGCTTGATCTCGCGGAGGAACTCGTACGCCTGGCGCGTGGTGAGGGTGAGCTCGGTGGGCTCGGACTCTTCGAGGGCGGCCTCCAGCCGGCGGTAGAGGCGGCTGGCCCGGCCCAGCTCGGCGAGGAGCAGGTCCTGCGGCGAGTCGATGCGGCGGCCTTCGACGGTGAGGGTGTCGCCCGAGAGGGTCCAGAGGTCGGCGGCATCGACGAGCAGCGCCGGGCGGTCGATCGACTGCAGGTGGAAGCTCACCGTCCACACGGCGTCGGGGGCGGTGGGCTGGGCCCGTTCATCGAGGACGGGGTCGGGGGGCTCGTTGAGGCGGAAGGCCAGGCGCCACAGCGAGCTGTTGCCGCGTTCCTCGAGGGAGCCGATCCACGAGCGCAGGCGGCGCGATGCTTCCTGGCGGGTGGCGGGCGCGGTCTGGACGCGGCGGGACTCGGCGAGCAGCCCGCCCAGCCACGCGACGTGGAAGTCGGCGGCGGGGTCGCGCTCCTGGATGGCCTCGACCATGTTCTCGCGCATCAGCGTGCGCCGGCACTCGGCATCCAGCACGAGCGAGAGGAACTCGTCGATGATCTTCCAGGCGTCATGGCCCGAAGCGCC
Source organism: Phycisphaerales bacterium (assembly GCA_020849615.1). Taxonomy (GTDB): domain Bacteria; phylum Planctomycetota; class Phycisphaerae; order Phycisphaerales; family UBA1924; genus JADLFW01. The sequence goes on from JADLFW010000020.1 coordinate 10,700, forward strand.
GCGGGCGGCCCGGGCCGAGGGGGGAATGGCCTTCTTGAGCCGCCAGGCCCGCTCGGCGGTGGGCTGGTCGCTGAGCCACGGGAACCACGCGGCGGAGAGTTCCCCGCCCGCCTCCTGGCGGAGCATGGGGACGAAGCGCTGCTGGGTGAGCAGCCAGCGGACGAAGCGTCCGGCGGCGAAGAAGAACTCGAGGTCCTCGGCGGCGGCCCAGCCGGAGGGAGCATCGTGCCCATCGCCGGGGGTCTCGGCGGAATCGGCGAGGGATTCGAGGGCGCTGAGGATGGAGCCGGGGTCGATGCAGAGGGAGGGGATCCGCGTGGTCGCCAGGACGGGCGGGGCGGCGAGGGTGCCGGCCGCGGCGTGGCCCATGGCGTGGATGGCGCGCGGGCTGGGCAGGGCCCGGCCGTCGGAGGCGGGGAGGGTGAGGTCGAGCGTGCTGTCGGTCGCGGCGGCGAGCCAGGGTTCATCGCCGCGCGAGGCGAGCCGGGCCCGGAGTTCGGCGGCGGGGACGGCGAGGGGGTGCTCGCCGGGCTGGCCCGGCGGGGTGGAGGCGGCCGAGGTGCGCGTGGGGTCTTCGGCCCAGAGGTGCAGGGAGCGGTTGGACCAGCAAGCATGGAGGACGTAGGTCGGAGCGGTGGTCATCCGTGAACCTGTGGGCCTTCGTCGAGCACGCCCCCGGGTCGCGTCGCCGCCGGTGGAAGTGGCCGGTGGTTGGGAATGAGGGCGCAGGGATTCGAACCCTGGACCAGCGGCTTAAAAGGCCGATGCTCTACCAGCTGAGCTACGCCCTCGCGCAAAGCCCGGCCGGCGGCGCCGGGCGCAGGCGGAATGGTACGCCCGCCGAATGACCAACGAAAACGCCCGGGCCTCGAGGGAGGCGCGGGCGCTGGAGGGGGCGGGACGGGCCTCGTCAGACCACCGGGGTGATGATGCCCAGCGGGGTGCCGAGGGAGCCAAAGGCGCCGGGGAAGAAGGCGTCGAAGTGGCCCTGGTAGGCGACGATCGGGATCGCGGTCTTGATCGTGGTGCTGTAGAAGACATCCTGCTGACGCTTGGAGCCCGTGACGAGGTCGTGGGCGTTGATCTCGGTGACGGTCCGGGCCGCGAGGGTCCGGCGGAAGGTCTCGGAGCCCAGGCCGTTGTCGTAGCGGATGGTGATCTCGGCGAGAACGACCTGGTCGGAGGGGTTGAAGAGGCGGAGGTACTCGCGGACGTTCTGGTCATAGCCGTCCTGCGGGCGGAAGCCCTCGCCGAAGCCCCAGTACGTGTAGGCCTGGGAGGCGAACGCGGTGCGGAGTTCATCGCCGAAGGCCATGGTCGGCAGGACGAGGCTGACGGGGGCGGTGGATTCGAAGAGGATCGAGTAGGGCTGGCCCACGGGGAAGCCGTCGAGGTCGCCCACGCTCAGGCTGTACTGCGATCCGGCCCCGACCGTGACGGCGGTGCGGTAGCTGCTGCCGCCGCTGAAGAGGAAGGAGAAGGTGACGGTGGCGTCGGATGAGGAGGCGTTGAGGATGCCGATGGTCTCATCCTCGCTGGCGAGGCCAAACTCGCCCTCGGGGATGACGCCGGAGGTCGAGCCCAGGCCCGGCACGCCGCTGGAGCCGTCGGCCGAGCGGCTGACGGAGTCGTAGTGGGAGACCGAGGCGACGATCGGGGCCTGCGCGGTCACGACGACGCCGTAGGTGCCGGCCGGGATGGGCTCGGCGTCGAGGTTCCAGCCGCCGCGGCGGAAGCCGCCGAGCTCGCTGGTGAGCTCGATGGGGGCGCCGCCGCCCTGCGGGTAGAGCGTGGTGACGACCTTGATGGTGTCGGCGGTGGTGTTGTAGAAGAGGACGAAGTCCTTGATGGAGCCGTCGGCGGCCTTGTCGACCTTGCCGAAGCTCCAGGTGGTGGCGGTGGTGCTGGTGAAGGCCTCGCCGATCGACGCGGGCACGCCGGCGGTGTTGAAGAGGTCGTAGTGGGAGAAGTTGGCGGCGACCGGGCGCTGCGAGCGGATCTCGATCGCGAAGGGGACGTTGGGGCGGGAGAGGATCGTCGAGCCCGGCGTCGAGATCGTGACGCCCGAGCGGGAGCCCGCCGGGATGGTGAGATCGGCCAGGACCTGGTCGCGGGGCTCGCCGGTCTCATACCGGGCCACGAACACGACGCGGTTGGCCTGGTCGGTGGCGTTGGCGACGGGGACGAAGGTGTAGGTGGTGCCGCTGGCGTAGCCCTCGGGGTAGAAGACGCGGTAGGGCAGCTCGGGCAGGCCGGTGGCATCGGCGGGCGGGTTGGCGGGGTCGACGGTGAGGTGGCCCGCGCCGGCGCCGCTGTTGAGGTCGTTGTACAGGTCGGCGGCGGCGGCGGGGGTCTCGCCGAAGAAGATGAAGTAGCGGAGGGTGGCGGTCTGGCCCGCGGCGATGGTGCCCAGGTCGTAGACGAGCGAGAGGAGGCTGTCGGAGGAGCCGCCCTCGGGGTCGTTGACAGGGAGATCGAGGAGCTGGTCGGGGTCGCGGACGAGCTCGGTCGGCGCGACGATGTTGGCCTTGGCCCGGGTGTCGGAGGAGGGCGCGGCGAGGGCGACGGTGAGCCCCTGCTGGTACTGGTTGTTGCGGTAGGAAGCGCTGGCGTAGGGCAGCTTGTCGGCGCCCGAGCCGTTGAGGATGTCGTTGAAGGTGTTGGCGGTGGTGGGCGAGAGGTTCAGGCCCGGGTCGGGATTGAAGGCCTCCATCCAGCCCACGCCGGTGAGGGCGGAGGCGGTGGAGTTGGTGAGGTAGACATCGATGGCGATGAAGGAGTCGCCGACGCCGAAGTTGAACGACCGCTCGATGCGGAGGCCGCCGGAGACGCCCTTGGCGACGACGCGGCGGTTGTAGGTGTCGCTCTGGTCGGTGAGGGCGAAGGAGACATCGGTGCGGGAGCTGGGCGAGGGGCTCTGGTTGCGGAAGACCGAGCCGGAGGCCACCGCGCCGAAGTAGGCGTTGGGGGTCTGGGAGGCGGTCGCCGCGGAGGTGTCGTAGAGGAACTCGATGCCGTTGAACTTCAGGCCCGTGCGGGTCGTCGTGCCGCCTCCGAAGGGGACGACATCGCCGATGAGGGTGGCGCCGGGGTTGACGCCCACGCTGAGAGCCGACCCGGTGAGGGCGAGCTGGCCGTCGCTGACACCGGCGGTGAGGTTGACGGTGAGGCGGTAGGTGCCGGTGGTCACGGCGGGCGAGCCGCTGGTGACATCGAAGGGGTCGTAGGCGATGTTGGAGCTCTCGGAGACGGCGATGTAGTAGGTGCCGGCCTCGGCGAAGACGAAGTTCTCGATGCGGGAGTCGTTGGTGCCCGAGGGGTTGGCGGCGGTGATGGGCGACCCGGCGGAGTTGAAGAGCCGCAGGGCGGTGTTGAGGGAGGCGGGCTGGGCCACGCCGCCCGTCGAGGTGCTGCCGGAGGTGGCGACGGCGCTCAGGGTGCTGCCGGCGTCGGCGGTGAAGCGGAAGAGGTCGCGGTCCTTGACGCCGAAGCCGCCGTCGCCGATCGCGGCGGTGATGCTGGCCGAGCCGGTGCCGCTGACGCCGGTGAGCGGCTTGGCGGTGGCGATGGTGTCGTTGAGCTCGAAGGGCCCGAAGATGTTGTTCTCGAGGGTGAACTCCAGGGACCACGAGACCAGCGTGCCGGTGTTGAGCGCGGTGGTGTCGTTGATGAGCAGGGTCCACAGCCCCAGCGCGGTCTGGCCGTCAAAGCCGGAAAGGGCGGTGTCGGGGCGGAAGGCGCCCGTGAAGGGCGGCACGCCCGCCGCGATGGTGACGGCCGCCTCGTCGTCGAGCAGCGTGTTGGTGAAGTTGTCGCCCTCGCCGCCGCGGCGGTCGACCAGCAGGATGGTCGTCCCGGAGGGCGAGATCAGGCTGATCTTGAGGTCGCTGTCGAAGGTGTGGACGATGTCGAGGCGCAGGTTGATGTCGACGATCTGCCGGTTGTCGGTGACGGTGATCGAGTCGCTGGTGACGCCCTGCGTGGCGCCGGGGGCGGTGGGGATGGGCAGCCCCTCGGCGGGCACATCGGCCGTGTAGGTCACGCGGTCGTCGGAGATGAGGTCGGTCTTGACGGTGAGGTTGTAGACGCCGGTGGACTGGGCCACGCCGCTGCCGGTGACGGCAGGGTTGTAGCTCGTGTTGGGGAAGCCCGAGACGCCCAGGTAGTACGACCCGCCCGTCGAAACGAAGAAGTCGAGGTAGGGGTCCGAGCCGTAGAACTGGTCGTTGGCGGCGATCTCCTCGCCGCGGGCGTTGAAGAGCCGCAGGGCCGCGTCCAGCGGGGACGGGCTGGCCAGCCGCTTGGCGACGATCTCCGCCGTGATCAGGCCGCCGCGGGGCAGGTCGATCCGGTAGATGTCCACATCCCGCGCCGCCTGCAGGCCGTTGCCCAGCGTGACGCCGTTGAACCGGGCCGTGCCCGAGGCGTCGAAGACGATCGGGGTCGCCAGCGCGATGGTGTCGTTGGGCTCAAAGTCACCGCCGACGCCCGCGATGCGGAAGTCGTACGTCTCGTCCAGCCCGCCCGCCGAGTCGCCGTTGAGGAAGTTGCCGTCGGTGTCCTTGAAGAACTGGTTGAGCAGCGTGAGGCGGTAGGGGTCCAGCGGCAGGCGCTGCTGCGGGAAGCCCGCGAGGTTGAGCGTGATGATGACCACGCGCGGGTCGGAGGTCGACCTCGCCACCGAGGCGATCGGGATGGTGATGTCGTCGCCCGTGCCGACCACGTCATCCAGCCCCGCGCCCGTGACGCGGACGCCCGCGACGCCGAGGAACGACGGGTTGATCGCCTTGTTGAAGGTGATGGTGACGGTGTTGAGCGGCGTGCCGGTCGAGGGGTTGATCTGGCCGGCGACCGGGCCGGGGACCACCGCGCGGACGACGGGCCCGTCGAGGCCGATGACGCGCATCGCCTCGGCGAGGTTCAGGCGGCCGCCCGACACGGTCTTGCCCTGCAGGCTCGGCAGCGGGTCGGCGCTGTTGATGAGGGCGTTGCGGATCTCGACCGCGGAGGCCGAGGGCTTGACGGCCTTGAGGATCGCGACAGCGCCGGCGACGGTGGGCGAGGCCATGCTGGTGCCGGAGAAATAGGCGTAGCTGCCCTGCGCGACGGGGACCGTCGAGAGGATGTCGACGCCGGGGGCGCCCAGGTCGACCGACTCGGCGCCGTAGTTGCTGAAGCCGGCCAGGGTGTCGGTGTTGTCGGTGGCCGCCACCGTGATGATGCCCGGGAGCTTGTACGACGCGGGGAAGAACGTCGCCTGCGGGTTGTCGTTGTCGAACGAGCTGTTGCCGGCCGCGACGACGAACGTGCCGCCCGAGTCGATGTAGCGCTGGATCGCGTCCTTCTCGGCGTCGAAGCCCGTCGGGGCGTCGGCGTAGAAGGCGGGCGCGAACCCGCCGTAGCTGTTGTTGCTGGCGGCGACGTTGACGCCGCGCTGCCGCATCATCGTCGAGTAGTCGTGCGCGCCGACGATCGCCGAGAGCTGCAGGGCGCCGAAGCGGTCGGCGATCTTCAGCGGCAGGATCGAGACGTTCCACGCGACGCCCGTCACGCCGATGCCGTTGTCGCCGACAGCGCCGATGGTGCCGGCGACGTGCGTGCCGTGGGCCTGCTCATCGCTGGGGTCGTTGTCGAGCTCGCCGAAGTCCCAGCCGTGCACATCATCCACGAACCCGTTGCCGTCATCGTCGATGGAGTTGCCGGGGATCTCGCCGGGGTTGGTGTAGATGTTGGCCTTCAGGTCGGGGTGGTCGATGTCCACACCCGTGTCGATTACGGCGATCACCACGCTCTGCGAGCCGATCGTCGTGTCCCACGCGATCGAGGCTCTGATGTCGGCCCCGATCGTGCCGAACCCGCTGCCCGCGATGAACTGCCCGGTGTTGTCGTACGTCCACTGCTCGCCGAAACGCGGGTCGTTGGGCACCCGGTCCGTCCGGTAGACCCGGTCGGGCTCGATCGACTTGACCAAGGGCAGGTCGCGCATCGCCGCCAGCGCCGCCGACTCGGTCACGATGCCGGGCGTCGTGATCTGGGCCCAGCCGCCGCGGCCGATGCTCTTCACCTCGGCCGTGGGGAGCCCCAGCTTCTCGGCGACCCGCTGGCCCAGGTCCCGGGCCGAGAGATCGCCCAGCTGCTCGCGCAGCGTGACGATCCACGAGCCCACCTTGGCCTCGACCTCGCCGCCGGCCCAGCGGATCTTCTCGATGCCATCCCAGGCCGAGCCGGCGGGCATCGGGCCCAGCAGGCCCTCGGCCCCCGACAGCAGGGCGCGCTGCTCGAGCGATTCAAAGAGACGACGGGCATCACGGATCACAGCGCGCCGACTAGGCATTCGCATCACTCCAAAGCAGAAAGACTTCCGACAGCGTGCATCGCGGCCGGCACAGGCCCGGCGCGAGCGCGGCCGGGCATTCATCAGCCGGGCCCGGGCGACCAACCTCCCTGTTGCGGCTCGCGCCGGCACGGTCGCCCGACGAGGGACGGGATCATCGCCGAAAGCTCGCCGGGTGGCAAGTCGGGCCGACCGGTCAATTCCGGCAAGTCCAGTCGCCGCCTAGCGAAGCGGCTATACGCCGCCACCGGGGCCAGAGGTTCAACCGGGGGCCAAAACATCCTCATCAACAGATACCGCCGAGCCCGCTCCGGGATGCACTTGCGCCCCCACGACTTGCAGCAACATCGCCGCGTGCCGCGCGCTGGCGCCCTGGTGCGACCGGATGCACTTCCGCCCGCGCTCTCCCAGCCCGGCCCGCTCCACCGCCGACCCCAACAGCCGGGCCAGCTCGCCCCCCAGGTCCCCGGCCCGGCAGACCCGGATCCCCCCCGCCTCCCGGAACGCCTCGACCGCGAACCGAAAATCCCCGTAATGCGGTCCAATTACGGTCGCCCGCCCGAGCCCGATGGGCTCGACCGGGTCCGACCCGTACAGGTCTCCCATGAACGATCGCCCCACCACCACCACATCCGCACGCGCGTACGCCTGCCGCAGCTCCCCGATCGTGTCGAGCAGGAACCGATCAGAACCGCGCACTCCCGACACCCTGTCGGTTGCCGGGCTGCCCCGAGCGGGTGTTTCCCCCCCCGCTCCCCCGGGTTTCGTGACCGAGCGCCGAATGCACCCGGGAACTGCCGCCGCCGCCTCATCGAACCGTTCCGGTTTGCGGGGGGCACAGACCAGCTGAACTCCCGGCGGGCAGGCGCTGTGAAGCAGCGCCTCCTCTCCCGGCCCGGTGCTTCCCGCCACGATCACCGGCCGTCCCGGGTCGATCCCCAGTTCTGCAAACAGCCGGGCCGAGCCCTCCACTTCATCCTCGATCCGCGCCGCATCCCACTTCATGGACCCCGTCACCCGGCAGCGCTCCGGCGGCACCCCCATGTGCCGGAAGCGCCGGGCGTAGTCCTCATCCTGCACCGCGGCGAAGGCCAAGGCCCGGAAGCTCGCCCCGATGAACGCCCGGATCTTGCGGTAGCCCCGGAAGCTGCGCTCGCTCAGCCGACCGTTGATCACCGCGACCGGGACCCCGCGCCGCCCGCACTCGCGGATGAAGTTGGGCCAGAGCTCCAGCTCCACCAGCGCCACGGCGTCCGGGCGGACGGCATCGAGGAACCGGCGCACCGCCGCGGAAAAGTCGAGCGGGTAGCGGACGATCGCCGCGCGGCCATCGAACAGCTGCCGGGCCCGCGCGATCCCGGTGTCGGTGCCCACCGAGATGACGACATCGGCGTGGGGTGTGAGCAGCGGGATCAGCTCGCGGATCGCGTTGACCTCGCCCACCGAGACGGCGTGGAGGAGCAGCCGTTTGCGGCCCGGCGCGGGAAGCGGCGGCGTGTGGCCGAAACGCTGGCGCCAGTCGCCGCGCGATTTGCGGGCCCAGGCGGGCGCGGTGATGAGGGCGAGGGGCCAGTAGAGGAGGTCGAGGGCGTTCATCGAGGAGGAGGCGCGAATCGCGAACGTGAGTCGCGAATCGGGAAGGAATGGGCAGGCCGGGATTCGAACCCGGGACCCTTCGCGTGTAAGGCGAATGCTCTAGCCGCTGAGCTACCCGCCCGCGGGTTCCGAAGTCTAGGGCACCTTGGCAAGAAGAAGATCCACCACGGAGGCACGGAGGCACAGAGAGGAAGCGGACAGGGGGAAGGGGACAGGGAACAGGGAACAGGGAACGCCCGTGTGCAGTTCCGATCAAGCCGAGCCCCTGTTCTCTGTGCCTCCTTGCCTCTGTGGTGACACTCTTCGTTGGGCGACCCTCGACAGCCGGTTCACTCGAACCGCAGCCGGGCCGCGCCGATCACAAAGCAGACCAGGCCCAGCGTGAGCAGGATCCCGCAGGGCAGGAGCATCTGCTGCAGCGTGAAGCCGCGCCACAGCGCGCCCTCGACCGCCAGGATCGCCCACTTGAACGGGCTGACATTGGAAAGCGTCTGCATGAACGGCGGCATGAAGAACAGCGGGATCGTGCCCCCGCCGATCATGGCCAGGACCATCGGCACAGCCTGCCCCAATCCGCCCGCGCCCTTTTCGCTCCTGATGACCGAGGCCAGGAGCATCGACATCCCGATGAAACCCAGCGAGCTGCACACCAGCGCAAGCGCCAGGAAGCCCCACGAGTCCACCCGCGTCCCCAGCAGCATCGAGACGCCGATGAGCAGGATCTGCACGCTCATCGCCGCGAGGAAGCCCGCCAGGGCTTTGCCCGCCAGCAGCTGACGGCGCGTCAGCGGCGCGGTGGTGAGCCGCACGAGCGTCCCCCGGGCCCGCTCGCTGGCGATCGACGCCGCGAACCCCACCACGCAGCTCATCAGCGCCCACGCGATGCCCTGCGGGAAGGCGAAGTCGCTCGATGTGCGCGGGCCGTCGGTTCGCCGGGCCAGTTCCGTGACCTTCACCTCCACGGGGTTGAACGCGCCAACGGATTCACCCGCATCGGCCGCACCGCCCACGGCCCGGTCCTCCTCCTTCATCCGCTCCAGCTCGCCCGTCAGGCGGTCCACACCATCGAAGAACTGGCTGAACGCCGCGTTGCGCGGGGTGCCCGGGCCCGCGTACGCCGGCAGCTGCTCGCGGGCGCTGGCCAGCAGCCGCGTCATACGGGAGGTGTCGGTGAAGCTGCGCGAGAGCTGCCGGAAGGCCAGCTCGTTGAGCTTCCCGGTGAGCAGCCCGGCCTCGGCGGTGCGGGATGGATCGACGATCGCCTCGACCGGCATCGCCTTGCCCGTGAAGACGCCATCAGCGCCCTCCTGGAACCCCGCCGGGATGATGATGAGCGCCGCGGCATCCCCGCCGCGCACGGCCTCCGCGCCGGGGTCCCGGGATGGGTAGCGCGTGACCTGCAGCCCGTCGGCCTTCTCGATGTCGGCCGCGAACGCCGCCGCGGCCGGGCCCGGATCTTCAACCACCAGCCCCACCTTCATTTGCCCGCCGCCCCCGCCGCCCTTGAAGACGAAGCTGAAGAGCAGGGCGAACATCAGCGGGAAGATGAACGTGAAGAACGCCGCGGCCCGGTCGCGCATCAGCAGCCGCAGGTCGTTCATCGCGATCGCCATCACCGCGCCCATCATTCCCCCTCCGGTTCAGTCGCGGAGCCGCCGGCCCGTCAGCGACAGGAACACCGTCTCCAGGTCGGGCCGGTCGATGCGCACGCCCGTCACACCCCCGGCCGAGAGCGCCCGCTGCAGCTCCGCGACGGGGTCGGCCGTGCGGATGAGCTCCTCCGCCGCGTCTTCGCCGGGCCCGCGCCGGATGGTCACCACCGATTCGCCGCCGAATCGCGACACCAGCTCCTCGACGGGCCCGACGGCGAGCAGCTTGCCGTGATCGATGATCGCCACGCGGCTGCACAGCTTCTGCGCCTCTTCCATGTAGTGGGTCGTGTAGATCACCGTCTTGCCCCGCGCGGCCAGCTCGCGAACCAGGTCCAGGATGCTGTTGCGCGACTGCGGATCGACGCCCGCCGTGGGCTCATCGAGCAGCAGCATGGGCGGGTCGTGGACGATCGCCGCCGCGAGGTTGAGCCGCCGCTTCATGCCCCCCGAATACGTGCCGGCCCGGTCGCCCGCGCGCGGGGCCAGCCCGACCAGCTCCAGCGATTCGGCGATGCGCCGCCGCAGCGGCTCGCCGCTCAGCCCCTGGAGTTTCCCGAAAAAGGCCAGGTTCTCCCGGCCCGTCAGATCGTCATAGATCGCCAGCGACTGCGGCGCCAGGCCCAGCCGGGCCCGGACGGCCGGGCTGGTGGGCGGGCCCAGCCCTTCAAGCTCGACGGTGCCCGAATCGGGCCTCAACAGCCCGACCGCCATGCCGATCGTCGTGGACTTCCCCGCGCCGTTCGGGCCCAGGAACCCCAACACCTCACCGCGCGCCACCGACAGCGACAGCCCATCCACCGCCGTGTGCGGCCCGAACGACTTGCGCAGGTCTCGGAGCTCGAGCATGGAAGGGCACGGTACCAGCGCGCCGCATGACCGGCGAACCGATTCTCGCCGTCCGAGAACCGGCCGGGCCACTTGTGCGGACATTCATCTTTCGTACACTCGGGGCGACCACCCGTCCGTTCCCACTCTTTCCGAGGGGCCATCTCGATGTCCATGCACGGATCCGCCGGGCCGCTGTCCCTGGCTGCGCTGCTCTCCGCTCTTGCCGGCTGCTCTCACGGCCCGGCGAGCATGAGTTCCCTGTCGCTCAGGCCTCCCGCCGATGCGCGGGTCTCCCCCACCCGCATCATCGAAACCCAGGCCAACACCTTCACTTCGAGCGCCCAGCAGCACGTCGCGGTCGATGTGGATGATTCCGGATGCGCCGTGGCGGCGTGGGAAAGCCGGCGCCAGAACGAAGGCAGGCCCGGCGTGTACGCCCGCCTCTTCGATGGGCTCGGCCGGGCCATTACGCCCGAGATCGCGCTGGGCGATGGCGACCGCCAGTTCCAGACCCGCCCCGCCGTGGCGTTCGCAAGCGATGGCGCCATCTGGGCCGCGTGGTCGGCGTACGGGCCGGATGGCTCCGGCTCGGGCATCATCGCGCGGCGCTTCGACTCGTACCTCTGCGCCGCCGGCCCGGCGATCGGCGTAAACCAGCAGCGCGAAGGCGATCAGTCTGGCGTCTCGCTCGCGGCGGGCCCGGATGGCTCGGCGCTCATCGCCTGGACCAACTTTTCCGATTCGCAGCGCCCCGTCATCGCGGCGCGGGCCTACAGCGCCTCGGGCCAGCCGATGGGCGACGAGATCACGCTCGCCGCGGAGCCGGGCCTGCGCAACTCGACGCCCGTGCTCGCCGCCGCCGGTGATGGCTACCTCGCCGTCTGGGCCCGCGCCGATGCGGAAGGCCGGCCCGCGGGTCTGGTTGCGCGGCGCCTTGATGCGACGGGCCGGGCCAGCGGCCCCGAGTTCGCCGTGACAGAGACGGGCGACCCCGGCATCGAACCCGCCATCGCCGCCGACCGGGCCGGACGCTTCACCATCGCGTGGATGAGCCCTGCCGGCGATGACTACACCGTCCGGGCCCGCGCGTTCGATGCCGCCGGAGTGCCGGCCGGGCCTGCCGTCGATGTGTCGGGCGGAGCGCCCTCCATGCGCAGCGGCGTTGCCGTCGCCCTCGCCGAGGATGGGGCCGCCACCATCATCTTCAACACCTTCGAGATTCGCGAACAGCCCGATGGCTCGATGGACGGCGGCAACGACCTGTATCGAGTGGATGCCGACCTCTTCGCCGACTTCCCCCGCGCCGGCCCGGCCCGTCTGGTGCGCGAGGATGCCGAGGGGGACCAGGCCCTCACGATCGCATCGGGTGCGCGCCGGATTGCCGCGGGCCGGGATGGACGTCTGGCGATCGGCTGGTCCGGGCGCGGGCCCGGCGCGGATTCGAGCGCTGCGAACCTGACGCTGGTGGTCCCCGAGCCGGTGGCGAGCGCCGCCGAACTTCGGCCCGCGCCGGCGATGATCGCGGCCGCCCGGGAACAGGAGCCCGGCGGGGCTGAGCCGCACATCCCGCCGACCTTCGACCCCAACTGGAAGCCGCAGGAGCCCGCGATCATCGCGCGCGAAGACGACACCGACTTCGGCTTTGAGGCGGTCCCGGGAACCGGCTGGACTCCCCCCGACCCCGAGATGGCCGTGGGCACGGGCCACGTTGTCGCGATCGTCAACGGGCAGATCGCCTTCTTCGACAAGAGCGGCGCGAACCTCTTCCGCGATGAGATCGAGGGCGCCACCGGCTTCTGGGGCCCGGTCGGCGCGGGCGGGTTTGTCTTTGACCCCGAGGCCCTCTATGACGCTTCGACCAACCGCTTCATGGTCATGGCCTGCGAGCGCACGGGCGGGCAGAGCTTCTTCCTCTACGCCGTGTCGGATGATGCCAACCCCGTCGGAACGTGGCACAAGTACCGCTTCAACGTCACCGCGCTGGGCGGCAACGACATCGATTCGCCCAACTTCGCCTTCGATGCGACCTCCATCACCCTTACCGCCGACTTCTTTGCCCCCGATGACTTCCTGGTCTTCACGGTGGACAAGGCGGCCGTGCTCGCCGGGCTGCCCTCCCCCGCCACCCGCAGCCTGCTGGTCACCGGCAGCCACTCCTACGGCGTGCCGCCGATGAACTCGCCCGCGCCGGCCCAGTATCTCATCCAGTCGTTCGAGGCGAGCTCCAACACCGCCGTCCGCTTCCACGCCGTCCGCAACCCGCTGACGACGCCCACGCGCGTGACGTTCGACCTGACTGTTCCCGAGTACCGCTTCCCCACGCCGCCGACGCAGCAGGGCACCTCCTCACGGCCCACGCTCTTTGAGCCGCGGTTTTGGAGCTGCTCCTACCGCAACGGCTCGCTGTGGGCCGTGCACCACATCACGACCGCCGCCGTCACCAGCCGCACGCGTGTCCGCTGGTACGAGTTCAGGATGAACGGCTGGCCCGCCAGCGGCACCAACCCCTCGCTGGCCCAGTGGGGCGAGATCGACGCCGGCGTCTCCAACCACGCCTACTTCCCCAGCATCGACGCCAACGACGCCGGCGACGCCGCCATCACCTACGCCCGCTCCGGCCCCACCGAGTTCATCAGCATGTGGCGGGCCGTGCGGCGCCACACCGATGCCCCGGGCACGATGCGGGCCCAGACGCTCGTCCGGGCCAGCACCACACCCTTCACCGCCGCGACCCGCTGGGGCGATTACAGCGCCACCCGCCCCGACCCCGCCAACCCCTGCCGCTTCTGGGGGCACCACGAGTGGACGACCTCATCCTCCAGCTGGCGCACCTGGGTCGCCAGCTACGACAACTTCGCCACCATCGACTTCAACAAGGACTGCGAAGTTGACTTCGCCGACTATCTCGAGTTCCTGAACCTGTACAACGCCCAGGACCCGCGGGCCGACCTCAACGGAGATGGGTTCGTCGACTTCGCCGATTACCTGGAGTTCCTGAACCAGTACGACCTGGGTTGAGATAGAACTCACCGCAGAGGCGCAGCAACACAGAGAAGCGAAACCCGGCGCGAGCCGACCGCTCCCCTGTGTTGGTCGCTACTCCCGACCCCAAATCCCCTTCCTCTCTGTGCCTCCGCGCCTCTGTCGTGAAACTCCGATCCGCCGACCTACCCTCCCTGCATGACCCGCCTCTGCACCGCCGGGCCCGTCCAGATCGGGCCATCCAAGCCCCTCGCCATCATCGCCGGGCCGTGCGTCCTCGAATCGCGCGAGCTGGGGCTCGACATCGGCCGCACCCTCCGGGACGCCTGCGCCGCCCTCGGCCTGGCCTACATCTTCAAGGCCTCGTTCGACAAGGCCAATCGCTCCAGCATCAACTCGCCGCGCGGGCCCGGCCTCGAAAAGGGCCTCGAATGGCTCGCCGAGATCCGCGAGACTCTCAAGGTCCCCATCACCACCGACATCCACGAAGCCTCGCAGGCCGGGCCCGCGGCCCGCGCGGTTGACCTCATCCAGATCCCCGCCTTCCTCTGCCGCCAGACCGACCTGCTCTGCGCCGCCGGCATCGCCGCCGCCGCCCACGGGCGCGGCGTCAACGTCAAGAAAGGCCAGTTCCTCTCCCCCGGCGAGATGGCCGGGCCCATCCGCAAGCTCGCCGAGGCCGGCTGCCGCAACGTCATGCTCACCGAGCGCGGCACATTCTTCGGCTACCACCGACTCGTCAACGACTTCCTCGGCCTGGGCGACCTCATGGAGCTCAAGGCCGAGGGCGGGCCCGCGCCCGTCTGCTTCGACTGCACGCACTCCACGCAGCTCCCCGGCACGGGCGAGCAGACCGGCGGCCGCCCGGATCGCGCCCCGCTCCTGGCCCGCGCCGCCGCCGCCGCCGGTGCGCACGCCCTCTTCATCGAGTGCCACCCCCAGCCCGCGAAGGCGATGAGCGACGCCAGCACCATGCTGCCGCTCGCCGAAGTGCCCGGGCTGCTGAAGTGCATAGCCGCGATCCGGGCCGCGATCATCGCGTAGATGCGGGCGGCCCGGCGGTACACTCCCGCGCATGTCCAACGTCCTGATCTTCGCCGGCTTCTTCGCGTTCGTCGGCGTCTTCATCGCGCTGGCGATCGCCGCCGAGAAACGCCGCGCGCAGCGCCAGCGCGAGGCCTGCGAGGCGGCGGGCGTCAGCATCCGCCACGGGCTGGGGCTGAAAGATGAGGATGCGGCCCGGTACTTCTTCGACCGCACCGGCCTGATGCGCGAGCTGCGCACCGGCGCCAAGGGCGTCGGCTTCGCCGGTGTGGCCCGCGCGGGCGACCGCGAGGTCGTGCTCGTCGAGCACAGCTACACGAGCGGTTCGGGCAAGAGCCAGCACACCGTGCGGCACGCGATCGTGTCGGTCGCGGCGCCGGGCCGCTGGCCCGACCTTCGCATCACGCCCGAGGGGATCTTCCGCAAGCTCGCCGAGCTGGTGGGGATGAAGGACATCCAGCTCGAGAACCCCGCGTTCAACGACCGCTGGCGCGTGAAGACCGCGGATGAGGATTTCGCCGTGGTGCTCATCTCGCCCGAGATGCAGGCGTGGCTGGCGGAATGGCCCAGGGAGTACTGGGTGACGATCGGCGAGGGGGCGATCTCGGTCGTTGCCAGCGGGCACATCACGCCCGCGCGGCTGCCGGTCATGATCCGCCTGGTGACCGAACTGGCCGACCTGATCCCGCCCGAGCTCGAGATGTGGGGTGTCGAGGAAGCAGACAGCGGACAGGGGGCGGGGAACAGCGCGTGACCTCTTCTGACACCGTTCAACAAAAACCCCCGCTGCGCGCGGGGGTCAGATGAGCCTGGGAGATCGCCGGGGACTCAGCTCGCCTTGGCCTTCAGGAACGCCGGGCGGTTGGCCTTCTCGTCGATCGGATCGACGTGGACCTTGCGGCCGCGGAAAACCACCCGACCCTCTGCCACCGAGAAGAGGCTGTCATCCTTGGCCCGGCGGACGTTAAAACCCGCCTGGAACGGGGTGCCCACCTGGCGGACGATGATCGAGCCGGGCTTGGCCACTTCGCCGCCGTAGAGCTTGATCCCGCGGAACTGCGGGTTGGAGTCGCGCCCGTTCTTGGTCGAGCCCTGTCCCTTTTTATGTGCCATGACGCGTAATCCTTCCCGGTCGGGCCGCCGCCGGAGGCCCGGCCGCGACTGGTGATGCAAGCTGACGAGGCAACCCGCCGGGCCGCTGGCCCGGAGGGCCAAAAGGCTAGACCGGTCCTACCGCAGAATCCACCGCCGCTCGACCAACTCGAGAGGCTCGCTGCCGCGCTCGTAAATCTCCCCGGGGATCCGATAACGCAACATCAGCGTCTTACGGAGGTTGTAGCGCTTCATCTCGCCCGTCCGCGGGTCCGGCGACTCCACGTTTCGGCTCTCCCCGCTGAACCCGGAGGCGTACACCGCCACCTCCTCCCCCTTGATGTCCTGGGCGGGCCAGACCACCAGCCCCTCCTTGGCGTTCTCCGGGCCCTGCTGCAGGATCCCGAGAATCCCGATCTGGTCCTCCAGGAAGGGGTTGTCCAGCTGCGCGAGCAGCGCCCGCGTCACCTCGGCGGGCACATCCCGCCCCGAGCGGACCACTACACCCCGGTCGTTGGCCAGGTCAAACGCCGGCGCCAGCAGCAGGTCGTTGCCCGAGGCGTTGGTCACCTTGTAGGTCATGTAGAAATACGACCGCTCGGATTTGCCGGGCACATCGATCGTCGCGAAGCGCAGCGGCCCGGGCTGGACCTCCATCTGCCAGCGACGCGGCACGGGGTCGGGTTCCGGCGGCCGGGCCGGCGCGGACCCGCACCAGACCGCGACAGCGAACGCCCAGCACGCGGCGAAGGGGGCCCACTTGGAACTCAACCTGGTGTTTCGGCTGGACATGCGCGCCTCTCGATCTTGGGTCAGGGTGGGATAGTCTACTGATCGCCGGGCGAGGGTCAAAGTCCCCCACCCCCGCGAGCTCCGGGCCTGCCAACTCCGCCCTCCCGAGATCCGCCCCCGTGACCGAGCCGGTTCCCCATCCTCCCGCCGCCGCCCGGGTTCTGCGACTGCCTGAATCGCTGCACTGGGCCGCCGCACGCCGCCTTGTCAGCCAGCAACTCCCCGACCGCAACGCCGCCGCCACGCGCCTCCTCACCGGCGCCTCCACGCACGGCATCGATTTTTCCCTCACGTGGGGCACGCTCGAATCGGCCGGGCCCGAGCCCGTGCGCCAGGTCTGCCTCGCGGTCCTGGGCTCGGGCCGGACGGTCATGCTCTTCATTTCCGAGCCCCCGCCCGGGGGCGATCCGGGCGGCCGGGCCGCCGGGCTCGCCGAACGCGCGGCGTGCATCGACGCCGCCTGCGCTGAACTGCCACGCCTCAAGCCCGACGCCGCCAAGATCGCGCAGGCCCTCCCCGAACCCAGGGACCTCTGGGCAATCGACGCCTTCCGCGAAGCGGGCTTCACCCACGTCGGCGAACTTTCCTATATGAGACGCGTGGGCCCGGCGCCCGCCGACCCACAACCGGTGGTGTGGCCCGAGGGTGTGCGGATCATCCGGCTCGACGAGCTCGGTGACCGGGCCGCGCAGGATGCCACGCTGATCACAGCGCTGGACCGCAGCTACATCGAGACGCTCGACTGCCCCGAGCTGTGCGGGCTTCGCGAAACCTCCGACATTCTCCAGTCTCACCGCGCCACCGGGCGCTGGGACCCGACGCTGTGGTGGGTCATCACGCTCGATGATGCGCCGGAGGGCTGCCTGCTGCTCAACCGAGGGCAGGACCGGGCCACCGCGGAGCTGGTCTACCTCGGGCTCTCTCCATCGCTGCGCGGGCGGGGGCTGGGCGGGCGGCTCCTGAGTTTCGGACTCTCGAAGCTGGGCCGGGCATCGGAAGTGAACTGCGCGGTGGATGAGCGGAACGAGCCCGCGATCAGGCTCTATCGTCGCCTGGGATTCGCTTCGTTCGCCCGGCGCGTCGCGCTGGTGCGAACTCTGAGCGGGCCGCGATAGGCGGGCGAGTTTTGCACAGTCTTTACGCATTCGTCGCGCGGCGTTGTTGACAAGTTTTTTTTGTGCGCACTAAGTCCTTGGAAAACGCGGCCCGGACGCCGATGTGGAGATCGCGCCCGAGCGCGCGGCCGTTGCCGAGGAGGGTCGCACCCTCTACCTTGTCGCCATCGGTCATGGACGCGACCGTCGGCGGGCCGCCAGGTCGGCGGAGCGAACGCGAACAGCCATCCGGAGGAATGCCGGGGCCGGGCTTGGTAATCCCGGAGGATATCGCGTCGCGCTCTCCGTCCCAGCGGCCCGCTCTCGGGAATGGACTGTGGTGTGTGGGTTTCGGGGAACGGCGCTCGGTGGCCATTGCCCCGCCAGGTCGCGACGGCTCGCGAAAAGGTGAGATGAGAGTGAAGACGCGCCACTCGTCGGTGGTCGTGAACGATGCCGCATGCACACCCGCCCGGGCCGCCGTCCCGGAACTGGAGCCCGCCCCCGCCCCGGAAGTTGGTCCCGCACTGCAGCCCGTCTCCCGCGAACAGGTTGATCGCATCCTCCGCCGCCTCTCGGATGACCTGGGCCCGGGCCGCGTCGAGCGCCTCTTCGACCACGCCGCGGGCATCTCGGTCGAGAACGGCCGCGTCGATGTCACGGTCCACACCGGCTTCTCCGCCGAGTGGCTCGACCGCAAGTTCGGCACGGCCCTCCGCCGCGCTGCGGAAGCCGAACTCGCCCCGAGCGACCCCTCGGCGGTCACCCTGCACTTCCAGGTGGCCCCCGAGCAGCCCCGCGAATCGGGGCGCGAGACGCCCGCCAACCCGGCCCGGCCCGGACGCCACGAACTCGAGCCGGGCCCGGATGCGCCGCGCCCATCCAGCCTTTACGCGGGCCCGCGCGAGCCCCGCGGTCCCGAGCCCCGCGCCGGCGAGCCCGGCGCCCGCCGACTCCCCCACCGCCCGGCGATGCGCTACCGCTTCGATGACTTCGTCGTCGGGGCTACCAACCGCCTGGCGTACAGCGCAGCCCTCCAGGTCGCCGAGGCCGATGACGCCGCCTCCCCCGCCCCGCTGTTCATCCACGGCGGCTGCGGGCTGGGCAAGACGCACCTGCTCCAGGCGCTGGCGGGCCGCTTCGCGGAGCGCCGGCCCGGCTCGGGCGTGCGCTACCTCACCGCCGAGACCTTCACCAACGAGTACATCACGGCGGTCCGCAACAACCAGATCGACGCGTTCCGCAAGACCTACCGCGGCCTCGACCTCCTGTGCCTCGATGATGTGCACTTCCTTTCCAGCAAGGAGAAGACGCAGAACGAGCTGCTGCACACCTTCGACGCGATCAACCTGGGCCACGCGCGGGTGGTGCTGGCCTCCGATGGCCACCCGCGGGACATCCAGCGCCTGAGCGAGGGGCTGATCTCTCGGTTCATGTCGGGGATCGTCGTCCGGCTCGACCCGCCGGATGCGGAGCTGCGGCAGCGGATCGTGCTGCAGTTGGCCCGGCGGCGCGGGCTGGTGCTCGAGCCGGCGGCGGCGAAGCTGCTGGCGGACCACGGGAGCCGGCCCGGCGAGGCGGGGGTTTCCGTCCGCGAGCTGGAGGGCCTGCTGCTGCGGGTGGATGCGGTGCAGCGCCTGCTCCCGGAGTTCAGCGCGACGGCCGGGCAGGTGGGGATCCTCGCCGTCCGGCGGGCGCTGGGGCTGGATTCGACAGCCGGCGCCGATGCCCGGGCCCGGCGGCCTATCCAGATCGCCGCGATCATCAGCGAGGTCTGCGCTTCGCTCCACGTGGACCCCTCAGACCTGGGGGGCCGGGGTCGCCACAAGCGGGTGGTCATGGCCCGGTCGCTGATCACGTACCTGGCTCGCAAGCTGACCACGCTGAGCTTCCCCGAGATCGCGCGGGCCCTTTCCCGCCCCAACCACTCGACGGTGATCACCGCCTACCAGCGGATCACCGGGCGGCTGGAAACCCAGGGTCAGCAGGACCTCGCCCCGGAACTGGGGGTAGAGTTCACGGGCATCGGGCTGGCGGAGCTGGCCGGGCGCCTGCACACGGCGCTCGCGCGGGCCGGGGATGGGCGCTAACCGAGGAAGCGCCGGGCCGGCGGCTGGCGGGCCCGGCCCGGATTGCCGATAAGTCTGCCATGTCCGATATCGAGATCCCACTCAGCCGCCCCGACATCACCTCCCTCGAAGAGGAGCTGGTCCTGCAGACTTTGCGCTCGGGAAGGCTGTCGATCGGCCCGCGCGTGGAGGAGTTCGAGCGGAGCGTCGCGGCCCGGGCCGGCTCCCGCTACGGGGTGGCGGTCTCCTCGGGGACGTGCGGGCTTCACCTGGTCCTGAAGGGGTTGAACATCGGGCCCGGCGATGAGGTGATCACGACGCCGTTCTCGTTCATCGCCTCGGCCAACTGCATCCTGTACGTCGGGGCCAGGCCCGTCTTCGTGGACATCGATCCCAAGAGCCTAAACATGGACCCCGCGCTGGTGGAGGCGGCGATCACGCCCCGGACCAAGGCGATCCTGGCGGTCGAGACCTTCGGCAACCCGCAGTGGATGGACACGTACGCGCAGATCGCGGCCCGGCACGAGATCCCGTTGATCGAGGACTGCTGCGAGGCCCTGGGGACGATGCACCGAGGCCGGCCCGCCGGCTCGTTCGGCCGGGCCGGGGTCTTCGGGTTCTACCCCAACAAGCAGATCACGACCGGCGAGGGCGGGATGATCGTCACCGATGATCCGCGCCTGGCCGAGATGTGCCGGTCGATGCGGAACCAGGGGCGCCCGCTGGGATGGCAGCCGCCCGGGTCGGGGACGATCGCGGTGGGCATGACCTCGCAGTCGGCGGGCGGGCAGCCGGGCGGGTCGTGGCTTCGGCACGAGCGGCTGGGGTACAACTACCGGCTGGCGGAGCTGAACGCGGCGCTGGGAGTGGCCCAGATGCGGCGGCTGGATGAGATCATCGAGGCGAGGCAGCGCGTCGCGCAGCTGTACATCCACCGCCTCGCGGGCAACCCGCACCTGATCATGCCGACGATCGACCAGGACAGCGTGATGAGCTGGTTCGTGTTCGTGGTGCGGCTGGCGACGAGCTACACGCAGGAGGAGCGGGACCGGATCATCCGCGGGATGCGCAACCACGAGGTGGGGGCGGCGGACTACTTCCCCTGCATCCACCTCCAGCCGTTCTACCGCGAGGAGTTCGGGTACGGGCCCGGCGCCTTCCCGATCGCCGAATCGGTGAGCCAGCGGACGATCGCGCTGCCCTTCTACAACGACCTGACGCCCCGGGACATCGAGATGGTGGCCCAGACGCTGGAGCTGATGCTCAAGCGCGAGAACCTGAGCCGGGCGGGGTAAGGCGCGGAGGCGCGATCGCGCATGAGCACCATCGGTTTCCGCGCGGCGACGGCGGACGATGTCGAAACGCTGATCGCGATGCGGTGCGCGTTCCTCGCTGAGGCGACCGGCGGCGAGCCGCCGGGCCCGGCGGTGCGCGAGGCCATGCGCCGCTATTTCCTGGAAGCGTTGCCGACGAGCGAGTTCACCTCGATGCTCGCCCTGGCCGATGACGCCGTCGTGGCGATCAGCGGCCTGGTGCGCCGGCGGGTGCCGCCATCGGGCCTGTTCCCCACGGGGCGCGAGGCGTACATCATGAACATGTACACCGTCCCGGCGTGGCGGGGGCGGGGAATCGCGACCGAGCTGCTGCGGAGGCTGGTTGAGCTGGCCCGGCTGCACGGCTGCGGCAAGATCACGCTCCACGCGTTCCCCAAGGCCGCGCCGATCTATGCTCGGGCGGGCTTTACGGTGGTTGACGGCGAGATGCGGCTCGACCTGCGGGCGCAGCCCTAGAAGCCGGGCCCGAACGGAGGCAGCGCATGGGCAGCCTGTTCAAGAACGCGGCGACGCGCCAGTTCTCCGCCGCCCTCGCCATGCTGGGCGAGGCCATCGAAAAGTGCCCCGATGAGCACTGGGACTCGCCGATCGCAAGGTACCCCTTCTGGATGGTCGCGTACCACACGCTCTGCTTCGCGGATGTGTACCTGTCGAAGGATGATGCATCCTGGGCCCCGCAGACCGGGCCCGGCGGCATGCACCCGGCCGGGCGGGCCGAACTCGATGAGGAATACCCCAGCCGGAAGTTCGAGCGGGCGGAACTACTGAGCTACCTGGACTTCATTCGTCGGAAGCTGGCGGAATCGATGGCCGCGGAGACCGAGGCCTCGCTCGCCGGGCCATCCGGATTCCCGCGCCTGAAGTTCAGCCGGGCCGAGCTTCATCTGTACTACCTTCGGCACATCCAGCACCATACGGGCCAGCTCACAGCGATCCTGCGCCGGCACGGTGTGGACACGGGCTGGGTGAAGTCGGGGAACTGACCCGGGGCGATCGGCGGAGGATCCGGGCATGCGCATCCTCATCCTCGGCGGGAGCGTGTTCATCGGCCGGCACATCGCCGCGGCGCTGCTCGCGGCGGGTCACGAGGTCACGACGTTCACACGCGGGCGGACGCCCGATGAACTGCCCGCGGCGGTCGAGCGTCTGCACGGCGACCGCGACCTGGGCCCGGTCGGCCTGGAGGCGCTGCGCGGGCGCACGTGGGACGCGTGCATCGATGTGAGCGGGTACACGCCGCGGCAGGTTGGCCCGGCGGCGGAGATGCTGCGCGGGCGGGTCGGGCGGTACATCTTCATCAGCGCGGTGGCGGTGTACGGGGACCCCCGGAAGGGCCCGGTTGATGAGGGGCATCCGCGCGTGCGGCCCGCGCCGGAGGATGTGGTGGAGCTGGATGGCCCGGTGTACGGGATGGCGAAGGTGGCGTGCGAGGACATCGTCAACGAGGCGTACGGCGAGCGGTGCGCGATCCTGAGGCCGCAGATCGTGGTCGGCCCGGGTGATCCGTCGGGTCGTTACGCGTACTGGGTGCGCCGGGCCGAGGTGGCGGCGGAGTCGGGCGGGGAGATGCTGGCGCCGGGAGATGGATCGGATCATCTCCAGGTGGTTGATGTGCGGGATCTCGCGCGGTTCGCGGTGACCGTCGTCGAGCGCGGGCTTGCGGGCCCGTTCAACAGCGCCGGGCCGCGGATGACCTGGCACGAGTTCATGCGCCTGCTGGGAGTGGCCCGGCCCGTGTGGGTGCCCGCGGAGGTGGTCCGCGCCGCGGGAGTGAACGAGTTCGAGCTGCCGCTGTACAGGGAGAAGCACGGGCCGAGGAGCGGGCTGATGCACATCGATTCGGCCCGGGCCCGCGCGGCGGGGCTGGTGCTGACGGAGCCGGCCCGGACGTTGGAAGCGGTGCGGGAATGGCTGCGCGGGCGGGGAGTGGAAGTGACTTTCTCTCCCGAGCGGGAGGCGGACGTGCTCGCCAAGGCGCGGTTGCCTGGCGGGTGGAAACTGCAAGGGTGAAGTCTGGTTGTTGATCGGGGGCTTTTGCCCTATGCTTCGGGGACGACGGGGTGACCGGGGACGTAAGGGGACCGGGGCCCGCGCGGGCCTGAGGTGGGCCCGCGATCAAGCACGCGGCCGCGCGGTGCGCGGCCGACAAGGAGAGTTCCCATGCGTCGAGTGGCACGGATCGGGTTCGTGGGTCTGGCGGCGGTGGCGGCTTCGCTCTCGTTCGCGGAGCCCCCGAAGGACAAGGCAGCGCAGCCCGGCGAGCATCAGCTCCCGCCCGGCTGGACCGAGGCGGACATGAAGGCGTGCATGGATGCCGGCACGCCGGGCGAGATGCAGAAGTGGCTGACCGAGGGCGCGGGCGTGTGGACGGGCAAGCAGAAGATGTGGATGGCGCCCGACACCGAGGCGATGGCGAGCGAGGTGACGATGACGATCACGCCGATCATGGAAGGGCGGTTCGTCAAGTGCGAGTTCAAGGGCGACATCCCCGGGATGGGCCCGTACACCGGGGTCGGGATCACGGGGTACGACAACGTGTCCCGGACGTTCCAGGGCACGTGGATCGACAACCACTCGACGGGCATCATGATGGGCAAGGCCGAGCTGTCGTCGGACAACAAGACGCTGACGTGGTCGTACGACTACTCCTGCCCGATCACGCAGAAGACGGCGAAGATGCGCGAGATCGACAAGATCACGGGCAAGGACACCCGGACGATGGAGATGTGGGGCCTCGAGCCCAAGAGCGGCAAGGAGTACAAGATGATGGAGATCAGCTTCACGCGGACGGGCGCTGCCCCTGCGGCGAAGCACTGAGTCTTCATCGGCCGACCGAAGCTGACGCCCGCGGGTGAGGCCATCCGCGGGCGTTTTTCTGCGCCGGGCCCGGCGGCGCTTACCGCAGCGTCGCCATGTCGATCACGAAGCGGTACTTCACATCGCTCCGCAGCATGCGCTCGTAGGCGGTGTTGATGTCCGCCATCGCGATCTTCTCGATGTCGCAGACGATGCTGTGCTTGCCGCAGAAATCCAGCATCTCCTGGGTCTCGGGGAGGCCGCCGATGAGCGACCCCGCGATGGCCCGGCGCTTGAAGATCAGCGGGAAGACGTTGGGGGAGGGGTGCGGCGTGGATGGCGCCCCGACCAGGCACAGCGTGCCATCACGCTTCAGCAGGTTCGTGAAGGCATCGAGGTTGTGCGAGGCGGCGACGGTGTTGAGGATGAAGTCGAAGCTCTGGATGTGCTTGCCCATCTGCGCATCATCCTTCGAGATCACCACTTCATCGGCCCCCAGCCGCTTGCCATCCTCGATCTTGGAGGCCGAGGTCGTGAAGAGCACGGTGTGGGCCCCGAAGGCGTGCGCGAACTTGACGCCCATGTGCCCCAGCCCGCCCAGCCCGACGATGCCGACCTTCTTGCCCCTCCCCGCGCCCCAGTGGCGCAGCGGCGAATAGGTCGTGATCCCCGCGCACAGCAGCGGCGCGGCCGCCGCGGGGTCGAGGTTCTTTGGCACGCGCAGGACGAACCGCTCATCGACCACGATCGACTTGGAATAGCCGCCGTAGGTCATCTTCCCCGGCATGTGCTTGTCCGGGCTGTTGTAGGTCATGACCATCCCATCGCAGAACTGCTCCAGCCCTTCCTTGCAGCTGGCGCAGCCGCGGCATGAATCAACCAGGCATCCGACGGCCGCCAGGTCGCCCGCCTTGAACCCCTTGACCTCCTTCCCCACGGCCGTCACCCGCCCGACGATCTCGTGGCCCGGCACGACCGGGAACACGATGCCGGGCCATTCGCCCCGGGCCGTGTGCAGGTCGGAGTGGCAGACCCCGCAGAACAGGATCTCCATCTGGACATCGCGCGGGCCCGGATCGCGGCGGTCGATGGACATCGCGGCGAGCGGGCTGGTCGCGGACTGGGCGGCGAAGGCGGCGGTCTTGGCGGACATGGGAACTCCTTGCTCGGAGGGAATGGTGTCGGAACTGGCGGGGGAAGGGTACGGATAACCGGGGGCCCGGAGGGGGGCCGGGCCCGGCGGGCGGGCCCATCGCCCCGTTCCTTGCCTGGCCCGGTGCGGGGGCTATCCTTCCCTCCCTGTAGATGGACCGATCCCTGGCTTTAGATGAGGTTTGACCCATGCCCGCCCAGTGCCATTTCACCGGTAAGAAGACCGCCCGCGGGATGAAGCGGGCCTGGCGCGGCCAGGCCGTCAGCAAGGGCGGCTTCGGCCTCAAGCCCACCGGCATCACCCGCCGCACCTTCAAGCCCAACCTTCAGGATGTCACCGCCATCATCGACGGTGCCCCCACCCGCGTGAAGGCCTCGGCCCGGGCCATCCGCCAGGGCCTCGTCGTCAAGCCCCTCAAGCGCAAGTACGGCTACACCCGCCAGCAGAAGGCCGCCAAGCACGGCTGATCCCGGGGCGGCCCTCCGACATCGCACGCACACACGGACCTCCCGCGCTCGGGAGGTTTTTTCTTGCCTGCGCTGCGCCTCGGCCCGGGTCAAGCCCATCTCGAGGAGGCGGTCACCCCAGCCCGCCCGGAAGCCCGGGTCGCCCCCACCGGGCCTAGACTGACTTTCAGGATGAAGTGCGACCACTGCGACAACGAGGCTACGGTGCGCGAGGTCACCATGAAGAACGGCGCCCGCATCGAGCGCCACCTCTGTGAGCAGTGCGCCCAGCAGCACGGCATCGGCGTCCAGCCCCAGGTCTCCATCGATGAACTCATCGGCAAGTACGTCCTCCCGCACGTGCTGGGCCAAGCCGCGCCGCAGACGCCCAAGGGCAACTCCTGCCCCACCTGCCGCATGGGCTACGCCGAGTTCAAGCAGGGCGGCCTCCTGGGCTGCCCCGACTGCTACAAGACCTTCGAGAACCAGCTCGCCCCGCTCATCGAGCGGGCCCACGAGGGCGCCACGCACCACATTGGCAAGGGCCCGCGCCGCCGCGGGGGCGGGCCCAGCCCGCAGGCCTCGCTGACCGCGCAGCTCCAGGAGCGAGCGGCCCGGCTCCGGGCCATCCGCAAGCAGCTCGATGAAGCCGTCAAGGCCGAGCAATACGAAAAGGCGGCCCGGCTCCGGGATGAGCTGCGCAAGCTGGATGAGGCCAACCCGGCCTGAGAGGTCCGAGCATGCCGCATTCCGCCGGGCAACCCCACGATCCCTCGCCGGCCTTCGAGAACGGCACGGAGTGGCTCCGCGGCGATGGCCCGGCCAGTGATGTCGTGATGTCCTCGCGCGTGCGGCTGGCGAGGAACCTCGCCGGGCTGCCCTTCGTCCACCGCGCGGGCGCTGCCGACCGCGTCCACGTGCTCGACCTCGTCCGGGCCCAGGTCCTCAAGGCCGGGTTGTGCGAGAAGATCATGTGGGCCAACCTTCACGAGCTCGGCTCGGCCGAGCGCTCGCTGCTGGTGGAGCGCCACCTCATCTCCAAGCAGCACGCCAAGGGCAAGCCCGCATCGCACCCCGGATCGGTCCTCGCGCCGGGCCCGGCGCCGGCGGGGATTCCCGATGACCCCCGCGGCGTCGCCGTCGGCCTGCCGGGCGAGCGCCTCTCGATCATGGTCAACGAGGAGGACCACCTCCGCATCCAGGTCATCCGCTCCGGGCTCGCCCTCGATGAAGGCTGGGCCGAGATCGACCAGATCGACGACAAGATCGAGGCGGGGCTCGACTACGCCTTCTCCCAGCGCTTCGGCTACCTCACCGCCTGCCCCACCAACGTCGGCACGGGCCTGCGCATGTCGGTGATGCTGCACCTGCCGGGGCTGAAGCTCACCGGCGACATCGAGAAGGCCAAGCGCGCTGCCCAGGACATGAACCTGGCGGTGCGGGGCTTCTACGGCGAGGGTTCGGATGCCGCGGGCGACTTCTACCAGTTCTCCAACCAGACGACGCTGGGCAAGAGCGAGAAGGTGATTCTGCAGGACCTCCAGCAGGAGATCGTGCCGCAGATCATCGAGTACGAGCGCGTGGCCCGGCGGACCCTGCAGTCCAAGCGAGCGACAGCGCTCGAGGACCAGGTGTACCGGGCCTACGGCACGCTCACGCACGCCCGGCTGCTCACGACCGAGGAAGCGATGCAGATGCTCAGCCACGTGCGGCTGGGTGTGGTGCTGGGGCTGATCAAGCACGTGGAGCAGCGGCTGGTGAACCAGCTGATGCTGCTGATCCAGCCCGCGCACCTGCAGCGGGTGCTGAGCCGGGAGATGGACCAGGAGCAGCGAAGGGTGGCGCGGGCTTCATTGCTGCGGGCGAAACTGGCGGGGTGAGTCAGCAGCCCTCCTCGTAGGCGTTGAGGAAATCCAGGTAATCGGCGAAATCGACGATGCCATCGAGCGTCAGATCGGCCTCGGGGTCCTGCGCATCGAAGCCGGACAGAAACGCGAGGTAATCGGCGAAGTCAACCGTGCCATCGCGGTCGAGGTCGGCCCGGCAGGTGATGGTGAGCAGCGCGGGGACGCTCTCATCGTGCCCGCAAGCGTTGGTGACCTCGAGGGTGTAGGTGCCGGCATCGCCCCGCTGGGCCGCGATGATGGTGAGCGTGCCGGTTCCGGAGCCGACGATCCGGCCATCATCGATGAGCGCCACGCCATCCTTCTTCCACTGGTAGGTGATCGTTCCGCCGCCCGAAACCTCCGCAGTGAACGAGACGGGCCGGGCCGAGACCGCCGTGGCGGAAGTCGGCCCGCGCGTGATCGACAATGTGTCATACACCGCGAGTTCCCAGGTGTCGCCGAAGTCGCTTGGCGAGGACGCCCTATCGGGCGACCCACCAACCAGGAGGAGCCTCTGCTTGCGCTGATCGAACGCCATTGCGTGCTCGACTCGCGGCAGCGGCCCGGCGACGACTAGCTGGGTCCACGTTTCGCCGTTCCACATCCAGGTGTCGTCGAAATACAGATCCGAACCAAAGTCCCTGCGCATGCCGCCGTAGAGGACGATGGCCTGCAGAGTTGGTACGTACGCCATGGAGTGCCCGTAGCGAGGCCCGGGCCCTGTCACCTGACGCTGGGTCCATATCGACCCATCCCACTCCCACGTATCTCCGTAGCTGGGTCCGAGACGACCACCAAAGAGCACCGTAACCCGGCGGACCGGGTCGTAGGCCATGGCGTGGTCGTAGACAGGGCGCGGCCCGGCCGCCGCGTGCTCGCTCCAAGCCGTACCGTTCCACTCCCAGGTGGAAGAGTCGTCCGGGCCTGAGAAATTACCCCCGAACATGACGGAAACACCACGGGCAGAGTCGTACGCCATGGCGTGGCTCGACCTCGCCGCAGGTCGATCAGTAGTACGCAAGCTCCACACAGCGCCATCCCATTCCCATGTCTTGCTGTCATCTCTACCAAACAACACTGCGGCAGATCGGCCGCTGTCGTATGCCATCGCCGCCTGCTCGAACGGTCCAGGACCGGCCACAGGAAGTTTGGTCCACGAGTCGTCGGCACCGCGCACCCAAGTATCATCGAATAACGAAACCTCGTGGGAGATTCCCCCCACGACGACGGCCTCGCCGCGCGCCCCATCGAACACCATCGAATGGCCGCTGCGGTCGATTGGGCCGCACATGGAGACATCGGTCCAACTCACGCCATCCCAGGCTTCTAGCTGGAACACTGTGTGGCTGAAGTATGCTCCGCCCATGCCGTACGACACCTGTCGGATTTCATCGAACACGAATCCGAAGAAGTACGTGAACGGGCCGCCGATCCCTCGGTTTGACCATGTCAAACCATCCCACTCCCACGTGACGTATCCGGTTCCGGCAGGGACCCCGCCCGCGAGCACAAGGCGATCCCTCGCGCGGTCGTAGCTCAGGCCCGCCCCGACGCGCGCCGGTGATCCCTCACCTTCGATCTTGCGCCACCGCTCGCCGTTCCAAGACCAGAACTCATCCGACCGGACGGCGCCCGGCAGGGAGCCCCCGAAGATCATGACTTCTCGCAACCCGGCGTGATACGTCACCGCGGCGAATTCGCGTGGCGACGGACCATCGACCGACAGCTTGATCCAGGCCCGGCCATCCCACTCCCATGTATCACCGAGCCAACCCGTGGAATCCGCGCCCCCAAAGAGCACGGTCCGCCCGCGCGACTCGTCGTATGCCATCATGCAGCCGCGGCGCGGGCCCGGCCCGGCCACCGCGCGGATCGACCACGCCTGTCCATCCCACTCCCACGTGTCGGCGAAAAACGTGTTCGAATCCGCGCCCCCGAACAGCACGACTCGGTCGCGGGCCCGGTCGTAGGCCATACCCATCGCCCAGCGCGGGCTGGGCCCGGATTCGCTGAGCCGGGCCCAGCGTTCACCATCCCACGACCACGTGTCGCGCTCGAAGCTGGAGGAGAACAAACCACCTTCCATCATGCCGCCGAAGAGCACCGTCCGCCCGCGTACGCTGTCGTACGCAGCGCCGATTCCCGAACGGGGATTTGGGATCGCAACATCCCACCGCGCGCACGGCTGGGCCCGGGCCGGCGATGCCGACAGGCCGATGACCGCCAACGCCAAGAGCCGCGCCGCGCACTTCAGGATGCTGCTGCCGAACATCATGTACTCCTTCCGGAACCCCCGCGAGATGGATGTGCCCACCGCAGGTGCGCCCGTGAGGGCTCGACTTGGCGGGTGCATGCTCTGTTGAGCTGGTCACGAACCTCCCGCCATGAAACTGAAACAAGCGAGAGGTCACTTTCGGATTACCCGCGCGGCTCGGGCGGGGTTGCGGATGCCGGGGTCCGCCCGTCCGATCCGGGGCGGATTCCCCGAGAGCACCGCCCGCGGTAAGCTGGGATCCACGTTCAGGGACTGTGGGATCTTCGCATGCCTCGGCGCGATCAACACCAGAATGGTTCGTTCACCTGGCCTCCCCGCGATGGCCAGTCCACCATCGCCGGCAATGTCATCACCACCGCCCCGCGCGAACCGGCCCGGCCCGGCTTTGACCGCTGGCTCCGGCCCGGGCCGAGGTGGTGGACCGAGTTCGAGCGGGCGTTCCTGGCGCCGACGCACGAGCCCATCGCCCGCCGGGCCGCGGAGCTGGGCTGGCATCCCGATGCGGCGGATGCGTACTGCCCGCGCTGCGCGGGGACGGTCGGCCCGCACGAGGTCCGGGCCATCCTCGGGCCCGGCTCGGCGCTGGGGTGCAACGACTGCCGCGATCGCCGGCTGCGCTGGGCCCGCGCGGTGAGGCTCGGCCCGTACGCCGGGCCGCTGCGTGACTGGATCCAGGAACTCAAGTTCGAACGCTTCCGCCCGGCCGGGCGGGACCTGGGCCGGCTGCTGGGTGAGCGGCTGATGGTGGAGCTCGCGGCCGCGGGGGTTGAGCCCGCGCGGGCCGTGCTGGTGCCGATCCCCATGAGCCGCCGGCGGCGGCTGGCGCGCGGGATCGATCACACGCTGGTGCTGGCGCGGGGGATCCGGGAGGTGACGGGCCTGCCGATCGCGCGGGCCCTGGCGAGGCGGCATCGGCCCAGCCAGCTGGAGGTGCCCGCGAGCCAGCGCCGGGCCAACGCCTCGCGGTCGTTCCGGGTTCGGCGGGGCGCCATCGTGGCCGGGGAACTGCGGGGGAAGGTAGTCGTGGTGGTGGATGATGTGCGGACAACCGGGGCGACACTGACGGCGGCGTGCCGGGCCTTGTCGCGGGCGCTGCGGAAAGGGGATGGGCGGCCCGGCGGGAGGGGGGTGAAGGTGGATGTGTGGACGGCGGTAGCCGGGGTGACCCCTCGACCGGGGGAGTCCGGGAGGGGCAGCGCCGTGGCGGAACGCGGCGGGGAGGGCTCCGGGCGGGCGGAAGGTGTGTAAAATCAGGCGTGAAAGGCAGTTAGGGTCATTTGGATTTTTCTGGAGTCTGGGCGGCTTGACTGGCTTTGGGTGGGGGCTACACTCCCTCCCGCGAATCGAGTCGCCGCCACGCGACCGTCAGGGTTGCTGGTGGCCGCATCTTTGACAAGTGAACAGTTGGGATCCGCGCGAGAATGTGCGGTTTCGACACCGGCGTTGCCCGAAAGGGCGGCGTGCGAGCCCGGGCCAGGGCGGTCGGAGCCGATCCAAGAAAACCGGCACCTAAAAGCCGGTTGGCCCATCGAGGTCCTCACAGCCCTCGATGACTGTCATTCTCGAACGGAAACACGAAGTATTTAGCCTCGTTTTTCTTGAGAATAGATAGCTTTGAATCCATCGGCTTAGCCGCCGATGGCGGCGGGAACCACGGGGTTCTCGTCGGAGACCACACCACTCCGGAGTCGAAAGACGAAGGGGTTGGTGAAACAACGGTCAACACTTCCATTGAAATCTTGCCTGGGCGCAAGCCTTGGCGACAACGGAAATCAATTGAAGAGTTTGATCATGGCTCAGATTGAACGCTGGCGGCATGGCTAAAACATGCAAGTCGAACGCACCAGCAATGGTGAGTGGCGAAAGGGTCAGTAATACGATCGAACGTGCCCTGAGGTGGGGGATAGGCATGGGAAACTGTGCGTAATACCCCATGATCTCTACGGAGCAAAGTTTTAACGCCTTTGGAGCGGCGATCGTCCTATCAGGTAGTTGGCGGGGTAATGGCCCACCAAGCCTAAGACGGGTAGCGGGTGTGAGAGCACGGCCCGCGACATCGGAACTGAGACACTGTCCGGACTCCTACGGGAGGCTGCAGTAACGAATCTTCCGCAATGGGCGAAAGCCTGACGGAGCAATGCCGCGTGTGGGATGAAGCGGCTTCGCCGTGTAAACCACTGTCGGGGAACAGAACCAATGATCGTTCCCAAAGGAAGAGCCGGCTAACCCTGTGCCAGCAGCCGCGGTAAGACAGGGGGCTCAAGCGTTAATCGGAATCACTGGGCTTAAAGGGTGCGCAGGCGGCCCGTCAAGCGTTTTGTGAAAGCCCTCGGCTCAACCGAGGAACAGCAGGACGAACTGACGGGCTCGAGGCAGGTAGGGGCCGGAAGAACAGTAGGTGGAGCGGTGAAATGCGTAGATATCTACTGGAATGCCGATGGGGAAGCCGTCCGGCTGGGCCTGTCCTGACGCTCAGGCACGAAAGCGTGGGGATCAAACAGGATTAGATACCCTGGTAGTCCACGCCGTAAACGATGCACACTAGACCGGTGCCGCTCTGACGCGGTATCGGTCGGAGTAAAAACGATAAGTGTGCCGCCTGGGGAGTACGGTCGCAAGGCTAAAACTCAAATGAATTGACGGGGGCTCACACAAGCGGTGGAGCATGTTGCTTAATTCGAGGCAACGCGAAGAACCTTACCTAGGCTTGACATGCACGGATTAACCGGATGAAAGTTCGGCCACACCCGCAAGGGTGGAACGTGCACAGGTGCTGCATGGCTGTCGTCAGCTCGTGCTGTGAAGTGTCAGGTTAAGTCCTTTCACGAGCGCAACCCTTATCGTTAGTTGCTCGGCGCAAGCCAGTACTCTAGCGAGACTGCCGGTGTCAAACCGGA
>JADLFW010000021.1 GCA_020849615.1 Phycisphaerales bacterium
AGATCCGCGACAAGGAAACCGCCGAGACCGCCATCCAGGCCTCCCTCACCGGCCACCTCGTCTTCTCCACCCTCCACACCAACGACGCCCCAGGCGCCACCACCCGCCTCCTCGACATGGGCGTCGAACCCTTCCTCGTCGCCTCCTCCATCGAAGGCATCATGGCCCAGCGCCTCGTCCGCCGCATCTGCGCCGAGTGCGCCACCCGCTACATCCCCGACCACAAGGACCTCCCCGACGCCTTCAAGCTCAACCCCGGCGAACAGCTCACCCGCGGCGCCGGCTGCCGGGCCTGCCGCAACACCGGCTACCGCGGCCGCGTCGGCGTCTACGAACTCCTCGGCGTCTCCGATGCCCTCCGCGACCTCGTCATGGACCGGGCCAACGCCCCCGAAATCGCCGCCAAGGCCCTCTCACTCGGCGATTTCTTCCGCCTCATCGACGATGGCTTCGTCAAGGCCCGCGCCGGCGTCACCACCATCGCCGAAGTCGTCCGCGCCCTCACCGCCTGATCCGCATTTAACCCCGCCCGCCGGCGATCAGCGGTGCCTCACCGCGAATTCGCCGGATCTTTGAGCCCCCCGGCCCGCGCAACAAAAGCCCGGCCCCTGACGGGCCGGGCCTGATGGTCACCATTCGCGACCCGCGCCTACTTCACGAACTCAACCGCCTCCTCCACCCACCGGCCCTCCAGCCACGCGTCGATCCGCTTCTGATCAACGCCGGGCCAGATCGACGGCCCGCCCGTCATCACCACCGGCATCCCCCGCGGCGCCACCATCGCCCACGCCGGCTCGAACCAGTGCCCGCCCCAGCTCAGGTCGTGACTCTGTTGGTGCTCAACGCCCGCCGCCGCTCCCACCGCCGCCGCGATGAAGGGCCAGAACTGCACCAGCGTGCCCGCCACCCCGGCGCCCCGCACCAGCATCGAACGGTCCCCGTGCGATTCAATCAGATAGTCCTCTCCGGCCCAGCTCATCACCTGCACCGATGGCCGCGCCCCCGCCGCCAGCTCGTTGAACCCCGGCACCACCAGCCCCGGCTCCCGCGAGCCATCCCGCGACCGCACCCCGTTGGCCACCGCCGAGCCGATCATGCTCACCAGCGGATACCCCGAGTGCATCATCCGGGCCGTGTCGACGTACGAAGCCCCGCTCACCTCGCGACCGCCGATCGCCGCCGCGAACTGCTCGTGCGAACCCAGCCCGGCGTCACCCTTGCCCGTGATCTGCCGGGCCGCGGCGAGCGCGCCCTGCGGCGTCATCGCCGCGACGACGAAGTCGCCCACCACGCCGTAGGTGATCTCCACCGGCACCGGAATCCCGCCGAACCGCAGGCTGTGCAGGCGGATCCCGCCCTCCTCCCACGGCGAGATCTTCACATACCCCCGCGCCTTGTCGCTCCGCGCCATCAGGTCGTTGCCCTTGGCAAGCAGCTTGTCGTGCGCCGCCAGGAACTTGGCCCGGTCCTTCAGCCCGATCAGCGCCACCGCCGAGGCGACCGACCCGCCGCCCGTGGCGTCCGAGGTGTACACCGCCACCGTCTCGCCCAGCGACGCCAGGATGTCCTCACGGACATCCACACCCGTCGCCTCCTTGAACTTGGCGAGCCCATCGGCAAACTCCGGGCTCTTCTCAGCCGCCTGGTCGAGCGCATCGTTCAGCCGCCCCAGCCCGGTCTTGCTGATGCTCGCCATCGTTGCGTTCAGCGGAATCAAGGCCAGGTCCGCCTTGCTCAGCGCCGAGTCGCTCAGCCCGTAAGCCTCCCGGCGCGCCTTGAGCCCGCGCACCAGCACCCGGCCCAGGTGCTCCGTCTTGGTGTACCCATCCTCAAAGTCGATCTTCAGGGCGTTCGGGCCCACGATCCCCATCTTGGTGATCTGCCCGAACACCTCGCGCACCTCGGGGTTCTTCCCCCCCGCCATCGTCATGATGAACTGCGCCGCCGGCGTCAGCTGCTCGAGGTCGAGCCGCCCGCGCATGACCGGCTCCGCGCCCCCCATCGGCTTGGGCAGCGTCGCGAACGCCGCATCCGGATTGTCCAGGCTCCCGATGATCACCTCGTACCGCCAGCCCGTCGCGCTCTCGCGCGGGCCGTAGCTCATCAGCCCGAACCCCATCGGCAGCGGCATGTCCGCCATCCCCTTGATCCGCTCGCTCTCCTTGGGCGCAAACTGCGGCGGCAGGTCGCTCTGCGCCAGCAGCGCATTCACCGACGCGTGCATGTCCCGCGCATCGCCCGCATCCTTCGCCTCCACGCTCACCGTGATCCCGTACCCCCACAGCCCGTGCGCCGGGTTCCCCGCCCCGTACGAGATCGCCACCTTCGCGGGCCGGGCCACCGCGCTCAGGATCAGGTCCAGCACCTGCGCAGCCTGCGGCGGCATGTCGGGAATCTCATCCGGCAGCTCCCGCAGCCGCGCCGGCAACATCCCCACCGCCGCGCGCAGCTTCTTGTCCTTGGAATCAACCAGGATGTCCGACATCGCCGCGCGGTCGATCACCAGCAGCGTCTTCGCCGGCTCCACGCCCGCCGCCCCGCCGGCGTTCTGACCCCAGGCCAGCCCGCCGCCCGTCGCCGTCAGCACCGCCGCCGCCCACACGCGCCCGCACGCCTTCCCACACGCCTTCATGATGAAGCTCCTGTCTCCCCGTCACCCTGACATCGCACCCATCCCGTTGCAGTACCCCTGATACGCCGGGCCCGCGCCCCCGGTTACCCCCCGGGGCGCCCGCGCCGGGCCCGCACACGGTAGCCGGGCGCACAGACCGCGCCCGGCGCTTCAGCTTCCCCTTGTTCGGCCCACAATCCCCCCGATTTCAACCCCACACCCCCCCCAACCCGGGCCGCCCCGCCCTCCTCTATCATCGCCACCCCAGTGGCCCACACCCCCCGCATTCTCATCATCCGACCCAGCGCCCTCGGCGATGTCTGCCGCACCGTCCCCGTGCTCGTGAGCCTGCGCCGATCCCACCCCGACGCCCGCATCGACTGGCTCATCCAGGATTCCTTCGAGGGCGCCATCGCCCACCACCCCGCCCTCACCCACACCGTCCCCTTCCCACGCCGCCTGCTGGGCCAGGCCATCCGCCGCCTCGACATCGCGCCGGTGATGCACTTCCTTGATGCACTGGCCCAGGTCCACTACGACCTCGTCGTCGATGTCCAGGGCCTCGCCCGCAGCGGCTTCTTCGCCTACTGGACCGGCGCCCCCCGCCGCATCGGCCTCGCCAACGCCCGCGAACTGGGCTGGCTCGGCCTGAACGAGCGCCACCACATCCCGCGGAACCTCCACACCGTCGACCGCATGCTCGAGGTCCTCCGCCTTGCGGGCGTCCCGCCCGTGCCCGACATGCGCCTCTACGCGTCTGACGCCGCCCGCCGGCAGCTCCACTCCCTGGGCCACACTCCCACTCAGATCAAGCCCGGGCCGTACGTCGTCATCGCCCCCACCTCACGCTGGCCCGCCAAGCGCTGGCCCGCCGATCGCTTCGCGAATGTGGCAAGCCACCTCGCCGCCCGCGGTCTCACCGTCATCCTCGTCGGCAGCCGATCCGAACGCGACCAGTGCGCGCCGCTCCTCGCCCTCGCCGCCCGCACCCCCCTCGTCATCGACCTCATCGGCCAGACCACGGTCGCCCAGCTCATGGCCCTGATCGAATCTTCATCGCTCGTGATCGCCAACGACTCCGCCGCCCTGCACATGGCGGTCGGCTTCGACCGCCCCCTCATCGGCCTCTACGGGCCGACCGACATCAGCCTCGTCGGCCCGTACCGCCGCGACGCCGATGTCATCCAGCACATCACGCCCGCCGACAAGCTCAATCACAAAGACGACGCCCGGGTCGACCTCATGCGCCGCATCACGACCGATGAGGTCATCGCCGCGGCCGAGCAACGGCTCGCCAACGACTCACCACGCCGGCGATGAGCGAGCCTTCGAGCGAAATCGCCAGTCCGGTCACACGGCCGCCGTCACCGCTGTTCCGCACTCGGGACACACGGACCCTCGTCTGAGTCCCCTGAGGTCATACCCACACCTCGCACAGCAACCAGCCTCGGCGCGCCTCGCCCACCGCCACCACACCCACACCGCCAGTCCGACCAGGATTACCGTCGGCATCCACACCTGTACCGTCAGCTGCGGCCCGTTCCCATCGCTCCACGAGGCACCCACAGACCATCTGCCCATCATGCGATCTTTCGATACCAACCACGCCAGCACTCGGCTGCCCTCATCGCTCCGGGGCGTGTCCATCTCTCCGTTCTTGGTGACGCGGTAGCTGAACACGCTGAACCGCCCGCGCCCGAGCATGAAATGGATCTCGCCGCGCTCATGGCAGATGACGATCGGCGCGGGCGGCGCCTCGGTCAGCGGGTTGACCACGACCTTCGCCTTGCCCGCCCAGAACACGCTCCACCGCCCAAGCTCGCTCGCCCCGCACAGCAGGATCGCCATCGCAGCGATGACCGTCAGCAGCCGCAAGCCGACGGCGGCACGCTTCTTCCTGCCACGATCGATATGACCGCTGCCCGGTCCTTGCATTGCCACAGCCTACCAGCGCCATCCGGACAGGCTGCACCCAAAAAAGAGCCCGCATCACGCGGGCTCTTGTGTTTGACATACGTTTCTGGGTTCGGCACTAATGCCCAATGCCTAGTGCCTGATGCCTCTTCCTCTCACCCATTCTTCTTCTCGAAATCCTTCATCAGCTGCGCCAGCGCCACGCACCCCTCGCGCGGGAACGCGTTGTACGTGCTCGCACGGATCCCGCCCGTGCTCCGGTGACCCTTCAGCTGCTCCATCCCGTGCTTCTGCGCCTCCTTCAGGAACGCCTCATCCAGCGCCTCGCTGGGCGTCTTGAAGGTGATGTTCATCAGGCTCCGGCTGTCCGCCCGCGCGTGCCCCTTGTAGAACTTCGAGCTGTCCAGCACATCGTAGATCAGCTTGGCCTTCTCCACGTTCTTCTGGTGCAGCGTCGCCAGCCCCCCCTGCTTCAGGATCCACTTGAACACCAGCCCGCTCATGTAGATCGCAAACGCCGGCGGCGTGTTGTGCCGGCTCTGGTCCTTCGCGTGCACCTCGTACTTCAGCATCGTCGGCAGCTTCCGGGCCGGCTTCAGCAGATCCTCCCGGATGATCGCCAGCGTCGTCCCCGCGATCCCGATGTTCTTCTGCGCCCCCGCGTAGATCATCCCGAACTTCGTCACATCCATCGGGCGGCTGTAGATGTCGCTCGACATGTCGCACACGATCGGCGCCCCATCCGGCGCCTTCGGCAGCCGCAGCGACCCATCCGGGTTCCGCCACTGCGTCCCGTAGATCGTGTTGTTGCTGCACATGTGCACGTACACGGGCTTGGCGCCCCACTTCAGCTCCGAATCCGCCGGGCAGTAGCTGTGCTTGGTCGCCCGCCCATCCCACGCCTCGTAACACTTGCCCGAATAGACCTTGGACTCCTCCCAGGTCTTCTCCGCCCAGTACCCCGTCGTCAGGAACGCCGCCACGCCCTCATCGGGCAGCAGGTTCGCCGGCACCATGAAGTTCTGGCTCGTGGCCCCACCCGTCAGGAACAGCACCTTGTAGTTCGCCGGGATGTTCGCGACCTTCCGGCACGCCTCCTCCGTCTCGGCCAGCACCTTGTCAAAGGTCTTGCCGCGGTGGCTGTGCTCCATGATCCCGATGCCCGTCCCGTCGATGTCCCACAGGTCGTGCTGCGCCTGCCGGATCACCTCCTCCGGCAAGACCCCCGGGCCCGCCGAGAAGTTGAACGTGCGCCCATACCCGGAACCCTTCACGGCGGATGTCATCGGTGCGGTGGTGGTCGTCATAGCGGCAATCCTAGCCGCCCTTACCCCCGGCGATCGCGCCCGGGAAGACCGCAAACCACCCCCACCTTCCCCGCCGGTTACCCCGGCCCCAGCCCCACCTTCGGTTGCCCAGTGCCTTCCTCACCCATTCACGCAGTTCTCCACACGGCCCGTGTCCCGGTACACCTTCAGAATCCGCACCGCCTCCCCCGCCACCGCCTGCTGGGCCTGGTCCGTGCTCGCCCCCGAGTGGCACGTCCCGTACACCCCCGGCAGCTTCGCCGTCTCGCTCTCCCACGCCGCCGCCGGCTCGCCGGGCTGCCCATCCCACACATCCAGCCCCGCCCGGATCCCCTTGCCCTTCACCGCATCCCGCAGCGCCGCCTCATCGACCACCGCCCCGCGCGACGTGTTGATGAAGTACGACCCCGGCTTCATCGCATCAAAGAACGACTTGTTGAACAGCTTCTTCGTCGTATCCGTCAGCGGCAGGTGCACGCTGATCGCATCCGACCGGGCCGCCAGCGCCAGCAGCGCGGGCGTGTCAACCCCGCCGAACTCGCAGTCCAGCGCCGCCGCGTGCTGCGGCGTGATCCCCCGGCTCCACGCCACCACGTGCATCCCGAACGCGCGGGCCCGCTTGATCACCTCCTGCCCGATCGCCCCCACGCCCACCACCCCCAGCGTCATCCCCTTCAGCCCCCGCGCCCCGCCCGGGCCCGTCCGGGCGAACTCCTTCTTGCTCCACTGCCCGCCGCGCAGCATCGCCACCTGGTCCGCGATCCGCCGGTCGCACGCGATCAGCAGCCCGATCGCCAGCTCCGCCACCGCCACCGCGTTCATCCCCGGGCAGTTGCACACCTTGATGCCCTTGGCCGACGCCGCGCCAACATCGATGTTGTCGACCCCGGCCCCGGCCCGCAGGATCACCTTCAGCCCGGCCGCCGACTCGATCACCTTCGCCGGCACCTTCGTCGACCGCACGATCAGCACCTCGGGCTTCACCCGCGCGATCGCCTCCGACATCTTCTCCGTGCCGACATCCGGCTCGCTCGTCACCGCGCACCCCAGCGCCTTGATCCCCTCGATCCCCGCCTTCTCGAACTTGTCCGCGATGAGTACGTTCAGCATGGGCCCATGGTACGTCCCCGCGCCCGTGATCGACGAGCCCCGGCGAGCCGATCACGCCCTTCCCCCTCCTACCTTCCCCCGATGCACCACCGCTTCCGCACCTTCCCCCAGGCCCTCCGCACCCAGGCCCGCGCCGCCCGGCTCGGCCATATCCCCGCCCTTCTCGCCCACCCCGACTGGTCCTCCCCCCGCCCCATCATGCTCTGGCTCCACGGCCGCACCGCCAGCAAGGAGCTCGACCCGGGCCGCTACCTCCGCTGGATCCGCGCGGGCCTCGCCGCCTGCGCCATCGATCTGCCGGGCCACGGCGAGCGCGCCACCCCCGGCTCCGATGCCCCCGATCACACCCCCGCCACCCTCCAAGCCGCCATCGCCGAGATCGACACCGTCGTCGCCGCCCTCTCCGCCCCCGAATACGCCCCCGTCTTCGATACCACCCGCCTCGGGATCGGCGGAATGTCCATGGGTGGCATGGTCGCCCTCCGCCGCCTCTGCGATCCGCACCTCTTCCGCTGCGCTTCCGTAGAGGCCACCACCGGCTTCCTCGGAGGCCTCTACTTCCCGGCCCGGCACGGCCTGCCCGCCGACCGCCCCTGGCCCGTCTCCCACGATGCCGCCCGGATCAACCGCCTCGACCCGATCGCCCACCTCGACTCCTGGCGCCCCATCCCCCTTCAGGCGCTCCACTCCGAATCCGACCGCATCGTGCCCTTCCTGGCGCAGTCCAGGTTCATCGATGCCCTTCGCGCGCACTACACCGCCGCCGGCGCCGACCCCGCGCTCATCGAGCTCAAGACCTGGCCGCACACCGGCGCCCCCGATGAGCACATCGGGTTCGGGCCCAAATCCAACGATGCCAAGAACGCGCAGGTCGAGTTCCTCACCCGTCAACTCGCGGCGTCGTGAATCACCGCTCCATCGTCCCCTTCACCGCGTAGTCCCCCTCCGCGCCGAAGTGGGCCCGCAGCACCGTATCCACCACATCCGCCATCCCCGCCGCATCCGCCCCCGCCACCCGGTAGAGCGCCTCCCCGATCTTCTCGAGCCCCGCCGCCTCCACGATGTCCTCCGGCAGCTCCTCCTGCAGCAGGTTCAGCTCATCGTTCAGCACCTGCACCCGCGCTGGCGCAGCTCCCTTCTTCACCCCCACCGCCTCCACCGTCGCCCACGCGTGCTCCCGGTCCCACCCGTACATCCGCTCCAGCAGCGCCTCGATCGCCTCCCGCGCCGACCCGAACCCGCCCCCCGGATGCGCCACCTCCCGGCCACCCTCCGGATCACGCCCCGGCGCCTTGCTGAACCATCCCATCCGCTATCCTCCTCGCCGGTTACTCCCCCGGCATCAACCCCGACACCCGAGCCCCCGACACCCCACCCCCAACCCATGCTCTCCAACATCCCCAACAAGCGGCAGGTCTGGGCCTGGGGCATGTACGACCTCGCCAATCAGTCCTTCCAGCTCCTCATCAACACCCTGCTCTTCTCCCTCTTCTTCATCGAGGTCGTCGTCCGCGACCAGGCCCGCGGCGACAAGCTCTGGTCCTACATGACCGCCGCCAGCTTCCTCCTCACCGTCATCCTCTCCCCCATCCTCGGCGCCGTCGGCGACCAGCGGGCCTGGAAACGCGAGATCCTCATCTCCACCGGCGTCATCTGCTCCCTCCTCACCGCCGCCCTCGCCCTCCTCCAGCCGGGCCAGATCCCCCTCGCGTTCTTCCTCTACATCACCGCCGCGGTTGCGTGCGGCCTCGGCGAGAACTTCCTGGGCGCCTTCCTCCCACGCATCTCCACCCCCGAGACCATCGGCCGAGTCTCCGCCATCGGCTGGTCCATGAGCTACGCCGGCGCCCTCATCCTCCTCGGCGTCACCGCCGCCTACACCATGCTCGCCGGCCGCCCCGACCCCGCCCAGGCCCGGCCCCTCTTCGTCTTCGCCGGCCTCTGGTTCCTCGGCGGCATGATCCCCTCCATCCTCTACCTCCAGGAAGTCGACGCCCCGCAGCCGGGCCCGCGCGCCATCCGCGCCGCCTTCTCCCGCCTCCTCGCCTCCGCCAAAGACACCCGCCGCTACCGCCAGCTCGCCATCTTCCTCGCCGTCTTCTTCATCTACTCCATGGGCACCTACATCATCATCGTCTTCCTCGGCATCATCGGCGCCTCCCTCGGCTTCAAACTCCCCCAGCTCATCCTCTTCGCCCTCGTCGTCGCCGCCACCGCCGGCGTCGGGGCCATCCTCACCGCCCTCTACCAGGACCGCGCGGGCCACCGCCTCACCATCTCCATCTTCCTCATCCTCTGGATCATCGCCACCCTCACCATGGCCCTCGCCCGCTCCAACGGGCCCGGCGCCTCCGGTGGCGCCACCCCGCCCTGGATCTTCTGGATGCTCTCCGGCATCATCGGCCTCGCCCTCGGCGGCATCGGCACCGCTTCCCGCGCCCTCGTCGGCCTCTTCACCCCACTCTCCCGCGCCGCCGAGTTCTTCGGCGTCTTCGGCATGGTCGGAAAGCTCTCCGCCATCGTCGGCGTCCTCGCCTTCGGCCAGCTCCCGCCGGGCCTGCGCCTCTACGTCACCGCCGGCTTCTTCGCCGCCGGCCTACTCCTCATGCGCTTCGTCGATGAAAAGTCCGGCGCCGCCGCGGCCCGCGCCGACCTCCCCCGGCCCGTCACCCCGCCACCTATCCTCCCCGCATGAGTTCCGTCTCCCCCTCGCACCCTCCCGCCCCTCCCAGGATCTCCGCCGTCCCCTCCCCCGAGGGCCGCTTCGGCCAGTTCGGCGGCTCCTACGTCCCCGAAACCCTCGTCACCGCCCTCACCCAGCTCTCCGACACCTACCAGCGCATCCAGCGCGATGATTCCTTCTGGGGCCACCTCGCCGACCTCCAGCGCCACTACGTCGGACGCCCCACCCCCCTCTACCACGCCGGCCGCCTCACCGACCACGCCCGCGCCCTCTCCCGCTCCCAGGACCGCGGCGCCAACATCTGGCTCAAGCGCGAAGACCTCGCCCACACCGGCGCCCACAAGATCAACAACACCCTCGGACAGGGCCTCCTCACCGTCCGCATGGGCAAGAAGCGCATCATCGCCGAGACCGGCGCGGGCCAGCACGGCGTCGCCTCCGCCACCGCCGCCGCCCACCTCGGCCTCGCCTGCGATGTCTACATGGGCGCCGAAGATGTCCGCCGCCAGCGCCTCAACGTCATCCGCATGAAGATCCTCGGCGCCAACGTCATCGAGGTCGACTCCGGCTCACGCACCCTCAAGGACGCCACCAACGAGGCCATGCGCGAATGGATGGGCTCCGTCGAGCACACCCACTACATCATCGGCTCCGTCGTCGGGCCCCACCCCTTCCCCATGATCGTCCGCGACTTCCAGTCCGTCATCGGGCAGGAAACCAAGGCCCAGTGCCTCCGCACCTTCCAGCGCCTCCCCGACGCCGTCGTCGCCTGCGTCGGCGGCGGCTCCAACGCCGCCGGCATGTTCTACCCCTTCGTCGATGAACACAGGGTCAAGCTCATCGGCGTCGAGGCCGGCGGCCACTCCAGCCAGCCGGGCCAGCACGCCGCCTCCCTCACCCTCGGCTCCCCGGGCATCCTCCACGGCTCCCTCAGCTACGTGCTCCAGGACCAGTTCGGCCAGACCGCCCCCGTCCACTCCTGCTCCGCCGGGCTCGACTACCCCGGCGTCGGCCCCGAACACGCCTACTGGCACCAGACGGGCCGCGTCGCCTACACCGCCGTCACCGACAAGGAAGCCCTCGACGCCTTCACCCTCCTCGCCCGCGCTGAAGGCATCATCCCCGCCCTCGAATCCGCCCACGCCGTCGCCCACGCCCTCGACGCCGCCGCCCAGATGCCCCGCGATGCCCACCTCGTCATCTGCCTCTCGGGCCGCGGCGACAAAGATGTCGATGAAGCCGCCCGCCTCCTCGCCCAGCGCGAGCAGCCAACGCGCTGATCGCGCTGCGGACGCTCCAAGCCGCGAAGCGGCGGCCGCCCCCAGCCCGGGGCGCAAGCCCCGGGACGCACGCCCAACTGCATCATGAGCCGCGAAGCGGCGCCACACCTCACTCCGCGTCAGACCAACGCCGACCATCCCCACCACAACCGCGTCGATGTTCCACGAGCCCGAAGCGCACGCGAGGGTCATCCCCTCACGCCTCCGCCTTGACCGCCTTCTCGGCCGGGCCTCCCGACTTCCACCACCGCTCCACCCACGATGGCGTCACCGCCCCGCCCGCCCACGACACCGCCTCCACCAGCCGGTGCAGCCTCAACCTCAGCAAAAGCCTCCTGAGCGATGCATCATCGGGCGCAACCCGCAGCGCGTGCCGCACCCAGTACCGCGCCCGCGTCCACTGCTCCTGGTGCAGCGCCGCCATCGCCAGGTTGTGCATCGCCGGCACCATCCGCCGGTCGATCCGCAGCGCCGCACGCTCGTGCTCCACACCCTCCGTGATCCGCCCCTCCCGCAGGCACGCCACACCCAGAAGGTGCCGCGCCGCCGCCTGCTCCGGGCACCGCTCCACCAGCCGCGTGAACGCCTGCGCCGCCCGCGCGTATAGCCCCGTGTCGATCAGCAGCCGCCCCAGCTCCAGCAGCTCCTCATCATCCGGCGATGCCTTCCCCGACTCGATCGCCGACGCCTCCTGCTCCAGCAGGTCCCGCGCCCGCGCAAACGCCGCCTCATCCTCCGGGCCATCCACCACCCGCAGCATCACCGCCGCCAGCCGCTGCTTCGCCCCCGGGTACGACGCGTTCAGCCGCAGCACCACGTCGTAATGCCGGGCCGCCACATCCGCCTGGTGCCCCCGCTCCGCCAGCTCCCCCAGGTGAAACTGCGCATCCGCGTTGTCCGGCTCGATCTCCAGCACCCGGCGCAGCTTCTCCCCCGCCTCCGTGTACCGGTGCATGTCCATCAGCAGGCAGCCCAGGTCCAGCAGCGTGTCGATGTCCCCCGGGCTCCGCCGCAGC
Source organism: Phycisphaerales bacterium (assembly GCA_020849615.1). GTDB lineage: Bacteria > Planctomycetota > Phycisphaerae > Phycisphaerales > UBA1924 > JADLFW01. The sequence goes on from JADLFW010000021.1 coordinate 11,922, forward strand.
TCCAGCAGGTACAGCTGCCGGGCCCGCTCGGCCCGTCCCGTCGCCGCGTACGCCTCCGCCAGCCTCGCCTGCACCCTCGGCAGCTCCGGATCCAGGTTCGCCGCCTCACGCAGGCACCACACCGCGCGGTCGTACAGCCGCCGCTCGATCAGCGACTCCGCCATCTCCGCGTACAGCTCCGGATGCTTCGGGTTGATCTGCTGGGCCATGTAGAACATGACCTCGGCCTGCTCGTGGTTCCCCAGCCGCGCATACGCCTCGATCCGGTACAGGTACGAATCAACCCCCGATGAGTCCAGCTTCTCCGCCCGCTCGAACCACTCGATCGCCCGCTCCGCCTCCCCCAGCCGCAGGTGCGTGATCCCCAGCATCAGCGCCGTCGCCGCGTCGTCCGGCTGCAGCCGCTGCGCATCCCGGAACGCCGACATCGCATCCCGCAGCTTCCCCGCCGCCTCCAGCGTCAGCCCCAGGTTGAAGTGCCACTGCGGCTGGTAAGGATCAAACGACAGCGCCCGCCTGAGTTCCGATTCGGCCTCATCCCAGCGGCCGGCCTCGTAGAACTCGTGCGCCTTCTCGACGTGTTGCTCAGCGTCGAACCAGTCGTTCATCTGAATCGCCGCTCCCCCCGTCGGCTCTCTCCCCCCAAACGCTAGCAAATCCGCCCCATGACATCAATCAATCCGGGCCGTAACATCGGCCGACCCCTCGCCCGGTCCCCACTTCCTTCCCCCCGCCTCCCCCAGACCGCATAAACCAGCCCGATCACCGTGCGACCGACCGCTCCCCATCCCCGCCTCGCCGCCGCCGTCTGCACAGCGCTGGCCTTGACGCTCGCCACCCTCGCATCACCCCAGATCCAGCCCCCCTCCCAGCCCGCCCAGTCCACGCCTCCCACCCCGGCTCTCCCGCCCGATGCCTCCCCGGCCCAGCTTCTCGCCATCCTGAACGATCTCGCAACTCCCTCCGCCACCCGCGACCGCGCCGCCGACCGCCTCCTCGCCGCCGCCCAGCAGCGCGAGCCCCTCGACCTCCTCCGTGTCCACCTCGCCACCGCCGGGCCCGGCTCACCCGGCTGCACATCGCTCTTCCGCGCTGCGACCCGCTGCACCCGCCCCCCCGCGGGCCTCTTCGAACCCTTCACCGCCATCCTCTCCCGCGCAAGCCCGGATCAACTCCCCTCGATGCTCCCGGCCCTCGCCTCCTGGCGCACCCGCGATTCCCTCCGCCTCCTCATCGCCTACGCCGACCCCGCCCAGCCCGCGCCCGTCCGCGACTCGGCCTTCCAGGCCCTCGCCCGCCTCACGGGCCGCGATGACCTCGGCCCGGACCTCACCCGCTGGACCGACTACGCCGATCACGCGTACTCACTCTCCGACATCGAGTGGACCAGTTCGCTCCTCTCCGCCATCGCGGCCCGCGCCGACACCCTCGCCGCCCGCGAATCCGCCGCCCTCGCCCGCGTCACCGATTCCCTCCGCCGCCTCTACCTCACCACCGCGCCCGAGCAGCGCTCCGCCCTCCTCGCCAACCTCCTCCTCGATGATGCAGATCAGATCCGCGCTCTGGGGTTCGAACTCGCCTCCCGCGAACTCTCCTCCACGCACCGCCTCGATCAGCCCGTCACCGATGCGTGCCTCAAGCTCCTCAACCATCCCACACCCCGCGTCCGCCAGAACGCCGCCCTCCTCCTCTACCAGCTCAGCCCCCCCGAAGCCGGCAACGACATCGCCTCCGCCCTCGCCCGCGAGACCGACCCCGACGCCGCCGCCGCCCTCCTCGCCGCCTGCGGCCGCTGGCCCACCCCCGACATCACCCCCGAAGTCATCCGCTGGCTCGCACGCCCCGATACCGCGTCGATCACCCGCGCCCCCGCCGCCCAGGCCGCCCTCGCCCTCGCCCGGGCCGGTCACCTCTTCGACCCCCAACCCCGCGACAAAGTCCTCATCGCCATCCGCTCCCTCCCCCCCGAAGACCTCCCCGCCGCCGCCGGGCCGCTCCTGGTCATCCTCGGCAATGACGACGACCGCCGGGCCGCCGCCCCCCTCCTCCGCTCCCCCTCCGCTGCGCTCCGCATCGCCACCGCCGATGCCGCCGTCGTCTACCCCGAACTCCTCCCCGACCTCCTCGACGCCGCGTCCGCCGATCCCCAGCTCTGGGATGCCGCCGTCCGCGCCGTCACCATGCACCAGGCCACCGCCCCGAGCTTCATCTCCCTCACCACCCTCCCGGCTCCCTCCCCCGATGCCCGCCGCGAAGGCCTCCGCTTCCTCGCCTCCGTCATGCCGGCCCTTCAGATCCTCGACGCCGCCGACCGCCTCCCCCTGGATGACCCCTCCCGCGAACTCGTCCTGACCCCCCTGCTCGACCCCACCCGCCGCATGTCTCTCAACCCCGAGGCGCCCTCCTACGAAGCCACCGTCCGCGGCCTGCTCATGCTCGCCCGCACCCGCCTCGCCGATCATCGCCCCGATGAGGCCCTCCTCGCCCTCGACGCCACCCCTGACCCCCTCGACCCCGCCGACACCGCCTCCCTTCTCCGCCTCCGCACCTGCACCCTCCTGGCCCTCAACCGCGCTGAACAGGCCCTCGCCCTCGACTCCACCGCCGATGACTGGCTCGACGCCCTCGACCCCCTCGCCGCCGATCCCTCCGCGCCGGGCCTGCTCGACGCCTTCACCACTAAGTTCCGATCGCTCACCCCCGCGCAGCAGGAACGCCTCGACGCCATCCGGGCCCGGGCCCCCGCCGCCGATCAGGAGCGACAGCCCGACGAGCCCCCGCCGTCCTGACCACCGATCACCCGTGTTCTGTTGGCGCCGCTACCGCGAAGCGCTCAGCCGCCGGATCCCGCGCAGCACGAACCGCACCGGGCCCGTCGCCGGCTCCGCTTCCATCTCGAGCACCGATGGCAGCATGTTCAGCGCCTCAGACGCCGTGTCGTAGCCGCCCGCGGGGTCCAGCCCCCGCTCCAGCCACGCATCCCACGCCGGCTCCAGCTTCTTCACCAGCTTGCCCGCCGCGATCCTCGGCTCTTCCGCCGTCAGCCCCGTGATCAGCCGGTACGCGATCTCCACCGCCGACCGCACCTCATCACGCACCACCTCAGAGTTCGCCGCGTGCCCCGCCAGCGCCCGGGCCAGCCCGTACAGCTCGATCGACACCCGCCCGTGCCGGTCAACCACCACCTCGGCATCGCTGAGCGGCCCGTGCACAACCCCGGCCCGGTGGGCGTGATCCATCGCCTCCAGCAGGTGCGTCACCGCCCGCTCGGCCTCAACCGGCGTCATCCGCCCGCCCTTGGCCTCCAGCAGCGACGCCAGCGTCACCAGCCCATCCTGATTGCCCGTGTACGGCGTCACCACGCAGCCCCGCCCCGTCGGGCAGACCGCAAAAGCCTCGATCGGCGTCACGTGCGGATGCTCGATCCCGCGCACCGACTCCACCGCCGAAAGGAACCGCCGCTGCCCGGCCTTGTCAATCCGAGGAGCGAACCGATGCACCACGTGGCTCGTCAACTCCACCTCGTGCACCGCCAGCCACCGCTCACCCAGGGGGCCCGGCTCCAGCGCCCGCACCATCCGGTACGGGCCGAACCGCTGCTCCTGCGTCTCGCTTGTGTGTGTCTGGTGTCGAACCATCCGCTGAAGGAACCCCAGTAGGCCCACCCGGGCCAATCAAGCCAGACCGGTACACGCCGGGCCCAGACGGGTGACCCCAAAAAGGCCACTCCCAAGAAGGCCACGCCAAGACCGCCGCACCCCGGGCCTGACCCCGATCCGCCGCCGGCTCCTTCTCGAAAAGCCGGGCCGGCAGGCCCCAAGCATAGGTCATCGACCACCCGCCGTCCCCGGGGACAGGTTTTCATCGCCCCGGCCGCCCTCCTCGGTCCAAGCGCGGGCCAACCTTGCATCCCGCAAACCCTTACCCCGCCACAACCTGCCGCGCGACCCCACCGCAGGCGGCGATCACTCCATCCCGAAGGTTCCGCGCCCGGATCTCGCCCGGCTCGAGAGCCCCGCGCCTGCCCTAACCCCTCCCGCCCGACGTATCATCCCGCGATCTCTCCCGCTATCCCCAGCGCCCCCCAAGGAGGCCCGCGCGATGACGACCATGACCCCCGCCCCCGCCGTCCAGACCAAGCCCGGCACCGACCCCCTCCAGCTCATCGATGTCGACCACGTCCGCTTCCACGTCGGCAACGCCAAGCAGGCCGCCTTCTTCTACGCCCACTGCTTCGGCTTCCAGATCGACCAGGTCTGCGACCTCACCACCGGGTCCCGCGACACCGCGATCTACCTGCTCACCCAGGGCAACATCCGCTTCCTCCTTACCTCCGCCCTGAGCGCCGAGCACCCCGCCGCCCTCGAGGTCGCCATGTACGGCGACGGGGTGAAGGATGTCGCTTTCACCGTCTTCGACGCCGAGAAGGCCTTCGAACGGGCCATCAAGAACGGCGCCGTCGCCGCGCCGGGCGGCGAGCCCCGCACCGTCAAGGATGCCCACGGCTCCATCACCACCGCCACCATCCGCACCTACGGCAAGACCGTCCACTCCTTCATCTCCCGCACCGGCGCCTACGACCTCACCAAGGTGAAGCAGGGCGCGCTCTTCGCCCCCCGCTTCAAGAAGATGGAGACCGGCGCCGGCTCCGCCGTCCTCACCATCAACGACTACAACCGCAAGAACCCCTGCGGCCTCAAGTACGTCGACCACCTCGTCGGCAACGTCGAGATGGGCAAGATGAACTACTGGGTGAAGTTCTACGAGGATGTCCTCGAGTTCACCATGTTCAAGCACTTCGATGACAAGGACATCGCGACCGAATACTCCGCCCTCATGTCCAAGGTCATGGCCAGCGGCAACAACCTCATCAAGATGCCCATCAACGAGCCCGCCGAGGGTAAGAAAAAGAGCCAGGTGCAGGAATACCTCGACTGGCACACCAACACCCCCGGCGTCCAGCACCTCGCCCTCCGCACCGATGATGAGCTCCACTCGATCGCCGCCCTCCGGGCCCGCGGTGTCGACTTCCTCACCCTCCCCGATGCCTACTACGACAAGGTCTGGGCCCGCGTCAACAAGATGCTCACCGACCACGGCCACCAGGCCGTGAAGGAAGACCACCAGAAAGTCCGCGACCTGGGCATCCTCGTCGATGCCGATGATGAGGGCTACCTCCTCCAGCTCTTCACCAAGCCCCTCCAGGACCGCCCCACCCTCTTCTTCGAGATCATCTGCCGCCGCGGCTCCCAGTCCTTCGGCAAGGGCAACTTCAAGGCCCTGTTCGAGGCCCTGGAGCTGGAGCAGGAGCGGCGGGGAAACCTGTAGCTCGACCGCCCCGAAGGTGCCGCCGTGCCCGTGACCGCCGCCTCGGCGGTTGCGGCATGCGGTCGCTCCCCGGAATCCGCAGCCGCGAAGCGGCGCCGCCCCGCCGGTCGCGCCACATCGATTTCACTCCGCGCCACAGGCGCCCACCTCTCCGGGTAGCCGCGAAGCGGCGTCCGCTCCCAGCCCGGGGCGTGAGCCCCGGGTCGAATC
>JADLFW010000022.1 GCA_020849615.1 Phycisphaerales bacterium
GGCACCGCATCACGGGGACGGGGCGGCTGTTCAGCGAGGGCGGGGGAACGCTCACCAACTTCGGGACGCTCCTGGGGAATCGCGCGGGCGGCCTGCATATCGATTGCCCGGTCGCTAACCACGCGGTTGTACGGGCGGTGCCGCCGGGCGCCCTGTCAATCGGGGGCGTCATCTTTCAGCACGGGTCCGGCTATATCGAGGCCGACGGGGCCCGGGTGACACTGGAGAATCAGAGCGACATCAACCAGGGCGTCGTTCGAGGTGTCAACGGCGGCACCGTGGAGGTCGCGGGAACGGCGTACCTCAGCAACGTCACGACCGAGGGGAACTGGGTTATTCGCCCGTCGCCAACGACCGGCTACAACACGCTGAGCGTCGATACGAGCTGGACCAACAATGGGCTCGTCCGGCTGCCCGACAATCCTTCTCATCTCAACCATAACAGGCTGCGGATCGCCACCGACGGCCTGGTCATCCAGGGAACGGGCGAGATCCGCCTGGAAGAAACACCGCCCGAGCAGGGCGCCGAGCTTGTTCTCGATGTGGGCGACGGCACGGTGACAAACGGGCCCGGCCACTCCATCACAGGGGCGGGCTGGCTGCGAAGGCTGGACGGCGATGAAACGCTTGTCAACGAAGGGACCATCCTCGCGAACCGGACGCCGGGGCGGCTGGTCGTTGACGTTCACCTGAACAACCGCGGGACGCTGCGTGCGGTGGCGGGCGGTCGCGTCACACTCTGGATTAACAATACCACACAATCGGAGGATGGCCTGATTGAAGCGGACGGAGGGACGGTGGAGTTGTTGCTCGGCGAGATCTCCGGCGGAACCGTCCGATCGAAGAACGGCGGTGTAGTGACGGTCCAGACCGGATTACTCCTGCGTGATGTCACCAGCGAAGGGTACTGGACAGTGGACGAGCCGCCCGGCTTCGGCGACGGCGTACAGATATACGCGCGCGGTACTTGGATCAATGATGCGGTAATCGATGTTCCCGTCGATGCCGCCAAATTCTTTTGGATACTTCCAAATCCCCAGCTCACCATCGATGGCAATGGCGAGATTCGGATGAACCTGCGCGACTATCAAGCGATGTTCTCTGGTGGCTCGGGGACCGAGATCACCAATGGAACTCACCATCGCATTTCCGGCACTCCAAGAATAACGGGCGGCGTGTTCCGCAATGCGGGCACGCTGGCGCCGGGCATGCCATTCGGCACGATACTCGCGCGCGACGCGGGCCTCTTCATGCTGCCCACGAGCATCCTCGAGATCGAACTGGGTGGTCCTTGGCCCACGAAGCGGGACCTGCTCGACGCAACCGGACAGGCGCTGCCGCTGGGCGGGACGCTGCGCGTGCTGTTGCGGGATGAATACGTCCCGCCCGCATGCGAAGAGATCACGGTTGTGCGCGGGAACATCTCCGGAGCGTTTGATGTGCACGAGCTGCCCATCATGCCTCAGGGACTGATGCACGTGACGTACCTGGCCACCGAGGTGAGGGTGGGCTACGTCCCCGGCGACATGAACGGGGACGGGCTGCTCGACTTCGCGGACTACCTGGAGTTCCTGAACCTGTACGAGGCCACGGACGCGCGGGCCGACCTGACCGGGGACGGGCTCGTCGATTTCGGAGACTACCTGGAGTTCTTGAACCTCCTCAACGGCGGCTGTTGAGTCCTCCGTCAGCAGCTCTGGCTACGTTCGCCGACAGAAGTCGTAGCCCATCCTGCGGTCAGCACCCGGCTTCGTAGAGATTGAGGAACTCCAGGTAGTCGGCGAAGTCGATCAGGCCGTCCTGGTTCACATCCGCGCGGGGGTCCTCGGCGTCGTAGAAGTTGAGGAACTCAAGGTAATCCGCGAAGTCGGCCAGCCCGTCGCAGTTCAGGTCTGCGGGGCAGGTGCACGCGGCCGCCAGCGTCCAGAACCGGCCGAAGTACTCATCATCGCATGTCCCGTCGAGCTCCCTCACCTCGATCCGGTCGAACGGATCCACGCTGACGAAGCCCACGAACGCCGCGGTATCGTCGGGCCGGTTGTAGGTGAACTGTCCGACGGGCGAGCCTTCGCGGTACAGGGTCACGGAGAAGTTCGAGTTCGCGCACGGGCACAGCGTGCTGCACGGCGGGTATTGCACGGTGGCGTGGGTGGGCTCGGCGAAGTCAAAGCCGACGGCCATCACGAGGACATCAAAGTCCACATTGAGCGTCTCCCGCCCGCTGACGGCGATGTCGTTGCCCGCAACAAACGTCGTCCAATCCGGTCCGACGCTGGGGTATCCGCCGGATCCGATCCACAACTCGCTGCTGGGCGGGGAGATCGACAGCGTCAGGTTTCCCAGGTGATACGCGGCCGACGCCCCTCCGTCGAGCCGGCCGAGATTGGGCCAGAGAGGCTCGGCGGAGGCGCCGGTGTCGGCCAGGAAGGTCGCGCGGTCGGTGTACTGCACGACTTGCGCCAGCGCCGCGCTCTCCCGCGCCAACAGCGCCAAGCCCACCGCGACCGCGGCACGGTTGCATAGAGGCATACGCACTCCTTTCGGCTCCGCTTCGTTCGGCGGCCATGCCGCCGCGCGTAGTTTACCGGGCCGGGCCCGGCATGCACAAGATCATTCGATGCCGGTCCGCGGCGGAAATGGCACCCACCGAACAGAACGCGCTGACGAGCACATGGCGCATGGGTTGGCATCACGCGATCCGCGGCGCACGGGTGCCGAGATCCGCCGTGCCATGCCCCCCGCAACCGCCGAGCCATCATTCCGGGCTGATGGATCGCGGAACTGTGCGGCGGCTGCGACGCCAGCACTCGGCCCAGTCCCCGGGGCCAGCACATATATGTGCTGAGCAATACAATATGTCCTTAAGGGATATACTGGCGCACCCCGGGACCAACCTCTTCCCCCCGGCCAAAGACGGCCACGCCGCTGGCGCGAGGTCGAGGAAGAGCAGAAGCCATCGGAGCCGGCCGCGCCTCCCGACAACGAGGAGACGGCATGAACCTGCGAGCCCGCCTGGCCCGGCTGGAGAAGAGCATGGTCGCCGCCGCCGCCGCGCCCCGGGCCTGCGCTGTCTGCGGCGCGCCCCACCGGTGGGTGCCGTGCCTGAGCGTCAAGAACGACCAGGGCGAGGAGCTGATGCCCACCTGCCCGGCGTGCTCGTTCACGGTGATGGACAACGGGCGGGCAGTCACCGCCCTGCCCCCCGGCAGCGAGCAGAAGGTGTTGATTCTGGACGAGCTGCCGCCCGTCTGAGCATGAAGGACCGCATGGGCCTGCACCACCGCATCAACAGGCTGGCGAAGCGGCTGGCGGCGCGGGCCGCCGAATGCCCGCTCTATTCGGGGCCGAGCCTCGTCCGCATCATCCCCGCGCCGGTGGTCCGTCACATCGGCGAGTACACCGCCGCCGACGACCCCTCCGACTGGTGCCGCTGCGGCCGCAAGGTCGTTCACCGCATCCCGCCGCCGGCCGTGGCACGGGTGTGAAGTAGCTGAGGACTCGCGCGCACTCGGGAGCGGAGCCCGAGAGGCCGGTGCGGTCGTAAGTGCAGTTTGCGCATCGACTGATGTACGCGCCGAATGGCACGCAGACCCTCGACCCATGCCAGTCCAGCGATAGCTGTGTTGTAGTGTGGCTCGCCGGTCCCGCGCGGGCCGGTATCAACAACCAATCTCATCTAGCCAGCGCCGGCTACCACCGATAGCGGCGGCCGGCCACCAGCCCGCCGAGGGCGAAGAGGCCGAGGCTGGCGGGCGCGGGAATCCAGTCGGTGGCGAACTCGCCGACGGCGAAGTCCTCGTCGGAGGACACGGTCACCGAGGCGACGTTGGCGCCGCCCGTGCCGTAGAAGCCCCAGCCCGTGGCGCCCGAGGAGCCATCGGGGAACTGCTGCGCGGCGACCGAGGTGCTGCCGTCGGAGCCCGTGGCGGTCGTCTGGAACACGGCGAAGGGGTTCGGCTCACCGTAAAACTGGAAGGCCCGAATGTCCTCCAGGGTCATCGTGAGCGAAGTCGCACCATTGGTGTAGAACACGTTGCCGGTGTAGCCGTGGCTCCAGGTGGCCCAACCGGCGCCGATCGCGCGGACACTGACGGGGGTGCTGAACGTGATGGCCCGGCCCGCCCAATCGGGAGTCGAGGTCACATCGGCGAACACGTCACCACGGAAGGGGGGGGCGTCAACCGTAAAGTCGTGCACGAAGCCCGTCGGGGCGGCCGTGCCGTAGGTCTCCACGCCGATACCGCCGGGGGCGAGGGACGCGAAGCCGGCCACGGCCAGCAAGGCAAGCGTTGTCCTCATCGGAGTTTCTCCTGCTACGGACTCACGTCACCGGCGACGACCGACGACCAGCCCGCCGAGGGCGAGGAGGCTGAGGCTGGCGGGGCCGGGAACGAAGCCGTGGGCGAACTCGCCGACGGCGAAGTCCACATCGCACCGGATCGCGACGGACATGAGTCTGGAGCCGTGCGTGCCGTAGAAGCCCCAGCCCACCGCGCCGCCGGCGCCGTCGGGGAACTGCTGCGAACTGACGGCGGTGGTGCCGTCGGATCCGGTGGCGGTCATCTGGAAGACGCCGAAGGGGTTCGGCTCGGCGTAGAACTGAAAGGCGCTGATGCCCCAATCGCCGAAGGTCATCGTGAGCGACCTGAACCCGTTGGTGTAGAAGCAGTTGCCGGTGTAGCCGTGACTCCACGTGGCCCAACCGGCGCCGATCTGGCGCACGCTGACCGGGTCGCTGAAGTACACGACCATGCTTGGCACGATATCGCACAACGGCGTGCTGAAGACATCGGTGTAGAGGTCAGTCCTCAATGGGGCGCTGTGCATCCAACTGCTTCCCAACGTGGTCGGGGGAGCGGCGGTCCCATAGGTTTCCACGCCGATGCCGGCGGGGGCGAGGGGCGCGACGCCGGCCAGGAGGAGCAGCGCAAGAGCGGTCTTCATGATTGTCTCTCCCGAGTCGCTCCGGGGCCCGCACGCAACGGCTCGTTTGGCCGGCAACTCCCCGGGGGCCAACATAGAGCGTGCGGCGGTCGCCAGCGCGGTTCAACAGGGAAGCATCCCCCATTCGAGATCCGCGGACCGCGAGCGGCGCGACGCGATGGGCGATTGAGGGGCCGGTGCCAGTGGGAACGTGACCAAGGCCAATCCCGGCTGCGGGTTTACGGGGGGGGAGTAGCCGAAGCTGTCAGCACCCCGCGTCATAGAGGTTCAAAAACTCGAGGTAGTCCACGAACTCAACGAAGCCGTCTTCGACATAGTCTACACGCTCATCTTGCACGGCATAGAGATTCAGGAACTCGCAGTAGTCCATGAAGTCGATGTGACCGTCAAGGTTAAGATCCGCCGCGTTGCACCGCACGATGAGCTCGGCTGGCACGCTCGTGGATTCTCCGCAAGCGTTCGTGAATGTAACGGTGTATTGACCGGCATCCGCGCTGCGCACACCCGTGATGGTAAGGCTGGCGGCGGCTGCTATCGTGGGAGACGGCAACTGTCCCGAAGAGCCTGATACGGAACCGCCTCCGGCCGAAGCGCCGCCGGGCCCGTCCACGACGTTTATGCCGTTGCGTATCCACTGGTACGCGACATCGGAGTACCCCCGGGCTGGAACGGCAAGTATGATCGCTTCACCGCCCGAGTTGATCGTTCGAGACTCGGGCTGGATAGCGACCCAGGGCGCGGCGTCAACCGCCCAGCGAGCGAAACTGTCGGATGGCTGACCTCCCGCGGTTTGAAACGTGCCGCCCGCAACCAGCATGGGTGCGCGCGGGCCCGCAAGGTCCGGGTCGAACGAACGCAGCGACCAGACGTACGCGGAGGACAAGCCCAGCCCACCGCCCAGCGCCGACCATGAGGAGCCGTTCCATGCCGCGATGGCGGTCGCCGGAATGCCTCCGGCCTGACTGAACAAGCCCCCCGCAATCAGGAGCGGGCCCGCTGGTCCCGCGTCGTCCGGATCGAACGACGTGAGGCTCGCCACCCACTTGTTCACGCCCGTCCCCAAAGCGGACCACGCCGCGCCGTTCCACGCCGCGATGTAGTTAAGCGGGGTCATCCCCGACATGGTGAAGAAGCCCCCCGCGATCAACTGCGGATTGGCCGGCCCATCACCGTCTGGATCGAAGCTCGACACGACTTGGATCTCGTTGTTGAATCCTGCGCCAAAGCCTGACCAAGTCGTGCCGTCCCACGCGGCGATATTGCGAGCTATGGCCGAACCGGCGAGCCTGAACAAACCACCGGCGATCAATTGATTGGGAGCTGGCCCTGAGCCATCCGGGTCGTGCGTAGTCAGCGAACTCACCCCGACAAGCGGGCCGGTAACGCCGCCGCCGAGCGGAGCCCACGTCTCACCGTTCCACGCCGCGATCGAGTTGGCAGCGACGCCGCCGATGCTTAAGAAGTATCCGCCGGCAATCAGGCGCTCCGGAGCGGGCCCGGCGCCGTCGGGGTCGTAACAGGTGAGGGCGTCGATGCTGGGAACCCCCGGGCTCAGTGCGGACCAGGACTGCCCGTCCCATGCCGCGACGCCGCCCGTCTGAACTCCGCCCGCCTGGGTGAACGCGCCCGCGACAATCAACACCGGGGTGCGAGGTCCGGGCCCGTCCGGATCGAAGACCGTTAGATCGGTCGCCGTACGATCAAGGCCAGACCCGAGCGGTTTCCAGCCCGTTCCATCCCACATGGCGATGTTGTCGAGCGGACCGCCCGTGGGGTCATAGAAAGTGCCCGCGACCACCAACTGGTCTGGCATGGGCCCGGCGGCCCCGTCGGGGTCCCACCGCGTCATTGCGTAGATATATGCGCTGGGCCCCAGCGACTCGACTCCGGGCAACCAGTGCGGCTCGCACTGGCCATCCGAGCGGACTTGGGCCAAGCAGGCGATTGCTGCACTAATCACCCATCGCGCCCAGGTTGCCTTGTTCATCACGGATTCTCCGGGCACCCACGACCGAACTTGGGGGGAGGGTAACGATTCGCCCCTGTGCGAAACAAGGGGGAAGTGCTTCCTTAGATTCCCCTTGATCGATGTTGGTGTCAGGAGGTAGCTCGGGTTTCGCAAGAGCCTGCTGACCACCATCCGCTACCTGGACCACATCCAGCCGATGGCGGTGATTGAGGCGATCAACGCACGCCGGTGGTGATGGGCTTGGTCACGCAGGCAGCTGATGTCCGTTCCTACTGTTTGTTTTCCCCAGCATGTTTGTGCCGCTCAGCCCAGCGCCTCACGGCGGCGGCCATCGGGCTGGGACGGCCGCTTTCCTTCAGGCCATCCAACTGGTACTCGAGGCTGCCCGCGATGTGCCGATCGTAATGCCGGAGGTCCCAGAGGCCCAGGTAGCCCCCGTTGCCGCCGACGAAGAGGTGGTCGCCGTCGGGGGTAAACTGAACCACAAAGACCATGAGGCCTTCGCCATTGCTCGTGAACTGATCCCGGAAGATGGCGAGGTTGTCGCCGGTTTCCGCATCCCACAGCCGAACCGTGCCATCGGCCCCACCTGAGGCCAGGAGGCGGCCGTCGGGGCTGAAATCCAAACCGTACACGACGCCGACGTGTCCCTTGATCGTGTTGAGTGTGCGGCCGGTGTTCGCATCCCAGATTCGGATGGTCGAATCGTTGCCGGCCCCGGCCACGCGGCGGCCATCGGGGCTGAAGCGGACGCAGCGCACGGTGGCGATGTGGCCAGGAAGGTCGCGGGGCAATCCCCTCAGCGTCGCGTCCGTGACACCGGCGACACCATAGAGTCCTCCCCACGCCAGCGAGCGGCCATCCGGCGAGAACCGTACCGTGCGAATCTGCGACACAGCGGGACCAGGGCCTGGGGGGGATGGGATCAGCACTTCGGCTGTCTTTGCAGCGCTCGGCACATCCCACAGCCTCACGAGGGCGTCGTCTCCTGCCGTGGCGACAACGGCGCCGTCGGGGGCGAAGGACAGGTCGGCGGCGCGGATTGCGTGAGCGCTCGCGATGCGCGAGCGTTCCTTCAGGGTGGTGCTGTCGAGGAGGATCACATCGGCTTGATCCCCCAGGTCGATGGCGACCGCCACGGTCCGGCCGTCCGGTGAGAGCGAGATTGACTCGACCTGCCCACCCAGGTCGGCCGAGCGTGCCGCCTTGCGCCCCCGCGCCAAGTCCCACGCAAGCACCAGGCCTTCGCTCCCCATGCTGTATCCACGGAGGCCGCTTTCGTCCACGGCCACAGCCATGACAGTTTTGCTGTGCCCGGCCAGAGGCGAGAAGGCGCCGCGCCGCGGAGGCGAGTTTGGCTCCGCGTGCGCTCGCAACTTCTCGGAGGCAGGACGCGGCAAGAGGTCAGAGAGGTCCCAGCGCTGCACGACGCCGTCGCGGTGGCCGGAGAGCAGGGTCCGGCCGGTATTGGCAAAGGCCAGCGAGGAGACGGCGGCGTCGTGGGCCATGAAGTACCGCAGAGCCGGGGCGCCCGGAGTCGTCGTATCCCAGATTGAGAGGCGTCGGTCCTGGCCCGCCACGGCCAGCCAGCGGCCGTCGGCCGAGAGCGCGGTGCGGTCCACCAGGGAACCCCCTTCGATGACGGCGAAGGGCCGGATCCCCTTGTCACGCTGCGCGTCCAGCATCCAGATCCTCGTGTACTCCGTAAAGAAGAGAAGCGGCGCGCCGCCGTCGATGCCCTTCGTGAACGCCAAGTTCACCGCTTGCTCGGCCGGCTCGAACGGGTAGCGGGTTGGCGGATCGGGCGTGCCGACCCGCAGCACGGTGATGCCACCTTGTTCGACGCCGGCGAGCCACTCTCCATCCGGGCTCAGGATCATCCCGCGCGGGGGTTTGCTCGGCTGGCGCTCGACCGGATCAAGCACCGGGAGTGCCTCCGCGGCGGGATCCAGCGGCAATGCCCTCCCCTCATGCCACACGGCGAACCTGGTGCCGTCGGCGCTGAAAACGGGGTACGCCGGGGGCGGCAGGACCAATGGCTTGGCCAGCGCTTCGAGGGTCGTCGCATCCCATCGGCGCAAGGTGTTGTCCTTGTCACCTATGACAATCTCACCGTGCGACGTGAACGCCACACCGCGCAGCCACCACGCTCGGTCGTTCCTAGGGGGAAAGGCTGTCTTTGCCTTGAGCGTGAGGTCCGGGAACGTCCACAACCCCATCGTCTCGGTATCGGCAATGAGCACGATGTCGTCCCGCCCCGGCGCGGGCAGGAGGAGGGTGACGGTGGCGGAGGAGCCGGTGAGTCCGGACGCGGAGACGGTCGCCTCGCAGGGCTGAGCGGCGTGCAACTCCCATAGCGCCCACCAGGCCCGCGAACGGGGGAGCTGTTCCTGGGCGGGGTTCCAGCGCTGGATGCCCGCGATCGGGTTGAGCAGTTCGGTCCATAAGAGAGCCTGGGCCTCGGGGATGTTCCCCAGCTTGACGAGGCCGCGCCCGCGCTCGACGTTGCCGTTGGAGAGCGCCACCGCGAGACGTGAAGCCTGGATACTCATCATGATCGCGGAAACCGCCACAAGGGTTACGATCATCAGCGCCGCGCTCATCGCCAGCCGATATCGCCGGGCCGTCTTGCGAAGCACGTACCAGGTGCTGTCGCGCCGGGCCTCGATCGCCTCGCCGGCGAGGTAGCGTTTGATGTCGTTGCCCAGCCCGGCCGCGGTCTGGTACCGCCGGGCCGGGTCCTTGGCCATGGCCTTCAGGATGATGGTGGAGACCTCGTCGTCCGCGAAGGGCCCGTGCCCATCGCGCGTGCGGCGGGAGAGCGGCGCCGGATCGGCCCTTTCGATGTTGCGGATCGCGGCGCCCATCGGGCCATCCACGGCGTAGGGCATCCGCCCGGCCACCATCTCATACATGATGACGCCGAGGGAGTAGATGTCGGTCCGCGTGTCCACGCGGGAGGGGTCGCCGGAGACCTGCTCGGGCGAGGCGTAGGCGAGCGTACCGGCGAACGCGCCGGTGTAGGTCAGCCGGGTGCGCTCCTCGGGTCCCAGGTCCTGCGCGATGCCGAAGTCCAGCACGTGCGGCTCGCCCGCGCTGTCCACCAGGATGTTGGCGGGCTTGAGATCGCGGTGCACGATGGCGTGCTGGTGGGCATAGAGGACGGCGTCGCAGACCTTGGCCATGACCCTCAGCCGGTCCCGCAGGACGCGGCGGCGGTCGTCGCGTCCGCGGGTGAGCCCGGCCGACCAGCGGTCCAGCGGTTCGCCCTCGATGTACTCCATGGCAAAGGCGAGCCCGCCACCCGGCACGGTGATCGAGTCGTACACCGTCACGATGTTGGGGTGGCTCAGGCCCGCCGCGATACGGGTCTCGCGCTCGAAGCGTTCCCGGTCGCGGGCCGAAGCGCCACGGCCCGCCAAGAGCATCTTGATCGCCACGGTTCGCTGCGTCTGCACCTGCAGGGCCCGGTAGACCACCCCCTGGCCGCCGCGGTGGATCTCTTCGAGGATCCGGTAGCCGGAGACCAGATCCGGGCTGGCGACGGCGTCCGATTCCGACGATTTCGGGGGTTCACCCGGCGAGTCCACGAGCAGTGGCGAGCCGATGGTGACGGCCGCTCGAAACTCCGTCAGAAACTGGGCGTTGGCGCGGAGCTCGGCGACCAGCGTCCGGCACTCCGCGCAATCCGCACAATGTCTCTGCACATCGCCGTCGGGCTCGCCCGACTCCACGAATACATCCAGAGTTGCTTGCGACGGGCAGCCCTCCATCACGGGTCCTCCCGGTAGGCGGCGTTCAGTTCCTCCACCAGGTCTCTCAGTCGCTTCGACACGCGGCTCTTGGCGACGTAGACATCCTCGATCGTCATACCGCACTCGGCGGCCACGGCGGCCGCGGGCGTTCCCCGTATCGCGAACAGCTCGAACGCCTTCAGTGTCGCGGCGGACGTGCGGCGCGCGGCCAAGAGCATCTCCCAGGCCCGGGCCAAGTTCACTCGCTTCTGCTCGGCGGCCCACAGGCGGGTCGCCTGCGCTGGATCGTGGAGTTGGGCGATGGCAGAATCGCCGCGATGCTCGGCGGCCCGTCCCTTGGATCGGGCACACTTGCCGATCTGGTTGCGCGCGATGCCGATGATCCAGGAGCTCAGCCGGCCCCTCGACCGGTCGTAACGGCCCGCCCGGTACGCCGCGATGAACTCGACGAGCGTGGCCTGGGCGATCTCCTCGGCATCCGTACGGTTCAGGCCGATTCTCTGCGCCAAGGCGAACAGCACGGGCCGGTACCGGGCGTCGAACTCGCGCCAGACAGCGTCCTGCCCCGGATCCTTGAGCGACTCTAAGAGGGCCGTGGTGGTGGTGTTATGAATCGCGGGCCCGGTCACGTCTACAGCTTACCACCGGGGCCCGATCGCGAAGTTGGATCACCAAAATCACGCCTCGGTGCAAGGTATTCCTTCCTGCCGGTAAGTCTTGGCATCAGCCCGCACCACGGGCCGAGAGTCGCTGTCGAACTCAGTGGACGCCGGGGCGTTCGGGGCACCTCGGCGACCGCCCCTTCAAGTTTCAAGAGGAGGCTTCATGATGATCCGGTCAATAGGCGCGCGCATCGGCCCGGTCGTACGTGAACTGCGTCGCCATGTTTTCTATGCAAGTTCATCCTCATCCGGCGAAGTTCTGTTGTCCGTCCGGTATACGGCGCCCGTGACGACTCCCTTGTGGGGAATCAGGCACACAACAACAGGTTCAGATGGAGCCGGGGTTTAACAACCGCGCTTGGCGGTAGAAAGGCAGTTTCATGCTCACTCGCAGTTTCACTCGCGGGAGTCTCTCCCTGATGATGATGGCCGTGACGGGAATCGCCATCGGCGCAGGTCAAACAAAAGCCATCGGCGCGGGCCCGCCCGGCAGCAGCGGCAGCGGCTTGCCAAAGCCCCCGATTAACCCTTGCCCACCCCCCGACAAGGGGTTTCTGGCGGCGATGACCTGGAGCGGGGCGGGCAAGGGCGACCTTACGTGGTTCCCCGGCGACTACAACGGTGACGGCAAGACAGACATGGCCCGCTGGCGGGCCGGCGTAGGAATCGAAGTGCTGCTCTCTACGGGCTCGGCGTTTACGAGCGGGGCGGCTTGGTCGCCGGCGGGGTTCGGCAGCCTGACTTGGTTCCCGGGCGACTACAACGGTGACGGCAAGACAGACATGGCCCGCTGGCGGGCCGGCGTAGGAATCGAAGTGCTGCTCTCTACGGGCTCGTCGTTCCTGGCTGCGGCCACGTGGTCTGGTGCGGGAGTCGGCGATCTCACCTGGTTCCCGGGCGACTACAACGGTGACGGCATGACAGACATGGCCCGCTGGCGGGCCGGCGTAGGAATCGAAGTGCTGCTCTCTACGCGCTCGGCGTTCCTGACTGCGGTCACGTGGTCCGGTGCGGGAGTCGGCGATCTCACCTGGTTTCCGGGCGACTACAACGGTGACGGCAGAACTGACATGGCCCGCTGGACGAGTTCTAGCGGCATTCAGGTGCTGCTCGCTAAGACGACGGGATCGTCATTTGACAACCCGAGCACGTGGACGGGGTGGAGGGGATTTGGCAAGGGCGACCTGACACTGTTCCCCGGCGACTACAGCGGCGATGGGAAGGACGATATGGCGCGTTGGGTTGCGCAAACGGGTATTGACGTCCTGGTGTCCGCGAGAGGCGGGTATCGGTATTTCTATTACCTCGAAACATGGAGCTGCGCCGGATTCGGTGACCTGACGTGGTTCCCCGGCGACTACGACGGGGACGGCAAGACCGATATGGCCCGCTGGATCGGTTCCGTCGGGCTTCAGGTCATGCGGTCCACAGGATCCCGGTAAGGAGGGCGACGCGCGGTGCGTGTGGACGACGGTCAGATCCACAACTCCATGGGACCGTAGGACGCGGCAAACTGCCGGCTGAGCCCATTCTGTCACTTGACACCGTCACCCCCGTTCCAATCGGGGGTGGCGGTGCTTTCGCGGCAAGTGGGGCCCGCCTTGTCACCGTCCGTGCCAGGAGGTTGGCACGTATACGGCACGCGGGTTTTTGCGAGCGTCGTAAGTATTTGGAATACCGAGCGGTAACGCGAGATATCCTCTAAAGCGTGGAGCGGTGTGCACGGTACGCGGATCGCGGGTCGGCAGTCTATGGCAGCGGTGCTTTCCCTCGGGCGCAGTGGGTCCTCCGGCGGGCGATGGCCTGCATCGTGATCGGCCTTGCGATGAACGTGCTGGTGGCGTGGACCCTTGCGGTGTGGAGGAGTGCTGGCGGGCCGCTGATTGAAACGGCGATCGACGCGGGCCCGGACAGCGTGGCGTTCCATAAGCCGGACCTGGGATGGTCAAGCGTCGATCCGCTCCTGGTCGGGCGGCCGCTCTTGCGTCTCACGGCGCACCGCGAGGGCGTATGCGTCGTTGCAGAATCTGCCGGGACGACATTCGATGAAGCGTTGGCCGCGCCGCCCATCCGGTACGTGGAGTGCCGTTTCGGCTGGCCCGCGCCATCTCTCGGGTGGCATCAGGTCGAACAGGCGGGCGTGGTTGTGAAGAGGAGTTGGTCCATCAGTCTGCCCGGGCTGGGCCCGATCACGCGCCCGTTGTTGGCCGGGCCGCGGCGATTGCCGCTTGAACCCGTGTGGCACGGGCTGCTGTTCAACACCGCGGTATATGCCGCGGTGCTCGGCGCCCTGGAAGTGGGTCTGTCATCCATCGGCGCCGCACAGCGCCGGTCACGCCGCGAGCGAGGGTATTGCCCTGTGTGCGCTTACGACCTGCACGGTGACTTCCGGTCTGGGTGCCCGGAGTGCGGCTGGGATCGGCCCGCGACCAAGTCGCCGTAGATCCCCGTCCCACTCCGCCCGGAGAGGCATGGCTTGTACCGCTCGCGGAGTTCGATCGATGGGACGACTGTACAGGCGCGGGGGCCTGTACGGGCTCGACGACGCCGACCGCCACGGCGAGCTCGTCGCCCGCGACCGCACCGTCGCGCCGACCATGCTGGCGACCGCGATGAAGACCGTCGAGCGACTCCCGGCGATCGCGGTGGCCATGCGGTAACTCCTTCCGGCTGTGGGGCTTGGCGGCGGTTTCGCTCACGCTGCCAACTCGAAACCGAACGCTGAGGTACCTCGGGGAGGTCGCATGAATCAAGGCAGTGTGGCACTCCGCGGCGGCAAAACATCCGCCAAGATGATGTTGGTCTCTGGTGTAATCGCCGGGTCTTCCGATACGATGCCGCTGTGGACCGCGTGGCCGAGGTTCTGGACCGGATCAACCGGGGCGACCCGCGCGCAACAGAATACCTTCTGCCGCTGGTGTACGACCAGCTCTGTGTGATCGCACAACGGGCCATGAATGGCGAACGCCGCGACCACACGTTGCAGGCAACAGCGCTGGTCAACGAGGCGTACCTTCGTCTTTTCGGCGACGGCTCGGAGGTGTCCTGGAGCAGCCGCGGCCACTTCTTCACCGCCGCCGCGGAAGCGATGCGGCGTATCCTCATCGAGCACGCCCGGATGCGCGCCCGCGTCAAGCGTGGCGGCGATACCGACGGCAGGCCCCCTGTCCGCATCCCCCTCAGCGCCATCGACCTGGCCGAGGCCCCCGACGAACACGAAATCCTGACGTTCGATGAAGACATCCGTCGCCTTGAAATGCAGGATGCGCAGGCCGCGACCATCGTGCGCCTGCGCGTCTTCGCCGGGCTGACCGTGCAAGAGACCGCCCTGTCGCTCGGTATCTCCCCCAGCACGGTGGACCGTGACTGGGCGTTCGCGCGGGCGTGGCTCTTCGCGGCTCGGAAGCGGCGGCAGTCCCCTTAGTTGACGGGTAGGAGCGTTCATGGACCATGCGTCGGGCCGATTGAAAGCCCTGTTCCATGAAGCCTCCGAGCTGCTCCCGTCGCGGCGGCGCGAGTTCCTCGACAGCGCCTGCGGCAGCGATACCTCCCTGCGCGAGGATCTCGAGACCTTATTGGCGGCGCGACAGGAAATGGGCGAGTATCTCGCGCAGCCCACGATCGGCGCCGCGCACGCCGGTGACCGGGCCGGCGAGTACGCCCCCGGTTCTCGGATCGGGCCCTACACGCTCCTGGATCTCATGGGCGAGGGCGGCTTCGGGGTGGTCTACAAGGCCGAGCAGCGCGAGCCCGTACGGCGCACCGTCGCCTTGAAGATCATCAAGCTCGGGATGGACACCCGTCAGGTGATCGCCCGCTTCGAGCAGGAGCGGCAGGCCCTGGCCCTGATGGACCATCCCAACATCGCCAGGGTGCTTGACGCGGGCGCGACCCAGGCGGGCCGCCCCTACTTCGTGATGGACCTGGTCGCGGGCGAGCCGATCACACACTACTGCGACGCCCACCGGTTGACCGTGAAGGAGCGTCTGGAAGTCTTCGCGCACCTCTGCCACGCCGTTCAGCACGCCCACCAGAAGGGGATCATCCACCGCGACCTCAAGCCCAGCAACATCCTGGTCACGATCGCCGATGACAAACCCGTGCCCAAGATCATCGACTTCGGGATCGCCAAGGCGACGGGCGCGCGGCTGACCGACCTCACGCTGGTGACCGAGCACCGGGCCCTGATCGGTACACCCGAGTACATGAGCCCCGAGCAGGCGGAGATGGGGGGCGTCGATATCGACACCCGCACCGACATCTACTCGCTGGGGGTGCTGCTCTACGAACTCCTGACGGGCGTGACGCCCTTTGAGTCCAAGAAGCTGCGCTCGGCGGCGTGGGATGAGCTGCAGCGGATCATCCGCGAGCTCGAGCCGCCCCGGCCCAGCACGCGACTCCCGGCGAACACCCAGATGCTCTCCGAGGTCGGGGAGAAGCGCGATACGCCGCCGGCCCGGCTCACCCGGCTGATCCGGGGCGATCTGGACTGGATCGTGATGAAGGCCATCGAGAAGGACCGCTCGCGACGGTACGAGACGGCGAGCGCCTTGGCGGCGGACATCCAGCGGCACCTGGCGGGGGAGCCTGTGCTGGCGGCCCCGCCCGGCGCGCTGTACCGCGCTGGCAAGTTCCTGCGGCGGCATCGGGTGCAGGCGGTGGCGGGCTCGCTGGTGGCGGCTTCGCTGCTGGCGGCCGTCGTGGGCACGACAACCTTCGCGGTGCAGGCGAGGCGAAGGGCACAAGAGACCGAGCGGGTGGCGGATTTCCAGGCCCGAATGCTTTCGACGATCCGTGTTCCCGGCATAGGAAGCCGCCTCCGCGAGGATCTCCTGCACGAGGCCGAGGAGGCGTGGCAGCGACAGCGCACGACGGGAGCGGAGATCGACCAGCGCCGCGAGCTGTTGACCGCGCTCCTGGCCGACTCCAACTTCACCAACACCGCGATCAGGGACCTCGACGGGAATATCTTTGTCCCCGCTCTTGCGGCGATTGAGCAGGAGTTCGCTGATCAACCTTTGGTCAAGGCTCGGCTCCTTCAGCACCTCGCCGACGCTTGCCGTAGCCTCAGCTTGCTCGACCGGGCCGGAGAGGCGCAGACGGAAGCCCTCCGTATCCGCGCGGAGATCCTGGGGAAGCGGCACCTCGACACCGCCACATCCCTGGCCGGGATGGCGATGGTGCTGGTCGAGCAGGCAAAGCACGCCGCGGCCCAGCCCTACGCGGAGGAAGCCCTCGCCGTCAGGCGCGTCGCCCTGGGCGAGGATCACCCCGACACCGTGCGGGCGACGTACCTGCTTGTCGATGTGCTGCGGTGGCGGAACAAACTCGATCGCGCCGAGGAGCTCATCCGCAACGTGTACGACAGGCAGCGTCGCGCGCTCGGCGAGAACGATCCGCGGACGCTGGAATCGCTGTTCCGCCTCGGCCGCGTGATTTTCTATCGCGAGGACAACCGCTTCTACGAGGCCGCACGGTTGATCGAGGCGTCCGCGCCGAGGCTGCGCGCGGCTTTGGGGGATGACGACGAGATCACCATCACCGCGATCCAAACGCTCGGGACCATCCGGGCCTGGCAGGGCCGCCTGGACGAATCCGCGGCGCTCCTGGGCGATGTCCTTCAGATCATGCATCGGCAGCTCGGCGATGACAACTGGCTCACATGGAACACCGCGGACACCCTTGGCGAGGCGCTCTACGAACAAGGCCGGGTCGCGGAGGCCGAGCCGCTGATCGAGGACGGGCTCAAGGGCCTGCGTCGAATCCGCGGGTGGGATGAGCATCACGCGCTGGGGGCCCTCGAGGACCTGGCCAAGCTCCGCCTGCTCCAGGGGCGGCTCGCCGAAGCCGAAGCCTCGATACGCGAAACACGGGAGGGATGCGGCTGGACCCCGCGTCTGGAGTTCCTTCTCGCTCGGATTCTCGATCGAGCAGGGGACCCTGAGAAGTCAGCCGAGGCCGATGACCTGCGCCGGACGTGCATCGATACGTACATCGCGAAGTACGGCGCACAAGATCTACGCACTTTCGGAATGCTGGACGGGGCGGCCTGGAACCTGTACCTTTCGGGCCGTGCCGAAGACGGAGAACCCTGGGCCCGGCAGGCGGTCGAGGGTTTCCGCGCGCCCGCGCTCGCGGTGGACCACGGCCGGGACACCGGCATGATGGACGCACTCAACACGCTGGCCACCATTCTCCGCGACACGGGACGCCCGGAGGAGGCGCTGCCTCTGTTCGAAGAGATCCGCCGGACGCGCGGCGCCGCGGGCGGGGTGAAGCACAGGCTCGCGGTCGAGACCTGGGTCCGGCACGCCGAGTGCCTGTCGATGCTCGGACGCAACACCGACGCCGAACGCGAGCTCGTCGAGTGCACGCGAGCTCTCTCCGACGCCGGATATCCGACCATCCCCTTCCAGGTCATCAAAGCGATCATCAGGTTCTATGACGGCTGGAACACCGCAGAGCCGGGGATGGGCCACGGCGCCCAAGCCGCCGAATGGCGCCGGCGACTTCCTTGCTTCCCAGGGCAGGTAGACCCGCCGCCCGCCGGGGGCTGAGGCGGTTGACAGGCCCCGAGCCATCGGCGCACCTCTCCCTCCCGGACCGCGTCCCCCTTTTGGCGGAGCCGATGTCTCAGCCCGTGCCCTCCGCTCACGCGGCAAGATCCGGTGGACCTCAACGGCGCCCGGGCCTCCGCGGATTTGTGATGTGATCCGTGCGCGGGTGTCGCATGACATGGCGGGCGGTATGGAATACCCGAGCTGCCACCCCGGGGGTCGTTGTGAATGCCGGGTCGTCCGTTGCTGTCAACACGTGATCGCGACTCGATCAGGTCCCAAGCCAAGGAGCAGAACAATGAACCGCAAGACTCTGTCATTCCTCGCCGTCATCTCGGGAACCACTTTCCCGGCCCTCGCCGACACCATCCACGTCGCGCCGTGCGGCGACGACAGCTGGACCGGCGCCAGTCCAGTCTGCGCTGCGCCCGACGGGCCCAAGCGGACCATCCAGGCCGGGATCGATGCCTCCACCGACGGCGACATCGTGCTGGTCGCCGATGGCGTATACCGGGGCTCCGGCAACCGAGACATGGACTACGGCGGCCGGGCCATCACGCTGCGCGGCGCCGGCGGCGCTTCGGCGTGCATCATCGATTGCCAGGGCAGCGCGTCCGAGCCTCACCGGGCCTTCCACTTCCACAACGAGGAAACCACCGCCAGCGTCTTGGAGGGTTTCACCATCCAGAACGCGTTCGAGCCCACCGACGTCGGCTTCGGCGGCGCCATTATCTGCGAGACGGGCGTAGTCCTCATCCAAGGCTGCATCTTCCGCGGCAACCAGACCTATGTCGGCGGTGCGATCTACGCCGGACCATCGGAACTCGAGTTTGTCAACTGCGACTTTGTGGACAACACTGCTACCCACAGCGGCGGCGCTATCGCCCAAGACGCCGGGGGCACCATCGTCTTTACTAATTGCACATTCCGTCACAACACCACCACCAACCCCGCCGGGAACGGGGGTGGCGGCGTCATCTGCGCCAGCGCGGAGGCCAGTTTCGACCGCTGCCTCTTCGTTGACAACTCAGGTGCTCGCATCGGCGGCGGTCTCTGGGCCACCGGCTCCGCCGTCTCACTCACGGATTGCACGTTCATCGGAAACTCCGCCCCCAACCGGGCCAGCGGGTGTGCTCTCTCTGCCGGCACAACAGCCGCGCTGGTCAACTGCCTCTTCGCATCCAATACCGGCGCCCCGGGCGTGGGCGCCCTCTGGGTCGGCGATGGGCTCTGCTGCACGTCCAGTGTGATCATGGCCAACTGCACGTTCAGCCGCAACGGCACTTCCTCCGGCACGGGGGTGTCCGTGACGCAGACCAGCGCTCTCGTGGCGTCTAACTGCATCTACTGGGACAATGCATCGCCCATCCTCACCGAGCCGAGCACCCTCGTGTGGTTCTCGCACAGCGACATCGAGGGTGGTTGGAGCGGGAGCGGCTCGGGCAACATGAACGCCGACCCGCTCTTTGCCGATCCTGACGCGGGCAACTTCCGTCTGTCCGGGTTCTCGCCCTGCATCGACTCGGGCGACAACACCGCCCTCCCCGCCGGCGTAACGACCAACCTCGATGGCTACCCCCGCTTCCGCGATGACCCGTGGACGCCCGACACCGGCGTCCCGGGCGGCGCGGGCGGCTCCACCATCGTGGACATGGGCGCCTACGAGCGCCAGGACCCCTCATGCACGGCGGACCTGAACGCCGACGGCCTTGTGGACTTCTCCGACTACCTCGAGTTCCTCAACCTCTTCGGCGCCGACGATCCCCGGGCCGACTTCAACCACGACGGGCTGGTGGACTTCTCCGACTACCTGGAGTTCCTGAACCACTACGACGCGGGCTGCTGACCGCCGACGGACCGTGCAACGAATCTCTCCGAAGGAGTTGAGCCATGAAGCTCGTCCAACTGATTGGCGTGATGCTGGCCACGCTCGTGTTCGCAGCGGGACCCGCTCGGGCCCAGGAACTTGAATGGCGGCGACGGATCATCGGGCCCGCGGGTGGCGGTTCGATGGTCTACGACGCGGCTCGGGACGCCACTGTGCTGCTCGGGGGCCCAAACGGGGCCGACACGTGGGAGTGGGATGGCGCTCTTTGGAAGAAATGCAGCGGGAGCGGCCCGGCGGCGGCCCACAACGCGATGGTGTATGACAGCGCTCGGGGCGTCACGGTGCTCTTCGATGGTATGGACACGTGGGAGCGGGAGGGCTCAACCTGGACTAAGCGCGAGGTCACCTGTCCACCATTTCGGTCGGGCCATGCCATGGTCTACGACTCGGCGCGGCGCGTCACCGTCCTTTTTGGAGGAACGGGGGGACGAGGAGGTCCGGTGCCACGTTCCGACACATGGGAGTGGGATGGAGCAGCTTGGACGCTGCGCGCGACCGCAGGCCCGGCGCGAATGTACCACGCGATGGCGTACGACCCGAAGCGCGGCGTGACCGTCGCGTTCGGAGGCGCCTCAGGCTGGCCCACTGCGATGGGCGGCACCTCGGAATGGGATGGGACGACCTGGAAGGAGCGGTTCGTGGCCGAGCCTCCACCCCGCTGGGACCACGCGATGACGTACGATCCCGCCCGCGGAGTCATCGTTCTCTTCGGGGGGACGCACATCGGAACAATTCCAGGATCGATGAACGACACGTGGGAATGGGACGGAACGGCGTGGACCGAGCGATTGGTCAGCGGTCCGTCGGGGATGAGTGAACCGCCCGTCTTGGCTTACGACATCGCCCGGGAAGTTGCCGTCCTCGAGAAGAACAACGACACGCGGGAACTGGGCGCTGGGGGCTGGGTGCAACGAATGGCTTCGGACCCTACGGGATTGCGGTCCTACCGCCTCGTGTACGACGCCGCGCGGCGCTCGACGGTCCTGTTCGGCGAGTTGCAATACGGCGTCCAGCAGATGCTGGAATGGGATGGAGAGAAATGGTTGCCTCTCAGCGCCGACGGGATGCCGAACGGGTTATTCAAGGGCTGGACCTATGACGCCGCGCGCGATGTCGTGGTCGTGATCGCAACCCGCGATGCTGGAGGGGGCCCTGACGACACTTGGGAATGGGATGGGACGGAATGGACGCGGCGGGCGGCCGGGGCGACTAACCTGAGCGGACAACTCGTCTATGACGCCGCCCGTGGCGTCTGCGTCCGCTTGGCCGCCTACTCCCTTGGCTCGGGCGTCTATCAGGCACAGACCGTGGAGTGGGATGGAGCGACCTGGACGCTGCGCCCCGTCAGCACGCCACTGCGGTTGGATCACGCTATCGCCTATGACTCGGCCCGTCATGTCACCGTTGTCTTCGGGGGTCGCAACCCGGAGACCGGAGAGGTGGCCAACGACACGTGGGAGTGGGACGGAACGAGCTGGACGAGACGGGCGGCCGACGGGCCACCGACAGGCGGCAGCCGGAGAATGGTCTACGACGCGGCTCGGGGGGTCACCCTCCTCCTTATCAGTGGCGTGGCAGGCGGCAGTCAGACATGGGAGTGGGACGGGTGGAACTGGACGCAGCGAATGTTTCCAGGTCTATCGGACGGCTCCGGCACGCTTGCCTACGACGCGGCCCGGAATACGACCGTGCTCTTCCGGGGTGACGCGGGCACATGGGAGCTGGCCTGTGCCGCCGATATCAACCACGACGGCGCGGTGGACTGTGCCGATTACCTCGCGTTCCTGGATTCCTTCGAGGCCACCGATCTCAAAGCCGATCTCGACGGCGACGGACTCATCGACTTCAGCGACTACCTGGAGTTCCTCAATCACTTCGACGCGGGCTGCTGACATCGCTCGGCTACCTCCCCACCACAAAGTCGTAGCCTGAGGGTGCGGGCCCCGTAAACGCCGCGACCGTATTACTTCAGCCGCTCGGCCATCCGGGCCAGCTGCAGCTCCACCCGCTTGATCTCCCGTGTGTGCGTATTGCGGTTCATCTCCATCAGGTACCAGAGCTTGAGCATCGCCACCGCCAACCTGCAGGCGCGGGCCATGTGAACCGGATGCAACCGCGGCGTGGACCTACTCTTCGAGAACCGGCGACAGCACGCAACCGATACCCTCCGGCGCGCCGATCGACGCCAAGCCGTAGCGGCAGGTGCTACCTCAACGCTAGATCGAGATCAAGGCGATTAGTACACTCGGCCACGCGGAACGCCCGGACTAAGGAGGAACGTGATGCTCACTCGCTCTGTTACTGTCGCCCTGTTGACGGCCTTCGCCCCCGCCGCGCTTGCGGACATCGTCGCACTGGGCGGCGCCGCGGTCATCGCCTTGCCACCCGATGACATTACACTTGACGCCTGGGAGAGTTCAACCGAAGCCCGCGCTTGGTTTGAACGCGATTTCGTGCTCTCGGCGGCGCTCGACCTGGATGTTGTGAACAGCGGGCTCGTCCAAGACGCGACCAATGTCGTGGAGGGTCAAGTTCCTGCCGGCGTTGCGATCTCCACCTACATGCTCAGAGTGGACCCTGTCGGGGGAGCGGCCGTCCAGTACACGGGCTATGTGACGTTCGACCGCCCGATCCTGGGCGTGCTGATCCATCGGGGCACGCTGAACGGGAGCGACGCGGCCCTCGGAGCTCCCACCGTCTCGCATTACAACAAGAATACGAATCGCGGGGTTGACCTCGCTGATGACGACGATTCACTCGAGAGTTCGGCTGACCGCCGGACGGTCACGTTTCTCTACACAGCTGGAAACTATACCGACGACATGCGGATTGTGGTGTCGTCTTGCTTGGCGGATTTGGCCGCCGACGGACTCGTCGACTTTAGCGACTACCTGGAGTTCCTCAACCTGTACGAAGTCCAGGACCCACGCATCGACTTCAATCAGGACGGGCTGGTCGATTTCGGCGACTACCTCGAGTTCCTTAACCACTACGACGCGGGGTGTTGATCGAGTATTGCACGCTTGGCACAAACCACCGCCCGAGTCGATGCGCGGGCGGTTTTCATTGGACCCTGCATCGCGGCTACGACCTTCGTTGCCGGACGTAGTTACCCGTGTTCACCACATGCCGCGCTACCCTCTGTCGGAGCCAGGTGCTCCGAGGAGGACGCATGGACGCCAGCGACCGGGGTGAGAGCGGGGAGCCGCGCGGTGATCTTCGCGTCTTCTACGCCGCCCAGCGCACGATGCTGGCCTGGGTGCGCACCGGCGTCGCCTTGATGGGGTTCGGTTTTGTCGTGGCCCGCTTCGGCTTGTTCCTGCGCGAAATCGCGGTCGCCCGTCAACTCACCACCAGTGACATCGCCCAGGTTCCTCGTTCGGGGCTATCGGTGTGGGCTGGCACGGGCCTCCTGGTGATCGGCGTCGCCGTCACGGTGCTGGGCGCCTGGCGCTTCCATCGGTTCGCGCGAGAGTTCTCGCGCGGAGTAACGATTCGCCCAACCGGAGTCGCCGCGGAACTGCTCATCGCCGCAATGGTCGCGGGGATCGGTGTGGCGTTAACGACATACTTGGCGCTGCTGCGGTGACTCACGCCGGCGTGTACCGACCCCGCTCAACTCGCTCGAAGAACTTCTTCTTGCCGAGGTTGGCGTTCACCATCACCTTGAAGTTCGCGGCGCTGGTGCGGTAGCCGGATTTCAGCACTGCATCGACGGCCTCGTCCACGCCCATGGTCGTGCCCTTGAGGACGGCGCGGAGGGCGTCGATCAGGTTGGTGTCGTTCTTGGGACGAGTGCGGCCACCCTTCCGACCCGATACCGCCCCTTCGAGGCTGCCGCCCGCGGCGAGGATCTGCGCATCGAGGGCCGCGATCTTCGCCAGCAGGTTGGCCCGGCGGCGGTGCAGGGACTTCGTCCCCCGCTGGCTGCGGAGCTCGCGCTGGAGGTCCGTTGGTGGGATTCTAAATAACGCTTGAGGGTTCATACCGGAAGCTCACCGCAGCCCATGTGCACTGATCGGACGCCGGTACTGACTCTTCACCCGAACTGCCACCTACGCTCAGCAAGAGTACTGCAGTGTTTCCGCACCCAGCGGGGCTCGCAGCGGGCTTGGCACCGAACCTATGCCCAGTGGCTTCATTCAACGATCAGCCGGCTGGTCCGAGTTCCTTCCCGCCGCCAAGCAGGAAGGAGGAATCACATGCGATGGATGCCGTTGACCCTCTCGACCGTGGCGGCATGCCTGGTCGCGGCCGCGGCCTCGGCCCGACAACCACACATGCAGGTGCCGGGCGGCGCAGCAGACGCGGGGACTCGCGACCTCCGCAAGCTCTGCGATCCCCGTTGGGCGGACGGGAAGTTCCTGCTGCCGGGCGTCGATGACCAGGTGAGAGTAACCACAGTGTGGGACCCAGACGGGGCCGGCCCGGCGCTGCCGGTCCTGGTCGCGGGGGGCTACTTCACCACCGCGGGCGGAGTGACCGCGAACCGCATCGCCGCCTGGGATGGCACGCGCTGGTCGCCCCTGGGCACAGGCATGGACACTCTGGTCAACGCCCTGACCACGTACGACCCCGACGGGGCCGGGCCGACGTCGCCCGTCCTCGTCGCGGGGGGCTGGTTCACCTCCGCCGGTGGCATGGCCGCGGGCTACATTGCCGCCTGGGATGGCACGCGCTGGTCGCCCCTGGGCAATGGAATGAACAACGAGGTCTACGCCCTGACCACGTGCGACCGTGACGGGCCCGGGCCGGCACCGCCAATTCTCGTGGCGGGGGGACGCTTCACCACCGCAGGAGACGTGACGGCAAACTCGATCGCCGCCTGGGATGGTTCGGGCTGGTCGGCACTGGGCGCAGGGATGAACAACGAGGTCAAGGCCCTGACCATGTACGACTCTGACGGCGCCGGGCCGTCGCCGCCGATACTCGTGGCCGGGGGACGCTTCACCACCGCAGGTGCCGTGGGGGCGAACTTCATCGCCGCTTGGGATGGCACGCGCTGGTCGCCCTTGGGCACCGGAATGAACAACCGGGCCAGCGCCCTGACCTCGTACGACCCCGACGAGGCCGGGCCCGCGCCGCCGGTGCTGGTCGCGGGGGGCGACTTCACCACCGCAGGAGGCGTGGGGGCAAACTTCATCGCCGCCTGGGATGGCACGCGCTGGTCGCCCCTGAGCGCAGGAATGGACAACTACGTCCGTGCCCTGACCAAGTACGACCCCGACGGGGCCGGGCCGGAGTCGCCGGTCCTGGTCGCGGGGGGCTATTTCACCACAGCCGGAGGGGTTGTGGCGAATTGCATCGCCGCCTGGGACGGCACACGCTGGTCGGCCCTGGACACGGGAATGAACAGCTTCGTCATCTCCCTGGCCGTTCTCGCCCTGACCACGTACGACCCCGACGGGGCCGGGCCGGAGTCGCCGGTCCTGGTCGCGGGGGGCTGGTTCACCTCCGCCGGAGGCGTGGCCACGAACTTCATTGCGGCTTGG
The DNA here is from genome assembly GCA_020849615.1 of Phycisphaerales bacterium. GTDB lineage: Bacteria > Planctomycetota > Phycisphaerae > Phycisphaerales > UBA1924 > JADLFW01. The sequence continues at coordinate 25,268 of JADLFW010000022.1, forward strand.
GATGGCACGCGCTGGTCAGCTCTGGGCACGGGAATGAACGGCCCCGCCCTCGCCCTGACGACGTACGACCGCGACAGGGCCGGGCCGGCGCCGCCGATCCTAGTCGCGGGGGGCGCTTTCACCGCCGCCGGAGACGTGGGGGCGAGCCGCATCGCTGCGTGGGATGGCGCTCGCTGGTCGCCCCTGGGCACGGGAATGAAGGACTACGTCTTCGCCGTGACCACGTACGACCCCGACGGGGCCGGGCCAGCGCCGCCCGTCCTCGTCGCGGCGGGCAACGCCGCAGGAGACCTGGCCGCGATTGCGAGTTGGGATGGCACATGCTGGTCGTCCCTCGGCAAGGGAATGAATGACCCCGTCCTCGCCCTGACCATGTACGACCCCGACGGGGCCGGGCCGACACCGCCCGTCCTGGTCGCGGGTGGCTTGTTCACCACGGCCGGAGGCGTGGCCGCGAACTTCATCGCTGCCTGGGATGGCACACGCTGGTCGCCGCTGGGCACCGGAATGAACAAGCAGGTCAATGCCCTGACCACGTACGACCCCGACGGGACCGGGCCGGCGTCGCCGGTCCTGGTCGCGGGGGGCTGGTTCACCTCCGGGGGAGGTGTGGCGGCCTACGTCGCTGCCTGGGATGGCACGCGCTGGTCGCCCCTCGGCACCGGAGTAAACAACGAGGTCTTCGCCCTCACCACGTACGACCCCGACGGGACCGGGCCAACGCCGCCGGTCCTGGTTGCTGGGGGCTATTTCACCGCCGCCGGAGGCGTCGCGGCGAACGGCATCGCCGCCTGGGATGGCACGCGCTGGTCGCCCCTGGGCATGGGAATGAGCGACTCGGTCCTTGCCCTGACCACGTACGACCTCGACGGCGCAGGGCCGGCGCCGCCGGTCCTGGTCGCCGGGGGGTTGTTCGCCTTGGCCGGAGGCGTGGCAGCTCGCAACATCGCCGCCTGGGATGGCACGCACTGGTCGCCCCTGGGCGTGGGGATGAGCCCCTCTGTTTACGCCCTGACGACGTACGACCCCGACGGCGCCGGCCCGGCCCTCGACTCCCTCTTCGCGGGTGGTGACTTCCTGCGAGCGGGCGGAGGAGTCTCCGCCTACATCGCCGAGTGGTATCGCCCACTTTCCTGTCCTCCGGGGCTGCAGTTGCCCTGGCCCAATCAAATAAACGCCTCCTGTCCCGCAGATTTTGACTACAACGGCGTCGTTGATGTGCTGGACCTCATCGAGTTCGTCAACCGCTTCGACGCGGGCGATCCCAGCGCCGACGTGAACGGCGACGGGCGGCTGGACAACTTCGACTTCCTGGAGATGAGCAACGCGATCAACGCGGGAGGCCCGTAGCAAGGACGGCTACTTCCCCACCGTAAACCAGTAGCCCTTGATGCCCTCGCTCACGCGCCGACCCTCGCCACCGCCGGCGACGGGATGCGGTGGACGACCTTCCGCCCGCAGCGGCACCAGTCCGACGGCTCGTCGGCAGCGGTGTGCTCGTCGATGCGCAAGACCACCGGCGAGGGGAGGAGGCGGACCAGAGCGCGTACAACCTCCTGCGGATGACCAAGCTCCTCCTCGCGTGATACTCGCCGGGATCCCGATCTCACCATCCGCAGGACTTCGATGCCCCGGACGACGGCTGCAAGCCCCGGAATCTCCACGCGACACCGAGTTCCTCAGCGGCCTGCCAGCCATGACCCACATGCGATAATGTAGAGGCACTCCACGCCGCCAACGGGCTGTTCCCCGCTTTTCGATCATGCAGAATGCCTGAGACACACACGCCACGGATTGCCTCATCGCTGGCCCGCGCCGGAGTCTGGAACTTCCTCCAGTGTCCGGAAGAAAGGTACCCGCCGCACGATGACCAAATCATCCTTCGTCAATACTCTATCGGGCCGTCTGATCCTCTTCGGCGTGGTCCCTTTTGTGCTGGCCATCGGTGCGATCGTCGCGGTCAGCGCGGTCGAGAGCTTCCGAGAGCTGCGAAGGGCTGAGGAGCGCACCTTGGGCAAAAGCGCTGAGGACACCGCCGCCGAGCTGAGCGCTCTCAACGAACGCTGCAACAACATCGCTGCGGTCATGGCGCTGGCCCAGGCGGATGGTATGTTCGGCCAGCGCAACGCCAGCAGCGAGTTTGCGCGGGCGGTGGCCACTACCGTTCCGCGCCTCCTGGGTGCGTACGTCATCTACGAACCGAATGCCGACGGCCAGGACGACGCGGCACTCAAGGGGAGTGAAATCCCGCGCAACGCGCTCGATGCGGCCGGTCGCTTCGTGCCGTACTGGTACTTCGATTCCGGGCCCGGCGTCGGCGGCGGGCCGATCCGTCTCAAACCCAACACGGACATGGAGACTCTGGAGTACTACCTGGGGCCGAAGCACGGATTCGAGAAGACCCACGAAGCCGCGGCGACATTGACAGAGCCCTATTTGTACGAAGGCGTGCTCATGGTTTCGCACACGTACCCGATAGTGGTGCAGGGCAAGTTCGTCGGCATTACGGGAGTCGATCGCAGCCTCGATACCCTTGCACAGAACGCCGCAAGCATACAGGCCCGGCTGGGCGCGGATGTCTTTGTTCTCAGCGGCGGGGATCGGTTCATCGTCGCAACCTCCGACGGTGGGGATGCCGCGGCCGGCCCCCAAGGCCTGCGGTTGCAGGAAGTGGCGAAATCCCCGTATGGCACGCTGGCCGCTCGTTGGCGTTCGGCAGACCCGAAAGACAGGGTCTTTGAGACAGTGGACCCCGTTCTGGGCGAGCCGTGCATCTACGCCACTGGCACCGCTCAGATCGGCGGCTGGAGGGTCGTGGTCCGTCGAACGAAGAGCGATGTCCTGCGTGGCGCCAACGCCGCGTTGGCACGGAACGTCACGATTGGCGGTCTGGGGCTGGTAATGGTCGGCGGCCTCATGGTCTTCATTTCCCGCTCAGTAAGCCGGCGGGTACGGCGGGCCGCGGAGGTCGCGGACCGCATTGCGCACGGCGACCTCACGCAGCAGATCGACGAATCCTCCAGCCGCGATGAGACGGGCGGGCTTATCCGATCGATGAGCATCATGGACCGGAGCCTCAACTCGCTGGTCGGGAGTGTCAGGCAGGCAGGCATCCGCCTGAACTCGACGGCGACGGAGATCGCAGCCACGAGCAAGCAGCAGGAGGCATCGGCATCGACCTTCGGATCGGCTTCCAGCCAGATCGCTGCCGCGGTCAACGAGATCTCCGCGACCGCGAAGGAACTGGGCCGGGCCATCGCGTCGGTCAGCGAAAACGCGACGGGGACGGCGAAGCTCGCCGAATCCGGTCGGGCCGGCATGCAGGGCATGGAGTCGGTCATGCATGACCTGGACCGGGCCACCGTTTCCATTGCCGAAAAGCTCGGCGTCATCAACGAGCGCTCGCAGAAGATTACGACGATTATCGCCACGATCACCAAGGTGGCCGACCAGACCAACATCCTCTCGATCAACGCGGCGATCGAGGCGGAGAAAGCCGGTGAGTTCGGGGCCGGGTTCCTGGTCATCGCCCGCGAGATCCGACGCCTGGCGGACCAGACCGGGCTGGCCACTCTCGACATCGAAGAGATGGTGCAGCAGATGCAGGCCGCGGTGTCCTCGGGCGTCATGGAGATGGACCGCTTCTCCGATCAAGTCCGGCGCGGCGTGCGGGACGTGGCCTCGGTCGGCTCGCAACTGTCCGGGATTGTTGACCGAATCGGCCACAACGAGGAAAGCGTCAAGCAGGTCAACGAGTCGATGCAGGCGCAGTCCGAGGGAGCCCAGCAAATCAGCGAGGCCATGGCCTCGCTCACTTCCAACGCCCAGCAGACCATGCAGTCCGTCCATGAGTTTGGCAAGGCCAGCACGGATCTCCAGACCGCCATCGGGGTGCTCCGGCAGGCGGTGGCTCAGTTCAAGCTCAAGGACTAAGGCGGTTTCAGACTGCCGCCTGCTCACGCAGCGCGGCCTTGAGGAGTTCGCCGCCGCTACGGGATCTGTCGGGAAACGTACCGGGAACTGACTGGCGTTCTCTCGCGGACGCAAGCCAGAATTCACCGCCGGGCACTCGCGCGACTCTGGCTCTTGCCTCGATTCCCAGTAGACTGAACAGATGAGGCTCGTCGTGGGGCCGCGGAGCAGGCGATGAGCATCGCGGCAGGAGGTCTCCGCATGTGTCACTCGAGTGTCGCCGGCGCTGCCGCATGGCTGACTCTGTCATTTGCGTTGGCCGAGGCCGGCGCTCAAACCTTCACCATCCTCAGGCCGCTCGGCGCTGCAACGAACTGCGGGGCGACGGCCGTTTCACCCGATGGGCGCTTCATCACCGGGCTGTCGTACGGCGCTTCGATCGACAGCACAGCGACGGTGTGGGACAACGATGGAGTTCCGAGCGGGCTTACCTCCTACAGCCCGTACGACAGCGGTCGAGCGGTCAGCAATGACGGGACGCGCGTGGGGGGAATCGCGGGCGCCCTCGGCGCGATCGTGTGGGACACCGGCCCGGGCGGTGATCTGTTGCTCGGCGGCCCGGGCGATGTTGCGGCCCTTTCGTTCGATGGCGAGGTGGCGGTGGGGACGCGCGGCCCGACCGCCGCCTACCTGGGCTTTGTGCACCGGCGGGGGATGTCGCCGGCGCTCATCGACCTGCCGCCGAGCGGGCTCGACACGCGGTCGCTCGCGATCGGGGTGAACCGGCCCGGCACACTCGCGGTTGGGTACGCGTCTCACTACGAGCAGGTCGGCGAGGACGTCTTCTACCACGCGAGCGTGTACGTTTGGCCCGTCGCGGGCGGGCAGCCCACCATCCTGGCCAATCCTCCCTTGGCACTCGTTGGGGAGGGCTTTGACATCTCGGACGACGGGAGAGTCATCGTGGGGAACTCGTCGTGCTGTCCGGACGGGCTCAGCAGGCGGGCCACCCGCTGGGTGGACGGCGTCGCCGAGGTGATCGATCGGTATGGCGGTTTCTCGTCGGCCTACGGGGTCTCGGGGGACGGTCGTGTCGTCGTGGGTGGTGGATACCTCGACGCCTACATCTGGGACCGCGACCACGGCCTGCGGTCGATCACCGAGATCCTGCTCGATGCGGGCGTGGACCTGAGCAACCTCGCCATCTATTCAGCGGACGACATCAGCCAGGATGGAACGGTTATTGTCGGGACGGGGGAAGACTTCGCGCGGGGCGTCCAGTTCGGCTGGCGGCTGGTGCTGCCGCGCTGCCGGGCCGACCTCAACGGCGATGGGCTCGTGGATTTCGCCGACTACCTCGAGTTCCTGAACTACTACGACACCCAGGACCCGCGCGCCGACTTCAACATGGACGGGCTGGTTGACTTCGGCGACTACCTGGAGTTTCTGAATCATTACGACGCCGGGTGCTAGATTGAACATCACGGTTCCGCAGAGTTGAAGCCCGCTCACGCCGGGCCGGGGGGAACAATGCAACCTCAACAACGATTGAGCGCACCAGTCGCCGCTGCCGATTTGACGCTCGACTCGCTCGAGCGGCGGCTCCACCTTGCCGCCCCAACACTCACGCACATCGATACCATCGCCCTCCCCGTCTCGGGCGGAGTCGTCACGCTGACCTACGCCGCGCTCGCCGCCGCCGCGGATGAAGCCGACACGGACGGGGACCCGATCACCTTCCAGCTGTCGGGCACGTCGGGGCAGTTGTTCCGGGGAGGGATCGCCGTCGCGAGCCCGGCAATCCTCGCCCCCGCCGGGCCGACGAGCCACATCGACATCAAACCCGGATCTGCTTTTCCACCCATCAGCGTGCAGGCGTTCGATGGCGGGATGGTGTCGTGGCCACCTGTTTTTCTTCCGCTCGACGTTCCCAACCAGGCGCCGCACGCGTCGGCCCCGCTCGATGTTCCGATGTTCCAACGGACCAGCACGGGCCAGACCGTCGCGCTCACGCTCGACTTCGTCATCTCCGCCCTGGGATTGACCGACCCAGACGGCGATGCGGTCGGGTTCCTGGTCAACTCCGACCCTCATCACGTTCTGCCCGAGCCGGATCCCTTTCTGCCCGATCCGCACACGGTCCTCCTGGGCGCCGCCGATGCGTTCGGCCCCCCCGTCTTCTTTGACCCACCCAGGACATCCATCGCGTTGAACACGTCGGGCCTGCCCACCGGCCCGATCGATCTGCTGAGCGGCATGGTGGTGGACAGCCGCGGCGCGCAATCTGGGCCCGTCACGCTGCGTGTCAACCTCGTCAACTCTCCCACGATCCGCAACCCCTACGTGCCGGCCTTGGGCCCGGTGGCGATCGGACAGACCTTCATCATCAGCTACGACACACTGATCGACCTCGCGGCGGTTTCCACGGACGCCGGCCCGGATCTGGTCCTCGACATCACCAGCCTCGCCCCCGACCCGTTGATCGCGCCCGGGATCGCCGTCAGCCAGCTCCGAAAGGACGGGACGCCGCAACTCGGCACCTTTTCGCTCCGACCGGGTGAGTCGGTGGAGTGGTACCAGGGGCGCGAGGATCTGGACTCCACCCTGCGCGCGATCATGACGGTTCGGGCCCGGCTTGACGCTTCGCCGGTCCAATCCGACCTGACCGTCTCGGTCAGTCTCCGCGTCGTGCCGACCGAGCAAGCCGGGCCGCAGGGACCCTTCGCGGTGACTCCGGGCCGCGTCGTCGGCATTTCCGCCGACCCGGTCGCCGATGGCGAACTCGATATCTTCGCGACCAACGACCGAGGCCACGTGGTCGGCTTCTTCCAGGAGCACGATGGGACCCCGTGGAGCCGCATCGACCTGAGCGCCGAAGCCGGCTTCCCCACGGTCCTGGGAGATCCGCTGCTGTGGGATGACCCCAAGGACTCCCCGCGCTTCAGTTACGGCGCTGCGCTGACCGACGCGGGGCTGCAGCTGGTCACCATTGACATCGAGGCGGCGACACCGGAGGCGGTATTCACATTCCGCAACCTGAACGTTGAAGTTCCCGGATCGCCAACACTGACGGGACCGCTGACCACGTTCATCTCGACCGAGGGCCTGGTGCACGTCGCCGGCCGCACCGCATCGGGCGATGTCATCCTGTTCCGCCAGACCGGCGCAGGGTCGCCCGGCAGCTACCTCTGGACCGCGGAGAACCTCTCGGCCGACCACCTCCGCGCCAACGGCCGCGTCGCCCCCGACCTCGTCGGCCCGATCATCTCTTATGTGACCACTTGGAACGGCCTGAACATCGCCGGCCTGACCGCGCTGGGCGAGGTGTGGTCGATCTGGACCGCGCCCGGCTTGCCCTCCTGGGAGTCGGCGAATCTCAGCGAGGTCACCGGGGCCCCGCTGCTCCGCGGCGGCCTCAGTACCTATCTCACATCGTGGGGCGGCATCAACATTGCCGGGGTCGATCAGCAGAACCACCTGACGGTCACGTGGTGGGTGCCGGGCTTTGGCGGCGAGTGGCGCAACTCCGATTTCACCGGACTTTTCGGCGGCGAAACCTTCCGCCCGGAGACGCTGACGAGCTACGTGACCCCCTGGGGCGCTCTGAACATCGCCGGCGTCGATCACGCGGGCAACCTCCGCATCTACTGGTGGGAGCCCTCGCGCGCGCTCGACCCCGCCCTCAACGTCTGGACCGATTCGCTCATCCGCCCGGCTGCGTCCGGCGGCAACTTCGCGGTCAACTCCCCCATCAGCGCGCTCACGACCGTAGACCAGCGCATCAACCTGGTCGGCGCGGACCCGAGCGGCGCGATCATCCTTGTCTGGTGGAAGCCGGAGTTCGCGGGCGGTTGGACCGCCGAAGCGGTCTCCTAAGGGATTCGGTGGCTTCGCGGCGGGAGTCGGCTATTCTGGACCTCGCATACCCACGATTTTGCCTGTCGATTCACTTGATCAGGCCCGGCTACCTTCCCGCAATAAAGGCGTAGCCGCGCCGCCTCCAATAGTGTCTTCAACCGATATCGGGCGCGCTCAGCTGCGCCTTGCGGTATCCTGCCAGTGCGCCCGCAATCGCACCTCCGATCCCGGCTCCGGCCGCACCCGGGCTGACGCCGATCAGCACGATCGCGGCCGCCGCTCCCAGGACCGCGCCCGTCACCGCGCCGATCACCATGTACAGCAGCCGACCTCGCTTCATGACTCCTCTCCGGTGCAACAGGGCCGTTCAACACCATTGAATGCGACAGCGTCACTCGTTCTTGCACACCCAGGCTACCTCGGCGTGGTCTGCACCTGCGGAACCGGCCCGCGCCTGTCGAAGCGAACCCAGCGCGCCAAGCCGCGGTCCTTGTCCGACAGCCGGTACTCGTGGTAGTCGAGCAGACTCCTCTCCCCAGCCACCGGGCCCGAGGGCGGGCGTCCCCGGGGTGCGGCCACCCGCGGTTGGGGCTGCGGCTGTCGGTTGTCCCTCAAATCTGTGGATCGTCGCGCGGCGGTCGCGGTGGCCAAGCGGTAACTCCTCTCGGGGCTTGGACTTGACGGCGGCTGCGTTTACACCACCACGCCTTCGCCGAGGCGTGAAATACCTCAAGGCGGGGGCAGCGATCAAGGTGGATTATTCTGTATCTCACCACGAAATCACAGCAGCCTGCACCACAAGGGGTCTCCCGGGTCTCTCTAAGCATCGGGTTCCTGATGCAGATCGCGCGTGCAGCCGGGGTACGGAGTGATGGTGCGTTAGCGCGATTGACGGGGCGTTCAGACAAGCAGGGGGTAGCACCATGACCACGTCAGTGCGTGTCCTATCGGCCGCCATGAACCCGGGAGCTGCGAGCGCTGTCCGCGCTCGGTTTGCGAACAGGCGCAACTCCGTTACCCGGTCGATGGCGGCCATCGCTTGCTCCTGCGCGACGGCGCTGGCGGTGCTTGCTTCGATCGTGCTCATCCCGACCGCGCAGGCCGGAACGACGGTGACGGCCAGCAAGCAGTGCGTCGGCGGGACCCCCGACAACTTCATCGAGGCGAGCTTCTCGATCTCCACGCCGCAGATTGTCGCGTGGACGGCGACCGTCTCGGGGGGCACAGGCCTGTGCAGCGGCGATGCTTTCTATCTGTCAACTGTGGACAGCTCGCACGCTGACATATTGCTCACCGACTCGGGGTCGGGTTCGGGCACGCAGTTCCTGAATCCCGGCACCTACCACATCAGTATCCACACCCTCAACATGGGCCCGGGGTCGTACTCGATCACGTTCGACAGGACCGCCACCGCCGGGGTGTCGCCGTCCAATCACACCTTCCCGAGCGAACTGGAGGGCGACTCCTCCACCGGCTCGGAGATCAAGACGTTCAACATTACCCAGACAGGCGACCTCAGCCTCACGGGGATTACCGCGACGGTCGAGTCCGGGGCGTCGTTCTTCGAGATCACGGCCTCGCCCGCGGGCGCTCCGCCGACCTCGTTCAAGGTGCGCTTCAACGCGGGGACCATCGCCGGCAGCGCGTCCTCTGAAGTCCACACCGGGACGATCCGGGTCCGGGCCACGAGCGTCCCCGCGGGCACGACCGTGCCCGATGTAATCGTGACCGTCAGCGGCACGACCACCAAGCGCGTGCCCGAGATCGCATGCGCCGGGACGAGCCCGGGCGTCATCCGCGCGGACCACGTCGCCGGGCAGACGGTCGATTTTGACGCCCGCTTCAAGAATGAGGGCACGGAGGACCTGAACATTACCGCGCCCGTCGAGTTGTTCAACGACAGCCCCGGGGGCGTGTTCACGATGGTGACGGCCGCGGCCGCCACCCCGCTAGCACCGGGCGCAACTCGCGCCGCGCGAGTTCGCTTTGCCCCGCCCCCCACGGCGCCCCAGGACCAGGTTTTCCTGGGGCACATCGTGATCCACTCCGATGACCCCGATGAACCCGACAAGCAGTGCTCGTTCTCGGCGACGGCCCACGAGCCCCGGCCCATTATCCGCGTCGAACCCGTGAGCCGAACCCTGAACTACCACGATGTGGAGCTCGGGTTCGCCTACGACCTCGCGGTCTTCGTGCACAACGACGGGGATGCCCCGCTGGTCTTCAACGTCACGCAGGCGGACCCGGCCGATCCGGACCGCCCGCAATGGTCCGCGCTCGGTACCCCGGCGAGCGTCACCATCGCGCCGGGCGGCCCGCCCAGCGTGCTTATCCAGCGATTCGAGCCACAGGTTGTTGGAGGCCCGTTCTCGATCATCCTGCGCGTCACCGGGACCAACCACCCGAGCCTGCCGCCGCCGATCGACGTTACGCTCGTGGGCAGCGGTGCCGCTCCCATACCCGTGAACAGCGTCCTGGTCCTGGACCGCAGCGGGAGCATGGCCGACTCGGCGGGCCCGACGAGCAAGATGGGGGCTCTGCGCATCGCCGCGCAGATGTGGGCGGACCTCCTGCGCGCCGAGACCGGATCGGGCTTCGGCGACGCGATGGGCATGGTCAAGTACAACAACACCAGCCAGGAATACGCGCCGCTTCACCTGATGGACGCCCCGCACCGCGGCACGATCAATACCGCCCTCGAGGCCGCCGCGATCGGCGATCTCGCGCGGCTCAAGCCCGACGAGGCGACCGGCATCGGCGGGGGCATGCAGCGGGGCGCGGACATGCTGAGCACCGTGACCCTAGAGCCGGCCGGGTCGACCGTCCGCAAGCACGTCATGGTGGTAATGACCGACGGGATCGAGAATCGGGACCCCCGGATCAACGATGTGCTTCCCGGGATCACCGGAGCGGACAGCCGGCTGCGGATCTACTCGCTGGGGCTTGGAGACAACCTCGAGATCGCCAAACTCCAGTCGATCACCAATCGCTCGCCCGATAAGGGGTTCCATCAAGTCAGTGGAGATCTGACCGGCACCCAGAGGTTCGATCTGCAGACCTTCTACTTCAAGATCCTGGTGGACAGCCTCGACTGGCAGATGGTCGTCGACCCGACCTACGTCGTGAATCTGGCCACGACCGCATCGCAGGTCGTCTCGGTGGCGCACGTGTGCAGCTCCGACCGGGAAGCGCTTTTCGTCGTGATGGACGAGCCCGGGCTCCGCGGCTTCTACGACCTGCAGCTCCTCGACCCCGGCAACCACATCATGACCGTAGGGGCCAGTGTGGGCGGCGTGCCGGTCCAGGTCATCGAGCGCGAGAACTACCGCATCTTTAAGGTGGTCTTCCCCGACCTTGGCCTGTCCTCCTCGTATGTCGGCGATTGGACGCTTCTGCTCACGCCCAATGGCAAGTGGAAGCCCGACCCCAAGACACAGCGGGGCGTCGCCAGCGATCCGGTGTTCACGGGCACCAACGGCCTCGCGCCTATCGGCTTCGGGGCCGCGGTCGGGTCTAACTACCGGCTCGATGTAGGCGTCTCACCGACGGCATACGAGCCGAACTCCACCGTGACGATGACCGCGAGCCTTTCCGACCGGCAGTGGCCGTCGGTGACGGGGAGCGTGTTCGTCGATGTCACCAAGCCCTCCGGCTCCACGACCGCCGGGATCGAGCTCTTTGACGACGGCACGCACGGGGATGTGGCCGCCAGCGACGGCACGTGGACGAACCGATTCGGGCAGACCTTTGAAGCGGGCAGCTACAAGTTCTTCTTCAGCGCCGTAGGCAAGAACGACCGCGGCGAGCTCGCGCCGCGGCAGGCGACCCGCTACGTCTCGCTTGTGCCCCCGGGCCGGGACCCATCGACCGCGGGGGGCGGAGACGGCAAAGTTCCGGACGAGCCTTGCATCCCGTGCCGATTGCAGTGGTGGCTGTGGGGAATCCTGCTCACCCTGCTGGTGATTGTGATCATCCTGCTGATCCGGCTACGCCGCCCGTAACGGGCAGTTGCGACAACCAGTAACTGATTTCACTCGCCGGGCGGCCATGCTCCTTGATATCGGGGGCAACGCCGCCTTCGGCGCCGCCTGGACCGGCTGCCTCAGCGGCGTCATTGCCCGCCGTGTCGATGACCTTCCATAGCTTGCCGGCGCCGTTGCCGCCGTCAAAGCCGAAGAACACGCTTCTTACACCGCTTTCCTTCGCCTGCCATCCGAATGCCGTCACGGCAAGCAAGGCCATCGAGGACGCGAACTTTGTGCTTTTTTCGGGATGCATGCAACGTCCCAGAGTACAGCAGTCCTCCTGATGGGCGGTTTCGTGACCCTGAACCTGGATCGGGAGTGCCGCGGAAACGGGCGCTATTTGCGGCGTCTGCGGAGCAGGGCCAGAACGCCAGGGCCGAGCGTCGCCAGCGTCGCAGGTTCAGGCACCGGCCGCCAAAGCAGCGCATAGGTGTAACCACCGCTCATGCCGTAACCCACGATGTCGCCGTTTTCGGAAATCCCACGCGCAGACGAGAAGTCAAATCCCGCCGGGTGGAGGTCCACGACGCTCCCCGCCGTCCCGCTCCACATCAGGGCGTGGTCATAGCCTCCGGTCGCGCTTCCATAGCCCCGGCCCACTTGGGTCGAGCCGGACGCGCCAGTGGCAACCGAGAACTCAAATCCCGCCGGGTTGAGGTCCACGACGCTCCCCGCCGTCCCGCTCCACATCAGGGCGTGGAATTGGTATATGTCTCCGGTCACCCTTACATCGCCAACGCCCACTTGGGTCGAGCCCGACGCGCCATAGGCAGACGATTCTGCAAATCCCGCCGGGTGGAGGTCCACGGAGCTCCCCGCCGTCCCGCTCCACATCAGGGCGTGGTTTGGGCCTCCGAACACGGCTCCAACGCCGACTTGGGTCGAGCCGGATGCGCCACGGGCAACCGAGTCCATAAATCCCGCCGGGTTGAGGTCCACGACGCTCCCCGCCGTCCCGCTCCACATCAGGGCGTGGCTTTGGCCGGTCGCGCTTCCAAAGCCAAAGCCCACTTGGGTCGAGCCGGACGCGCCATAGGCCTGCGAGAAATCAAATCCCGCCGGGTGGAGGTCCACGACGCTCCCCGCAGTCCCGCTCCACATCAGGGCGTGGTATTGGCCTCCGGTCGCGTCTCCAAAGCCATAGCCCACTTGGGTCGAGCCGGACGCCCCCCCGGCCGTCGAGAAGTCAAATCCCGCGGGGTGGAGGTCAACGACACTCCCCGCAGTCCCGCTCCACATCAGGGCGTGGTATCGGCCTCCGGTCGCGGCTCCATGGCCAATGCCCACTTGGGTCGAGCCGGACGTCCCCGAGGCCGACGAGCCGTCAAATCCCGTCGGGTGGAGGTCGATGACGGTGTACTGCGCACTTGCGCGGCCCGAAAGGAGCCCCATTGCGGCGACGAACAATGGACAGAACCGGCGCCTGAGTATGTTTTCAAGCAGCATAAACCGACCCTTCCCACTTGCCGACACGTTCATCGTGATTTTACCCAAACCGCTCCACCCACTACAAGTTGGAACGGCTGCTCTGACCCGGAAATCGCTCCTTTCGACAGGCCGACGCTGCGGATTTCGGCCCGACGGCTCGCGCTGGCTGACTTCCGCGGGTGTGTACTCGATCACCACATTTCCGCTGAAATCAAAGTGAAGTTCCGAAGCACATCCCTGCGTGATTGCGCAGCTCGACGTTCACCATGGCGGTCGTCCCTGACCGGGGAGGACGGGCCCGGACGTGGGATTATGCACGATGGGACATGGTGTAGCACTTAATACACACTGCCGGAGGGCGTGCGGCGGCCCTCCGCGCCCGCAGCGGCCCCCCACCGGACCGCCGACCCCCGCGTCTCTTGCGGGCCCGCCAGCACCGGCTACGGGATCTGGAACAAGGCGTCGCTCGGGCTTTGAACCAGCCCTTGGCCTTCAGGATGTCGATGTTGACCGCGGTTAGGCGCCTGACCGATCCTCTATTTAATTTTTCTCTTGGCGCGAGCTTGCCAATTGCGTTTCATGGTTTGCGGGGACGACCCGCCACGGCGGGATTCCGGGGTCTTGCGCAGCGCCACTGTCGTGGTTACATTGCTAAGCCCAGTAAACGGAGTGTCTTATGAATCCGGTCAGCTTGATGGTCTGCGCGGGCCTGGCGTTGTCGGCGGCGGGGACGGCGAGCGGCCAGGTGCGGAGCTGGGCCAACCCCGTGAGCGGGCTGTGGAGAACGGCCTCCAACTGGACCGGCGGCGACCGGCCCGACACGACGGCCGAGAATGCGGTGTTGGGCTGGGGGGACCTGTTTGCCGTCACGATCGACGGCGAGCAGTTCTTTATCGGGAGCCTGTCTCTCAACAACCCGAATGTCCGGCTGGTAATTCAGTCATCGGCCGCGCGGTCCAGCACCGATCTGGCGTGCATCCGTGACATCAGCAGCATCGGGCTGATCCGCATCGCCGGCAACCCGTCCACGACCAACAACGCCGTGCTGCAGATCAACGCGAGCGGCCGCTCGATCAGCGGGACGGGCGAGTTGCGCCTGGAGGAGTTCGGGGACAGCCATCTGATCATCAACGTCGCCGCGGGCGGGACGTTCACCAACGCCGGCCACCGCATCACCGGCGCTGGGACGCTGCGCGGCAGCGGCGGGACGCTGGTCAACAGCGGCACGATCCTCGCCGACCGCGCGGGCGGCATGCTCATCACCTGCCCTCTGCGGAACACGGCCACCGTGCGGGCCGTTTCACCCGGGGCCCTGACGATCGGCGGCACGGTCTGGCAGGAAGGCTCGGCGGCTCTTCTCGAGGCCGACGCCGCGACGCTTACATTCGACGACGCCAGTGACATCAACGGCGGGATCGTGCGCGGTGTGAACGGCGGAGTGGTGACGCTGTCGGCCGGCACGGTGACCATGAGCAACGTCACCAGCGAGGGGGACTGGGTGATCCCGGTCTACGCGGGCTCGCTCAACACCTCGCTGGTCGTGGACACGGGGTGGACGAACAACGCGCTGGTGCGGCTCCCCGCCTCCGCCACCACGAACCACAACCGTCTGTACATCGCCACGAACGCCCTTCTCGGGGCCGGCGAGGTCCGGCTGGAGAAGGCCGGCGGCGCCGACTTCATCCTGAAGGTAGGCGACGGGTGGGTCATCAACGGGCCGGGCCACTCCATCACCGGTGCCGGATGGATCGGCACGGCCTTCGGGCCCGGCACGCTCATCAACCAGGGCACGATCCGAGCCGACCGCGACGGCGGGCTGACCGTTCAGCTCCCGTTGCTGGAAAACCAAAGCGCGGTGCGGATTGTGGCCCCGGGCAGCATGAGCATGAACACTTCCGTCACGCAGACCGCGGGCGGCTTCATCGAGGCCGACGGCGCCACGCTGACGTTCGGGGATGCCCCGGCCGGCGATCCGTCGGTGAGCGGTGGAACCGTGCGGGCCGTCAACGGCGGGGTGGTCAGGGTGCCCGGTGCCCTCGTGATCTCCGGCGTGACCGGCGATGGCGACTGGACGGTCGAGCCGGCTTCGCCGGGTGGTGGGGGATCGACACCCAACCTCCATATCACGGAATCGTGGACCAATAACGGGCTGATCGATCTGCCCGCGGGCTGGCAGGAGCCTCGCCTGGTCACCATCCTGACCGATGGTCTCACGATCGAGGGCGATGGAGAGATCCGCCTGGGAGAACCGGGCTGGACTCGCCTCCAACTGCCGGAAGGGGGCACAGCCACCAACGGGCCCGGGCATCGGATCTCCGGCGTGGGAACCATCGTCGCGGTCGTGGGTGGGTCAGGAGCAACGCTGCGCAACGCGGGGACATTAGCACCCGGTGCGCTGCTGGGGGCGCTCACGATGAACGCGAACCTACTCCAGCTGTCCACCGGCGTGATCGAGATCGAACTGCAGGGCGACGGCGCCGAGCAGCGCGATCTCCTGAACGTGAACGGGTACGCCGTGGCGCTGGCCGGGACGCTGCGCGTGCTGCTGCGCGATGGGTACATCCCGCCCGCATGCGAGGAGATCACGGTCGTGCGCGGGAACATCTCCGGAGCGTTTGATGTTCACGACCTGCCCGTCATGCCTCAGGGACTGATGCATGTGATGTACCTCGCCACCGAGGTGAAGGTGGGCTACGTCCCCGGAGACATGAACGGGGACGGCCTGCTCGACTTTGCGGATTACCTTGAGTTCCTGAACCTCTTCGATGGCCAGGACCCACGGGCGGATCTGAACGGGGACGGGCTCGTGGATTTCAGCGACTACCTGGAGTTCTTGAACTTGTACGACGCCGGCTGCTGACCGATGTGATGGCTACGCCCCGAGCTGCTACCGGTCGTGCTTGGCGCTCTCAAGCCCGACGCGGCGCTGTGGATCTGCGTGTACCACCACCTGCCCGCGCAGCACCTGAAAGTCACCTGGCACACCGACGACCACGGGCTGGGGGCTGTTCACCGAAGGGACATCCTGGGCGCTGTTGACGGGAGATCCCTGACGCTTTTCTAGAGCATAGCCGGGCGGGGCTTGAAGACGGCATGGGGGATGACGCCTCGGGCGGGCTCCCGACCGATGAGCTCGCTGCCGCTGTCCACCCGGTTCGTCTTCGGGATTCCCATCTTCCGGCACACCTCCACGATCGGCGTGTCGACCTCGGCCTGTCTCAACGCGAACGCGATCTGCTCTTCCGTGCACCGGCTCTTGTTCATCGATCGGCCTCCCAAACGGAGGCCGGATTGTCCTCGAAGAGCTTTCACTCAGCCAGGATCAGGATTCGGGTTTGAACGCAGCCCGGATCCTGATGGTGCAGGCCCCGCGGTTCGCACCGCCATCACCGGGAAAGAACCCGCGACTGGCAGGGGCCGACGCGCTGCCTTGCATCCTACTTTCGGGCGTCTGTCTTGGACTCGATCGCGTCCGCTTCGCGAACCAGTTCGTTCGCCTCCTTCTGACGGCCCTGAGCGCCGAGCACGGCCGCCAACTCGCGTAGGCTCCATGGATCACCGCGCTTGCCGTGCGCGGCCGCGATCTGTCGGCGAATCTCCAGACCCTCGCGCATGAAGGCCTCCGCGTCGGCCAGCCGGTCCTGGGAGGCTTTGAGCCTGCCGAGATCGAACAGCGTCCATGCGACTTCGTCCTCGCCGGGGGCAAACTCTCGCTGCATGTCGAGCGCGTCGGTTAGCGCACGTTCGGCCTCTTCGTATCGCCCGGCCGCGGTGCACGCTGCGCCGAGCCTGGCGAGCGATCGTGCAACCACTCGGTGCCGATCTCCGTACGCTGCGCGGCGGATCAGCACCGCCTCCTGGCAACTGGCAATGGCCTCGTCGAACTCGCCGGCGCTCAGCAGGCAACTCGTCAGTTCTGATACAAGGACCCCGGCGACCTGGTTGCTCTTCGCGCCGTACACCCGCCGAGTGCGTTCCAGTTCCTCGCGGTACAGCGGTTCGGCCTTGGCTAGATTCCCCTGAAGGAGGTAGAGATTGCCGAGGTAGTTGATGGCCTCGATCGTATCGGGATGATCCTCGCCTTGCACTCTGCGGCGCAGCTCAAGTGCCCGGACGCGGAGCGGCTCGGCCTCCTCGAGTCGCCCCATGGACGAAAGCGCCCAGCTCACCTTTTCCATCGACGAGATCGTGTCCGGGTCTTCCTCGCCGAACTCCGTCGATCGCCGCTCCAATGTCCGCCGAGCCGTCGCTTCGGCCTCGGCGAAGCGCCCTTGGTATTGCAGCACGATCCCAAGGTTGTGCAACGCCATGAGTGTCTGGCGGTGAGACGGCCCGAGCGTACCCTCACGTATCCGCACGGCCCTTGAGTACTCACGCTCCGCGCTGTACCAGTCATGCAGTGACGTGTAGTAGATGGTGCCCAATCTGAAACGCACGTCGGCCTCGATCACCGGATCGTCGCGCAGCTGCCCCTCGTCGAGCCGCTTGCTCGCGGCGTCAAGAATCGAGCGCACACTCACTTCACGACCGGTAGGCTGGTTCGGGTCCAAGGCCGTGAACATGTTGCCAAGAAACTCGCTGAGGCGAGCCGCACGTGCGGCTTTGAGGGCGGCGTCCGTAGCGCTTGCCTCCGCCGCGCGGCGCTGTATGGCCTCCCGTTGCAGCGCTCGTTCGGAGCGAACGAACCCGGCGCCGACGCCCACGAGACTGACGAGCAGCGCGCCAACGATGACGTTCGCCAGGAGCACAGCCCCGCGATGGCGCCGCAGGAACTTACGCACCCGGTAGGTCTTCGACGGCGGGGCGGCATGGACCGGCTCGCCCCGGAGATGACGCCGCAGGTCCATCGCGAGCGCGCCCGCCGAGTCGTAGCGGCGCACCCGGTCTTTCTCGAGCGCTTTCATCACGATCCAGTCGAGTTCACCGCGGATGATGGTGCCGAGCTTCTTGGGCTCGGTGTGGCGCTTGGCCGCGACGCTCGCGATCGTGTCCGCGCTCTGGCCCAGTCGCGTGCTCGGCCTGGGAGGCTCGACCTCGCGGATGATCCGCTGAATCTCGGCGTAGGCGGCGCCGCGGAGCTCCTTGCTGCTGAACGGCGTGGTGCCGGTGAGGAGTTCGTAGAGCAGTACGCCGAGGCTGTACACGTCCGTGCGGGTATCGATGTCGAGCGAGCCCTCGGCCTGCTCGGGGCTCATGTACTCGGGCGTGCCGATGAGCGCCTTGTGCTCGGTGAAAAGGGTCTTCTCGGTCAGCTTGCTCGCGGTGGCCTTGGCGATGCCGAAGTCAATCACTTTCGTGTGCGGGCGTCCATCCTGCGTGGTGACGAGGATGTTCGACGGCTTGATGTCTCGGTGGATGATCCCCTTGGTGTGCGCGTGCTGCACGGCGTTGCAGACGTGCGCGAAGAGTTCCAGCCGGTCGTTGATCGAGAGGTTGTTCTTGTCGCAATACTCGACGATGGGGTCGCCCTTGACCAGTTCCATCACGAAGAACGGCCGCCCCGTCTCCGTCGCGCCCGCGTCGAGCACCTGGGCGATGTTGGAGTGGTCCATCATCGCCAGCGCCTGCCGCTCGGCCTCGAAGCGGGCGATCACCTGGCGGGTGTCCATCCCCAGCTTGATGATCTTTATGGCGACCTTGCGGGAGACGGGCCGCTCCTGTTCGGCCATGAACACCGAGCCGAACCCGCCCTCGCCGATGAGTTGCAGCAGCTTGTACGGGCCGATTCTCGCTCCGGGCTGTTCCGGAAGAATGGGGGCGGTGGTCGCATCGCCCGGCACTGCGGCGTCACCGCCGACGTCGGCCGTGGGCGAGCCCATGAATCCGCCGGCCGCGCGATCGGCGCGGAGCAAGGCGTCAACCTCGGCTCGCAGTGTCGCGTCGCCCCCGCACTCTCGCGCAAGGACGTGGTCACGATCGGCCTCCGGCAGATCCGCGACCTCCATGAACACCCGGCGTACTTCCTGTCTGCGGCTCGGGGGCATCGGTTCGACTCACGTGTGTTCGCCAAGTTCACGATACAGCACAGCCCGGGCGTACGACCACAGGCGCGCCGCAGTGCGCGGGGAGTGTCCGAGCGCCTGCGCCGCCTGATCCACGCTCAGGCCGGCGTAGAACCGCAGGCGGACCATCGCCGCGGCCTCGCGGTCTTCGCTCTCCAAGCGTTTGATCGCGGCATCGACTGCCAGGATCTGGTCGGGGTCCGCCGAGGCGAGAGCCGCGACATCGCCCAGTTCGTCAAGCCGCCGTGGTGCGCCGCCGCGCCGGGCGCGCGAGCGGGCGTGATCGAGCAGGATGCGGCGCATGGCCTGTGCGGCCGCGGCGTAAAAGTGTCCTCGGCCCGCCCACGCCACCTCGCGCGGCCCCACCAGCCGGAGGTACGCCTCGTGCACCAGGGCCGTCGCCGAGAGCGTGTGACCGACGCGCTCTCCTCCGACATTGAACTGGGCGGCCTTCCGAAGGTGGTCGTAGACCAGCGGCAGAAGACGATCGGCGGCGGCTTTGTCGCCGCCGGCGGCTGCGTTCATGAGGAGCGTTGGATCTTGGGGTTGCGACGGCTCTGAAGACATCGCCTTATGATAATCCATCATGGCGTCGCCGCCGAACGCACGCCACGCCACCGACCAACGCCAAGAGCGAGACTCCCGGCGAGGGTACGTACGTCGCCGTGATGTGCAAGTCGTCGAACCACACTTGCGTGTCGAAGGGCAGCAGGTCCACCTGCGAGGAAAGCTCCAACCAGATGGAATCCGGCACGGAAGTGGAGAACGCCGGGAAGTCCTGGTAGGCGAGCTGTCCGTTCAGCCATCCGATCACCAGGCCTGTCTGGTAGTCCATCACGTGGCGGAACTCGAACGGCGTGCCGGCCCGGACAGGCAGTGAGTGCCGCTGGTCGTATCCGAAGATAAGCCGGCCGTCGTCGTTGGTGGCCCTCGCGTCTGTGACAAGGTCGATATCGCCACGGTACAAGCCAATACCTCCGATGCTCAGATGACCTGGTCGAGGCGTGGGATCGTCGATGGCACAAAGACCGGTGATCTCGATGAAACGCAGTGGGTTGCCGTTCATGCTCGGCGTGATCGGTGCGCTCCGGCCGAGTCCGGCGTAGTTGCCGAACGACCCGATCTCGACATCCTGCCCGCGGAGCAAGATGCTCTGCGAACCGCTCAGAGGATTCGCGTTGGTGACTCTACCGAAGTCCGGGTCTTCACCCTGGTAGAGGAACCACCCATTCTGTCCAGCGAGAGCGCCGGTCGAGTACCCCTCGCCGGGCTCGAAGCCGCTCTGAAAGACGGTCACCGTCTGACCATGCGCCGCAACGGCGGCAATGGCCACGATTGTACTTCCACAGGCCCATCTCATGAGAATCCTCCAGTCTCCAAAGTGTCGGACTTTCCGCGGGCCGCCTGGCAGCGTGTCGTTGCGAACTCCAGGTGCGGTCCGATCGCCTCACGACCCGGATCGGGGACGTTCAAGGGCGCCGAGGCGTAGCCACGAAGCCGTGCGCGACGCCGTCCGCATCGCCGTAGATACCCGAGATCTGCCCGCGATCGTTGATGAAATATGGGAGCGTGTATGTCGAATCGGGAACGGCGAACTCGGAGACTTGATCGCCGCGGTGCACGTAACCGGTCACCGCGCCCTGCGGGTTCAACCAGATGCCCACGATGACCCCCCAGTTGTTGATCGACGTGGCGGCGGGCTCGGTTCCAAGACCGGCGGGCGGGTCGATGTTGGAGATCTGCCCGTTCTTCCACTTGAACGCGTGGAACCCGTCGGCCGAGATGTAGGTGCCGACCCCGACTCCCGCGTTATTGATCATGTTGCCCTGGGTGTACACCACATCGGCACCGGGAAAGCTGACAACTGCAGATTGCTCAGTGTCGCCGAAGAACGCGTGCCCGACGCCGTCGGCGTCGGTAACGACCGCCGCGATCTGGCCACGATCGTTGACGCCCTGGGTGATGATGCCGCCGGGGTATTCCGGGATGTCCGGGAAGGCGGTCAGGCCGCGGCGCCCCCGTATCGCCGCATGCCAGACCTCGTTTCCGGAGTGATGGCTCAGCACCACCTGCCCGCGAGCGTTTGCATTGCTGCCGCCCGTCGTTGCGGCGGCCGGGACATCAATGACCGTCCACTCGCAACCGCGCAGGATCGCGGTGTGCATGGTTTCGAGGAAGTCAGGCGAGCGCGGACTCTGGTACTGGGCCGTCACAATCCCGGCGTCGTTCACCCAGAGAATCTGCATGTCGAAGTCCTCCCCCGGGACACCGAAGGGCACGTCGATCGTCTGGAAGTTGTAGCCTCGGCGAGGCCGGTCCGGCCCCTCGGCAAACCCGAGCGTCGCCGCCGTAACCGCGACGCCGGCTGCGAGCAAAGCGACGGTCCGAAGTCCCGAGTGCATGGAGCGAGTGATCATCGTAATCTCCTGTGTGTTGAGCGCACGTATGGATCTGATCGAACATCGTGATCGGGTGCGCGACGCGGACCGGTCGTTCAGGCACCGACGTCGCTGCGTCCTTCGGCCGCGCCTTGTCGATCCGCGACGTGGCGAGGCCCGGTGACTCGTGGCGCTTGCTCTTCAAGCGTCGTGCGTCCGCTTTGACTGCCACGATTCCCTGCTCGCCGACCCCGCGGGGCAGGTGGGGGGTCGGTCAGGCGCCCGGGGTCGAGCGGCGGCGTCTCCGCGCTGCGACAAGCCCGCCGAGGCCGAGCACGGCGAACGCGGAGGGTGCGGGAACCGGTCGCGTCCAGAGCAGAGCCTCTGTGCGCTCGGTCTGCAGGTTGTATCCATAGCCTGTGACCGAGAGCGTCGAGCCGCCGCTCCAGATGCCCGTGGCGAACGTCTCGCCCCACGAACCGGTGAGCGATAACGAAAGGTCCTCCCACGACTCCGCCGTGCCGCTCCAGAGGCTGGCGTGGGATCCGTTGCTGAACGCCGCATCGCCCACCTGCCAGCCGCCGAAGAGGCCGGAGGCGCTCGATTCCAATGCCCCGGCCGGGTTGAGATCGACCCACGAGGCCGCGGTCCCGCTCCACAGGCTGGCGTGCCGCTGACCGCCCACAACGGCATCGCCCACCTGCTGTGCCCCGGACGTGGCGACCGCGATCGAAGTCATCGCCGCAGCCGGATGAATGTCAACCCACGACTCCGCCGTGCCATGCCACAGGCCTGCATGGAGGTCGGCGCTTCCCACCTGCTGCAACCCCCAGATTCCCTCAGCGCTGGAACTCGACGCACCCAGAGGATGGAGATCGACCCTGGAGCCCGACGTGCCGCTCCACAGGCTGGCGCGCACGCCGGGCCCGCCGACGAATACCCATCCGACCTGGTTCGTACCCGATGTGGCGAGCGCGGAACTCGGGGAATCCGCCAGGAACACGAGTGATGCGGCCGTGCCGCTCCAGTGGCACGCACGCTGATACGACACGGGTGGTCCCGCGATATTCACGTGAATGACGTGCCCCACCTGCTGGTGACCCGAGATGCCCAGCGCGTCTGAGTGGGTCCAGAACTCGTCGTCGGGATGAAGGTTCACCCACGACTCGGCCGTGCCGCCCCACAGGCTGGCGTACCTTGGGACTTTTCCGATGACGCCGCCGCCGGGCTCAACGCTCCCGACCGTGCGCGAGGCCGATGTGCCCGAAGCCAACGAACCGGACCAGTCGCCCGGTGGATGGAGGTTGGTCACTGTCCACTGGGCCAGGACTGTCGGCGACGAGAAGCCCAGAACGCACAGCGCAGCGAGCGCGTCAAACCGGGGCCCGCAGGTGCGTTGCGCGTTGAAATGGCGTTCAAACGGTCGCATGGCGATGTTCCTTCGGGCGGGCCCGCTGCGGTTTGGTCGGCATCAACTCATCCCCCAAATCGGGGCCGGCCTCGCCAAGGGCCGATGCTCCTGGCCTTCGCGCTTAGAGCGCCTGATCTGGAGTACGACTGCCTGGAATTGCTCATCTTGGGTGCGGTTTGTCTGACTCACCCTAATCTCTGCCGAGTTCGTGTTTGAATGAAGTGGACATACTCGGGATCTCAGCGGTCGGGAGATCATCGATGTCACACGAGAACAGATGTCTTCCCGCCGGGGTCTCCGCGGCGGGCGCGAGCCCGGGGCCGAGGGGCCGGGCTTCAGGTTCGTGTCGCGAGCGGCGAGCGATGGAGCAAGCCCGGCGGGGCGCGGGGGCGTTCCGGGGTGCCGGACGAACCGGGGATCGCGGGGGCCGCGGCCGGCAGCCGGTCCTTCTGCTCGGCACGCCTCTCCGCGCGCCACCGCACGCAGACGCTTCAAATCCCCGAACTCGCTTTCACGGATGATCATGGTCGGCACTCCGTGCCAACATCATCATCCCGGAGCACCACGCGGCGCGCAACCCGTCCGTGGGCCGTGCCGGCGCCGAGCGCGCGAAGTTCAGGGAGATTCCGTATCAGGGGTCGCGGGCGAGCGCCCGAGTTCGCGCCGGCTCCCAACGCCGGTGACCCTGCCGGCGCGGCGAGAGTGGGGCGGGAACGCGGGAACGGCCGGACCTCCCCGCCATACCTCCGAACCGATCTCGCCCAAGAGTCCAACGTCATGACGCCACGCGGTCGCTGCGCACGTGCGAGCGAGTGCCGTCTGCGAACTCCTATCGGACAGGGTCGAGCCGGTCGTCGCCACGCTCCCGGGTAATCTTCATCGAGGCCGCAGCATATCTGCGACGACACCGAACGCGGAGGGTGAACACCGCCCGCGACCGGCAACGCGATCCCCGACAGAAGTCGTAGCGCGTGATGTCCGCTTGGTCCTCCGATAAGCTTGCGCCATGAGCGGGCCTGGGTCAACCCCATCCGGCGGGCCGGTGTCGGTCTCCATCCGCCCCGTGGCGCGGGCCGACCTGCCCGTGCTGTTCGAGATCCAGCTGGACCCGGAGGGCAACCGCCTGGCTGGCGTGGTCCCCCGGGACCGCGCCGCCTTCGAGGCGGCCCTTGAACGGGCGATGAGCGACCCGGCGTTCACCGCCCGCGCCGTCTTCGCCGACGGCGTGCTCGTGGGATCGATGGCCCGCTTCCCCCGGGACGGGCGGGATTTCGTCGGGTACTGGATCGCCCGCGAGCACTGGGGCCGGGGGATCGCGACCCGCGCTGTCGCGCTGCTCCTCGCGGAGGTGCCAACCCGGCCGCTCTATGCCCGGGTGGCCCGGCACAACGCGGCCTCGCTGCGGGTGCTGGAAAAGTGCGGGTTCGCGGTCGCGGAGTATCGGTGGCTGCCCGCCAGCGAGCGTGAACTGGCGTGCGAGGTGGCGGTACTGGTCCTGAAGTAACGGGCGGCCCGCGTCATATAGCCAAAACTGCATCATGTCTATATGTGTATACGTGCCCTGCCCGGGCCCGTCCTTCTCCGGCCAGGGGACGACCGCGTGACTCGGTGGGACGGCTCGGCATTCCGGCCGCTGGGATCAGGGTTGAGTGGGACGGCTTTCGCGGTGGCGGTGTACAGGAGCGACCTCTATACCACGGGCGACTTCACGAGTGCAGGAGGCATTCCCGCGAACCGCGCGAGGGCGGTTCTCCGCAAGGTGACGACTCAGGTTCGCAGGCCCGGCGGAACCGCGTGATCATGGCTGGAAGTTGCCGGTTCCCATCCGGCCCGTCGTGTTGATATGGACGAACGCGCTCCGCTTCATGGTGCGAACCGGGAGCACACGGCGTCGGAGGTGAAGCAGCCGGGCCCGCGATGCGGATCAGGGCACGCTGTTCAATCCCCATGAGACAGACCACACCCAGACTCTCAGTCTCCGTCCTCCTGACGATGCTCACCTTGCTCCTTGCGCTGGGATCCCCGGCCCGCGCCGATGATCCGTGGCCGCAGTGGACGCTCTTTGCGCCCACGAGCAGCACGACGACCTACCTCATCGACCTGGCGGGTGTTGTGCGCCACACCTGGCCCAGCGCTTATCGTCCGGGCCAGGCGGTCTACCTGCTCGAGGGAGGGGATCTGCTGCGGACCTGCAACGACACCGACGTTGCCGGCTTTCAGTCGGGCGGCCGCGGCGGCCGGCTGGAGCGGATCGCCTGGGATGGCTCCGTCGAGTGGAGCTATCTGATCGCGGATGCTGATCAGCGTCAGCACCACGATGCGCTCCCCATGCCCAACGGGCACATCCTCGCCGTCGTCTGGGAGCGCAAGACCGCGGCCCAGGCCGTCGGGGCGGGACGCAATCCCGCCCTCATCTCTGGCGGAGAGATCTGGTCTGAGATGCTCCTGGAGATCAACCCCACCGGGCCCACCACCGGCGATGTGGTGTGGACCTGGCACGTCTGGGATCACCTCGTCCAGGATTTTGACGCCGCCAAACCCAACTACGCGCCGCCCGGCTCGCGTCCCGGACGAGTCAACATCAACTACACGGGCGGGCCCGTACAGCAGGACTGGCTCCACATCAATGCCGTCGACTATGACCGGCAGCTGGACCAGATCATCCTCTCGGTCCACAACTTCGATGAGGTCTGGATCATCTCCCACGCTCCCGGAAGTTCGGGAGATCTGCTCTACCGCTGGGGAAATCCCGCCGCGTACGGGCTGGGCGCTGCCGCCGACCAGAGGCTCTTCGGCCAGCACAACGCGCAGTGGATCCGCGGCGGACTGCCCGGCGCGGGGCGGCTGCTGATCTACAACAACGGCCTGGGCCGTCCCTCCGGCGCCTACTCCAGCATCGAAGAGCTTGTCCCGCCGATCAAGCCCGACGGCACCTACGCCCGCATGCCGGGCCAGCCCTTCGGGCCCGCCGCCCCTGACTGGCTCTGCGATTCAGCGTCCGGAACACCCTTCTACTCCTCCAACATCTCCGGCGCTCAGCGACTCCCCAACGGTAACACGCTCGTCTGCGTGGGCGCCACGGGTCGGTTCATCGAACTTGACGCCGACTGCCGCACGGTGTGGGAGTACGCCAACACGTTCGGCAGCGGCGGATCCATGGGGCAGGCCGTGTTTCGTGCCACCCGCCTCGATCAGCACGATCCGCGCCTCGCGGGACTGCTCTGGTGCCCGGCCGACCTGAACGATGACGGGCTCGTAGACTTTGCGGACTACCTGGAGTTCCTGAACCTCTTCGACGACTCCGACCCTCGCGCCGACCTGAACGGCGATGGCGTGGTCGACTTCGGGGACTACCTCGAGTTCCTCAACCACTACGATGCGGGGTGCTGACGCGGGAGCACGCTCAGCGAGCGTCCCCGCGCCGTCATCCGGCGTGCACCGCGGCCGGCCCGCCTGTCATGAACCAGTCCGCCGGCGCGATCCAGAGCCGGGCCAACCCGGCGTCAGGGCTGCGCACCATCGCGGGCGCCGCGCCCGGCAAGGCCGGGCGGTTGAGCGCCGCGCTCCCACGGGTACGCATCACGGCCCGGCGCCGTTGATAGGTGAAGCCCGCACGGGCGCACCGAGACACCCCGAGAACTGTTGCCGGTCCGGGCGAGCGTTGTCGTGATCAGAACGATGCGAGCATTCCGCGCGGAGCCAATGGCGTTTCATGCGGCATGCACGCCGCTGCCCTGGACTCGGCACAAGCGATGCGCGCATCGACTGAGTCGAGACTCAAGCGAGGTGTTCTCGCATTGACCTGTCACGCAGCCGCCGGAGTACGCACCATGAACGCGAAGACTCTCATCCGCAATGCAAGCCTGGCGATGGCCATCGTTGGCGCCATCACGCTGGTCGTCGTGGCCGGCCCGCTCGACCCGCCATCCGGCCCGGTACAGCCGACCGGACGCACCCAGATCAACCAGCAGTACTTCATCACATCCCTGCCCTACACCATCAGCACCCAGGGCTCGTACGTGCTGACCGGCGACCTCATCGGGGTGGCGGGCCAGCACGGTATCGTGGTCAACGCGGACAATGTGACGATCGATCTCAACGGATTCTCGATCGCGGGCGTACCCAGTTCGCTCGACGGCATCAACGCCGTAGGGTTCCGCGAGAACCTGACCGTGCGCAACGGCCTGATCCGCGACTGGGGCGGCAACGGCATGCAGTCCAACACCGCGCAGTGCCGGGTCGAGAATGTGATCGCAATCGGCAACGGCGCGCAGGGAATCGATGTGGGCGGAAGCTCGGTCATCACCGGCTGCGTCGCCCAGGGGAACGGCTTCGACGGCATCAATTCGGGCGGCGGCGCCATCATCGGCTGCGTCTCCGATAGCAACGGGGGGACCGGAATCGACAGCGCCGGTTTGGTCGCGGATTGCGTCTCCGAGGGGAACTCCGGCGACGGGATCAACGTGGCGGGCGACAGTCTCGTGCGGGGTTGCCGCGTTGTACGGAACGGCCGGGGCGTCACCACGGGGATTGGCGTCTGCGTGGTCGGGTGCGTCGTGTCCGACAACGATGCCGAGGGCATCGTCGCGGGGACGGGCTCCACGGTCAGCGGGTGCAACGTTCGCGTGAACGGTGCGGACGGCATTCTCGTCGACAGCGGATGCCTGGTCGTCGGCAACAACTGCGAGCGCAACGGGCTCTCCGCCTCCGGCGCTGGCGTGCACGTCACGGGCAGCGACAACCGCATCGAGGGCAACGAGCTGACCAACGCCGACTTTGGAGTGCGAATCGAAGCCGCGGGCAGTCTTGTGATCAAGAACAGCGCCAGCGGCAACACGATCAACTACAGCATCCTGGCCGGCAACGACGTCGGCCCGATCGGCACCGCGGCGGCATCCGCCAGCCCGTGGGCCAACATCGCCTACTAGCGCGCCACGTCCGTTTATTACGACGGTCGGCCGTGCGGTGCGCGGCACGTGAACCGGCGGATCCCGTTCAAGCGATCAGCTGGAAGGAGGCTTGCATGGTGCGCAGTTCGGCTCCGAGATGGGGGTACATCATCACCGCGATGCTGGCGCCGGCGGCGCTGGCGCAGTCGGACATCGACCCGGTGCTCAAGTACGCCTGGCAGGAGAACGTCGGCTGGACCAACTGGCGCGATGCCGCGGCGGGGGCGCAGGGGGTCTTCGTCGGGTCCGGGCACTTCCTCTCCGGCTTCGTGTGGGGGGAGAACATCGGGTGGATCAACTGCGGCGACGGCACGCCGGGCGGGGGCAGCTTCTACACCCAGGCGCCGCTCGCGGGCGTGCTCGACTTCGGCGTGAACATCGCGGGCGATGGCGCCATGTCCGGGTACGCCTGGGCCGAGAACGTCGGGTGGATCAACTTCGGGGTGTTTGCGACGCTGCCGGGGGCGCAGCGGGCCCGGTACGACTTCACGGCCCGGCGTTTCCGCGGGTACGCGTGGGGTGAGAACATCGGCTGGCTCAACCTGGATGACGCGGCCCATTACGTGGCGCAGCGGTGCCTGGCGGACCTGAACGGGGATGGGCTGGTGGATTTCTCCGATTACCTGGAGTTCCTGAACCTGTACGACGCCGGCGACCTGACCGTCGATTTCAACGGGGACGGGCTGGTGGACTTCTCCGACTACCTGGAGTTCCTGAACTACTACGACGCGGGCTGCTGAGCGCTCCAGCCCCGCCAGACCAGGCTGACCGCACTGCCTGTGCGCAGATCACGGGCCGGTTCTGAGAGCGCTTCTAAGGAGTATC
This sequence comes from Phycisphaerales bacterium, assembly GCA_020849615.1. GTDB lineage: Bacteria > Planctomycetota > Phycisphaerae > Phycisphaerales > UBA1924 > JADLFW01. The sequence continues at coordinate 54,056 of JADLFW010000022.1, forward strand.
GGCCTGGGTATTGGAGGAGTCATCAGGATGAGGGCGAACTTGTTGTTGATGCTGGCCACGAGCATCGGATTCCACACATCGCGAAGGACGAGGGAGGCGTGGCGCGCTCGTGCAAGCGGGCCGGATCGCGACGGGCCTGGCCGATGACTTGAGCGGGGCGGTCATGCCTGGCACCCGTGTCTTCATCGCGGAGCCGGGAGTCACGGCCCCCGACTTTGCGGACAGGCCCGGTGTACAGTGAACCCATGCTCACCAGCGCACTTCCGGTCATCATTCAGGGCGGCATGGGTGCGGGGGTCTCGGATTGGCGGCTCGCGCGCGCGGTTTCGGTTGCCGGGCAGCTCGGAGTTGTCTCCGGCACGGCCCTCGACGTCATCATGGTTCGCCGCCTCCAGCTTGGCGATCCCGGCGGTCATACCCGCCGCGCTCTTGAGCAGTTTCCTATCCCGGGTGTCGCACGCCGCATCCTTGACCGCTACTTCCTTCCGGATGGGAAGCCAGTGAACTCGCCGTTCAAGTCCAAGCCGCTCCCGTCTGAGGCGCCTTCGCGATCAGCGCTGGAGCTCCTGGTGGCGAGCAACTTCGTCGAGGTGTTCCTGTCGCGGGAGGGTCATGATGCCCCGGTCGGCATCAACTATCTCGAGAAGATCCAGGTCCCCACGCTGCCTTCGCTGTACGGCGCCATGCTCGCCGGAGTTTCATGTGTCCTCATGGGCGCTGGCATTCCGCGGGCGATTCCCGGAGCGATCGACTGTCTGGTCCGGGGTGAATCGGTGGAGATTCCCATCGATGTGCACGGGGCCGGGCCCGGCGATCGCTTCGTGACCCGCTTCGACCCTGCGGTGCTGTGGCCGGAGGGCGCTGAGCGGCCAACCTCGCTGAATCGGCCGGATTTTTACGCCATCGTCTCATCGGCTACCCTCGCCGTCATGCTGACCAAGAAGGCGAGCGGCCGGATCGACGGGTTCATCATCGAAGGGCCGACGGCCGGAGGTCACAACGCGCCGCCGCGCGGGCCGGCCCGGCTCACGGCCGATGGTCAGCCGATCTACGGCGAGCGCGATATCCCCGATCTTGAAGCGATCCGCTCGCTCGGCCTTCCGTTCTGGCTTGCCGGCTCGTATGCGCGGCCGGAGCGGGTCGCCGAAGCTCTGAGCCGGGGCGCGGCCGGGGTGCAGGTCGGCACCGCGTTCGCGTACTGCGAGGAATCCGGGCTTGCCCCGGAGATCAAGGAACAGGTGCTGGCGCTCAGCCGCGCGGGGGAACTCCGTGTGTTCACCGATCCGGTGGCATCGCCGACAGGCTTCCCGTTCAAGCTTCTTCGGCTGCCCGGCACGCCCGCGGATCCAGCCTCGCCAGCGAGGTCCCCACGATTGTGCGACCTCGGGTACCTTCGGCACGCGTACAAGAAGCCGGAAGGGACAGTCGGCTGGCGCTGTGCAGCCGAGCCCGTGCAGGACTATGTCCAGAAGGGTGGCGCGGAGGCCGACACGCGGGGCCGCATGTGCGTCTGCAACGGCCTGCTGGCGAATATCGGCTTGGGCCAGGTGCGTGGTGAGCACGGCGAGGCGAGGGAGATGCCGCTGGTCACGTCGGGTGATGACGCTGTTGATGTAGCGCGTTTCCTGAAGCCCGGGACTCGTTCATACCACGCGGCGGATGTGGTCGAGTACCTGTTGCAGGGAGTCGCGAGGCGCTGAGCCCAATGGCACCGGGGCTGGGCAATCCCCCGCCGCGCTCATTTCGTGCTCGGTGAGCTGGGGGCAATGCTGTCCCGCGTGCATCTACAAGCCGCCGGCGTCCGCCAAGGGTTGAAAGCCGGTCACAAGGAAGGTCGTGCGTGCTCGCTGCGAGCTGCTGGAATCTGCTCGATCAGCGTGATCGCGCGGGCGATGGCGAGTTCAAGGTCCGGGCAGAAGTTGGTGGGGTCGAGGAACTCGGTGGTGCCCAGCTGGCGGATCTGCCTGAACTGCTCGCCCCCCACGCCGGCGATGACCAGTCGGCGATTCTGCTGCGCGAACTGATTAAGCACGGCGCGTAGTTCCAGCACCGCGTTGCTGTCGAACGTGGACCTGTGTCCCAGGTCCAGGACCACTACACGGACCGTGGCCGGCAGACGGTCGGCCCAGGCCTGCAGGTTGGGCATGCGGTGGACCCTCCCGCGCCGAACCTGGTCCTTCCCGACATGGAAGACGGCGATCGCCGCGGGGAGTTGGAGGCCGTGCGTTCCGCCAAAGATATTCGAGAGCTCGATCTCGGCGATAGGAATGGTGAGATCGCGGTAGATGAGCCAGATCAGAAACACCACCGCGGGGAACATCGCCCACCGCCCGAGAAGCTCGTGCGACAGCTCGCCCAGGCCCGCCCCCAGCGAGAACGACCCCACGATCGACGCCAGCAACGCCAGCCGCCTTCCAGTCGGGTGCGCACTTGCGCTGCGCAGCAGCGCCCTGGGCGACAGCGGCGGAGAGTGCCGGTGGCGGTCTCGGGCCCACAGGATGAACTGGGCCATCTCGAGGCCGAAATCCGTGAGCACTCCGGTGATGTGCGTCGTGCGCACGATGCCGGACGAGATGCGCGTAATGGTGGCGTTCTGCAAGCCCATCGCGAAGGAAGCGATGCCGATCAGCCCGTGGAGCATCAAGCCTCCATTGCCGATGCCGCCGTCCCAGAACTCCAGCCCGACCGCGAAGAACGAGAGCAGCACCGCCTCGACCGCGATGGGCAGCACGTACACCGACTCCCACCCCCGTCGGCGGCCCAGTTCGGTGCACAGGCCCGAGATCACCGCGCCGCAGAGAAAGGTGAGCAACAGGAAGGCCATGGAGGCGGCGAGCGGCCACGCCCCGGAAGCGATGTATCTCCCGAGGTTGGACGCGGTGCCCGAGACGTGCGAAGTCACGCTCGCGCAGGTGATTATGGTCAGCGTGTTGGTGTACCCGGCTACCCAGGCGAGGGTGATCGCCAACCGGGCTTGCTGCGTGAATGAATGGGCTTGAGCGACAAACATCGTCCGATTCGCGGGCCGTCAGCAACTGTGGCCGGGTGTTGGAGATACGGCTCCGGATCATCCTCGAACCGCCGATGGTCGCCGCGGCGATCTTAGCGAGCAGAACGGTCGCAGAAGTGCCGCAATGGCGGCGGCCCGGCTGCGGGCGACCCCGCTCGATCCCGGGGGTTCGGATCCGAGTGTGCGGACCTTGCCCGCTTCACACCGGCTCAAGTACGGGTACAGTTTCCCACGGCTAGGATGCGTTGACCTCTGCCGGGCGAGGCCGTGAGAACCGCTCGCCGCCGCGCCCGACCGACTGTGATTGCCCGCAGCAGCGAGATTGCGGGCAGAACCCCGCGGGTCCGGCCAGTTATCAGGGCCGGAGCGCGTTTTCGTGACCGAGGCGACCATGCGACTTGGCGTTCGGGATGTCGCGTCTCAGTTCGGCGTTTCAGAAAAGGTGGTGCTCCGGTGGGTTGACGAGGACGGGCTGCCGGTATCCAGGGTCGACGGGCAGTATCGCTTCAGCCCCACGGCCCTGTTTGAATGGGCTACCGCCCGCGGCATGAAGATCCCGCCGGCGCTCTTCCGGGAGCCTGAGAACGGCGACCGGGAAGTGCTTCCGAATCTGGTCGAAGCGCTGAGGGCGGGCGGCGTGGTTGAAGCCGTCCCCGGGGCGGACAAGCGGGCCGTTCTCGCCTCCCTGATCGGACACTTGAAGTTGCCTCGGGGGGTGGACCGCGATGGACTGCTCCAGATCATCATGGCGCGCGAGCAGCTCGGCTCCACGGGCATCGGCGAGGGGATCGCGATCCCGCACGTGCGAAACCCGATCGTCCTGCGGGTGCCTAAACCGATGATCATCTTGGGACTTCTGCAGCGGCCGATCGAGTTCGGGGCGGTGGATGGGCGCCCGGTGCATTCGCTCTTTCTGGTTATCACCCCGACCACCCGCTCTCATCTGCACATCCTGTCGCGGCTCGGGTACATTCTGCAGGACGCCGGGATCCGGAAGCTGCTGGCGGATCGAAGCTCCGCAGAACGGATCCTGGAAGCCATGGGAGATGTTGAGTCGCGGATTCCGAGCGCCGGAGAGACTGGTTGAACGATGACGGAGGTTGAGCCCGCGCACAGCCTGGCCCCGCTCCTCGCCATCTGGCTCCCGATCGCCGGGGGCATCCTGATCAGCGCGAGCGGTGTTCCGGGGTTGTTTCTGTCTCGACGATCGGCTGGCGGCGAAGGGGTTTCGGCCGCGCTGCACATTCTGGGCGCGACGGCGGCGCTCGCGGGGGCTGTCCTTTCGCTCGGCTCGGGGTCGCCGGCGGTCCTCGATATCGCGTGGGGGCTGCCGCTTGGCTCGCTGCGGTTCGAGCTTGACGGGTTGAGCGCCGTGTTCCTCCCTCCGCTCATCCTCGTGCCGGCGCTCGGCACGGTCTACGGGCTGCGGTACTGGCGGCAGTCGGAGCATCCGACGACCGGCCGCAAGCTGCGGGCGTTCTACGGCCTGCTGGCGGGCTCGCTCGTTTTGCTGACCATGGCGCGCGATGGCGTGCTTTTCCTGTTCTGCTGGGAAGGGATGGCGCTTTCGGCGTTCTTCCTGGTGACGACCGACGACCAGGACCGTGAGGCCCGCGAGGCCGGCTGGGTCTACTTTGCCGCAACCCATGTCGGCACGCTCGCCCTGTTCGGAATCTTCTCCATCGTTCATGCGATGACAGGCTCCTTTGGATTCGATCCGCTTCCCCGGGACGCGGCCCCGATCGGGGCCGGCAGCGCGGTCTTTTTCCTCGGCCTGATCGCGTTCGGCTTGAAGTCGGGGCTCATGCCGCTGCACGTGTGGCTCCCGGGAGCTCACGCGGCCGCCCCCAGCCATGTGTCCGCCGTGCTCTCGGGCGTCGTGCTGAAGACCGGCATCTACGGGCTTGCGCGGGTCACGTGGATGTTCCCTCACCCGCCGATGTTCTGGGGCGCCGTACTGCTCGCGCTGGGGATGGTGAGCGGCATCGTGGGCGTCATGTTCGCGATCGCCCAGCACGATCTCAAGCGGCTGCTGGCGTACCACAGCATCGAGAATATCGGGATCATCGTGATGGGCCTTGGGCTTGCGATGCTGGGGCGGGCGATGGCCCGGCCCGACTGGATCGCCCTGGGGCTGGGCGGCGCGATCCTTCACGTCTGGAATCACTCGTTCTTCAAGTCGCTCCTCTTCTTTTCCGCGGGGGCTGTCGTGCACCGGACGCACACGCGGGAGATCGACCGCATGGGCGGCCTGGCGCACAGCATGCCGGTTACGGCGATCATGTTTCTCGTCGGCGCTGTTGCGATCTGCGGTCTCCCCCCGCTCAACGGATTCGTGAGCGAGCTGATGATTTACCTCGGGCTGCTCCGCACGCTGCACCCCGAAGGCACCGGCCCGCTGGCGGGGGCCGCCTTCGCCGTGCCCGTGCTGGCGATCATCGGTGCGCTGGCGGTGGCGTGCTTCGTCAAGGTATTCGGTGCTGTCTTCCTCGGTGCTCCGCGGCGCGACCACGCGGGAGAGGTCCGCGAAGCTCCCGCGGCCTTGCTTGTTCCGATGGCGGTCCTTGCGGCCCTTTGCATCGGTATCGGCGCGTTGCCGGCGGGCGTAGTTCCATTCCTGGATCGCGCTGTGGAGACATGGGAGACGGGCCCAGCGCCACGGCCGCAATCGCTGGCGCAGCTGGCGCCCCTTGGGTGGGTGACCGCGATCGCGGTCGCCGTGTGGGGCGGTTCAGCGCTGTGCATGATCGGGATTTGTCGCCTCGTGCGCCCACACCGGGTTGCCCGGATCGGTACCTGGGACTGCGGGTACGCGGCGCCCTCCGCACGGGCGCAGTACTCAGCGTCATCTTTTGCACAGGCGCTTGTCGCGGTGTTCAGGCGGGTTGTCCGCCCGCGAGAGCACTCGCCGCGAGTGCACCGCCTGTTCCCGCGCCGCGCATCGTACCGGAGCCATATCCACGACGTTGTGCTCGATGAGTGGATCCGGCCCGCGATCGAGCGGATCTCCCGGCTCGCGATGAAACTGCGGGCCCTCCAGACCGGGCGGGTGCAGATCTATGTTCTCTACATCCTGCTCGCGGCGATTGCGCTGGTTCTGTCGAACGTGCCGGTGATCGACCTGCTCAGGAGAATGGTCACCCGATGACCAGCACGCAGCTCATCCTGGTCGCGGCCGGGCTGCTGGCGGGCAGCGGCGTTCCGGGGCTCTTCGCGGACAGGCGCGCCCGGTGGGGCGAATGGGTGGCTGTCATCGCAACTTCCGCGGCGGCGATCGCCGGATTGCTCGGGGCGCTGCTGCCCGACGCTGGGCCATCACTTCGAATGTCATGGGGGCTTCCGTGGGGCCGGTTCGATGTCGCCGCTGACGCGGTGAGCCGCGTGTTCCTGCTCCCGGTCTTCCTGATCCCGGCGCTGGGCACGATCTACGGCCTCGGCTACTGGAGTCAACTGGAGCACATCGCCAACGGAAGGAAGCTGCGGTTCTTCTATGGGCTGATGCCGGCCGCGATGGCCGTCGTGATCCTCGCCCGCGACGGCGCGCTGTTTCTGATGGCCTGGGAGGTCATGGCCATCTCGGCGTTCTTTCTCGTCACCACCGAGGATGACAAACGGGAAACCAGGAAAGCCGGCTGGGTCTATTTCGTCGCGACCCACGTCGGGACCTTGTCGCTGTTCGCGATGTTCGCGGTGCTGAGGCTGGCGACAGGGTCATTCACGCTCGCGCCCACCGACGGTGCGGTCCTCGATCCTTCGATTTCACGCGCGGTGTTCATTCTCGCCGTCGCCGGGTTTGGTCTGAAGGCGGGCCTCATGCCGCTGCACGTGTGGCTGCCCGCGGCGCACGCGAACGCCCCCAGCCATGTATCGGCTGTACTCTCGGGGGTCATGCTCAAGATGGGCATCTACGGGCTGGTGAGGATCACGGGCCTGCTGCCCGCGTCGCCCGCGTGGTGGGGCGCGATGCTGGTGGCTGCGGGCGCTGTGTCGGCGGTGATCGGACTGGTGTTCGCCCTGGCCCAGCACGACCTCAAGCGTCTGCTGGCGTACAGCAGCATCGAGAACATCGGGATTATCACCGTCGGGCTCGGGCTGGCCCTGCTTGGGCGTTCGGCCAATCAGCCCGCCTGGGCCGCGCTGGGCCTCGGCGGCGTCATCCTGCACGTGTGGAATCACTGCCTCTTCAAACCGCTGCTGTTCTTCGGGGCGGGTTCGATCCAGCACGGCGCCGGTACGCGGCGGATCGAGCGGCTGGGCGGGTTGGCCCGTCGGATGCCCCGGACCACCGGGTTGTTCCTGGTGGGTTCTATCGCGATCTGCGCGCTGCCTCCCCTCAACGGCTTCGTGAGCGAACTGCTCATCTACCTGGGCCTGTTCCGCGCGGTGGGGGCGCCGGGTGCTTCGCAACTGGCGACGGCGGCCGCGGTCGCGGCCCTGGCGTTTGCGGGGGGATTGGCGGCGGCCGTCTTCGCCAAGCTGTTCGGGATGGCGTTCCTGGGGGAGCCGCGATCAGACCATGCAATCCACGCGCACGAGTCGCCGGCGACCATGATCGGCCCCATGACCGTGATGGCGGGACTGTGCGTAGCCATCGGGATGTTTCCCGGCATCACGGCGCCTCTGATCGATCGAGCGGTCGCGGTGTGGTGGTCGCCGATCGGGAGTCAGGCGCCGTCGGTGCGCGGGCTGGCGCCGTTCGACTGGCTTCCGTTCACCAGCCTGGTGCTCCTGGTGCTGTCCGGCGCGGGGTTTCTTGCGCTGCGGCGAGCGCTGTCACCCGCCCCGGTACAGCGCCCGGGAACTTGGGACTGCGGCTACGGCGCGCCAAGCCCGCGGATGCAGTACACCGGCTCATCGTTCGGTCAGTTACTTGGAGCGCTGTTTGCGTGGGCCACGTGCCCGCGGGCCCGCCGCCCGCGGATGGGGGCGCTGTTTCCGAAGGAGGCCCGCTTCCGCTCCAACGTACCGGACATCGTGCTCGAGCGGGCTGTCCTGCCGCTCGTTCGGGTGGCCGCCGATTTCCTGCGCTGGGCCCGGCTGCTCCAGCAGGGGCAGATCCAGGTCTACGTTCTTTACATCCTGTTGACGGTGCTCGTGCTGTTCATTTCGATGTACGCCGTGTGAAAGGCCCTGTCATGACAACATCGCCGGCGCATCAGGTGGGGTCGCCATGATCGCCATGATCGACCTCATCGCGCATGTCCTGCTGCTCCTGCTGATGCCCCCGTTGCTGCTGGGCGTCATCGTCAAGACCAAGGCCGCGTTCGCGGGCCGCGTCGGCGCTCCGCTGCTGCAGCCGTACTACGACCTCATCAAGCTGTTTCAGAAGGGCACGGTTCTCAGCAGGACGACGACCTGGGTGTTCCTGGCCGGGCCCACCGTCACTCTGTTCGCGGTCATGGTGGCGGGGCTGCTGGTTCCGTTGAGCGGCCGGCCGGCGCCGCTCCGCTTCGCCGGCGACTTCATTCTCTTCGCCTATCTGCTCGCCCTCGGCCGGTTCTTCACCGCTCTGGCGGCGCTGGACACGGGCTCGTCGTTCGAAGGCATGGGGGCCTCGCGGGAAGTCACATTCGCGTGCCTGGCCGAGCCTGCGCTGTTTCTCGGGTTGCTGGCGCTCGCCCGGCTGAGCGGGGGGCTGAGTCTAACGGCATTGCTGGGCGGCCAGGTCGGGGGGGCATGGATTGCGGCCGCGCCCACCATGGTGCTCGTGGTCGGGGGTTTGTTCATCATCCTGCTGGTTGAGAACTCCCGGATCCCCTTCGACGATCCCAATACTCATCTGGAGCTGACCATGATCCACGAGGTCATGGTGCTGGACCATGGCGGCCCGGCCCTGGGCGCGGTTCTCTATGGCGCCGCCGTCAAGCTGTTCGTGTTGTCCGCCGTGGTTGCCCGGCTGATGGTGCCTGTGGCGAGCGAGCGGCCCGTGATCCACTGGCCCGTGTTCGTTGTCTCGATGTTGCTGGTAGCGGTGCTGATCGGTGTAGTCGAATCCGTCATGGCCCGCCTGCGCCTGCTGCATGTGCCGAACCTCCTCCTCGGCGCGTGCCTGCTCACCGGGCTCGGTTTCATCCTCCTGCTGGGGTCATCATCATGAGCTCCGCTGTGGATGCGATGCTGGTCATGGTGCTGCTGCTCAACTTCTTCGTGCTGGGCTCCAGCCGGATACGGTCCATCATCTACACGGTGGCCGGGCAGGGGGTGCTGCTCGGGCTCCTGCCGGTGATGGTGCACGAAGGGATCGGGCTGCGCCAGGCCGTGGTCAGCGTCGGGGCGATCGGTCTCAAAGCGGTGATCATCCCGCGGATGCTGATGCGGGCGATGACCGACCTGCCGATCCGGCGCGAGATCCAGCCCCTGATCGGGTTTCGCACGTCGCTTCTCCTCGGCGCGGTCGCCACGGCCGCCTCCATGGGACTGGCCGCGCGCCTCCCGACCCTGGGGAGCGCCGGGTCGCAGCTGCTCGTGCCGGCGTCGCTCGCGACGATCCTCACCGGCTTCATCATCCTGACCACCCGTATCAAGGCCATCACGCAGGTGCTGGGGTACCTGATCCTCGAGAACGGCGTGTTTATCTTCGGCGTGCTGCTCCTGGAAGCGATGCCCTTCCTCGTCGAAGTGGGGGTGCTGCTGGACCTCTTCGTGGCCATCTTCGTCATGGGCATCATCATCAACCACATCAGCCGGGAGTTCTCCTCCGTCAGCACCGAGCGGCTCTCGACCTTGAAGGAATGACCATGGGGCTCGCGACGATCTTCATTCCTCTCCTGGGCGCGGCGCTGGCCTTCCTGCTCCGGTCCAATGCGAGACGCCCGCTCGTCCTTCCGTTCATCGGCGTCGCCCACCTCGCCGCCACGCTGTACGCGATCTCCGAACCGTCCCGGGCCGGATCGGCGGCGTGGGTGGCGCTCGACCCGCCGGGCCGGGTCGTCCTCCTGCTGGTCAGCGTCCTGTTCGCGGTGTGTTCTTTCTATGCGGTCGGGTATCTCAGGCTCCGCAGCGATCGGCCCAACCGGGTCTTCTGCGGGTGCCTGCTCGCCTTCCTCGGAATGATGAGCTTCATCACCTGGGCCGGCCACCTCGGACTCATGTGGGTCGCGATCGAAACCACCACGCTCTCCAGCGCGCCGCTCCTGTACTTCAATCGCACGGGGCGATCGCTCGAGGCGACATGGAAGTACCTGCTCGTCGGGTCGGTCGGCATCGCGCTCGCCCTGCTCGGCTCGCTCTTCCTGGGTTACTCATCCCTGGCGGGTGGCCAGGAGTCATCGCTCGTCTTCGAGGATCTGGTCAGGCACGCCCCCGGCTTTTCCAAGCCGTGGCTCCACGCGGCGTTCATTCTGCTGCTGGTCGGGTACGGGACGAAAATGGGCATCGCGCCGATGCACAGCTGGAAGCCGGACGCGTACGGCGAGGCTCCGGGGCTGGTGGGAGCGATGCTCGCCGGCGGGATGACAAGCTGCGCGTTCCTCGCGATCATCCGGGTGTTTCACATTGTTGCGGCCGCGGGCGAGGCGGAGTTCGCTAGCCGCATCCTGGTGGCCATGGGAATCTTCTCCATGGGGGTGGCCGGCGTATTCATGGTGCGGCAACGCGACTTCAAACGGATGCTGGCCTACTCGAGCGTGGAGCACATGGGAATCCTCGTGCTCGGACTCGGGCTGGGTTCGGCGGGCGCTTTCGGAGCGATCCTGCACATGGTCAACAACGGCCTGGTCAAGGGTGTGATGTTCATGTCCGCCGGCAATATCCACCGTGCGTACGAGAGCAAGTCCACCGGCGATGTCGCGGGCGCCCTGCACCGGCTTCCGATCTCCGGGGGGCTGTTCCTCGCAGGGTTCATCGCGGTTACCGGCTCCCCGCCCTTCGCGCCGTTCATCAGCGAGTTCACCATCCTGAACGCCGCGTTCAGCCAGCACCGCTACGCCGTCGGCGGATTCATGCTCGTGCTCCTGCTGGTGGTCTTCATGGGGATGGGCGTCACCGTGCTCGCGGTCGTCCAGGGAACGCCGTCGGCCAAGGCCCGGAAAACAGCGTTCCATGATCGCCCCCTCACCATCGTGCCGCCGATCGCTCTGATGACCGCGGTGGTCATCCTCGGCTTGTACATCCCCGGCCCGCTGCAAGCCATGATCTCGGAGGCGGTCCGGTACCTTGGCTACACGGAGGTGCGGCCTTGATCAACCCGGCCCGGTTCGTGACGTTCGGCAACGCCGAGCCCGTCGAGCTCGGCGCGGTTCCAGAGCTGGCGCCCGACGAGTTCGGGCGAGCCGTGGTCGCTGCCGCGGACGGCGGGCTGCGTGTCGGCGCGTACTTCGGCACGGCCGAGGGGCAGGACGGGGTGAGGCTGTACGCGATCCTCCTGGACGACCTCACGGGCTCGATCCACGGCGCGTGCACCGCGTTCCCGCTGGGCCCGTTCCCTTCCCTGACCCGGGAATGCCCGCAGGTACACCTCTTCGAGCGCGAAATCGCCGAGCAGTTCGGCATCGAGCCGGTCGGGCACCCGTGGCTTAAACCCGTCCGATTCCACCCCTCCTACACCGGCCGACCTCAGCCGTGGGCGGGTTCCGACGGCCGTTCCCCGCCCGTCGGCATCACCAACTTCTTCCGGGTCGATGGGGATGAGGTGCACGAGGTGGCCGTGGGCCCGGTGCACGCCGGTGTCATCGAGCCGGGGCATTTCCGATTCCAATGCCACGGCGAGGATGTATTCCATCTTGAGATCTCCCTCGGGTATCAGCATCGCGGCATCGAGCGGCGCCTGACGGGCGGGCCGGGCCGGCGGACGATTCACTACCTGGAGACACTCGCCGGCGACACGACGGTGGGGCACACGACGGCGTACTGCCACGCCATCGAGGCAATGACCGGTACGTACGCCCCGCCGCGGGCCCAGGCCATCCGCGGCATCGCCCTGGAACTCGAGCGCCTCGCCAACCATGTCGGCGACCTGGGGGCGCTCGCGGGCGATGTCGGCTTTCTGCCTACCTCGGCGTATTGCGGGCGCATCCGCGGCGATTATCTGAACTTGACGGCGGCGGTTTGTGGAAGCCGGTTCGGGCGTGACCTTGTTCGGCCCGGCGGCGTTCTCTTCGACATCGATGCGCCCCTCGCGGACTCGATCGGAGCCTTGCTCGCCGACGCGGAGCGCGACACCGCCTCGGCGGTGGAGCTGCTGTGGGGTTCCTCATCGGTCATGGGCCGATTCGAGGACACCGGCCGACTGACCCGTGAGGTTGCCGATGAGCTGGGCCTGGTCGGGCCCGCCGCTCGGGCGTGCGGGATCGGTCGCGATGTCCGGCACGACTTTCCCGTCGGCATCTTCCGCTTCAGCCACGTTCCGGTCTCAACCTGGAGCACCGGCGATGTATTTGCCAGGGCCTACGTCCGATGGCTCGAAGTGCAGCAGTCGATACGCTTTATTCGAGAACAGCTCCGGGCCCTGCCGGAGGGGCCGGTGCTGGCCCCGCCGCCCGAACTCCCCCCGGAGCAGCTGGTGGTCTCGCTCGTGGAGGGCTGGCGGGGTGAGATCTGTCACGTGGCCATGACCGGGCCGGACGGCAAGTTCCAGAAATACAAGGTCGTCGATCCTTCCTTCCATAACTGGTTTGGCCTAGCGATCGCCCTGCGCGGTGAGCAGATCTCCGATTTCCCGCTGTGCAATAAGAGCTTCAACCTTTCGTATTCGGGCCACGACCTCTAACCGGAGGTATCGCCGTGATCAACATCCTCCTGGCTCGCTACCGCCAGGGTCGCAGAACGATGAAGTACCCCGCTGGGCCGCCCCCCAAGCTCCCGGCCCGGTTCCGCGGCAGGCCAAGCATCGAACGGGGCAAGTGCGGATCGGAATGCCGCGCGTGCGTTGATGCCTGCCCGACACAAGCTATCACGATCAACGGAAAGGCACGGATCGATCTCGGGCGGTGCCTGTTCTGCACCGACTGCACCCGCGCCTGCCCCGACGGCGCAATCACTTTCTCGCAGGATTATCGCCTGGCGACTGACTCCCGGGATGATCTGATCCTCGAGGACAACATCCTGCGACTGGCTCAGGGCCTGAAGGGAAGGGCCCTCCGGCTCTTCGGTCGCTCGCTCAAGCTCCGGCAGGTCGCCGCGGGGGGATGCAACGGCTGCGAGATGGATGTCAACGTGCTGAACACCGTCGGGTGGGACCTCGGTCGCTTTGGCATTCAACTCGTGGCCTCGCCACGGCACGCCGATGGTCTGCTCGTGACGGGGAGTGTTCCGGAGAACATGCGGCTCGCCCTGCAAAAGACCTACGACGCCCTGACGCCACCGAAGATCGTCATTGCCGTCGGCGCCTGCGCCATCTCGGGTGGCCCGTTCGCGGATCACCCGGAAGTACACAACGGCGTTGCCGCGTGCCTGCCCGTGGATCTCTTCATCCCAGGCTGTCCGCCTCATCCCCTGACGATCTTGGATGGACTGTTGAGGTTCCTGGGCCGGATAGAGGGCGATGGCGACCGCAGCTAGCCCTTACTGCAAGCCAAGAGTCGCAAACGCCCGCCTGCCCGTTGGGGCGGGCGGGCGCGAGTGTTGACAGGGGTCCGCGACCGGCCCGGCAAGGCCGGGCCCGGCCACGGGCACGGGCCACTCACTTCAGCGTGGCGGTGTGCTCGTAGTTGTCGATGAGGTCGACCTCATCGGGGGAGTACTGCTGCAGGAGCTTGGCCGCGAGGCCCAGCACCTGGTGCTTGCGCTCCAGCTTGGCGACATCGCC
>JADLFW010000023.1 GCA_020849615.1 Phycisphaerales bacterium
ACCCGCTGGTAGCCCTCATATCGCGGTTTCCGCCCATCCCCGTTAACTACCCGTGTCGATCGCACGCCCATTGGGCCACCCCGAGAGTGGTCCGCCAACCCTCCGAAACGGTCCTGTACACGGAGTTGGCGGCGGTCACGCGAAAGCGTGGCCGTTTTCGTTGACGGCGGATGCCGTATGGGTCTGTTGCGCGAAGCTGCGCGGTTCTCGCGGAGTTTGCCGCTCGTTCTTTGATCTTCGCGTGGGCTCTCGCGGCTCTCGGTTCGAGGCCCCTCGGTGGTGCCTGGTCGGGACTGCCGACGGTTTCGATCGCGCCCCCGCCGAGAACTCTCGAACTCTCGGATTCTCGATTTGACGCTCCTTCCACGTTAACAGCACCGTCCCGATCGGACCCCTGTTCGTGAAATCGTTCGCAGGCGGGTTAGGTGGAGGTGGCCAGGCATGACGCCGGGCCGCCGGAGACCCGATCGTGATCACATCGGAGCGTGAGCGGGACATGACGCCGCGGGAGCGGCGCGGCCAGATGGTTGCTCTGCTCGCGGAAGCGGCCCGTCGCTGGCTCGCCGGGCCCGGCGCCGTAACAGCGGACGGAGAGAAAGAGAGCGGCTCTCGCCTTGACGCTGCGGAGCATGCCGGCCTTGATCGGTCGCGTCGGAACCGCGACGCGGATGGAGGCCCGGCATGAACGTTCGCGCTGAAGTCACGGTGCTGCAGGGAAAGACGACGGGCGAGCTGAAGGCTCGCTACGGCGAGGTGTTCGGCGAGCTGACGAGGTCCAACAACAAGGTCTACCTGATCAAGCGGATCGTCTGGCGGATGCAGGCGATCGAGCAGGGCGGGCTGACGGAGCGGGCCCTTCGGCGGGCGGAAGAGCTGGCCAACGACGCCGACTTGCGGGTGAGGGTGCCCAAGACCATGAACGCCGAAATCGCCGCCGTGTTGGTCGCCCCCCTCCGGGCCGCGAGCCCCACGGTGTCGCCCGCGGGGACGGTGCTGACGCGGGAGTACAAGGGCAGGACGGTGGCGGTGCGGGTTCTGCCGAAGGGCTTCGAGTACGAGGGGCGCGTGTTCAGGTCCTTGTCGGCCATCGCCAACCACGTCACGGGCAGTCACTGGAACGGCGCCGTGTTCTTCGGTCTGCGGGGCGACAAGGGCGAGGACGGTCAGCGCAAGCGAAGCCGCGGCAAGGAGGCTGCAGCGTGAAATCCAAAGTCGTTACCAGGATCCGGTGCGCGGTGTACTGCCGCAAGAGCAGCGAAGCGGGGCTGGAGCAGGAGTTCAACTCGCTGGACGCGCAGCGCGACGCCGGCGAGGCGTACATCGCGAGCCAGAAGGCCGAAGGTTGGGTCTGCCTGCCTGACCGCTACGAAGACGGCGGGTACACCGGCGGGAACATGGAGCGGCCGGGGCTCAAGCGGCTCATGGCCGACATCAACGCTGACAAGGTGGACTGCGTGGTGGTCTACAAGATCGATCGGTTGAGCCGGTCCTTGCTCGACTTCGCGCGGATGATGGAGACATTCGAGAGGCACAAGGTCGCGTTCGTCAGCGTGACCCAGCAGTTCAACACGGGGCAGTCGATGGGGCGGCTGATGTTGAACGTGCTGCTGAGCTTCGCGCAGTTCGAGCGGGAGCTGTGCAGCGAGCGCACCCGGGACAAGATAGCGGCGGCGAAGCGACGCGGGAAATGGGTCGGCGGCCGCCCGATCCTGGGGTACGACGTACTCGGGGGGAAGCTGACGGTCAACGAGGCCGAGGCCCAGCAGGTACGCGAGATCTTCGGTCTGTACCTGAAATCGGGCTCGCTGAACCGGATGGTCGAGGACCTGAACCGGCGGGGCTGGAAGACCAAGGGCTGGACCCGCAAGGATGGCACGCCGGTCGGCGCCCAGACCTTCCACAAGAGCTACCTGCACCGGCTGTTGACGAACGTGGCGTACATCGGTCGGGTCCGCGACGGCGTCCAAACCCATGCCGGGGAGCACAAGGGCATTGTCGCCCAGGACATGTTCGCCGAGGCGCAGGCGATGCTCGCGGAGAACGGCAGGGCGGGCCCGTCGGAGGTCCGCAACAAGCACGGGGCGGTCTTGAAGGGCCTGCTGCGGTGCCGGGCGTGCGACAAGCCGATGACGCACGTCTTCACCAACGGACCGAACGGGCGGGTGTACCGCTACTACACCTGCTACACCGCCCAGACCGGGGGGGCCTGTCCATCGCGGTCCGTGCCGGCGCAGCCGATCGAAGACTTCGTCGTGTCGCGCATCAGAACGATCGGGGGCGACGCCGAGATCGCCGCCCTGGTAATCGACCATCTGCGGGCGAAGTCGGACGCGGAACGGACGGAGCTCCGGGACCAGTTGGCGGCCGCCGAGCGGGAGGCCGCGTGGCTGGTGTCAGAGATCACGCGGGCGTCCACGGCACCGGGTGAAGGCGGCGTGGGCCGTGACGTGGCCGAACTGCGGGACCAGCTCGCCGAGGTTGAGGGGCGGGCGGCGGGGCTGCATCGGCGCGAAGCGGATATCGGATCGATGGACGCCACTGTGACGGCTAAGGGTCTGCGGTCATTCGATCCTCTGTGGCGGATGCTGAGCACGGCGGAGCGGGCCAAACTGCTCCGGTTGATCATCATCTCGGTGGAATACCACGGCGGGGACGGTGATGTCACGATCGGCTTCCATCCGGAGTCGGCGTGGATCGCTACCGCTCCAGCTAATGCTGAGGAGATAGGTGTATGAGGGACGGGACGACGGCGACGTTCAAGGTGCGATGGGAGCGCGGCCGGGGCTCGGAGCGGCGGCTCGTCGAGGGTGAAGCGCCGCCAGCTCCCGTGGTACCGTCCGGTCGCACGCCGCGGGTAGCCAAGCTCATGGCGTTGGCGATCCGCTTTGACAGACTCGTGCGGACGGGGCAGGTGCAAGACTTCGCGGAGCTGGCCCGTCTGGGCGGGGTAACGCGCGCCCGGCTGAGCCAGATCGTGGACCTCGTGAACCTCGCGCCCGACCTCCAAGAAGCCATCCTTGGGTTGCCCGATATCGCGCAGGGTAAAGACCCCATCACCGAGACGCATGTGAGAAGCATCCTGCGAAGGATGTGCTGGCAGGAGCAGCGTTGCCGTTGGCGAGACTTGCTTAGCGCAACCACAACGGGGCGCGCCACCATCTGATACCAATCTGGTATCGATTCGACATCATCCGACAGAGTTCGGTCATTAGCACTGCTGGCCAATTGGTGCGGGCACGCGGTTGACCCGGACCCCGGGGCGGATAAATTTGCGGTGGGTCTGCCTCGGTCCGCATGGTGGGCAGTTTTTGACCGAGGGTTTGTGCTTTTCGAACCCGCTCGCCGCAGGGTCGCTCGCGGCGGAGTAAGGGCACGGAGGTGCCTGCACATGAGTCAATTGCTGCTGCGTTCGTTCACCAATCCAGAGGCGCTTCGCACCTTCGAACCTGTAAGGCTTCTGACGTTTCTTCGACCGTACGCCGACTTCTTTCGGTCTCGCGGTGTGAAACTCCCTGAAGCAAGCAACGCCAACGAGACGGACTTGGACCGCCTCGCGGAAGTAATGATGACGCCGAGTGCGGATACCCCCGCCGACTTGGTCAACGCCCTGCACCACATCACCGAGCTGGCGACTACCGAGGCCGCAGACGTGCTGATGCGTGCGGCCCGGGATGAGGGCATCTCCATTGAATCACCTAGCGATGCCTCGGCCGCGGACATCGCCCTCCAGATGTGGATGGCCGATCCGGACTTGGTCTGCCGCAAGCACGCTGAGCATCAGACCGAGCGCCGGCAGACGTTTGCGGCCTTCTTTGCGACCGGAGCCGTGGAGCCTCGCTGGCGGCCAAAGCGCCAGTTCCTGTCGCGGTTCACCAAGGCCGCTTCGGAATGGTTCGATATGCGGCGCCGCGGCCGCGGGCTCAAGGTGTTCCTCCACGAGTACAACGAAGAGGTCCGGTTCATCGTCAGGCGAGGAGGGCTTTACCAGCGTGAGGGGAGCTTAGATGAGGGCAAGCCGGGCAGCGTTCACTTCCGGCCCATGCGGTTCGATGTGCTGATCTTGGACCGGGCGACAGGTGAACTGCGGATTAACGCCGAGAGTGACCCGGCGATGAGGATGTACCGGGTGAACCTCGGTCTCTTCCTCTTCGGGGATCGCGAGTTCTTTGCTGAGAAGTGCGAACGATACAACTTGGACCCGATCCGCCGGCTGGGGAGAATGTGCCTCGCGTGCGGGGACGTGCCTGGCATTCAACGGGTCGTGCTCAAGAGCGTGACGATTGCGCGCGATAACCCCTACGGCCGTCGTTCGTCGGAGCGTGGCGACGACGTTTTCGCTGCCCTCGAGTTGGACGGCGATGAGAATCTCTTGACCGAGCACGTGCTCCTGTCGGCATCGTTCAAGGTGTTCTTTGCCAACTCGAAGCGGTCGCGGACCGTCACCATCCGCCCGCCGAATATCGCGCACTACGAGCGTCGCGACGACGGCCCGGTGATCGAACGGTGGTTGATTGCCCGCGGGTTTGCCCGGATCGGACCAAGGCGTAAGGCTCATGAACCTCTGGCGAGCGGTTGAAGCGGTTCCGGGTTTAGTCGATGTCGCGGATGTTTGGCGTCAACATCTAGCGGACGATTACGATCGCGCCGCGCCGCTCTTGCGGGCAACAGGTGTACTTGCGGAATCAGTGTGGCGTGGCGGCGCCAGCCCCTGGACCATCGTGCATCACGGGGACGACGACATCGTCGCGGTGTGCCCCGATACCCATGAGACGGTGTCGGTGTCTCGAAGCGATCTAGTTCTGTTCGAACTGGACCTGCAGGCAATATGCGTCGCGCTGTCCTGTGCCCTGAAACTCAATGGCGTGCCCCAGCAGGCGGGCGGCAAACGACTGTGGTGGCTGGGCCACCAGCCATGGTCGGACACAGAGCAGATCAACGTGTATCTCGTGCTCCCGCCAGCGCGATCCCGAGCGGCGGAGATCCTGCGCGCCGCGGCACTTCGATCACCAAAGGGCGGTGTGTTGCTTGTGCCGACTGCCGAGCTGATCCCCGCCGACATTCAATCGGAGCTGGCTGTCCGCGATTACGCCCTCCAGCCCCTCGAGGGGCTGGTGGTGTGGGCGGGGGTGGGCAAGCTCGCGTGCGTGCGAGCCCCGAATGACGTCATTCCAGCGGTGTTGGGCCGACATCCACTAGAGAGGAAACGGAGGGGTAGCCGGAGCTTTCCCACGCCGGCGGGCGCGAAGTGGAGCGAACTGCATATCCAGTTCATCGATCCCGAGACAGTAAAGATTACGGTGCGAGGGGTCGTCGAGGAACACACGGCAGCCTCGATGGGCATGGTGGTTCACCGCACAGGACGACCTACGAAGCAGTGGAATTTCCTCCAAGAGATCGCCAGGAGGAACGGCCGGTGGCGCTGGGGCGATCTCAAGACGCGAGCCACATGGCAGAAGCAGAAAGAGGAGCTGGTGAAGCGGCTCAAGTCCTTCTGTGGCATATCGGGGACACCGATTCTCACGGCGCGCGTGGAATGGCGGTGCGTCTTCCCCGTGCGCCCCGACGGCCTGTGATTCGAACTTTCGATTCTGATTTGTGAATAATCGCGTTGTGGTCGTCGCTGCGCGGTGATCGTGGCGATTATCGGGAAATCACGGCTCGGTCGCGTTCAAGTAGTGCAAGGACCGTTTCCCCGCTCTCTCGCGATTTCGAAGTTTCGCGGGAAGAGGGCGACAGGCCCGGCGCCGACGAACCAACTCGCGCCCCGGGGGGTAATCCATGCCGGACCTGTCGCCCCCCGGGGCTTCTTTGGCCTTCGGCCAAGAGGTCCGGCATGGACACGCCCACGCTTTCGTTTCTTCTCCGTCTCGCCCGTATCAAGGCGGGCCAGGTCGCCCAATCCCTCGACCCCGAGGACACTGCGCAGGATCTCGTGCTCGAGGTCCTGATCCGGTTCCCGAAGTTCGACCCCGATCGCGCCACCGCCGAGGCGTTCGTCGAGCAGGTGATGAAGGGCAAGGTTTGCAAGCTGCTCCGTGACCGCCAGCGGCTCAAGCGAGGTGGTACGGCCCGCTCGCCCGGTCCGCTTCCTGAGCGAGCCGATCCCAGCGACTTCATCCGTGACGCCGACCTCCGCATGGACCTCGAGACCGTTCTGGAGCACATCCCGGACGCCCTGCGGGCCGCGTGCGACCAGTTGCAGCGCGAAACCGTCAGCGAGGCGGCCCGCGCCATCGGCGTGCCGCGCTCCACGCTGGATTCCGCCCTGAACGGCCTTCAGTCCCAGTTCCGCAAGGCGTCCCTCGACCGCTATCTCTCGTGAATGCACCGGCGGGCGGGTTAGGAGAAGGCGGGGCCGCGCTCGGCCGGTCGCCCGCGCGGCGGGCCCCGAAGAGGAGCGAAGGTCATGAGCACCCGTATTTACCGGTTCACATTCGAGAAGGGCCCGAAGATGACAGACATCGAGGAGGTCCTTGAGCTCGCGGTGCTGGCCGCTTCCTGTTTGCACGGGTCGGCGGCCGTGCGGGTGAACGCGGGGTATGCCTCCGATGCCCACGCCCGGGCCATCGTCCTGGACGGGAGCACGGTGGCGGGCCGAGACGTGATCCTGCTGTTCACCGGGCTCAGCGCGGAGCAGTTCGGGGGGAGTGCGTTCAAGGTGGACCGGGTCGCTGCGCCGGCCCGGCGCGCGGGCTGAATGCGACCGAAGTCGCGGTGAGGTGTTGTCATGATCGAAGGGGTGCGGGCGGCCGGCGTTGTGGAGGCCGGCCGTTTCTACTTGGGAAGGGGTTACCGGGTTGTCCCCGTGCCGGCGCGCAGGAAGCGCCCGGTTCTCACGGCGTGGCAGGATCTGCGGATCGAGGAGCACGAACTCGGCGAGTACTTCGCCGACAGCTCGGCCAACGTCGGTTTGCTGCTGGGCGAGCCTAGCGGCTGGCTCATCGACGTTGACCTGGACTGCCGCGAGGCCATGGAACTGGCGGACGAGTTCCTCCCCCCGACCCCCGCGGTCACCGGCCGGGGGAGCAAGCCCGCCTCGCACCGCTGGTACATCGCCCCGGGCGCCGAGACCCGGCAGTTCCGCGATCCGGTGTCGAACAAGATGATCGTCGAGCTCAGGAGCACCGGGGGGCAGACGCTGGTGGGCCCGAGCACGCACCCCAGCGGCGAGGTATACGGCACGCTCGACTCGCCGCCGGCCCTCGCCGAGGCCGTGCCCCTCATGACGGCGGTGCGGGCGTTGGCGGAAGCGGTCCTTGCCCGGCGCTACCCCGGCGGGCTTCCGAATCCCCGCCCGCGGGGCCGAGGAACGGGCCCTACGGCCAACGCAGCGCCCGGGGAATCTGGACCGGAAAGCGGGGGGCGGCCCCGGTCAACGGAACGGGACGATGCGACGGTGGTCACCCGCGCGACCGCGTACCT
Source organism: Phycisphaerales bacterium (assembly GCA_020849615.1). Taxonomy (GTDB): domain Bacteria; phylum Planctomycetota; class Phycisphaerae; order Phycisphaerales; family UBA1924; genus JADLFW01. The sequence continues at coordinate 7,423 of JADLFW010000023.1, forward strand.
CGACGCGATGCCGGCCGCGATCTCGGGGCAAGGTGGACACGCACGGACCTACACCGCGGCCTGCGCCCTGGTGCACGGGTTCGGGCTCGACCCCGAATCCGCGTTCGGCCTGCTGCGCGACCGGTACAACCCCAGGTGCGAGCCGCCCTGGACCGACAAGGAGCTGCGGCACAAGATCGACGACGCCGCCAGCAAACCTCACGACCTCCCTTACCGCTGGCTGCGCGACGCTCCCAAGCCCCGCCCGGGCGGCGATCAAGTCGCGCACCTTCCCTCTTCCGGGCACAACGCCTCGCCGACGCCCGTCACCGTGACCGCCGAGCCGCGGCGCCTGGCCCTCACGGACCTGGGCAACGCCGAGCGTCTGGTGGCCCGCTTCGGGGACCGGCTGCGCTACTGCCACGCGACCGCCCGGTGGCTCGTGTGGGACGGGCGCCGCTGGGCCCCCGACAGCGACGGGGCTCCCTGGCGGCTGGCCGGGAACTCGGCACGGGCGTTCCTGCGCGAGACCGTCGCCATCCTCGACGACGGGTTCAGAGAGAAGGCCGTCAAGTTCGCCATCGGCTCGGAGTCGCGGGCCCGCATCGAGAGCGCCGTCAAACTCGCCCAGTGCCAGCCGTCGGTCGTGGTGACCGCGGACCGGCTGGACGCGGACCCATGGCTCCTGAACGTCCTTAACGGCACGATCGATCTCCGCACCGGCGAGCTGGGCCCGCACCGGCGGGAGGACCTGATCACCAAGCTGGCCCCGGTGGAGTTTGACCCGGGCGCCGACCGCGACCTGTTCAAGAAGTTCCTCAACCGCGTGTTCGGGGGCGACGGCGAACTCATCGGCTACGTCATGCGGCTGCTGGGGATGGCGCTGACCGGGGACATCCGTGAGCAGAGGCTCCCGATCTTCCACGGCTCCGGCGCTAACGGGAAGAGCGTGCTGCTCGACACGGTCAAGTTCATCGTGGGCGAGTACGGGGGCGATGCCCCGCCCCACCTGCTGACCTCCCGCGGGCGGGATGAGCACCCCACGGAGATCGTTGATCTCATGGGCAAGCGCCTGGTGGTGGCTTCCGAGACCGAGCAGGGGGCCGTCCTGAAGCTCCAGCAGGTGAAGCGTCTTACCGGCGACGCGACGCTCAAGGGCCGCTACATGAGGGCGGACTACGTCGAGTTCCCACGCTCCCACAAGCTGATCATGGTGACGAACAACAAACCCCGCGTCGCCGAGGACAGCGAGGCGGTGTGGCGCCGCATCCACCTGGTGCCGTTCGAGTTGGTGATCCCGCCGTCCGAGCGCGACCCGCTCCTGATCGACAAGCTGAAGGAGGAAGCCCCGGGCATCCTGGCCGAACTCGTACGGGGGTGCCTGGAGTGGCAGCACATCGGACTGGGCGAGCCCGGCGCGGTGGCGCGGGCCACGGGCAGCTACCGCGAGGCGCAGGACTCGATCGGGCGGTTCCTCGAGGAGTGCTGCGTGGCGGAACTGGCGGTGCCCCCGGCGGAATCGAACATGTTCACGCCCTGGTCCGCGCTGCTCGAGGCGTACCAGCAGTGGTGCGAGCGTAACCGCGAGACCGCCCTCAAGAGCCCCACCTTCGGGGAGTCGCTCGACAAGCGCGGGTACCCGACGGGCCTGCGCCGGTGTTCCGGAACGCCGCAGAAGGGCCGTCCGGGCCTGGGACTGCGTTCTACGGGGCGCCAGGAGGTGTTCGACCACGCCTCAGGTGTAACCGCGTAACCGGCGTAACCGGGGTTTGGGAATGAGCGCAATTGCGCATTGCTTCGCGGGTGAATAGGAAAATGCGGTTACAGCGGTTACGCGGTTACAAAGTTCGTTGAACGGTCGTGAACCGGCGCGCCGGCGGGTTAGACGAAGGAGGAATCCGCGCGCTCCTCGCGGCGGGCTGTGGCCCCCCGTGGCGCTCCACGGGGCGGTGCGCACGCACGGCAGAGGCCGGGTGGGCTCGCCGCGCACGCGGACCTGCGGCGCGGCGCGAGTTGCGAGGCCGGCGTCCAGGCAGGAGGCGGAGGTCGAGATGAACACACGGCGGGCAACCAAGTGTCGGCGGGGGGCAGCCCCCGAGCGGGGCGACGGATCGCCGGCCGAGGCCGCTGGGCCGCGGCCCGACCCCGACCAGCGGTCGGCTACGTCCCGCGGCAAAACTCGTAGCTCGCCGGCGCCAGAGCAAACTCCGGGCGACGGCGGGGCGGGCGCCGCGAGCGGCGTTGACGAAAGGACGGCAATGGCGGTAACGCCCGAATGCACTCACATCGCCGAGCCGCTACGGTACCTGGCCGTGCCGATCGGCTCGCTGGTGCCCGATGCCTCCAACGCGCGCCGCCACGACGAGAAGAACGTCGCCGCCATCAAGGCGTCTCTGAGCAGGTGGGGCCAGCGTCTGCCGCTGGTGGTGCAGAAGCAGGGCATGGTCGTCCGGGCCGGCAACGGGCGTCTGCTCGCGGCTCGGGAACTGGGCTGGACGCACGTGGCGGCGCTGGTGGTCGAGGAGTCCGAGGTCGAGGCCGTGGGGTATGCGATTGCCGACAACCGAACCGGCGAGTTGGCGACCTGGGACGACGAGGCGCTCGCCAAGCTGCTGGAGTCACTGCCCGGCGACCTCGCCGAGGTGGCGGGCTTTAGCGACGAGGACCTAGCCGACCTGATCGACGGTCTCGCGCCCGAGGCGGTCGAGGAGGACGACGCCCCGGAGCCGCGCAAGACGGCGGCGACCCGGCCAGGCGACCTGTGGCTGCTCGGGGAGCACCGGTTGCTCTGCGGGGACAGCACGAAGATCGATGACGTGCGCCGCGTGATGAACGGGAAGAAGGCGGCCCTGGTCGCGACCGACCCGCCCTACCTCGTCGATTACACGGGCGAGCGGGTGGGGGACAGCGGCAAGGACTGGAGCGCCACCTACCGCGAGATCGACATCAAGGACGCCGACGGGTTCTTCCGGTCGGTGTTCAAGAACGCGCTGGAGGTCATCGCCCCGCACGCGGCGATCTACTGCTGGCACGCCCACAAGCGGCAGGCGACGATCTCGCGGATCTGGGAGGAGCTGGGCATCCTCGACCACCAGCAGGTGATCTGGCTGAAGCCGACCACCGTGTTCGGCAGCGTGTTCTACCACTTCAGGCACGAGCCGTGCATGATGGGCTGGAAGCAGGGGAGCAAGCCGCCGCACGACGGGGACCACAGCGTGAACTCCGTCTGGGAGGTGGACTGGGGCGGCAAGGCGCGGGTGGTGGGCAACGAGCACCCCACCCAGAAACCGGTGGAGTTGTTCGCCCGTCCCATGCGCAAGCACACCAAGGGCGGCGCCGTCTGCTTCGAACCCTTCAGCGGATCGGGGTCTCAGATCATCGCGGCCGAGCAGCTCAAGCGCCGCTGCTACGCGATCGAGCTGGAGCCGGTGTTCGTGGAGGTGGCGATCCGGCGCTGGCAGGAGCTGACGGGCCAGGAGGCGACGCTCGACGGCGATTGCGGGGGTGGCCGGACGTTCGCGGAGGTCGAGGCGGAACGGCTATCCGCCAGCGAGAACGCCCCCGCATGAGGCGGAGGCGTAGGAGGGTTCCGGGATGGACTCAGCGGCTTCGGACGACCGTGACCTGGAACTCGCGCCCGTCGGGGTGGCGCAGGACCAGCCCGGCGTCGTGGGTGGGGACGCCGGCGTCGGCGTAGGTCAGGGCCTCGTACCCGGCGAGCGGCTCGGCGAGCTCGTACATCCCTTCCGGGGGGGCGTCGGGGTCGGTGGCGGCCTCGAGGGCTTGGTCGAGCAGGGTGCGTATCACGGTCGCCATCCCGGAGGCGGTGATGGGCCCGCCGGAGGGGGCAGGGCCGGGCCCGTGATCACCCTTGATGCTGCCGCGCCCGCAGGCGGCGACGGCGCGGGCCAGGTCGTCCCACTCGTCGGCGGTGAGCATCTGGTCCTCGCGGGCGGCGAGCAGGCGCCGGGCGGCGTCGATGAGGTTGTCCGTGTGGCTCGTCATGGCTCAGGCCCCCTTCTTGATGGTTCCGGGGTTGGCGACGAACATCCCGCGATCGACCTTCTTGAAGCGGGCCTCCCCCTTCCTGGCGGCGATCTCCCTGATGATCGCGGCGTACAAACTCGCCTCGGGCGTCTTGCCGTTGGGGCTGCTCCACAACTTGCGGACGCCCATCTCGGCGATGAGGTCCTTGCAGCCCACCGGGTCCTTGCCGATGACCTGCGCCGCGGCGTCGAGGCAACTCAGGCGCTTGGGCGGGATGGGCTTCGGCGGCTTGGGGGCCTTGGGGGCGGTCGCGGGCTTGGCGGCCTTCTTCCCGGGGGCGGCGGGGGCCGCCTTCCTCCCCGCGTCCTTGCCGGGCTTCGGGTCTGGGACGCGCTCGTGCTGCTCGCCCTGCTGCTGATCTGGCTTGGGCTGATCGGGCTGTACTGGCTCGCTCCCCTGTTCGTTGTGCGCCACGGCGCTGCCGGTGTCGGGGGCAGTTCCGGGGGCGGGGGCTGGGGCGGTTCCGGTGGCGGGGGCGTCGAGCGCGGTGAGGTTGGCGGCGACCGCGGCGCGGGCCTCCTTGCGGAGGCGGGCGCTGGCGGCGCTCTCGGGGGCGGCGGGCTTGGGCTTCTTCTCGGCGCTGCCGGGGGCGGAAGCGGAGCGGGAAGTCTGAGCAGCCACCTTGGGACTCTTGGTCTTGGTCGTCATGGTCAACTCCTGTTATCTGTTCCGATCAGCACCGGCACAGCGCCGGGGCCAAGGGCCGGGCGCGGGCTCTCGCCCGCGGCGGCGCTACGACCGGCGGCGGGTCGTCTTCTTCGCGGCGGGCAGGCGGCTCAGCCGCACCCAGGGGTCGATGATCAGGTCCTCGCCGGTGGCGACCACGGTCGCGGTCCATCCCAGGAACTCGCGCTTCTGGTAGTGCCCGGCCTCGATGAGGACCGGCGTCAGCCTGCCCTTGATCCGCACCCCGTACGTCCCGCCCGGCTTGATCTGGTTGTGCCGCATGTGGTCGTTCTCCGTGGCGGGGGGTTCTCGTCCCCGCCTGTGACACATGAAGCCCGAAGCCGCGGAACACATCAAGGCCGAAGCGGCGATGTCGCGCAGATCAAGGACGCTCCCTTGCATGCCCCCCGGAGCGGCGCTGCCGGGGGCAGGGCATCCCCTGGAGACCGGCCGTGATCGCCAACGATGACGAAGTTCCCGAGTCGCGGATCTCGCTCAAGCAGGAGCGGGCCATCGCCGCCCTGCTCACCGAGCCCTCCCTCGCCAAGGCGGCCGAGACCGCCGGCGTGGGCGTCCGCTCGCTGACCCGGTGGCTCTCCCAGCCCGAGTTCAAGCGGGCCTTCCGGGAAGCCCGCAAGGTCGCCTTCATGCAGGCGATCGCGCTGACCCAGCGCTACACCCCGCTGGCGGTCCACACCCTCGCCAAGGTCATGAACGACCCCGCCGCCCCCTACGCCGCCAAGGTGAGCGCCGCGGCGGCCATCCTGAAGTTCGGGCGCGAGAGCATCGAGCTGGACGACCTGGCGCATCGGATTGAAGCCCTCGAGGCCGACCAGCGGGACCGGGACCAGGAGGGCAAACCGAGAGACTCGTGGGCGGCGTAAGCGCGGGGAACGAAGCCGGATCGCACGAGCGGACGAACGGCGATGGAGGGCGTGAAGGAGTAGGGCGATGGCACGGTTGGGCGGACGTGTGCTGAAGATCGAGCGGGAGCGCCGCGAGGCCCGCGCCGCCGCGCGCGAGAGCAGACGAGAACTACTCCGCCTGATCGCGGGGTGCGAGGTGCGGCACCGCCCCGACCTGGCGCTGGTGGAACCGAGCGACACGGACCCCGCCACCTACCGGGACGTCCAGGCGACCCTGGCGCTGGCCCGCGGGGACTTCGCCCAAGCCGAGCGGTTCGAGGCGCAACGTCCGGCCCGGGAGCCCGCGCTGACCGGGGATGCCCGGCGCGATGTGGTGCTGATGGCGGAGTGGATGAACCTCGTGCTGGTCCCGGGGGTCCACGCCAGCATCGAGCGGGAAGACGAGGCCATTGCGCGGGCCCGGGCGCGGCGGGGGCCCTCGCGGGCCGAGGCCGACGCCGGGGCGGGCGCGGCCCGGATTCCTTGCGAGCGGCCGCGGCCTGCGCGGAGGCGGACATGGCGTTGACCGGGCGCATTGCCAGGCTGGAACGCCTCAGGAGGGGCGCCCCGCCCGCGCCGTGCCCGACGTGCGGCGCGCCCCGGGGCTGGGTGCCGTGCCTGAGCGTCAAGAACGACCAGGGCGAGGAGCTGATGCCCATCTGCCCGGCGTGCGCCTTCCCGCTGATGTCCAACGGGGCCGCGGTGACCGCGCTGCCGCCCGGCGGCGAGCAGAAGGTGTTGATCCTGGACGAACTGCCGCCCGTCTGAGCATGGAGGACCGCATGGGCCTGCACCACCGCATCAACAGGTTGGAGAAGCGTCTGGCGGCGCGGGCCGTCGAGTGCCCGCTGTGCGCGGGCCCGTCGGTGGTCCGCATCCTCCCCGCGCCCGTCGTCAGCCGCATCGGCGAGTACGTTCCCGCCGACGAGCCCTCCGACTGGTGCCGCTGCGGCCACAAGGTCGTCCACCGCATCCCGTCGCCGGTCGTCGCGAGGGCGGGGGCGGAGTAGTCAGGCGATGATCCCCCGAAGATCCCGCTCTCGTCTGTTCCGTCGTAGTGTGAGTCGGGAGGCTGTTCACACAATGGTCACGAGGTCCCGCCATCCCCACACTTCAGTCAGCACATCGCGACTTCCGACTTTGGTCCAGATCTCTTGATATCCCTGCAGGAGTCCCTTGTACGTGGGTGAGGAAGTGAAGCTAAACCGGATCGTCTGCATGCCCACAGGCGGGATGGTGACCGTGGGGGACTTCGTGCCGTATTTTTCTTCACCCGTTCCTCTATCGCGGAGGAAGAAATAGTCGAACAGCTGGCGCGACAGAGCGCCGAGTTGCCTGGCTGCGACCTCGAACGTCAGGGTCTCCCCGCTGCGTGCCGTCTTGTTGGTGATGTCTTGGCCCAGGCTGTTGAATACCCTTACAGCCGAGACAAACGGCATGCTTCGCACGAAGTCGACCGTCGTGCTGGAGCCTGCCGTCACCGATGTCCCCTTCGAGCCCCAGAACTCAGGGATGTAGTAGTACTCCACGGAGTAACTGCCGGCGGGAAGCTTCATCCAATACACAGTTCCCTGCGAGTTGGTCTTACGGTGACCGACGAGTCGCCACTGGTCGTCGTAGAGGTAGACATCGACATTGAAAGTCGGGGCCCCAGCTTCGTTACGCACGATGGTCTGGAGTGGCCCCACGGTTGGCACGACATTGACGAGTCCAGCAAATGCCCACGAATCTGTCAGCATCGGCCGTCCCGCAATCAGAGTCCATACTTCCGGATATCCGTACAAAGTGCCGCCAGCCGCCGGTGTGAACGTGAACGAGAAATCGTACCCCGTGCCGGCGGGTAGCGCCTTCGAATCGCTTTTTAGGTGGTAGCTGGATCCACTCAAGTCGAGCCAGAGTTCCGCGCTGGCGTTCACGGAGCTCTCCACGCCGTTCTTGACCTTGACCTTCACGGTAAGCGGCGAGCCCGCGGCGACGGTCCGGCCCGTCACATCGACGCCATCGTCGTTGTAGGCCCGGACGCTCACGAGGCAGGGCAGTTCGCGCTCGAAGTTTGCGGAAGCGGTCTTGCCCGACTCGACCGTGAGCACTTCGCTGCCCCAGTACTGGCTACCCGCGTAGACCTCGAGGCGGTAGGTCCGCGGCGTGATGCCGGTCCAGATGACGCGGCCGGAGGAGTCGGTCGTTCGTGAATCGAGCGGCCCGGAGCCGTCCGCGCCGTACGCGTAGACGGTGAGACCCGACCAGAGACGGCCAGCTTGGTCCACGACGGTCAGTTCTATTCCGGTTACGCCAGTCGAACTGACGATGCCCGTGATGGGGAAGTTGAACGGATTCTCATCCAAGTCGTTGTTGTCAAATCGGACTTCGCCGGAGAAGATGCCGACCGTGCCGGTGAGCAGCTCGAGCGTGAAAGTGTCCTGCCCGCCGGGCGGAATGGTCGCACTCAGGCCTTCCGCAATGGTGTACTGACCAGACGTCACCAGGTTACTGGTGGTCAGCGACGCCGTTCCAACGTTCTGTACAGTGAAGATCTGCCGCGGACGGGCACTTCCAATCAGGACCGAGCCAAAGCTGATTGGCATGGTCTGGCCGTCGAGGATTTCACCTCCATCCCAGAACACGCGAACTTCCTGTGGGGGCGGGACAGTGGTCACAATGCCCGTGATGGGGAAGTTGAACGGATTCTCATCCGGATCGCTGTTGTTGAAGGCAACGCCACCGGAGAATGTGCCGACGGTGTCGGTGAGCAGCTCAAGCGTGAAAGTGTCCTGCCCGCCGGGCGCGATGGATGCGCTTAAGCCTTCCAAGATGTTGTACTGGCCCGGCTTCACGAGGCTGCTGGTGCTGAGGGCGACCGCGCCGACGTTCTGCACCGTGAAGGTCCGTTGCGGGCGGCCGCTCCCAACCAAGACGGAGCCGAAACTAATGGGCGTGGTCTGGCCGTCGGTGATCTCGCCGCCCTCCCAGTACACGCGAACTTCGGCGAGCGTGACCACTGTAAACGACTCGCTGCGGACGTTGTCGGACTCATCAGACTCGTCGACCGAGCCCAAGGGGTCGATCACGGCGGTGAGCCAGTAGGTGCCCGGAGTGCTCGGCACGCTCCAGGAGGCATCGGTCTCCCGCTCGGTCTCGCCGATACCCAAACCGTTGATGGTTCCCAGCAGGCCGTAGTCGATGTAGTTCGCGGTTGATCCTTGGGTCGTTCCCCAGTACCAGTTCAACCGCACATTGGCGGGCGCCCTCGCTTGGCCCTCATTGATGTTGTCGAAGTCAAGGCGGACGGCCTGTCCGGGCTGCACGCTCGGCAGGCTCGTCGAGCCGTTCATCAGGATGTCGGTGACCCGAAGGTCAGGCTTGGGCGGGACGTTCACGGTGACCTTGACCGGCGCGGCGTCGTCGTTGTTGTCTTCGTTCGACTCGGAGATGTCGTAGTCGAAGTCCATGATGACGCCGATCCAGTACGAGGTGCCGGGGCTCGCTGACGTGGGGACCTGAATTGCACGCTCTTCAAACGAAGTGGTTCCAGAACCCATCCAGCCGAGGAATTCCTTCCCAAGCAACGTATCCGTCGTCCTGCTGATAGTTGAATTCGTGGACCACATGACGCCCTGTTGAGAGGTTCCGAATGGATAGATGCCCGTTGCCGAGGAGCCCTGGTTCTTTGCAACCCAGCTCACGATGATGGTCTGCCCCGGGTCCACGGTGGTATCGGACACGCCGACCCCGTATGCGATGAGGTCCGCGGCCAACAGCGAACGTCGCTCGAACTGCTCGCAGCCCCATGACGCCAGATCCACGTTGAGCAGACTGTGCTCACGACCGGGGTCAACGAGCGAGGACATCCTTCGATCACGCGCCATGGTGCTTCTCCTCGGCCAGCACCGCTGTGAACAGCGGCACCTCCCACTTACAAACGCACATCGCGGCGTCCCATAGTGCGGTGACGCCGTCGCGTAGCAAATGTCTGCCTAGTCAAGAAGCGTTCTGAACAGCATGCGTGCACAGAACGAAAGGCACCGCCAAGCAATGCCGAGCGCAAGTGCTCGCCTGGAATCGGCTTGTGTCGTCGCTATCGAGCCTGCGAGGGAATGTCTCCGGCTGGCCCTGTATACCCCACCAGCGGGGGCAGGTTTCCGAAATGGATCGCATCGTCACGGCCCCAAGGTCTGGAGCCGGGCCGGGCGTATCGCCGGTTGAACAGGTCGCTGGGGCGCGGGGGCACGCCTTCGAGCGGCTTCCCATCCGGGCCCAGATAGAACCATACCCCCCCACTCTTTGAGTCGTCTGGAAAGATGGACTGCAATTCTATTGCGACGGCTTTATCGGCGTACGGGGTTCCGTCGGCCGAGGCGACATGCGCGACCAGGTCCGTTGAGGCGGACGGCGGCAGGACTGCCCGGTACCAGGCGACGAACGGCTGGGTTGCGATGTCCGTGGGATCGCTCACCCAGCCGATCCGCGCCCCGAGCTTGGGCTTCAGCGCGAAGATCACGAGCGGCCACTTGGCATCCGGAACCCCCGGGAACCCGCGATCCCTCCAGTAGCCTCCGTGACGCTCGCCCGCGTAGATGAGAAGCCCCGCCGGCTTGAACCAGCACACTGTGCGGGCGGGACCCCAGTGCCAAGCTTCGAACAGCACATTACCGTCGAGGTCATAGATCCGGGTCGGCCACAGGCTGTCGGCATTGCCGAATGCGACGATGATCTCCTTCCGGCGCGGCACCTCGGGTGGTTCCGGGAACACATCCTCGAGACACACGAAGTTGACGTGGTAAACCTCTCCTTGGAACGGCCGGGTGCCGCCTTCGGAAATGCGCTTCTCGAAGATCCATCGCACATCGTCACTCACGGGCGGGTGTTGCAGGTCGGGCGGTCCGCTCGAGGTTCTCCAGATTGGAGTCTTGAGATCGTTGATAGAGGTCACCCAGAGTTGCCCATTGGTGCCGCCGCTCTCAATCGGCCCGTTGGCCGCAAACACGGCGAGGCGTTTCGTGCCTCGCGGCGTCGTGTCGTCGACCATTCCCGCGTATGTCACAGAGCTTTCATAACCATTGCCGATTGTTGCGAGCGTTTCGCCTGTAACCGACACCAACCTGGCTCTGCTTCGATCTGAAGATACCACCAGAACATCGGGGCGATCGCGCAGAAGGCGCACTCCAACCAGCAGCGTACCGACGCCAGCTGCGATCAAGGCGAGCCAAGCCGAAGATGTGGCCCAAACGGGATGTCTTCCCACCCAGCGGGCCGACATCACCCACGCGCCAGGCCGTGTTGCCTCGACCGCCTCGCCGCGGAGCCAGCGGCGCAGGTCGGCCGCGAACGAGGCCGCGCTGGCGTACCGTCGGGCGGGGTCCTGATCGAGCGCCGTGCCCAGCACCGCCGCCAGTCCGCGCGGCAGCGTCGGGTCGATCGCCCGGGGATCCCGGGCCGGTTCGCGGGCCACTTTGGCGACCGCCACGTGCGGCGGTAGCCTCTCCAGTTCGTGCGGGCCGTGGCCCGTGAGCACCAGCAGCGCGGTGGCGCCCAGCCCGTACACATCCGTGCGGGTGGAGACCTGCGACCGTTCGCCGCGGGCCTGTTCGGGGGCCATGAACGCGGGCGTGCCCAGCGGCGCGCCCTCCGCCGTCATTGTCGCCTCCGGCCGGGCCTCGGCCAGCACGGCGATCCCCAAGTCGATAATTGAGGGCTCGCCGTGGGAGTCGATGAGGATGTTCGAGGGCTTGAGGTCGCGGTGGATCACCCCGTGCTCGTGCACCGAGTGCACCGCCTCGGCCACCCGGGCCAAGAGCTCGACGCGCTCTCGCCGGGCCAATCCCCGTTCCTCCGTATAGCGGTCCAGTGGCAGTCCGTCGATGTACTCGCTGGCCACGAACAGGTGGGCATCGGCGACGCCGTAGTCGATGACCCGGGGCACCGCCGGCAGCCGCAGTTGGGAGGTCAGGTCCAGCTCGCGCCAGGCCCGGCGGGCGGCGGTGTCATCGGCGGCGTCGCGACCCGCGCGGGCGCGGAGGACCTTGATCGCCAAGGGCCGGTCTGATCCCTCCCTGAACCCGTGGTAGACCGTTCCCCCGCCACCGGCACCCAACTGCCGGTCTAGGGTGTAGCCCGGAATCGTCGGCGACCTTTCCTCCCGGCAGCTTTCGCCGTCTATCGGGTCGCCCTCGGCCGTCGTCTCCGAAAGAAGCCGGAGTAGGCGGACCGCCCCGGGGTAGCTCAACCGGCCCGGCGGCTGGTCCGGGCTCGGCCCGTCGAACCGCTTGGTGGGCTCCTCCCCGTGCGGTATAGTGCGGTCGTCGGCCATGCGATTGGATTTCCTTCGCCTGCATATACGCACGAGGCGGGGGGATCTAGGGCCAGTGTGCCGCGCCGCCGGTGGCGGATCAACATCCCGGGCCCGTCGAGGCCCTCTGTTGGGGGGGGGATGGCGTTGGAACTGCACCACACCGGCGCGAAGTTCCAGACCACGCACTGGACGCTGCTGGCCGCCCTGCACAAGGGTGACGAGGCCGACCATCGGCGGGTCTTCGATGAGCTCGTACGGAACTACTGGCCGCCGGTTTACGCTTTCCTGCAGGCCGCCCGGCACCCTCCGGATCGGGCCGCTGAACTGACGCAGGCCTTCTTTGTCGAGGTGGTGTTCCAGCGCGGGCTCTTCGAGAGGGCGGACCATCGATCGGGTCGACTGCGGACGTTGCTCCTGACTGCACTCAATCGCTTCCTTATCGATCAACACCGCCGCCTGCAGGCGCGGCCTGAGGGCCACGCCGTTCAACTAGGCGATCACCGCGCGGAGGACCAGCGGCACCCGGTTGACCCGTCCGCGACGCCCGACGCCGCGTTCCACCAGCGGTGGATGGTGGGCCTGCTGGAGGAGGCCCTGCGCCGAGCCGAGCACCACTACAGGTCCACCGGCAAGCCCGGCCACTGGATGCTGTTCGAGGCTCGGATCCTGCACCCGGCCGCCCACGGCATGACCGCCCCGGCGCTCGCCGCGGCGGCCGAAGAAATGGGGTTTTCTTCGGCTGCGGATGCTGCGGCGGCGGTGCAGACGGTCAAGAAGCGGGTGCTGAACCTACTCCGCGACATTGCGCGCGAGACCTCGGAGGATGAGGCGCAGGCCATCGATGAATACGAATCGCTCGTCTCGGGCTTGGCGTGAGTAAGGCCGATTGGTCTTGATCGTGCCCCCCTTGCGAGGTACTCCATCCTCGGCTTCGAGTTGGTCGGGCGAACGTAGCCCGCCAAGTCCAAGCCCCGAGAGGAGTTACCGCATGGCCACCGCGACCGCCGCACGTCGTCACACAGATTTGAGGGACAACCGACAGGCCCGATCCCAGCCCCCGGTCCCGGCAGCCGCACCACGGGAACGCCCGCCCGCGGGCCCGGCGCGGGGGCACGGGCGGGGCGCCGAACCGCCCGCCGCCCCGCGTTCTGGGCCGCGAGGACGCCCCAAGCCCCGCACCCGCCGCCCCCCGGAGGTCCTGACCGACTCCGAGGTCCGGGCGCTCCTCACCGCCTGCGGCGACTTCGGCTCGGTCGCCGCCCGGCACAAGGCCATGCTGGCGCTGCTCTACCGGGCCGGGCTGCGGATCTCCGAGGCCCTCTCCCTCCGGCCCCACGACCTGGACTTTGACGCCGGCACCGTCCGGGTCCGCTTCGGCAAGGGCGGGTACGACCGGGTCGCCGGGCTCGACGCCGGGGCGGCGGCGCTGGTCCAGGAGTGGCTCCAGAAGCGGCGGGGGTGGGCCCTCCCGCCCGGCGCGCCCTTGCTGTGCTCGGCATCGGGCAGGATGGTCACCACCGCCTACGTCCGCCGGCTCATGCCCCGCCTGGCTCGGAAGGCCGGGATCGACAAGCGCGTCCACGCCCACGGCCTGCGGCACACCCACGCGGCCCAGCTCCGGGCCGAAGGGGTGGACGTGGGGATCATCTCCCGGCAGTTGGGGCACAAGAGCCTCCTGACCACCATCCGGTATCTGGACCACATCCAGCCGATGGCGGTGATCGAGGCGATCAAGAAAAGGGCCTGGTGAAGCTCACATCTAGCATGAACCGCATGCATTCTGATCTCGGAAATTGATACCATCCAGAGGGACGTGTTTTCGCCGTGCGCGTACGACCGATTGCAGAGTGCAGTATGGCATCGCAGTGGGACAAGCTCCGCGTGTTCGACGGCAGCATCGAAAGTGCCTTCGAGGAGTTGTGCGCACAGCTCGCACGTACTGATAGTCTCGCCTTCGGGTGTCGCTTCGAGCGCAATGGGCGCCCAGACGGTGGGCTGGAGTGCTACGCCGAACGTCCCGACGGCACGCAGATCGGATGGCAGGCCAAATTCTTTCTCAGACCACCAACAAGCGGCCAGTGGCAAGACCTGACCGAGTCGTTCAAAACCGCTCTGAAGACCTACCCCGCGCTTATCGAGTTCGTTGTGTGCCTGCCTCAGGACCGGGCGAACTCTGGCGGCAAGCGGCGCATGACCCGGGAGCGCTGGAACGCGGCGGTCAAGAGTTGGCAGCGATACGCCGGGCGACAGCGTAGAAAAGTCGCGATCACGTACTGGGGCACATCGGAGTTATTCGACCGGCTGAGCAAGCCCGAGCAGGTGGGCCGCAGGCGGTTCTGGTTCGACCGTGAGTTTATGGAGCCCGCTTGGTTTCGGCAGCGCTTCGAGGAAGTGTGGGCCAACAACCGGCGTCGCTACAGGCCTGAACTGCACGTCGATATTCCGAACGCCACGTGGTTTGATCCGCTCTTGCAGACCGAGGCATACATCGACACGCTGCGCCAACGCCTGGGACGCGTCTGCGACAAGATAGATGACCTTCGACTCCAGTGGCCCACCGGCAAAGCGGGCGATGCGAAGCAGAGCGTTCAGCAGAGCGCCGAACGGCTGCGTTCCATCGCAAACAAACTGCCCCGAGAAGCGGAAGGCCCGATTCCGCCGGACATTGACGAAGAACTGCGGAGGGTAGTAGTGCTGCTGCGTGAGCAGCAAGACGCGATCGATCAGCTCAACGAGAAAACGGCCGATTGGTCACGGGAGATGAACGAGGTCATTGATGCTCTGTACGAAGCCGGCGAATCCGTGGGCAATGAAGTCTGCAGGATGAACCAGGCGAGAGCGCTTCTTGTGCTGGGTGACGCCGGTCAAGGGAAGTCGCACCTTCTGTTTCGAATCGCCGACCACCGTACGCAACGTGGTCAACCCGTAGTGCTGACGTGCGGGATCCAGTACGGCGACGACCATCCATGGAAGCGCATGACCGATGAACTCGGCTTGACGTGTGGCCGGGACGAGTTCCTGGGAGCGCTGAACGCGGCCGGTGAGGCATCGCGGTGTCGGGCACTGATTGCCGTGGATGCGTTGAACGAAGCCGCCGACCCAGCGTTATGGAAGCGAGCGCTGTCCGGCATGCTCAAAGCTGTCGCACCTTACCCCTCGGTGGCGATAGTCCTCAGCACACGCGGCGATTTCGCGGAGGCGGTCGTGCCCGACAACTTGCCGAGAAACGAACTTCCGCGCGTCCTGCATCGAGGCTTTGCTGGGAGCACGGCTAAGGCAACAGACCGGATCTTCATGCACTTCGGCATCACAGCGCCCGATGTGCCGCTTCTTGATCCCGAGTTTGCCAACCCCCTGTTCGTCGTCACGTTGGCAGAGTCGCTCCAGCGAGCCGGCCTGAAGACCGTGCCGCCGGGGGCCAAGAACATTCGTTGGGTCTTCGACTTGTGGCTCGATGGTATCAACGCACGGCTGTCGGCAACGGACCAACTCGACTACGACGTAAGCGAACGTCGCGTGCAGCGAGCCGCGTCCGCCCTCTCCGAAGCGATGAGCGAACGAAACACCCGGCTCCTCTCGGTCGAAGAGGCGAAGAAGATCGTGGATCAGGTTCACCCCTCGGGAACATGGTCGAAGTCACTGCTGCGGGCGATGGTGAGCGAGGACGTAGTCCAGAAGTACCAGAAGCATGATCGGCAGTCGGGAACCACAACTGATTGCATTCGGTTCACGTTCGACCGCTTTTCCGATCATCACATCGCGCGCGCGATTCTCGCCCTCGTCAAGGGAAAGGCGGGTCTTCGCAGCGGTTTGGGCCCGAAGGGCAAGCTGCGGCGGCGTGTAGTGTTGCGTGAAGGAGGGCGCGAGTACACGTGGCCGAGCCTGCTGCTCGCGTTAGCCATCGAACTTCCTGAAGATCCACGTTTCGGCTGTGAGCTGTCGGATGTACTTAAGGGCGCAAAGCTCGACACACACGTTCGATCTGCCGTCATTGGAAGCGTCCGCTGGCGGTCGCCGGAAACCATCTCTCCCGAAGTCGCCGCGCTCGTGCGTGATGATGTTCGCCGCACGCGAACGATGGACGTTGACGCCCAAGCATGGCATCTCGAAGCCCTCTTGCAAGTGGCGGCCCGGCGTGGCCATCCTCTCAATGCCGATTTCCTCGACGCCGAGTTGCGGGCGGAAACCATGCCGGCGCGTGATTACTGGTGGTCGCGCCCGCTCACGCGACTGGGCGACGAAGACACCGTGGTGATGCGTTTGATCGACTGGATGGCGTCGCCAACCGGTCGCAAATGCGACGATGAAACAGCCCGGCTGGTGTGCACGTGTGCGGCTTGGCTGTTCTCGACCCCAAACCGGGTGATCCGCGACCGAGCCACGAAGGCAGCGGTGTCTGTGCTGCTTCGAAGGCCCGCATTGGCAGCCGATCTTCTGGAACGGTTCTTGGACGTGGACGATCCGTATGTCGTGGAACGTGTGCTCGCCGTTGGATACGGTGTCGCGCTGCGGACGAACGACTTTGCGGGATTGGGCAAGCTAGGGCGTCGAACCTACCAACTTTGCTTCGAGGGCGACAAACTTCCTGTCCAGTTACTCGCGCGCGACTATGCCCGAGGGATTGTCGAGCGGGCGCATGCGCGTGGAGTCCTTGCTGACGTTGATCTTGCGCGCACTCAGCCTCCGTATAGGAGCGATTGGCCCAAAGCGATTTCTCGCACTACTGACTGGGAGAAGTACTTTGACGAAGAGCCGGGCGCCAACGAGCACGGGCTGGAGCGCGTATGGTGGTCGATTAGCAAGGACGACTTCGGTCGGTATGTCATCGGCGCCAACTCAGGACAGCATGACTGGCTCAGTTATCCGCTTATCGCTCCCCTGCCTGAGGAGCTTGTCAGCGAGGACCCGCGCGGCGCCCATATTGGTTTGCTGGAGGACCTTGCGGAGGGGGACGCAAAGCGCGGCCTCGATGGCGGAGAAGACCCCTCTGCGGCACCAGATGACTACGCGAAGCCCGACATATCGCCGTCCGTAGCTTCTCCGACGGGGCGCCGATTGACTCGAACCGAACGCCGACATCAGGCATGGTTTCCGATCCCGCAGATCCAGTGCATGGTCATGGACGACGTCGCCGCCCTCGGGTACGAGAGTCGCCTCGATGTGGGCGTGGACGTGTACTCCCCTGATAGCAGTTACATAGGCCGGAGTGGTCGAAAAGCCGAGCGGATGGGTAAAAAATACCAGTGGATGGCCTACTGGCGCACGCAAGCACGTATCGCCGACCGCTTCTGGTTCAGCGGCCACTACAAGCCGAGTTCCTCTGCTCGCTACCAAGGGCCTTGGCAAATCAACAGTGCGCGGGATATCGATCCTTCATGTCTTCTGCGGCGCACGGCTGGCGGGAATGCCTTCAGCCATCAGCCCTGCTGGTGGGCGCCATTCAAAGGAACCGACTTTGACCGTAAGTGTGACGACATCGAATGGCTTCGCGATGTGTCTCGCGTCCCGGCGATGCAGGATCTATGTGAAGTGGCTTCCCCTTCGGATGGCCGTCGGTGGGTGGTGGGGCATCGGTTTGTACGTTTGAGCGCCGACAATATTGAGGGCCTCATGCCGGAGGGGTGGCGACGGCGCGATATTTGGTATCGGACAGTAGTCGTGTTCGTGTGTTCGACGGACAGCGGGCGCCTTATCGATTGGTTGAACAACGAGCGGCGAAAGCCCGGAGAGAATGGCCATTGGTTGCTACCCGAAGCGCCGGACCTATCAGAGTGCTTCCTGGGGGAGTTTCCCGACAGTGCAGCGTTTGCTGCGGAGAACAGTTCCTACCACGGCCGCGAGGCGTGGGGAGATGTGCGGAGGACCGGGCCGCCGGTAGCGTGTTCTCTGCTGGTGGACGGCTACTTCAAAGACGGAGAGCTCGACTGTGGTCGCGATGAAGTGCTGAACTTCTACCTCCCTTCGTCCGAGCTGGTAGCGGGCCTTGGGCTGCGACATGCGGAGCAGGATGGGCACTTCGAGAACCATCAAGGGCGCCTCATCGCTTGGGATCCGTCGGTGACGGAATCCGGCCCGCCGGCGCTACTAGTGGATCGCGACGCGCTTTACGCCCACGCGCAGAAGCACGGTTACCACGTGGTGCATTTCACGTATGGAGAGCAGCGGGCAATGTCAGAGTCGCACGCTCACGACGAGTATCTTGGGCAGTTGCTTTTCTCGGGAGCTTCTCGCTGGGATGGTGAAAGATGGGTCGGAAGGATGGATGGACGATTTGACTCTCCACTGACACGTAAAAGTTCACGCACGCGCCGTTGACCCTGTGACAAACGTCAAGCACATCTATCACGGAGCTACTTCCCCCCCACGAGAAAGCGTAGCGCTTCAAATCACACTCGACCCGGTCGCGAGGCGCGGGCTGAGGGACCTTACCCCGGGTACGTCTCCCGCGTCTTGCACAGGCGGGCCTGGAAATCCGTTCTGCTTCCTGGACTTCCAGCGGGGACGGTTCATGTTGTGCGTATGAGCAGTCGGTTCGGTTTACGGTGGGCGTGCTCCGTTGTGGCGGGGATGGGTAGTTTGCCGGCTTTCGCCCAGCCCAGCATTGACTTCTACGCCCCGTCCTTCAGCGTGCTCACGAACTTCTCGACGGGGGCGACCTCCGACGGGAAGACCATTGTCGGGTATTCCCGGACGCTCGGCGGTGAGTACGGGTATCGGTGGGACAAGGCAACCGGCAAGCAGTGGCTGGACGGGACGTCGACCGGCCGCTACTTCATCACGGGCGAGGTGAGCGACGACCTCAAGGTCGTCGGGTACCGACAGTCCACCGAGGGCCCGTTCCAGGCGCTGCAGTGGACGCCGAGCGGCGGGATCACGACGGTAGTCGGCTCCGAGCCCAACTCGCAGGCCCTCGCCATCACGCGGGACGGCCGGTACATCGTCGGCTGGCAGCAGGACGCCGCGGGCAACCGCAGGGGACGGATGTGGAACTCCGCGGGCGTGGTGCTGGGTGATTCGGCATGGCTCGGGGATTCAAGCCAGGTCGTCGACCTCTCGGACGACGCCGCCGTGACGGTGGGTTTTGCCGCTATCGAGGGCAGGCAGGAAGCGTTCCGGCGCCTCGAGTCGGGCGAGATAGAGCGGTTGGGATTTCTCGACCCGACCAAGCCCACGCGATCGAGCCGCGCCGTCGCCGTGTCCAACGACGGTCAGGTGATCGTCGGGACCAACCGAGCCGATATGCGGAGCGCGGGCTTCCTTTGGAGGGAATCAGGCGGCATGATCCCGTTGCCCAACGATTCTCGAGGGTACCCGATGCAGCCATACGGTGTGTCGGGGGACGGCTCGGTCATCGTGGGCTTCACCGCTACACCGGAGGGGCTCAATGCACTGGGTGTACTCATGACACCCGACGGCACCGTGTGGGACGTGAAGACTTATTTGCTGTCGCTGGGTCTCCCGGTGGAACAGTACAACTTCCGCTCGGTCCGAACGGTGTCGGCCGATGGTCTGACCATCGCGGGGGTGGCCGACCTCGTCGGGGGAGCAAGTGACTATGGCTTTGTGGCCACACTGCCGGCACCCATGTCATGTTCTCCCCTTGTTTTCGCTATCCTGGCCAACCGGCGTCGCCGTTAACATAGCGCGGAGAGCCCGGCCCTACGGCCCCGCCCGGGCCTGCTGCTTCCTCGCCCACTCCTGCCACTCGGGGGTCTCCCCCCGCATGACGATTTCGTCGAGGTAGTGCCGGGTCCGCTCGTCAGTCCTTCCCGCGCGGAGTTGCAGCCGGGCCAGGGCCTGCATGGTGGGCAGGTGGGCGGGGTAGACCTCCAGGGCCGAGGCGTAGGTGGAGATCGCGTCGTCGGTGCGTCCCGCCAGCTCCAGCGTGAACGCGAGGTTCATGCGCGGGTCGGGGTGGCCGGGCATCACCTTGCGGGCCCACTCGAATTCGCCAGCGGCCTCGTACAGCTTGCCTTGGGCGAGGTATACCACGCCCAGGTTGTTGTGCGCGGGCCCGTGGTAGAGGTCGGCGTTGAGAGCTTCGCGGAGGAGCTTCTCGGCCTCGTCGGGCTTGGTATCGATCAGTGCGGCGGCCTGCTTCGTGAGCCGGGCGGCCTTGGCCTCATCCCGGTCGCCCTCGCTCACCGGGCTGTACGGGCCTCCCGCGGGTGGCTTGGACGACATCCCGCACCCGGCGAGGCCGGCAACCAACGCCACCGCCACCACCAGCCCCAGCGTCCGTGCAGTCATTGCTCGGCTCCTTCGGCCACGATCGATTCCAGGTTCATGACCGCCCGCAGCGGCAGGTCCCGCGCCGTCGCGCCCGGGGCGGCTGCTTTCCCACTCTCCGCCTCGGGGCTCAGGTCGATGGCGGTGACGGTCCAGCCCCCGAGGGCCGGCTGGCGGCGCCGCCACTGGGCGAGGAACCGCCCCAATTGGGGGAGCGTGATGTTGTTCAGGGTCAGGCCGGCGCGGAGCTGCGTGAGGCCGACATCGCCTGGCAAGGTCGTTCCGTTGTCGGGCGAGAGGCTCGTCATCGCGGATGCCGGCAGGCTGGCGGCCGTCAGCACGGCGCTGATCTCCTGAGCGAGTCCCCCTTCAGAACTCGAGCGCGGGGGCCACGGTGCCGCCCTGGCCTTGAGCCGGTCGAACTCCTGCACGCGGTCGGAGAGGCCGCGGAACGAAGCCACGCTAACCCGCGCCCGTTCATGGGCCGTGAATGTTCCACGGCCGGCGACCGTCAGTGCCGCCGTCGAGAGGCCGACCACCAACAACCAGAACATGAGCAGGCGGCGGTTCACGGGTTGGCCCCCGTTTCACTGGTGGCGCGCCTGAGAGTGGGGCGCAGGCGCAGGGTCATCCGGGTGACCTCTCCCGCCTTGTTGAGACGGGGTTCGTCCAGGGACCAGCCGTTCGGGGCCTTGAAGGCCGACAGGAACGGGGCCGCGTCGCCATCAACTGAGACCGACACCGACACCCCTGAGTCGTTCACGGCGACCGATTGCGGCTTACTGGGGACGGTGGCGGGCCAGGCGTTGAGCAGAGATACAAGCTGGACCGAGGCGTCGCGCGGGAGCGTGGGCCGGTTGCGGGCGGCCGCACGGAGCCGGTCGATCTCGGCGTCGAGCGCGAGGTTGGCCTCGGCGGGGTGGGACAGCGGGCCCAGCAGATCCGCGGCGAGCTTCGCCCGGGCCTGTTCGGCGGTGTGCGCGACCTTCGACCAGTGCGACGTCCGGCGCGCCATCCCAGTGACCACGAGCCCCACAAGGACGACCACCACCAGCGCACGGGCCCGGTGCCAGCGCCAGCGTTCCCGCCGGAGCGGGGCCGGCTCGAACTCGCCGACCAGCAGGTTGAGTGCGGGGAGAAGCGCAGCGAGCCCACCATCCACGCCGGGCGGCAGCGCGGTCGGGGTGAGCGAGCGCGCCGTGACCTCCACCTCCGCGAGCTCCCCCCGCCGGGCAGCGCACACCAGCATCTGGCCATTGCCCGCGTGGGTGCCGACCACCCACATCTCTTCTATAGGTTGCGGCACATGGTCGGCCAGCTCAGCCAGCAGGCCCGGCGGTAAGGGGAACGCCCGTCCGCCCCGGCACTTGAGCCCGGGCGCGTCGAGCAGCGCCCAGTAGAACCG
Source organism: Phycisphaerales bacterium (assembly GCA_020849615.1). Taxonomy (GTDB): domain Bacteria; phylum Planctomycetota; class Phycisphaerae; order Phycisphaerales; family UBA1924; genus JADLFW01. The sequence continues at coordinate 28,943 of JADLFW010000023.1, forward strand.
CTCCGGGGGCCAGGTGATGGAGGTCGGGGCGGCGATCATGAGCCTCCTCCCGCCCCCGCCCCCGCCCCCGCCCCCGGCCCCGCCCCCGGACCTTCGGGCCGCAGGGAGAGCGTCCTTGTCCCGGCGCGGTCTTTGAGCGTGATCTCGTGCTGGGTCACGCCAACCACGGTCCGCTCGCCGATCGTCTGCCCCGCCGCGACCTCGACGATCTTGTCCACCTCGGGGTCATAGAGCAGCGCCTTGTACTCGTGGTCCGACCCGGTGGCGGGGGTGCGGACGATGGCGAGCAGCTGGAGCTTGAGGGGCGGGAGGGGCGCGGGCTTGGGAGGCTCCGGGGCCGGTTCCGGGGGAGGTGGCGGCGCGATCCAGAGCGGGGCCCGGAAGGCCGAATCATCGAGCGCGGCGAGTGTGGAAGCCTCGGCCGGGCCCAAGTCGTTCTCCGGCGGTGGCGGCAGGGAGAGATCCGGCGTCTCCAACGGCCGCAGAGCCCACCAGCCGGCGGTGAGCAGCGTTAGCGCGACGCCAGCCCGTGTTGCCATTCCCCGGGGGTTCATGTCACCACCTCGTCGGTGGCTTCCAGGGCCTCGATGACGCGGGTCACCTCCGCCTCGGTCGTGATCCCGGCCCGGACTAGCGCAGAGCCCGCTTCGCGGAGCGTGACCATTCCGCCCCCGGAACCCCTCTGGGCCTGGGCCTTGAGTTCCGGGGCCGAGCAGCGCCGCGCGATCAGGGCCTTCATGGCCGGATCGAGCACCAGCAACTCGAACACGCCCAGGCGACCCCGGTAGCCGGTGTCGAGGCACTCGGAGCAGCCCCGGCCCGCGCAGGCGGCGTGGATCTTGCGGACCAATCGCTGGGCCAGCACCGCCGACAAGGACGAGTTGACCAGGAACGGGTCCACCCCCAGGTCCACCAGCCGGGCCACGGCGCTGGCGGCGTCGTTGGTGTGCAGGGTGGAGAGGACCAGGTGCCCAGTCAGCGACGCCTGCACCGCGACCCTGGCGGTCTCTTCATCCCGGATCTCGCCAACCATGATCACATCGGGGTCTTGGCGAAGGATGTGCCGCAGCCCCGCGGCGAAAGTGAGCCCCTTCTTGATGTCCACCTGGGTCTGGCTGACCGACAAGCCCGGGCCCGAGAGGTCGTACTCGACCGGGTCCTCGATGGTCATGATGTTGAGCTCGGACCCGTGCCCGCCCCCGGAACGCCCCCGGCCCCGGACAGGGTCCTTTTGAAGGATCTCTCCTCCGTTGGTCGCGCTGATCCAGGCCAGCGTGGCGTACAGGGTCGTCGTCTTGCCGCTGCCGGTCGGCCCGGTCGAGAGCACGATCCCACTGGTCTTACTGACCTGAGCGAGGAACTTGTGCACGACTTCCGGTGGCATGCCCAGTGCTGCGAAGTTCAAGAGGTGAGGAGAGCGCGCGGGGTCCAGGAGCCTCAGCACCACCCGCTGGCCGTAGGTGCTGGGGAGCGTGCTCACTCGAAGATCGATGCGCCGCCCGGAAGACGCTCCGACTCCTCCGCCGATCGTCACGGTCGCCCGTCCATCCTGGGGCGATCGCTGCTCGGCGACGTCCAGCCGTGCCATGACTTTAATCCTCGTCGTTACGCCGGCGGCCAGCGCCCCCGGAAGTTCACGAACGGTGTGCAAGGAGCCGTCCAGCCGATAGCGGATCAGGGTAAGGTCGCGCACGGGCTGGATGTGCACGTCGCTGGCGCCCCGTTGCAGGGCCTCGAAGAGGACCAAGTCCACGAGCCGCACGGTCGGGGCCTTGCCCTGGGTGGAGAGGAGATCGCTCTCGGCTTCGCGAACGGCCGCCTCGAGGTCGCGCTCGACATCGGACGACCCCTCGATTGTGACCTTCGGGACCTCGGGCCCATCCCCCGGAGCTAAGCCGTCGCCCGATGTGTCCGAGCGGCCGTGCGCCCGCGCGGCGTACGCGCGATCGATGGCCGAGGCGATGAGCTCCCCCGGGTGGATTTCCGGCTCAACGGGCCGGCCGAGTCGCACGCCGACATTGAACACGGCCAGCGGGCCCGTGGTCTGCGCGATGATCAGCCGCTCGACGCCGTCGGTGGTCCCGGCACTGAGGACAAGGTGCCGGCGGGAGTAGTCGTGGTTGATGAGGCGTAGGAACTCGGGCGAGGGGTTCACGGCCCGGAGGTCGCGGGCGGGCGGGGCCTCGTCGATCGCGGTCGCGCCCGGCGTGGGGACTGTTCCCGGGACGGGAGGGGTTCGGGGGGCGGGGACGGGGACGGCAGTTGCGACGCCAACAGCGGCACTTCCAGGAGCGGCACTTCCGGCGGTGGGAGTCACCGGATGATCCTCGGCTTGACCTCGGGCCAGCCGTCGTCGAGCTTGGCGCCCGCGACCGCACGGTCGGAGATGTACTTCAGATCATCGAAGTTGCGGTTGCGGAGGATGTTGGCCCGGATGAAGACGTAAAACTTCGAACTGTTCTGCGTCTTGTTGCGGCTCTTGAAGGCTTCGCCCAGGATGGGGATGTCGCCCAGCAGCGGGATCTGCGAGGTCGTCTTGGACCGGCTTTCGAGGTCGATGCCGCCCACCACCACCGTGTAGCCGTCGGGGATGGTGGCCACGCTGGTGACGCTGTTCTCTTGCTTGGGAGGAGGGAGATTGGGATTGGAAGCCGATCCCAGGAAGGCGCTAAGAGAAACCGAGTAGTCCAGCAGCAGGTGGTCGCCCTCGGCGATCTGCGGCTTGATCGTCACCGTCGTGCCCGCGTCCTGGGTACCCCCGAAGCTGGTCGTCGAGACCGTCGTGGAGGCGTTCACGCTGGCGTAGGGCTGCTGGACCACCGAGTTGAGGTTGGCGGCCTGGTTATTGCCGACGAGCAGCTTGGGCATGCTGACCGCGCGGCCCTCGTTGAGCGTCTGCAGGGCCCGCACGATAATCGAGAACTCCCCCGGGCTCAGCACAACACCCGTGAACCCGGAGGCGTCCCCCGCGGTGCGGTCGCCCCCGGAGCCGCGGATCCCCAGCCCGAACAGGGACGACAACCGGATGCGGGCGTCGCCGGCGCTGGTGAGCCGTTCCAGCTCCACACCGAGGTCCATCGTCTCCCCGTCGGTCAGCGTGACCATCAGGACTTCGAGCATCACCTGTGGCTGGCGAACATCCAGGGTCTTGAGCAGGCTCTCCACCTGGGCAAGCAGCCGCGGCTCGCCGACCGCGATCAGCGTGTTGGTGCCCTCGTCGGAGGTAAGGACCAGCGGCCGATCCGAACCCCCACCCTCGGACGAATGTCCTGCAGCGCTCGGGCCCGATCCTCGGGCGGAAGAAGTGTCTCCCCGAGTCGGCGCGGGAATTGAAGTCGGGCTAGACACGGTGGTGCCGCTCTTGGCCGGTGGCGGTGGGAGCGACATTACCTCCGGGGTCTTCGCCGATTCACCCGAAGCGGGGGCGACTTGCTCGGCGACTGCATCCAGCACACCCGCCTGGAGCAGGTCCTCGAGGATGCCCTGGATCTCTTTCACGCCCCGGTTTTTGATCACGAACGTGCGCACCGGCCGCCGGGCTCCCGCCGGTGTGGCGTCGAGGCGCTCCAGCAGGGCCCGGATCTGTTCGTGCTGCACGGGGCGGGCGGTGATGACGAGACTCCCCGTCAGGTCGTCCACCACCAGCCTCCAGCGGTCGTCGGTTCCGGGGGTTGGCGTCTTCACCGTCTGCTCAACGAGCTTGGCCACGTCCGCGGCGGGGAAGTACCGCGGGCTGTAGGTCACGGTCTCGGCCTGATCGCGGCGGTCGAGCTGCGCGATCTGCTCCCGCCAATGAGATACACTGCGTTCGGGCGCCACAAGCAGTACTGACTGGCCGTCCGGGGACGGTATGACATCACCCGGAATTCGAGCCGCCTGAAGGGCGTCACGCTTCACCAGCAGTTGGCCGACCAAGTTGCTGATCTGAGCGGCCGACAAGCTGTGCAGGGGGACCGTCTCCACGACAAGCGGCTCGCCTGGAACGTCGATCTTCGCGAGCAGCGACAGCACCTGATCAACCGCCGGGGCCAAATCGGAGACCATCAGCAGATCGGACTCACCGAGAGGTACCGCCGATCCCGCCGGCCTGGAAAGCACCTTCTCCAGCGAATCAGCGAGTTGCTTGGCCGACCGATGCCGAGCCTGCACGACCGCAGTCGTAAATCCGGCCGGCAGTTGTCCGGTGGCGCCATTCATAGCGCGTGGCAAGTTCGCGAGCTCACTGAGCCTGATCACGCTGTAGCCGGACCCGGACACATGCTGCACGGTCGTGAACCCGCGTTGCGCCAAGGAGCGGTTAACCAGGTTCCACAACTCGACATCTGCAACGCCGTGTTCGAGCCTGAGCGTCACCGAACCCGCGGATTTGAGAGCCGCCGGGTCGTACTCGATATTGAGCCCAAGGCGCTGCGCGGCGACGTCGATTAGGCGAGAGAGATCAATCTGCCCAGCGAGCGACACCTGATTGGGTGGTAGCTGAGATCGAAGCTGATCGCCGGTTCCTTGCCCAACTGCGACGGGTATCGGCAGCCATGTGCTCCCGGCGAAGAAGATGGCGAGGGTCGCAACACGACGGCGCTCTGAAGAGAATTGATCCAAATACGCCACAGGTTCTCTCCGACTGATGAGCATGGCGTACAGCATCGCGACCCCGCAGCGAGTCCGCAAGTGGTAGTGAACTTGTCTGGACTCGTTCTAGGGTACTGTGGAGTGTTGACCGATTGGCAAGCAGCCGGTAGTCTCATTCGCCGGAGCAGGTTTGATTCGACGGCACCGTGCGCAGTGAGCCAAATGGCCGTGAGCTGAGGACAGGCTTTATGAATCACACACGAGTTTTCGCGTTGGTGGCCGCTTCCACTCTTGCCACCGTTACCGCCTCCATGGATCCAGACTGCCCCAACGACGGGACTGTCCCGCACGTGCCAGCAACCACGCCGTGTGACACAACTACGTTCGAATCCGACTGCTTCGCGGCCTACGGGGAGAGGTGGAACACTGCCGTTTTAGGTAGGGGGCCGGGTGAAAGCCAAGGCTTCCCGCTCAACTTGGACCTATTCTCGGGGCTTGGGCCCGGAGATTACTCGCCGCGATCACTTGATCCGGCGGCCGCGTCATACGCGGTGCTTGCTTCCGAGTCTGGCGCCCTGAGGGGTCTCAGTACGTTCTCCGAACGGCCCGTGCTTGCCGACTGCGTCGATCTCGTCACGGGTGTTCCGCTCGTCCAGCAAACAGACTTTGAGTTGCCCTTCGGCGGAGCGATATTCCGCCACACTCGGACCTACTCGGAGGTTCCGGCAACAAACGACCCTTATGGCAACTTCCTAACAAAGGAACCTGGTGCCTTCTGGGATTGGCAAGGCCTCGGCTGGATGATGAGCGAGAATCCGGTCTTCCTGATCGATGCGGCCTACCGTGACGTGGTCGGTCCCCACGCTCGGGTGTGCTACTTTATCCCCGATGCCCACCACGCTATCCCCTTTGAGTTCAACCCCGAGAACGGGCAGTACACCGCTCCAGCTCGATTTGACGCTCGGCTCGATCACAATGGAAGTTGGGAATACGACGACACATCGGCAGAGTATGACCAAGGTCGCTGGGTCACGCGTCCCACCAAGTTCTGGGTCTACCTTCAGCGCGGTTCCCTAGTGTACACCATCACGCCCGTGTATGAGGATGTCGTCACACCCGAAAACACGCTCAGTATCGACCCGCCGTATGTCTCAGCGCACACGCACCCGGCCTCAGGCACACTAGCTGACGCGCTCGAGCGGCATGGAATGCCGTACTACGGCCTTGTGGATTCAATCAGGGATCGCAACGGCAACATTGCGAAGATGTACTACTGTACCTTCCGCCAGTCGGACTTCACCGAGCATCCCGGGGACCCTGGGTCGACTGGATGCAAGCCCTGCAAGCAACACTGCACGGAGAAGGGGCAACTCAAAGCCGTGGAGCTCGTCATCGGCGCCGAAACTGAGAACGAGCAGGTTGTCTGGACCCTTTTGTACATTCACCGCCAGTTTGATCAAGATGGGGGCAACGACCCGGACCTTAATCCGTACTACTTCCAAAATGCACTTCAGTCTATTTATGTGTACGACCATCCAGTCGAACACGAATCCTTTGACTGCTTTACAGTGCCGGGAACCGCCTTCCTTGTAAAGCCGACGACGCCGGCAACGCCCATCGATCACATCAGTGAGATTGATGCTGTTGACGTGCTTGACATAGTCGGCCTCGGTGAGCATCGTGACTGGATCTACGAAGTGCGGTACTTGTATACGGAGGCAACAACCTCCGCGTACCTGACGTACGACCCGTCGCCGCAAGCCTACACGGAGTGGACAGACGCTTGCGAGGGCTATTCTGGTGGTCCTCGGTTGCTTAAAACTACAATAACTAGGCGCACCACTGCTTCGGCCTCTTCCAGCACGTCGGTGTCTGTGTCTCTGAACCGTTACCGCGCTGCCGATCCTTTGTACGTCCACGCTGGTGTCCAGCTTAAGAGCGTACACGGAGCGGCCACCATTGCAAACATTGTTGCTGCGGATACGACCGACGATACGTTCGAGAATAAGGCCAACAAGTTGCTGGGGCTCACGGACGAGGCCCCCGTCGACATCTTGGACCCCCTCACGGGCGCAGGAAGCGAGGTGGAACTTCGTGACACAGCCGACCTTGTTCTCATGAGCAACACCGGGGTGGGATTTGCCGAGAGCGAGCTATGTGACCAGATGCTGGGGGACAATGTCCCCTTGGACCCGAGCCGGCTTGTCGACATGACCGACTACGGCGTCAACGCGGTGGTCAAACGGCACGGCGATGCAGGCGGCTGGTATCGGGTGTACCGGCTCTTGCAATGGCCATCTCACCTGACCGCACACGAACCCGAGGGTAGCTATGTGCACTACGGGCCGTACGTGTGGTATCCCATCATGCGCTCAAACTATCATCACCCTTATTGGTTCTCCGAGTTCACCTGGTCGTCGCCGCCGCCATTGGGGGCCGGTGAGGCACGGTGGATCACGATCGTAGACGACTTTGGAAGGGACTCGAACTGGACTAGCATCTCCTCGTCGCCCTCCACTTCCCTGATCCCTCGCACTCGTCGCGTCATCCAGATGAACGCGGCTGGCCAAATCTTGAAGGACAAGACCTGGACCTACTCGAAGGACGGGTCAGGCACAGTGACCAGCGATCAGGGCATCGCCGAAGAACGGGTCTACGACTCAGAGGGGAGGTTGATCGAGAGGCGAACCAAGGGCTGGGGATCGTTTGAGAACGTTGACCGCGAGACTAACGGGCTGATCTACGTCTTCGGCTACGGTGGGTCTTCGAAAGAACCGTCGCAAGTCGCCATCAAGCAGGGCACGGAAGGCGGCGACGTCACACTGAGGACATTCACGCGAGACTCCGACCGGCCCGAACTTGTCACGCAAGAAGTAACCAACACAGGCGGGACGGCCACCGAAGAGGTCACTTACTCGTACACCTTTGTGACCCCGACGGGAGAGCAGGCTGACCGCAAGCGCATCGAATCCAAGTCGACGATTCGCTCGGCGGCCGCCAAGGAACCGGCAGGTTCGACCTACTACGCCGTCACCAAGGAGTGGTTCAACGACAGCGGACAGCTCGTGTGGAAGGGATACGGAACGCTCGCGAGCCCTTCAACCCCCGGATCAGCGGGCGACGAGTTCTACCTCGACTACACGGGGTATGACGACCAGGGTCGTGTCACCGTTGAGGTCATCGACGCGAACCCGGCGTCGCCCCCGTCGCAGGTGGGAACATGGTCGCTACCGGTTCCATCGGGGTGGGGACGCCTGCAGCCAGCCGGTTTACCTGCACTGTCGTACGTGACCACGTACGAGTACACAAGCCGCGGGCTCGCGGAGGTGACGTATCCCAACGGTCGCAAGGACGTCATCAAATACGCTTCGCAGGCGGTCGGCGACAAAGTGCTCGAGCTGCAGATGTACTTCCGCAGCATCTTCGATGGCCCCTCAGGCTTCAACCCCTTGGCGATGGGGGCGATCAACTACTTCTCGGGCGATCAGATGGAGACCAGTCAACAGGTTATTTGGGATCCTGGTGGCCACAGCGAGCCGCTCGGCACGGAAGAGTTCACAGTCGAATCGGAGATCAAGCCGAAGTATGACTCGAGCGGCAGCCTGGCGGGGGCATCGCAAGTCGCCGGGGGCGACGAGCTTTCCGTGTCGGTCATTGCCGATCCGTTCGGCGGGGTGACGCGCCGCAGAAGCCCGGACGGGACGATTACACGCGAGGTCAACAACCGCCGTGGCCAGGTTGAGCGCGTGTACCGGGGAACTCTGGACGGCGACACCTACTGGGGAAGCGTCACGGCCGGCCCGGATGACATGGTCCTGACGGAGAAGCGCTACTACGGGCACGGTGTTAACGACGCCCACGAACTGGTGGCCGTGCGCACACTCCGGGACAAGCCGACCGACCAGTATGAATACATCACCAACGAGGACTCGTTGGGCTGGATGACCATCGTCGGCTATGACTGGCGGATGCGCGAGGTATGGCGTCAGCGGCAGGACGGGTCCGGACAAGCACTTGCGCACACTGTGACGTTCTTCGACAGGGCCAACCGCCCGCGGTTCGTCGCGACCTACGGCGACACCGCGCCGAGCGGGGGTTCCGCGGACCCACGGGCTGCGACCAGCTCAACAGAGTTGCCCTCTGCAAGCACCATCCTGGCGGCAACGCCGGTCCCGCTGTCGCTCACCGAAACGATCTACAACGCCCGCGGCCATGTCGAGGAGGAGCGGACGTACAACACGACGAACCCCACTTCAGGCGCGTACCTCGTCACCAAGCGATACTACGATCACGCCGGACGACCGGTCTGCGTCATCGGCCCCGGCGGAGCGATGGACACTTATGCCTACGACGCCAAGGGCCGTAAGGTGGTTCACAAGCAGTTCGCGGGTTCCAACGAGGTCCAGCGAAGCGAGATCCAGTACGACTCCGATGACAACGCCATCAGCGTTGTGACACGCGATCGCTTGCACAACGCTTCCGGGACCTCGCTGGTCGATTCCAACTCGGTGAAGGGCTTCACCTTCAACTGGTACGACCCCGCCAACAGGGTCGTGGCCACCGCCGTAATTGGGGCTTCCAGCCCGGACAGCGGCACCTACGCCAACACGTTCACGAACGGTAGCGCGGACATTTCACGTCCCGCCGATCCACCGACATGGCTAACCAGCCCGCCAGGCTACGACAAGTCCGGCCTGCGTGGATCGGCCCAAATAACACTATTCGAGTACGACGACGCGGGCCGGCTTTTCCACGTGCGCGGCCCCAACGGCTCCGTCACGGTCAACCGGTATGACGGGCTAGGTCGCCTGATCCTCAAGACTGAAAACTTCGAGGGCACAGGCGAAGACAGGGTGCAGACCGCGTACCTCTACGAGAACGGCCAACTGGTGAAGATCGCCGCCGTGCTCGCCGGGCATGGCTTCGGCATCGAAGGGGACGTGAACTGGGATGCAACCGACGGAACCTTGCAGGTCACGCGGATCGAGTACGGCGCGGACATCGTCGATGCCGACGGTTCGACCGTCATCAGCGAGAACAAAGGGCTGGTGGGTGCGGTGCACTACCCTCGCAAGGACTCCGGTCAGCCTCGCGACAATCCGGATCTCACGTTCCGGTACTACTCGGACGGCTTCCTGGCCACGCGGACCGATGCGCGCGGCATCGTTCTGACATACAGCTACAACGAGCTCGGACAGCTAGTGGAGACGGCCGTCGATGACGACGCCTGGTTTACGGGCTCGTTCTACGACCCTATCGGGCGCGTTTCCCGGATTGTCTACACCTACAACGACGACAACCGACTCCAGAACGTGGCCGCCTACACGGGCGGCGGCACGGAGATCCTGGCGGCCGTCCGCCTGGAGTACGACCGGTTAGGCAACCTGATCACGGAATGGCAGCAGCACGGCGACACCGTGGCCACCGCGACGAGCCCCCGCGTCGACTACGACTGGACGTTCAGCGGATCGTCTGCCCTCAACCTGAAGCGTCTGACAACCATGACGTACCCCGTGCGCCCGGGGACTTCGGCCCGGCGAGCGGTGGAACTCCACTACGGAGACGACGGGACTGGCATCGACAGCGTGCTGAATCGTATCACGCGGTTCCGCGTGGACAGCACGACCGATGTCGCGCAGTACGAGTACACGGGCTCGGGACGGCGGGTGACGGCTTTGTTTGGCAGCGGCGTCGCGCAGTCCGTATTCGACTCCTCCGCCGGGGTAACCGGCTACACGCGCATGGATCGGCAGGGCCGCACGACGGACCTGAACTATGTGTCGGGCTCGACGACCAGGCACCGCTACCAGTACGGCTACGACGACTCGGGCAACAAGCTCTTCAGCCGCGTGACCCACGCCACCTCGAGCACGGGCAGTCATGACAACGATAGGTCGTTCCTGTACGCCTACGACAAGCTGGAGCGACTGCTGTCCGCGGGGTACGGCTCGTTGAACTCGACCAACACCGCCATCCTGCCCAGCACGACGCCTGTCCCTCGGATCTCGACGTGGTCCCTGGACCGGCTTGGCAACTGGACGGGCCAGGATTCGCCCACGTCAGTCCCCGGCCTCACGATCTCCGCGGACTTCGACGGAGTGCCGAGCACCGCGGAGACACGCACAATCGATCACGGCGTCTTCAAGGACAACTCGATCAACTCGGTGACGGTCGATAGCACGACGACCACCCCTGCCTACGACCCGAGCGGTAATCTTGTCACCGACGGCGAGTTCTACTACCAGTACGACGCCTGGAGCCGGCTCATCCAAGTTAACCAGGCCGGGACGCTGACCTTCGGCGCCGACGGAAGAGTCTCGGGGGGAACGGGCGGGCCGATTGTGGGCCGATATGAGTATGACGGCCTTGGCCGCCTAGCACGTCGGTTCTGTCCTGCGGCGATCGGTTGGCAGTCAGGCGGCGCGACGCCCGTGGGCCTGCGGATCGAGGGCTACTACTACGACGGAGTTCGCCGCATTCAAGAAGCGTTCACCGGGCCGCACTTCATCCCCTCCGAGGAAGAGTCTGGAGAACTCGAACCAATCGACGACGACCCGATACCGGTCGGCGAGCCGCAGGGGTGGTGCGACCGCGAGTACGTGTGGGGCCCGGGTGACAAGGGCCTCGACGAGCTGATCGTGCAGTACGACCGATACGGCGTCGCCTACTACGCCCTCAACGACCGCTCCGCCAACCTGATGGGCGTGACCGTTTCCAATGGCCAAGTCGTCGCCCAATACACATACGACGCCTACGGGCAGATTCTGACCGCCGAGGCGATCGGCAACTCACTGCCGGCAGATTTTCGGGTGGGGTTTCAGAGCCTCTTCTTCGACCGCAATGTGGCGGCGTCAGAGTCCCTCAGTGGTGGTGCCGCGCGATCGATGGTAGTAGGCGGGCGTGGGGTTAGCCAAGCACGGAACCGCGTATACCACGCCGGTGTTGGTCGATTCCTGCAACGGGATCCGAACGCGACCGGACAGCCCGTCCTCGGTAATGGCAACATCGAGTTCCACGGCTTGGCAGCTGTTGTTGCTGCCATCTCACCCAACCTCGGCCTTACATACGACGACGGGATGAACCTCTACGAGTACCTCGGGGGCAACCCCGTCAACCGAAGCGACCCGATGGGCCTCTCGTGGGACCCGTTCGACGATGCCTTCTCCATTGCCGCCGAGCATCTGCAGAGCGGCCTCGGATTAGTGGCGTTGGCCAAGCAGTACTCTTGGGAGAATGTCCGAAGAATACGGGCGTACGAACGAGGAGGCCTTGCCTTCCTCGACATGGTGTGGGATCGCGACGTCGGCATCCTCTTCGACATGATTGGCGGCCCGTTCTTCTCAACGATCTGCTTCGAAGCAGGGACGCCGGTCTTGCTCGCTGACGGGTCGACGCCGGCGATTGAGTCCGTCTCTCTTGGCGCGGCAGTTGTCTCGACGCGGGACCCGAACTCAGTCGCGTTGCCGCACAACTCAGCGGACCCGGACGTCCATGACCAGATTGACCCGGACACATGGCGCACAGTAGAAATGAGGCTCCAGGATGCGCAGCGCGGCACGGTCCGCGTCACGCTCCTGCGACCGCTTGATTGGTTCCTAACGACTGGCGTGCGCACGGGTAGCCAGTTCACGCTGGCCCTGACAGAGTTGGGGATTAGCGGCACGGCCCGAGTGGTCAACATTGGCCCGTGTCCCGCCGTCCAGACTCCCGTTGGCGGTGGGCAGGTCGTGACAGGCACGTTTGTCACGGAGCGAGCAGAGATCGTCCGGGTCTGGCTCAAAGGCTCCACCGAGCCCATCGGGGCGACGCCGAGCCATCCATTCTATTCCGAGGACCGCGCGGGCTGGATAGCCGCCAGCAAGCTGCGCGAGGGCGAGTCCGTACGGACGCTGGCGGGCTGCGCGCAGGTCTCTCGCATTGAGCTTGTAGCCGAGCCGACGACCGTCTACAATGTCGAGGTTCACCGATTACACACGTACTACGTGGGCGATCAGCGACTATGGGTGCATAACGCATGCTTCACGGCAGAGCGCGGTGTGTTCAACGAACGCCTGCTCGGCGCTACAATACGAGCAGATTACGTACGCCGCGGCACGACGCTTGAGTTGTTCAATGTTGCCGCCAAAGGAGAAATCGGCATGCGCACTTGGCTGCAGATTAGGGACTATGTCGCTGCGATCGCACGTCGGGAGGGCTTCAGGCGACTCATCATTGAAGGCGTGCGCGGCGACTCTGGCAGGATCGTTTCCTTTGTTATTGACCTATGAAACCAGGACTAGCCAAAGCCCTTGCTCATCTGAACCGCTGCGCTCTTGGTAATGCCAAGAACCGAGGAATCAATGTGGTGTCAGCTATGGAGTCCGATCTCGATGGCATGCCCCGGCGCGTGACGATCGACTTCCCTGATCTCGGCTGGAAGTGCAAGTGCGACGAAACGTCGGTCGTAACATATTGGCAAGGCGAACGAACAGTGTACCCTTGGGCCGAGCTCAACACGAGCCGTGCTGACCTCGATATCGAGTTCTGTCAGCAAGTGTTATATGTGGAGCCCACCTCGATTGTTACCCGTGCCTTGCAGCCAGATGGTCCGTGGTCCCGCCTTACAGCACCTGGCTTATTCTTCTTGTGGGTGTGGAACGCTGCTCTTCGAGCTCAAGGCAAGACGACTCCGAATTAGCAGGACGCTCCAGAATAGGTGTTGAAGGGAGCTTTTCGCTCGGTTGGCGCGGTGGCGTTCGTTGTTGATGGTCGATCGGTGGGGCGTCGGGCTTCAGGCCGCCAGCAGCCTGGCCATCCGCACCAGTTTATACGCCGCGGCCGCCAGCGCCACCTGCATCCCGATCTTCCATCTCCCCACCAGCCACGTCCACCCGAGCCCCGCGTAGTCCTTGATCCAGGCGAACGCCTCCTCGATCATCTTCCGCCGCCGCTGGCTGGTCTTGTGGTCCGGTAACGTCCCGAATCATGCGCAATTGACAGAAGCGGCTCTCCCGCGGGAAGGTGGAGTTGTGATGACCCACTTTCCTCAAGGAGAGCCGCATGGAGAGCGTAGCGACGGGACCGGGATCGGCAAGCGGATCGGGGGGGGAAGCCCTCAAGGGGGCGATCGTGGTGGACACCGAGCAGGTGCGGGGGCACCTGGACGAGGTGGTGCGGAGCACCGTGGAGCAGACCCTGAATCAGCTCCTGGACGAGGAGGCCGACCGGGTGGCGGGGGCGGGGCGATACGAGCGGTCGGAGGGCCGGCGGGACTTCCGCGCCGGCAGCTACCGGCGGAAGCTGCAGACCAAGGCCGGCGAGGTGGAGTTGACCGTGCCGCGGCTGCGGAAACTGCCGCTGGAGACGGCGATCATCGAGCGCTACAAGCGCCGCGAGTCCTCGGTGGAGGAGGCCCTGGTGGCGGCCCGGCTGCGGCACGTCGCGGGGACGCGCTGGGGGCTGCGGAGGTACCTGGACATGGGCCGGCTGCGGGAGCCGGCATTGACGGATCAGACGACCGAACCGACCGTCGCGGCCGCGTGAGCCGCGCGGGCTGCTGGTGCTCCGCCCCTCCGGGGCTCCGCACCAGCAGCGACCTTCCCCCGGAGATCCCCTTCCTCAATGTGCGCAACTTGACGGACACTACCTGTGGTCCACCGACTGCACGCACCAGTTAACAGATTCGAGAGCGCCGGGCGGGGTGCCGGCACCGACCGCGGGCAGCGCGGCGACAGCCTGGGGAAGGCGTCGGCGGGCTGGAAGGGGCCGCCCACGCTCTCGCGCTGTTAACTGACGCAAAGCACTGGCATACAAGCGGTTAGCCACGTGCTGGCGTGGGTTGGTGCGCCTCGTCTGCCCTCCGCCGCGCGGCGAGAGTCGTTCGAAACCGTTCCGATCGGGGAGCTTCGACGGGCCGGGGCCTAAAGCCTCGGCTTTTTCTTCGCGCTGAGCGGGTTAACGTCGCACGGGCAGACTCGCGCCAAGGCCCCGGTTTCCGCGAGGTTGTGCGCTCGGCTCAACCCCGCCGCGCTCTCGGTTTGAGACCGGGGGGACTGCGCCCCGAAGTGAACGCCGGGGTGGGGGCCGGAGTCCGTTCCGAGACTCTCGAACTCTCACACGTTCTCGCTTGACGGCCCGGAGCGGTTGACACCCCGTATCGGTCCGCGGGCGCGTGCGCAACCCGAGCACGGACAACGCGGCGCGGATCGCGTATGTGTCTGTTGGAGAGTTCAGACTTCCCGACGACCGGCCGGGCGCAAGGCGCAGGCGGCGTGGGCTCCACCATCGGAGTCACCGCATGCCCGCCCGCCCCGACAACTGCCGTCACCCCGAGAGCATGACCGAGCACCAGCGACTTGCCGAGGTCGCCGACCTGCTGGCGCTCGCGTTCGAGCGGTCGCGCGCGATACGCGGCGATGCAAGGGAGGGGCCCGGAACTCTCGGTGACGCCGGTTCCGGCCTTGAACAGCCGGCGCAGAGTCGCCCTGATCGAACCGCGGGTTAACGCCCCGCAAGAACGGAGATTCGCCATGGACATCGACGCCGAGATCGAGATGCTGCGGGGCCTGAACCTGGCCCGGCTGAAAGAGCGGTTCCTGGAGGTGTACGGGGAACCGGCCCGCTCCAACCACAAGGAGCACCTCGTGCGCCGCGTCGCGTGGCGGATCCAGGCTCTGCGGGAGGGGGACCTGACCGAACGGGCCCGGAGGCGGGCCGGGGAACTCGCCAACGACGCCGACCTGCGCCTCAACCCGCCCAAGCCGCGGAAGACGCCCGAGGGCCCGGGGGCGACCGTCACGGGGGCGATCGCCAGCGACAACCGTCTGCCCCTTCCGGGCGCGATGCTTCGACGAACCTACCGGGGCCGCGCGATCGCGGTGCGGGTGCTCCAGGAGGGGTTCGAGTACGAGGGGCATGTGTACCGCTCGCTCTCGGCTGTCGCCAAGGCGGTCACCGGGTCCCATTGGAACGGGTACCACTTCTTCGGGATCGCCCGCGGGGGTGAGCGATGATCGCCAGGCCCGGCGGCAAGAGCCCGCCCGCGCGGGTGCGGTGCGCCATCTACACCCGCAAGAGCACCGAGGAGGGGCTGGACCGCGACTTCAACAGCCTCGACGCCCAGCGCGAGAGCGGAGAAGCGTACATCGCCAGCCAGAAGGCCGAGGGCTGGATGTGTCTGCCCGATCGGTACGACGACGGGGGCTACTCCGGGGGCAACGCCGAGCGCCCCGCCCTGCGCCGGCTCATGGCCGACATCGGGGCGGGGAGGATCGACGCGGTCGTGGTTTACAAGGTCGATCGACTCAGCCGGTCGCTGCTCGACTTCGCCCGCATGATGGAGACCTTCGAGAAGCACCGGATCTCGTTCGTCAGCGTCACCCAGCAGTTCAACACCGCCCAGTCGATGGGACGGCTGATGCTCAACGTGCTGCTGAGTTTCGCGCAGTTCGAGCGCGAGATCATCAGCGAGCGGACCCGGGACAAGATCGCCGCGGCCCGGCGCAAGGGCAAGTGGGCGGGCGGCCGCCCCGTGCTGGGGTACGACCTGGACTTCAAGAACGCCCGGCTGCAGGTGAACCAGGCCGAGGCCGAGCGGGTGCGGGCGCTCTTCCAGATGTACCTCGACAACCGCTCGCTGCTGCGGACGACGGAGCAGGCGGCCAGGCTGGGCTGGACCACAAAGCGGTGGGCGTCCAAGCGGGGCGCCGTTCAGGGCGGGGCGACCCTCAACAAGGGCCGCCTCTACCACCTGCTCACCAACGTCCTCTACATCGGCATGGTGCGGCACAACGGCGAGATCCACCCCGGCCAGCAGCCCGCGATCGTGGACCGCGAACTGTTCGATCGCGTCCAGCTCCGGTTGCGCGAGAATGGTCTCAGCGGCGGCGGGGAGTGCCGCAACAAGCACAACGCGATGCTCAAGGGGCTGCTGGTTTGCCGCCCGTGCGGGGTGGCGATGAGCCACTCCTTCGCCGCCAAGCCGGACGGGCGGGCTTACCGCTACTACCTCTGCGGCACCGCCTCTAAACAGGGGTGGGGGGCGTGCCCGTCCAAGTCGATCCCGGCCGAGCAGATCGAGGCATTCGTGGTTGACCGACTCCGCGCGGTGGTGCGCGACCCCGGCGTGCTGTCCGCCACGCTCGATCGGGTGCGGCAACGGCAGCAGGAGCGGGTGGACGACCTGCAACACCAGCTCGACGAGCTTCTCGCCCGGCGGACCCGGCTGGACGCGGCGATCAGGGCGGCCGTGACCACGCCAGTTTCGACCGCAGAACTGGCCCGTCTGCACGAGGAACTCCGCGAGGTGGAACTGGCGGCAGAGGACGCGCGCGGGGGTGTCGACAGGCTCAGCGGGGAGCGGGTGACCAAGGCCGAGCTGGACGCGGCGATGGGGGCGTTCGACGGTCTGTGGGCGGGGATGGCCCCCGCGGAACGGGCCCGGCTGGTGCGGCTGCTGGTGCAGCGTGTGGAGTACGACGGCGGGGCCGGTGAAGTCAGCATCACCTTCCGCCCCGCCGGAATCCGGTCTCTAGAAGGAGCTTCGGCATGAGCGACGGGCTGACGCTGACGTTCACGGTCCACAGGGCGAGGAACCGCAAGGGCGGGGTCGTACTCCGTGAGGGGGTTGCTCCCGTCCCGGAAGCGCGGCCGGGACGGGTGCCGAGGGTGGCCCGGCTGGCGGCGCTCGCCGTCCGGTTCGAGGGGCTGGTGCGGAGCGGGGCGGTGCGGGACTACGCCGAGTTGGCCCGGCTCGGGCATGTCACCAGGGCGCGCGTGACGCAGATCATGAACCTCGCCGTGCTGGCCCCCGACGTACTCGAAGAGATCCTGCACCTGCCGCTGGTGACCCGTGGCCGCGACCCGCTCAACGAACGGGACCTCCGCTCCCTGTCGACCACCCTGAACTGGGCAGTGCAGCGGACACGATGGCGCGCATTGGTGGACCAAACCGGGGCTGAGACCACTTTTCATGTTCCCTGACATTCCGCGCGCGCGAACTCCGATCCCATGGCTTTCTCTGGTGTAGGGCCCGACAGCGTGATCCGTTGCGACTGCGATTCCTCTCACCGGAGGACCGCGCATGGGACATCAACGTCTCGGTCGGTTGCCCAACTCCAAACCGTGGCTCGAAGTCGTCGCCCTGCTGGCGGACGGGGCACCCTGTGCAACGGTGGCAGACGCCGTCATGGAAGCAGCCGAGGACGGCATGCAGCTCGCTCGCACCGACCGCGGTGTGAGCGAAGCGGTGTGGCTCCTCGTGCAGATGGCGATTGCGGCGAAAGGCGATGACTTTACGGACGGCCTGCGCAGCCGCGGCATTCCGATTGTGGGCGACCCAGATCCGTTTGTGGTGGCCGCCGCGATCCACGTGGCCATGGACCGGCATTTCAACACCACCCGTGAGCGAAGCGACCTCGGCGAGATGGCGCACTTGGCCGCCGTGCAGGCCGTTCTCACCCTCTCGTCCGATGGTTGCTCCGGGCTGTTCAGGCCCAACTCGCGTGAAGTGCATAAGGCGTTCCGATCACTCGCCAAAGAAAAGGGCTTCTCGACGCTCATCCATGTGTTCTTCTCACGATGGACGCAGAAGTTCCTCACCTACCACTTGGGGCGGGAACTGTCGAATCACGTCGGAGTCAACCAGCGGTTCGGCGATCCCGCCGCACATGACGGGTTTGTGGGCGAACTCGGCGTGCAGTGTGGTCAGGCTGCCTTGATCGTAAAGCAGTTCGCGGGCGAGTGGTTCGGCAAGAACCTGCACAAGACGGGCATCACTCGCGAGCAGGCAACGGGGTTCACGGTGCACGCGATGGACAAGATTCGCGCGGAGCTGCGCGTGCGAGGGGGGCGATCATGAACAACCGATTCCTTGTCGTCTGCGATGGACGCCGAGAGTTGACGCGCCCACCCGAGTGGAAGGGCGCGAGGCTGCTGGAGCTGAACTCCAGGGGAACCCGTCGAAACGTCACGATCTCGATCAAGGACATCACGACCAAGATGGTGGAGCATGTGCCCCCGATTGCCACGGATTTGGTCGAGATTGCCTCGTTCGTATACAGCGCGGATCAATCGATTGAGCGGGGCCGCGTCGCTGAGTTCGAGTACGGGCTCAAGTGGCGGCGGCGCATGCGGTTCGAGATCCCCGTGCAGAACCCGGAGTTCTGGAACAGAAAGGACGTGAAGGCCACGCTCCGCGATCTGCTGGGGTTTCTGTCGGACGACATCTACGAGTTCGAGTTTCGTCCCCAGTCGGTGCCGCACAGGCTCGACGAGTACCTCATCAAAGGCGGCCACGGCCCGAATGGCACCGTGGAAGAGGTGGTTCTGTTCTCAGGCGGGCTGGATTCCTTCGCCGGAGCCGTTTCCGAGATCATCGATTCGCGTCGGAAGATCGCCCTTGTCAGCCATCGATCGACTCCCAAGGTGGCCGCACATCAGGATCATCTGGCGGCGTTGCTCGGCGAGCAGTCCCCCACGCCCAAGCTCCGGCCCTTTCATGTTCCGGTCGAGGTAAACAAGGGCAAGCGGCTAACCCGCGACTGCACCCAGCGCACTCGTTCCTTCCTCTTCGCGGCGCTGGGCGCGACAGTGGCCCGCATGTTCGACTTGAACCGGATCCGTTTCTACGAGAACGGGGTCGTCAGCATCAACCTGCCGCTCAGCCCCCAGGTGCTCGGAGGCCGAGCGACCCGAACCACGCACCCGCGAGTCCTCACGGGCTTCGGACGGCTCTTCAGCCTGGTGTTCGACCGGCCGTTCGAAGTCGAAAATCCATATCAATGGAAGACGAAGACCGATGTTGCACTGCTACTGAAAGTCGCGTTGAGGGCTGAATGGTGCGCAAAGACCATCAGCTGCGCGCACACCATCTCGCGTTCTCTCAAACATCCCCATTGCGGACGCTGTTCTCAGTGCGTCGACCGTCGAGCGATCATGCTGGCCGCCGAGCTTGATGAAACGGGAGACCCCTCGTCCGGGTACCGCCTCGATCCGCTCGTCCATGAATACGACTTGCCAGAGGACCGCACTCTGGTCGAGCGGTACGTGGGGTTGGCCCGTCGAGTGGCCAGGATCCATGATCCCGCGACGTTCGCCGCGATGTTCCCTGAGGCTGCGGCCGCGTTCGCCTGTTTGCCCGAAGGCCCGAGTTCCGGGGCGATGCGGCTCTTCGACCTGTACTCTCGCCATTCTCGACAGGTGTTGGCGGGACTGTCGCGATCGATCAAGAATCGCAGCGACGAGATTCTCATGGGCCGGCTCGGGCGAGCCAGTTTCCTCGGTCTGTCGATAAGGAGCTACGTAGGCGGTCCGGCATCGACAACGCGGCCGAGCGAGGCGGCGAGCGTCACGTCATGCTGCGAGTTGCCCGCCATTGATGACGACAACTACACCATTGCTCACGCCGGCAGGATCTGCGAGCTACGGAACACCGTGGAGTGTCGGGTGTGTAAGTGCCTCGCCGAATCACTCGGCGACTACGTCAGCATCGAGGAGCTCGAACGCCGAGCGTGGGGGAGTAAGAACACGTCCCGGCACGCGGTCATTCAGGCTGTGTCAAATCTGAAGCGGCAGTTACGAGAGGCCGGCCTTCGCTACTTGATGATCGATGGTCGGGCCAAGGGGTCCTATCGCCTGAATCTCCAGGCGTCGCGTAAGTCTGATGATTCGCTGATGGTCGGTTGAGCCTGCCCTGATCCTGGCCCGGCATTCTCCGTGCCATGCGACAGCCACGGCGGCGGTCGCGAGTTCACGGAGATATCCGATGGTTGGTAGCGATGGTTTCGGCGGTATCGGTAAGTTCAAGTCCTCACTCAGCCCGGCGAACGCCGCCCTGCTCGGGATGATGCATCGCCTGCAGTACGGGTACATCGAGGACCTGCTCGTCGAGAAGGGCGAGCCGGTCCTGAAGCCGATGCCCCGGGTGGTGGGCGACTACAAGTTCGGCGGCGAGTCGCGCAAGCGTGCGGTCGGGGACGACTTCCAGCTCAAGTCCGAGCACATCGAGCTCGTCCAGCTGCTGCGCGGACTCAATAACGGTCGCATCGAACGGCTCGAGGTGAAGGCGGGCCTGCCGTTCCGCGTTCTCTGCGCCGAGATCGGCCTGCGCTAATAGCCCGCGCCGGCACTTCCAGTACATCCCGCGTTCCCGAACTGACACAGCCCAACTGACGGCCGCGAAGCGGAGTTGTTGCGGGTGTCGCCTAACGGCGATCCCGCGGCGGCTCCGCTCCGCCTTGCGCACCTGCTGTTGGACGGCACCCGTCGCTCCCCGCGGCCCGGGAGCAGCCCGTGCCGTCTACCGAGTTCCCCGCCGCGGCGTGCGCCGCCGCAATCGCCGCCTATCGCAAGAAGATCAGTTCCGCCGCCCGCCGCCTCGGTGTTGACCCCGAGGATGTGGAGCAGGACCTCACAGCGAGCGCCCTCGAAGCGTGGCCCCGTTACCAGGAAGCGCGAGCCTCACCGAGGACCTTCATCGACCGCGTCGTCCGCACCGCGCTGGTGTCTCTGGTTCGCCACGGTACTGCGCAGAAGCGAAGCCGGGCCGCACTCTTGGCCGACGGCGAGGCCGCGCTGCTTGGCGTCCCCGACCGCGATGGCGATCGTGCCCGCGCCGAGGCTCGGATGTGCGCCGAGGAGATCCTCGCTGTACTGCGCGATGTCGATCGTGATCTATGCCGCGACATCGCGACGACCTGCGTTGCCGCGGCGGCGCTTAGATCGGGTCTGAGCCGCCAACAGGTGTATCGGCGCCTCTCGGCCATCGAGAAGCAGAACGACCGTCCGCGCGGACAGTCGCGGAGCGGACCGCGTAAGTGATGGTGGTTCAACAAGCAGGAGGGTGATTCGCATGTCACGCATGATGCGCTATCAGTTCGAGCCCGAGGTGCCGTTCAAGCAGGTCGAGGACGCGCTCCTGCTCGCCGTCATGGCGGTGGAGGGGCTCGCGGGCGAATCGGCGGTGCGGCTTGACGCCGCATTCAACGTCAACCAGTCAGGTCGCACGTGCCTGATCGACGCCGCCACCGAGGTGGGTTCCGCCATCGCGCGGGTGTTCACCGGCCTCGTTACCAGAGAGTTCGGGGCGGGCTCGTTCCACGTCCGGCCCGTCAAGTTCATCGGCCGCAGACGCGGCCTCAAGGAGATTCAGGCATGAATGATCTGAACGGATTCGACGCCAGCATGCATGAGCCGATCGTCGGCTTCCAGCCGGTGCCCGCGGGGCGATACGCCGCCCAGCTCGTCCGCTCAGAGTTCAAGCCCACCAAGGTCGGCACCGGGAAGTACCTGGAGCTGGAGTTCGAGATCAGCTCGGGCGAATACCGCGGCCGTCTCGTGTGGGCTCGGCTCAACCTCGACAACCCCAGCCCGACGGCGGTCAAGATGGCCCAGCAGGAGCTGAGCGCCATCTGCCGCGCGGTCGGCGTCCTCAGGCCGCAGAGCACGTCCGACCTTGAGCACCGACCGCTGACCATCACCGTCGTCGTCAAGAGCCGCAGCGACGGCGGCGGGTTGACGAACGAGATCCGCGCGTACGAGCGCGCCAGCGGCGCCACCGACGGGGAGGTCATCCCCGTATGAGCACGTTTGTATCGACGTCGCGTTCCGAGGCTGCGGCTACCTACATGGCCCGCGGGTACCGCTGCATCCCCGTGCCCAAGGGCGAGAAGGGGCCCCGCATGAAGGGCTGGCAGCACACCCGCCTCGGACCCGGCGACCTCG
Source organism: Phycisphaerales bacterium (assembly GCA_020849615.1). GTDB lineage: Bacteria > Planctomycetota > Phycisphaerae > Phycisphaerales > UBA1924 > JADLFW01. Next base: position 51,212 of record JADLFW010000023.1, read on the forward strand.
CCGCCTTCGAGGGCGAGGGCAACCTCGGCATCCTGACGGGCGAGCCCAGCGGCTGGCTCGTGGATATCGACCTCGATTGCGACGAGGCGCTGCGGCTCGCGGACGAGTGCCTGCCTCCGACCGAGGCGGTGACCGGCCGCTTGTCCACGCCGCGGTCGCACCGCTGGTTTATCGCGGCGGGGGCCGTCTCATGCCGCATCGAGGACCCGCTGCTGGACGAGTGCATCGTCGAGCTTCGCGCCGGGAACCTCCAGACGCTCGTGGGCCCGAGCATCCACCCCGAGTCCGGCGAGCCGTACGCCGTGCTGGACGGCGAGCCCGCCGTCATCGACGCGGCGCTCCTCGAACAGGCTGTGAGGGCGCTGGGCGACCGGGTACTGCGGGATCGCTACCCGGGCGGGGTGCCGCCCTCGCCGCCCCGTGGCGGCGATCTCGCCGCCCGGGCCCGGCCCGCGGGCGCAGGGTCCGCCGATCCCGAGACGGTGGCCCGAGCCGGCGCGTACCTCGACAAGATGCCAGGCGCGGTGTCGGGCCAAGGCGGGCACAGGAAGGCTTACGCGGCCGCCTGCGCGATCTGCCACGGATTCGGCCTCGACCGCGAGCAGGCCCTCGATCTGCTCGTCCGCCGGTACAACCCGCGATGTCACCCGCCGTGGTCGCAGGCGGAGTTGGACCACAAGGTGAACGACGCCATCACAAAGCCCCACAGCCGCGAGTTCGGCTGGCTCCGTGACGCCGGTGCCGATCTAGGCGGGGTGGATGTGTCGGGGATCATGAGGGAAGCGAGCGAACCCCCGCCCGATCCCCGGGCCGAACCCAATGACGAGCACGACCTTGACATGGGCGCAGTGCGGCTGGGAACGCGCGATCCCACCACCGGGCGGCTGGTGCTGTCCCCCAAGCGAACACTGCCGACCGCCCGAGCCTACGTGCGGCAGTTCCATGACCACCCGCACGGGCGGACGCTCATCTGCTACGCGGACCAGCTGATGGCGTGGGCCGGCAACCGCTACGCCGCTGTCGAGGATAGCTGGCTCAGGCACCGGCTTCAGCCCTGGCTTCATGCGACGCTGCGGTATCAGAAGAAGGGCAACGGCCCGCTTGAGCTGGTGCCCTTCGAATCCAACCCCACGAGCGTAAAGGCGGCCCTGGAGTCCATCCGCGCGCTCGTCCATCTGCCCGCCGAGGTGACCCCGCCGTGCTGGATGGGCGCGCCGGGCCCCTTCCCGGCGGGAGAGGTCCTCCCCTGCCGCACCGGCAGCCTGCACGTGCCCACCGGTACCTTGCTTTCGGCCACGCCGTTGTTGTTCACGGTGAACGCGCTGGACTTCGACTACGACCCCCAGGCTCCGGCCCCCGTTGAATGGCTGAAGTTCCTCGGAGAGCTGTGGGGCGACGACCACGAGTCGATCCAGCTGATCCAAGAGTGGTTCGGATACAGCCTCATCGCCGACACGAGCCAGCAGAAGATGCTGCTGCTCGTGGGCCCCAAGCGATCGGGCAAGGGCACCATCGGCCGGGTGCTCCGCTCGGTGGTCGGCGAGGCCAACGTGGTAGGTCCCACGACCGGGAGCCTCGCGGGCAACTTCGGGCTTCAGCCCCTCATCGGGAAGACGCTGGCGGTTGTCAGCGACGCCCGGTTCAGCGGGGAAGGCGCCGCCGTGGTCATCGAGCGGTTGCTGTGCGTCTCGGGCGAGGACCTGCTGACGATCGACCGCAAGTTCTTGTCGCCGGTGACGATGAAGCTGCCGACGCGGTTCGTGTTCCTCACCAACGAACTGCCCCGGCTCCACGACTCCAGCACGGCGCTGGCGGGACGGTTCCTGATGCCTGGGCGTCTGACCCGCAGCTTTTACGGCCAGGAAGACCCCACCCTGACGGACCGCCTGCTGAAAGAGCGGGCGGGGATCTTGAACTGGTCGCTGGAGGGCTGGAAGAGGCTGAAGGCGAGAGGGCATTTCGTTCCACCCGCCAGCGGCCACGTGGCCGTAGAGGAACTAGAGGAGCTGTCGTCGCCCGTCTCGGCCTTCGTGCGGCAGTGTTGCAAGGTTGGGGTCGCGCGGCGGGTGTGGCTCAGCGATCTGTTCGCCCGGTGGCAGAGCTGGTGCGCCGGCGAGGGGCGGGACAACGTCGGGACCAAGCAGTCATTGGGAAGAGAACTGGGCGCTGCGGTTCCGGGGATTGTGCGCCGGCGTGGGTCCGACGGCCAGCCCTTCTACGAGGGGATCAGCCTCGCGGAGGTGCTGCTGTGATCAGCATCGCCACTATCGGGGTCCGCTGCCGGGCACTGTCACGAACTGTCGCGACAGTTCCCATTGTATTAACGCGCGAGAGGTATGTGAATACGTATATAGCGTGCAATTGGGACTGTCGCGACAGTACGCGGCAGTCCGTGCCGGTTCCGTTGGTCGGAGGGCACGCGGGCGGGTATCGGCCTGAAGTGGCTATTCCTGCGGGCTATTAGCCCGCGTAGAGCTTTCCGCGTCGCGGGGAGTGGGCGCATCGTCCCTGTCGCTCCGGCACCAACCGCGGGGCTTTGCGGGGCTCAGGCGGGCAGCAGAGCGGGGCTTCGTTCCGCGTAGAAAGTCGTAGCCGTGGCTGGTTATCGGAGACATCGATCCGGTATGACGGCATCGCTCAGCATGCGCCCCATTGACAGAAGCGGGACTTCCCGTACGCTCCGGGGGTTCCCGGAGGAGACGACATGCACCCGATTCTGAATGCCCATGCGCTCACCGCATTGCTTCTCGTCGTGCTGCCCGCCGTCGCCGACGCCCAGCCGCTCCAGTTCACACACGTCACCAGCACGTTCAATCCGATGGGCGGAGCGATGCCGTTCAATGCGGACGGCCCCGCCCTTGAGGGCACAACGGTCGCGTTTGGCGGCCGGATTCCGATCACGCTGTCGAACGGTGTCTTTGTGCTGCCGCTCGGTGGTACTGCAACCCAAGTCGCTGGCCCCGGTCCGCTGCCCGGCGGGGAAGGAAGCTTCTCGACCTTTGGCGGTACGCCCAGTCTCAACAACGGCCGCGTGGCTTTCCAGGCGAGCACCAGCCTAGGCAGCGGGATATTCTCGAACGTTGACGGCACGCTGCGCACCGTGGTGGGCCCAGGGTTCACGGATTTGCCCGGTGGGTATCGCACGAACAGGTGGGGTCAGTATCCATCCCTGAATGACGGCGTTGTCGCGTTCTCGGCCAATCCGGCGTCCCTCTTCAGCAGCGGGATCTACTCCTGGACCACGGACCAGGGTCTGAGCCGTGTCGGCGATGAATCGACCCCGGACCCGGGATCACCGGGCAGCACGATCGGCCAGTACGGGTATCACCCCGCCACCGACAACCACCGTGTCGCGTTCCTGGGGTACGGCGAACGCAGCGCGGTGTACGTGTCTGATCCGGACGGCGGGAACATGCAGGTCGTGGCTCGGCAAGGCGATCCAGCGCCCGGCGGCGCCGGATCATACAGAACAATGAGTCAGCCGTTCGTCACCATGGACGAAGGCACCATCATGTTCAATGCCAACACCACGATCGGGGACGGGCTGTTCGCATCAACCGACGGACTGCTTCGGCTTATTGCGGATCAACGCACCACGGTCCCGGGGAGTACCCGGAAGTTCAGCTTCTTCGGCGATTTTGCGGTCGATGGCTCGAGCATTGCATTTGTTGGAACGGACACAGCCGGCAAGCGGGGCCTTTACGCCGACTTCGGCTTTGGCTTGCGTCGGATCATCGAGATCGGCGATTCGCTCGAAGGCGCTACGGTTGAGGAGTTCTGGTTCAACCGTGAGGGGATGGACGGGAACCGTCTTGCCTTCCAGACAAGGCTCACAGGAAGAGGCGTTGGAATTTACATAGTGACGGCAGTCCCCGCGCCGGGAGCCGCGGCGCTGTTGGGTCTGGCGACGATGACCGGCCTCCGCCGGCGCCGTTGATTCCGAGCTACGACTTTTGCCTCGTTGCGTAGCCCGCGCTGCCGGGCCCCGGGCCCGCCCCGAATCTGTGCGTAATCGGCACCCACAATCTTGTGGATTCGGGTTCCGTATGGTATGATTAGGGCACAGCAGGAGGCGCACGACATGCCGATCGCCGACTTCTACCCCGCCGTGGCGGGACGGCTGTTCTTTTGCACCGACAGGATGAGCCCGCCCGACGAACTCGTCACCGCCGAGCAGCCGGTGCCGGGGCACCCACAACTCTGGGTCGTTCGGGGCGCGCGGGGCCACAGATTTGTGTGTCGGTTGGGGTGCCTGTCCGATGTGCCGCCGGAGCGGTGGTACCGAGCCCTGCGGGAGTCCGCCGTGTGAGCCCGGGCCGCGGGAACGAGCGGGGCCCCACAAATCTGTGGTCTCCGACGGCGCAGCCTTGGACTCGACCGCCGGCCCGGGCGGGGCAACGGGCCGGGTAGGCGGGGCGATCCGCCGCGCGAGATAATGACCGCGTGCCCACCCACCGGCGGCGAGTCCCCCGCATGATCTACCTGGCCAACGGCCCGTGCCGGGACCGCGAGGTGCCGGAGACGGCGATGGAGCCGGGGAGGGACTCGTTCGTCGTCGAGCACCGGCCGCCGGGGTCGGCGCGGCCCGAGTACCACCGCTACGCGCTGGTGGACACGGACATGGCCATCTGGGTGGACGGGGTGGAGCGGCCCGCCGCGTCCCGCCGAGCTACGGATTGAACGGGCGAAGGAGTTGACCCGCGGCCCGTGTTATTTCCAGGGTACTTTCGGTGCAGAGTACAATGGGGTGCCCGGCTTTTACTGAGGAGGCGCCATGAGCCAGCCCGCACGGATGATCTTCGTTGCCGTCCTGTTCGCGTCCGCCTTGATCGCTTCCTCGTTCCTGCTCCGCAAGTCGGGCGCGGGCGAATGGGTCGATGCCGGGCTGTACCTGGCGGCGGGTTGCTGGCTCGCGTTGCAGGTGACGACGGGCCTCAAGGCGCCGCGCGGCCGGGCATGCCTTCCGCGTAGCAGTTCGTGACGCGCGGTTGGGCAACGACTGAAGCTACGGCTTTGTACGCAAGGCGCAGCTGACCATGTGGGGGATCGCCCCTAGTTAAGGTTGCGAAGCGGTCGGGTCTCTGCCCGCTAGCAATCGCTTCTTCTGGTTGATAAACTCACGGTCGGTGAGTATCCCTTCACGTCGCAGAGCGTCGAGCTTGCGCACTTCGTCCGCCACAGATACGCCGTCGGTACCGCGGGTCGGAGGCACGTTGGTCGCCGCGCCACGGATAAGAACTGTGACCCGACTGTGCCAAGTCTCCGCAACGCGCATTGACTGCTTGAGCGAACTCTTCAGGTCTCCCTTGCTTGACACCGACTTGTACAACAATACGTCGTGGTGCGGGTTGGCAAAGTTGGTTGTCACAATGCGGAGGACTAACCGCTTGACGCGAGCCTCTGACCGCTTTGAGCCGGTCACTCCACCAATGAGCAGACCGATTGGACCCAGAAGTAAGCCGCCGATTGCGGCACCTGCCACCTGGCTGTCTCGATTCGTTCTTACCAATGAAGTATCGTCGGCCATGATCTCAACCGTCACGATCTCTGATGCGGGCAGGATCGAGTGGCGCTTTCCTTGGATCAATAGCAGTCGCGCGCTCGCCGACTCGATCGCCAGTCCGTTCAAGTCCAACGGGCTGACGTAGATATCGGTAGCTCGGAAGTCCTTTCGAGAGCGGACTGCCGCCACGGCACTCTGAGCCAACTGGTGGCGGCCAATCTGTACGACAACGATAAAGATCATCGCGATCGCAAGCGCGGCGAAGAGAATCAAAAAGCACGAGAAATCAGACTCGGCGATGACGGTCAATCGAAGCACTCTGTGCAGGCTACACCGGCGCGGGGGTACATTCAACTGTGACTGGCGTTGGGCATGGGTTTCGCTTGCGAGGCTCAATCCTGCATTGAGTTCCGGGCTCCGGAGCTACGTTCCCCGACAGATCCCGTAGCCGGGGCTGGCGGGCCCGGCCCGGACGCGGGGTCGGCCGTCCGGTGGGAGGGCGCCCCGGACGGCGAGGGTTGCCGCCCGGCTTCCGGCCGATGTACTAGTCGCTACAACATGTCCGAGGGCGTATACTTCTGCGCCGGGCCCCTCCTCCCCCAGTCAAGGACGACCGCCATGCTGAACGTCGAGCTCCGCGACATCGGGTCCATCAAGCCCTACGACCGCAACCCCCGCCGGAACGACGCCGCCGTCGAGCACGTGGCCAGGTCGATCCGTCTCTACGGCTTCCGCCAGCCGATCGTGGTGGACAAGGACGGCGTCATCGTCGTCGGCCACACGAGGCTCAAAGCCGCGGCCTCGCTGGGGATGACGCAGGTCCCCGTGCACGTGGCGCTGGACCTGACGCCCGAGCAGGCCAAGGCGTACCGCCTGGCCGACAACCGCAGCGCCGAGATCGCCGAGTGGGACCTCGAGCTGCTGCCGGTCGAGCTGGGCGAACTCAAGGACCTGGACTTCGACATCTCGTCACTGGGGTGGGACGCGGAGGAACTCTCCGAGATCATGGCGCCGTCCGGCAACGCCGGGCTGGTGGACCCCGACGAGGTGCCCGAGCCCCCCGCCGAGGCGACGACCAAGCCCGGGGACCTGTGGATCCTCGGTCAGCACCGCCTGCTGTGCGGGGACTCGTCGAAGCCGGAGGACGTGGACCGGCTGCTGGGCGGCGCGGTCATCCACCTCGTGAACAGCGACCCCCCGTACAACGTCAAGGTCGAACCGAGGAGCAACAACGCCATCGCAGCGGGGCTGAGTTCGTTCACCGCGGCGCAGCGAAAGGACGCCAGCGCCGGGGACCAGCAGTCGGCCGACCTGCACCGCTACCCCGAGAAGTCCAGGCCCACCCACAAGCAGCTCCGGGCCAAGGACCGCCCCCTGGCGAACGACTTCGTGTCGGATGACGAGTTTGAGCGGCTGCTGGCGGCGTGGTTCGGCAACATGGCCCGGGTGATGATCCCCGGCGGGGGGTTCTACCTGTGGGGCGGCTACGCCAACTGCGCCAACTACCCGCCGGCGCTGAAGGCGGCGGGGTTGTACTTCTCGCAGGCCATCATCTGGGACAAGCAGCACCCGGTGCTCACCCGCAAGGACTTCATGGGCGCCCACGAGTGGTGCTTCTACGGTTGGAAAGAGGGCGCCGCGCACCGCTTCTTCGGGCCCAACAACGTCCCCGACCTCTGGCACATCAAGAAGATCCCGCCCCAGCAGATGGAGCACCTGACGGCCAAGCCCGCGGAGCTGGCGGCCCGGGCCATCGCGTACTCGTCCAAGCCGGGCGAGCATGTGCTGGACCTCTTCGGCGGCAGCGGCAGCACGCTCATCGCCGCCGAGCAGCAGGGGCGGAAGGCGTTCCTCATGGAGATCGACGCGCCCTACTGCGATGTCATCGTCGATCGGTTCCAGCGGTTCACGGGCCGTCCGGGGGTGCTGGAGCGGACGGGCGAGAGCCCCATCCCGATGGGCGCGCGCGAGACGGACATGAAGTAAGGCGGAGCGGCGTCGGGGGTGACGCCGCAGAAACGCCCCCGCAAGGTCGGGGGCGGAAGGGAGGGTCCAGGGATGGACTCAGCGGCTGCGGACGACCGTGACCTGGAACTCGCGCCCGTGGGGGCGGGGGTGGGGGGCGCGGATGACCAGCCCGGCGTCGTGGGTGGGGATGCCGGCGTCCTCGTAGGTGAGGACCTCGTACCCGGCGAGGGGCTCAGCCAACTCGAACAGGCCGTCGTCGGGGTCGGTGGCGGCCTCGAGGGCGAGGTCGAGCACCTGGCGGATGAACGTGGCCATCCCCGAGGCGGTGATGGGGCCGCCGGAGGGAGCAGGGCCGGGCCCGTGATCACCCTTGACGCTGCCGCGCCCGCAGGCGGCGACGGCGCGGGCCAAGTCGTCCCACTCGTCGGCGGTGAGCATCAGGTCCTCGCGGGCGGCGAGCAGGCGCCGGGCGGCGTCGATGAGGTTGTCCGTGTGGCTCGTCATGGCTCAGGCTCCCTTCTTGCCGGGCCCGGCGACGAACAGCCCGCGATCGACTTTCTTGAATCGCGCCTCGCCCTTCCTGGCGGCGATCTCGCGGATCACCGCCGCGTACAGCGACGCCTCGGGCGTCTTCCCGTTGGGGCTGCTCCACAACTTGCGGACGCCCATCTCGGCGATCAGGTCCTTGCACCCGACGGGGTCCTTGCCGATGATCTGCGCCGCGGCGTCGAGGCAGGAGAGGCGCTTGGCCTTCGCGGGCTTGGGTGGCTTGGGGGCGTTCGGGGCGCTGTCCTTCGCGCCCGCCTTGGGCTTCTTGCCGGGCTTGGCCTGGGCCGGGGCGGGGGCGTGCTTCGGCTCCTGGGGCTGGGGCTGATCGGGCTGGGCGGGCTGCTTCTGCTCCCCGCCCTGCTCGTTGTGCGCGACGGCGCTGCCGGTGTCGGGGGCAGTTCCGGCGTCGGGGGCGGTTCCGGGGGCGGGGGCATCGAGCGCGGCGAGGTTGGCGGCGACCGCGGCGCGGGCCTCCCTGCGGAGCCGGTCAGCCCGAGCAGCGCCCTCAGCGCGGGCCGCGCTCTTCGAGGGCTTGGGGGTGATGGTCCGAGGGCGGGGGCGTGCAGCGTCCTTGGACCTGATGGTCTTGGTCGGGGTCATGTCAAACTCCTTGGGTTAGAGAACTACCGCCCGCGTGGGCGGCCAACAGCCCGGCGCGGGCTGCGGCCCGCGGGGACCAGGGTGGCGCGATCGGCGGCGCAGATCAGGTACAGCACGCCATCGATCTTGCGCGTGATGTACAGGCGGTTGTCGGTCTGCGAGAGCTTCTTGGCCATGTTGCACGCCGCAGATTGGCCGCGGTCCCACACCATTCCCTGGCCGACCTTGAGCGCCAGCGCGGCCGTGAACTTCTTGCCGCGCATGCCGATGCCTCTGACGCATCCAAGCATCTCTTCGGCGGTAAAGGTCCTGATCTTCTCCATGGATGATCTCTCCGGTGGTGCAAGCCGCCGCACGCCGCGGCGGGGAATAGCCGGGCGCGGGCTCTCGCCCGCGGCGGCGCTACGACCGGCGGCGGGTCGTCTTCTTGGCGGCGGGCAGGCGGCTCAGCCGCACCCAGGGGTCGATGGTCACGCCCTCGCCGGTGGCGACCACGGTGGCGGTCCATCCCAGGAACTCGCGCTTCTGGTAGTGCCCGGCCTCGATGAGGACCGGCGTCAGTCTGCCCTTGATCCGCACCCCGTACGTCCCGCCCGGCTTGATCTGGTTGTGCCGCATGTGGTCGTTCTCCGTGGCGGGGGGTTCTCGTCCCCGCCTGTGACACATCAAGCCCGAAGCCGCGGAACACATCAAGGCCATTGGCGCGATGTCGCGCAGATCAAGGACGCTCCCTTGCATGCGGCCCCCGAAGTCGATGACAGGCCAATCCCTGACGCCGACAGCGCCGCGTGGGCGGGCCCGGCGGTAGTGGGGGCGTTGGCCCGCCCCGAGCGCCCGGACGCGGCACGGGCCAACGTCGCCCGCGACGGGGCCAACCGCGGGGGAGTATCCCGGTGGTGATGAACTCGCCCCCCAACCCCGACCGCCCGCCCCCGCCCATGCGGGAACTCACCGTCCAGGAGGAGAAGGCGATCATCGCGCTCATCAGCGAGTCCACCATCAAGAAGGCCGCCGCCAAGGCCGAGATGGGCGAGCGCACCCTGCACCGCTGGCTCACCGACCCGTTCTTCGCGGCCGCCTACCGCCAGGCCCGGCGGATCAACTTCGCCCAGGCCATCAGCGTCTGCCAGATGCTGGCCCCGGCGGCCATGTCGGTGCTGGGCCGGGTGATGAGCGACCCGGCCAGCCCCCCCGCGGCCCGGGTCGCGGCCGCGACCTCCATCCTGAAGTTCGCCCGGGAGAGCATCGAGCTGGATGACCTGGTGGAGCGGCTCTGCTCGCTGGAGCGCCGGGCGCAGGGCGAGGCCGACCCCGCAACTGCCCGCTGGCGCGAGGTGGAGGACGAGCAGAAGCCATCGGAGCCGGCCGCGCCCCCCGACAACGAGGACACGACATGAACCTGCGAGCCCGCCTGGCCCGGCTGGAGCAGAGCATGGCCGCAGCCGCCGCAGCGCCCCGGGCCTGCGCGGTCTGCGGCGCGCCCCACGGGTGGGTGCCGTGCCTGAGCGTCAAGAACGAGCAGGGCGAGGAGTTGATGCCCACCTGCCCGGCCTGCTCGTTCACGCTGATGGACAACGGGCGGGCGGTCACCGCCCTGCCGCCCGGCAGCGAGCAGAAGGTGTTGATCTTGGACGAGCTGCCGCCCGTCTGAGCATGGAGGACCGCATGAGCCTGCACCACCGCATCAACAGACTGGAGAAGTGGCTGGCGGCGCGCCCCTCCGAGTGCCCGCTCTGCGCGGGCCCGTCGGTGGTTCGCATCATCCCCGCGCCTGTCGTCACCCACATCAACGAGAACACTGCCCACGAGCCGCAGCCCTCCGACTGGTGCCGCTGCGGCCGCAAGGTCGTCCACAGAATCCCGTCGCCGGTGCCGGGGAGGGTCGGCGGGTGAGCGCTGGCATCAAAAGGGCCACAGAACGACGGTCGCGGAGTGCACTAAGCAGATGCACACGCAGTCGCCAGAATGAGGGCATTTTCATCGGCTCGCCAGATCCCACAATCTTGTGGAACGCCATCCTCCTTGGACACAGGAAGGGGGTGAATGGCGAAATGGAGACCAGGTCGATTCTGAGGGGCGGACCCCGGTTGGCGCTGATGATCCTTGAGCACGGGCCGCAGTCGATCGATGACGCGCTTGCGGCGTGGTGCCAACGATACCCCGCGACCGGGAACGATGGACGGCGCGAGTTCAACGCCGCGGTGACGCACTTATTCACCCGCGGCCTCATCCAAGTTGAGGAACAGGGAAAGCTGGCGATCACCATCGCGGGGCGTGTCGCGCTCGCAGACAG
>JADLFW010000024.1 GCA_020849615.1 Phycisphaerales bacterium
CGCGCTTCCCGCACATCGGAGTGCGTCCCGTCCCGCCCCGGGTGCCGCGATGGAGCCGGGTGCCGCGATGGAGCCGGGTGCCGCGATGGAGCCGTCCTCGGCTCCGTCGCGCTCTTTGCTATGTCACTGATCCCCGAGTCTCTTCGGCAGGTCTGTGACCTTCAAGCCGCGAAGCGGCGCTCGCCCCCAGCCCGGGGCGTAAGCCCCGGGCGCACCGCCGAATGGCATCGGCATAATCGCCCGCCACCCCCCCGAGCACCGAAGGTGCGCCACTTCACCCGCTCAACGTGCGGTACACTCGGCCCCCACGCATGTCCACCACCCCCCCGCCAACCGCGCCACGCTCCTCCCGCCTCTTCACCGGCTTCCTCATCCTCGCCTGCGCAGCCCTCTGCATCCTCGTCGTTCTGCTCTCGCAGGAAAACCGCCGCCTCAAGTCCCAGTCCCTCACCCCCGCCGCAGCGCCGGGCCGCCCGCCCGCGCTCAAGCCGGGCGACCACCTCGCCCCCCTCACCCTCATCGACAAATCAGGCCGGGCCGCGGACTTCACCTTCGCCGCGCCCCGGCAGCGCACCCTCATCCTCGCCGTCGGCGGCGGCTGCCCCCACTGCGCCACCACGCTCCCCATCTGGAACGACATCCTGAGGCAGGTCGCCTCACCCGCGGTCCGTATCGTCGGCATCCAGGTCGAAGCCGAATCCCCCGACAAGCTCGAGCCCCTCCCCGCCGATTTTGAGATTAACGCCGTCCGCAACCCCCGCCACACCTGGCTCTACGCCCTGCCGATGGTCCCCGCCACCCTCATCGCCGGGCCCGGCGGCGACATCGAGCACGCCTGGTTCGGCGAACTCTCCGAAGCCCAGCAGGAAGAACTGCGCAGCGCCCTGATCGAAGCCAGCGCGGGCGACAAGTGACACGCCGTCGCTCCGTCACTTCCAAAAAAAACAGCCCCCACGTTTTTCGCGCGGGGGCCATCAGCCTCTGCCGGTCAGTCAGTACGTGAGCGGCGTGCACCCCGTGGCGCAGGCCCGCTGGGCGTAGCACAGGTTCGAGTAGACCTGCCCATCCGAACAGATCACCGGGTTCCACACATCCAGGCAGTACTTCGGCCCGCACCCGCCGCCGAAGGGCGGCTTGGCGTAACTCGTCGCCGCAAGCCCCACCACCGCGGTCACCGCCGCGACGGCCGCCATCATCGTGATCGTCTTCGCATGCTTCGCCAGTTTCATGAGCACTCCTTCACTATCGCCCCGAAACCCATGAACTCACGGAATCACGCCCTCGCAATCACCAATCATCCCGCCGGGCCGGGCCGTCAGATGTCGCCGTACGGCACGCATCCCGTGGCGCAAGCCTTGGCGGCATAGCAGTAGTTCGAGTAGATCTGACCGTCCGAGCAGATCACCGGCTGCCACACATCCAGGCACGCATCCGGGCCACACCCCTTACCGCCGCCACCGCCACCGCCGCCCGGCGGCTTGGCGTACGACGTCGCCGCGAACCCGACGACCGCGATCACCGCCGCGGCCGCCATCCCCATCGTCATCGTCTTCGCATGTTTCGCCAGCTTCATGAACGCTCCTTGCACAAAAACCCCCGAACACGCAACGCCCGGCCCATCCCGCGGCGCCCACGCGACGCCCCACGATCCGGCGGGCCGGCCTTCAACACCATGCAACACTCACGGATCAGTACGCCACGCACCCCTTCGCGCACGCCCGCTGGGCGTAGCACAGGTTCGAGTACACGCGGCCATCCGAGCAGATGACGGGCCGCCACACATCCAGGCACGCATCAGGCCCGCAGCCCTTCGCCGCGCCGGCCCGGCTCCCCAGCCCATCCACGCTCGTCGTAATCACCGTCACGACGATGAACGCGAACGCCGACATCAACAGCCCGCCCATCAGACGCTTATTCATGGACATGCTCCTGCTTGCCTTCACGAAGCCCCAACCCCCGGAAGCAGGACGGCACGAACGCCGCCGCCATCACCTTACCAACCCGCCCGCCCGACGCAAGATACTCCCGGCTCTTCGCGCCTCCGCACGTTCATCACGCTTCCCCAACCCCCCGTCTCCCACAGAGTTGTGGACAGCATCCCGGCGCGGGACACTGATACGAGGTCCGCGTCGACCCACCCCGTTCCGGGAGCCCCCGGTGGCCGCATCCCTCCTCATTGCGCTCCTGGCCTGTATCGCGCTGGGGCTCGCCCTTGCCTGGGCGGGCCTGCGCGGGCGGCGCATCAACGACCACCCCATCTGCCGCTCCTGCGGCTTCGACCTCATCGGCGTCTACCCGGCGGCTGTCACCTGCCCCGAGTGCGGCGCGGGCCTGAAACGCCCCCGGGCCATCCGCGATGGCGCTCGCCGCCGGCTCTGGCCCGTCCTCGCCACGGGTGCCCTGCTCGCCGCCGTGCCGGCATCGGTCATCGGCACCATCGCCTTCGGCCTCCTGACGGGCGCTCAGCTCAACGACTACAAGCCCCTGCGGCTGCTCATGTGGGAAGCGGCCCGCGCCCGCGGCCCGCGCGAAACCGAACTCGTCCGAGAGCTCATCGACCGCGTCGAAAACCAGCCCATGGAGCTCACCACCGGCACCACCGTCTCCGAACTCGCCCTCCGGGCCAACGCCGACCGCTCCGGCCCGCGCTCCCCCGCGTGGCCCGACCTCATCGAGGCCGCCCACGAGCACTCGGTCCTCTCCAACATGGACCACCAGAAGTACCTCAACGAAGCCGTGGAACTCGAAGTCACCGCCCGCCCGAAGGTCCGGGCCGGGGACCCCGTCCCGATCCTCATCCGCACGAAGGACATCCGCATCGGCCAGAAAACCCAGGCCATCGCCACGATCTTCATCGATGAAGCCCGGCTCGATGACCGCCCGGTCGCCCGCTGGCTCCCCGCGCACGAGGTCCACGGCTGGTCGCAGCAGGTTCTCGCCGGCACGGAGCAGCTCATCGCCGAAGTTCCCCTCGCCGGGCCCGGCACCCCGAACCCCGCCGCCGGCGACGCCGAGATCCGCCTCCCGGTCTCTCCCGAACTCGTCGCAGGGCCGACCGCCGTGCCCCGCGCCGAACTCATCGGCACCGCCGACCTGCCGCCGGGCCCGCACATGCTCAAGGTTTCACTCTACATCGACAGCACCACACCCCCCAGCCAGGACTACTTCGGCCACGGCATCCAGCCGCGATACACCGCCAGCGTCGGCGCCCGACGCGTCGAGTTCACGCTGCCCGTCGAGTTCGTTCCGCCGGGCCAGCCCATCATCCGCGCTGTCCCGCGCTCTGATGACCTCGATCAGGTGTTCGAGCCGATGCTCCGCCCGGGCCAGGTGATGCTGGCCCGCGCGCGGGCCCGGCCTTCAACGGTCTCGGTGCACTTCATCCTCGGGCGAATCCCGGTGGAGATCGCCTACGACGTGTTCATCCGCCAGGGCGACCGCGAAGTGCCGATCGGCAGCTTCACCAGCGGCATCATCAACTCGGCTTCGCCCGACCTCGATCCCTGGCTTGCGGCTGTCCCGGGCGCCCGCGGGGAGAGCCTGGAGAGGGTCGTCGCGGGGGAGGTGCCCGACCTCAAGCCGGGCCCGGTCGATGTCATCCTCCGACCGAACCCCGACTTCGCGGCCCGGACGGTGGACATCCAGGCCATCTACGGCGGCGACTTCGTATTCCGCGATGTGCCCGTGCGGCCGTGGTTGGAGCGGTAGGCCGCGGCACTCGGACGGAACTGGACGCATAGCCCGCAGAAGACGCGAAGAAACGGCCACGAGTTACACGGAGGAACACGGATCGGAGCGATCAGAGTGGCTCAGCTCTGGTTCTCCTCCAGAACCTTGTCAATCCATGTGATCCGTGGGCTACATCTCTTCTCTGCGTTCTCTGCGACCCCTGCGGTCAATCCAGTCAGCAGTCCGCACAGATCTGGGATCAGATCCATGTTCACACGTGTTGATCCGTGGCAGCCCGCGCTCAGCGGCCGTAGCGGCGGACCACACCCTTCACCACGCCCTGGACCTGGCAGAACTTGACCCGGATGGGGTCAAATGCCGGGTTGGCGGGCTGAAGGCGGATGTGATCATCCTCCTTGAAGAACGTCTTGAGCGTCGTCGAGCCGTCGGGCAGCAGCGCCACGACCCGGTCGCCGTTCTGCGCCACCTGCGTGCGCTCGATCAGCACGAAGTCGCCATCCAGGATGCCCTCATCCCGCATGGAATCACCCTCGACTTTCAGCGCAAAGGTCGAATCCCGCCCGCGCCCGCCGGCGATGATCTCCGAGAGATCGATCTCATCCATGTCGGCGACGCGCTCGATCGGGTTACCCGCCGCGATCTTGCCGACCAGCGGGAAACGCAGAGGCCGGGACTCATCCGGCACCGCGATCCCTTCAGCGATCGACAAAGAGCGAGCCTTGTTGGCCTCGCGGATGAGCGCTCCCTTTTTGATCAGCGCTTCCACGTGCTCGAACACCGTGACCTTGCTGACGCCGATTTCGTCGGCGAGCTCCTGCATCGTCGGGGAATAGCCCCGGCGAACGCGCCAGTCGCGGATAAGCTGCAAAATCCGTAGCTGCTTGGGCGTGAGATTCATCGATCGCCTCCGTCATCACAGAAACCGGCGCCCCGTAGCCCCCGGCGCAACCACGCCCGAAGCCCCACGCCGCCGGATTCGTCCCCGACCATCCGCGACGGACCGGCACACGGTCCGCCGACAGTTCAGTCAACAAGCCCAACCCCGAACGGAGCACCCGCAACTGCCGGCCCAGCAGAGCCGCCGCCGCCGCGTGCACCCCGAGACGTTGCATCAGATCCCCGACCCCAGCCCCCGAACCCGAACCAGAATCCCTGGCACGCCGATAGGCCTGCTCTGGGCCAGACCACGCTTCCGACCTGGCCCTCGCGCACGGCCCGGCTCCATCCGCTCCGGGCACATCACCATCGCCGGCATCAACTCTCGACCACGACCCGGGCCTGGACTCCGTCACCACGAAGTCCGCCACAAACTCGCCCCCTGGCCCGAACCTCAGCAAAGGCGCCATCCGTGTGCCTCCTTGCTCCCATACTGCCCGCACAACATCCGCCGCCGTGCGCCACCACAACTCAGCTCACCAGGATTCCGGGTCTTCCACCACCCGAACACCCCAGTACTTCACCCACCCGGCTTCCGACCTGCATTCCACCGAACACCGTCGTTCGCCGGGCAACCGTCCCCAACCCATCCGATCCGATCCGATCCCAACCGTCCCAACTTCTCAGCAGCTGGCCGCCGATCGCATGCTCAACCGCAATTACCCTTCGGCCAATCGTCCGCATGCCGATCAAAGATCGCGCATGTTGTTTGGGACACGATAGGCACTCAATCCCATTCTGTCAAGGTCCTTCATCCACCTCGGATCGGGCCATCCCACAAAGTCGTGGACTCCACTTGGATTTCCAACAGATCTGTGCCTCTTCGAGCTCTAACTCGTGCGGGCGACGCTCGGGCCATCGCGCTTCACCCGCCGCTGCATCTCCAGCACGGTCAGCTCCGCCCGCAGCACGTGCGGCGGCATCGAAGTCGCCATCGCCAGCTCATCGATCGTCGCCGGCCGCTCGAGCACCGCCAGGATCGCCCGCTGCTCGGGGCTCAGCCCGGCTTCATCCCGCGCTGCGACTTCACCATCGGGTTCTGCTACCGCCCCCAGGCCCGCGCCCCCGTACCGCGCCGCGTGCGAGCCCCCGTGATGGTGCCGGGCCGGCGATTCCAGCAGCGACAGCACATCCCCGGGGTTCATCACCAGCGCCGCCCCGCCCTCCTTTAGGAGCGTCAGCGAACCCTGGCTCGCCTCCGAATCCACCCGCCCCGGCAGCGCCATCACCTCCCGCCCGTGCTCCTCACCCGCCATCCGCGCGGTGATCAGCGCCCCCGACTTGATCCCCGCCTCGATCACCAGCACACCCAGGCTCAACCCCGAAATGATCCGGTTCCGGGCCGGAAAGTTGTCGGGCGTCGGCGGCGTATCCAGCGGCAACTCCGAGACCACCGCCCCCCGCGCCGCGATCTGCTCGAACAACTCCTCGTTCTCCGGCGGGTACGCGTGCGCCAGCCCGCACCCCAAAACCGCCACCGTGCGGCCCTCCGCCCGCAGGGCCCCGCGATGCGCCGCCGTGTCGATCCCCCTCGCGCCGCCCGACACGATCGTCAACCCCGACCGGGCCAGCAGCCCCCCGAACCGCTCCGCCTGCTCCACCCCGTACGCGGTGCACCTGCGCGAACCGACGATCGCCACCGGGTACCGGTCGCTCCCCTCACCCGCCAGCTCACCCTTCACATAGAGAAGCGGCGGCGCATCGGGCAGTTGGGCCAGCAGCTCCGGATACCCCGGCCCGGACTTGAACACCAGGCCGACGCCCAGCTGGGCGGCCCGCTGCAGTTCCGGCTCCACCAGTGCTGCGGAATCCGCCAGCCCGCGCGCGATCGGCTCCGCGGTGCCGGGCCCGATCCCGCGCACCCGGCGCAGCTTCGACGCCGTCGCCGACAGCGCCGCCTCCGGGCCGCCGAACTCCGCGATCAGCCGATCGATCAACACCGGGCCGAGGCCCGGCGTCAGCGTGAGGCGGAGCACCGCGATCGACTGGTCATCGGGGATATCGTGGGGCGATAGAAGCATCGGCCCGGAGTGTACCCGGACAGACGCCGAAGATGCACATCGATCTCGGGGAACTCCCCGATCTTCGCCTCAGGTCCCGGGATCGTCGGGCGGCGGCGGCGGCCGGAACTCGCCCGGGAACTCCTTCTCGATCGGCGGCTCGGCGTTCGAGGGACCAGCGCGAACCGCCTCGCGATACTCGCCGTCGGTCGCCTGGTCGGCGAACTCGAGCACGCGGGCGTAGACCCGCAGCGGCCGGCGCGATTCCACCGTCGTCAGCAGGTTCTGCTTCACGATCATCTGCGCGTACATGTACGCCGGGTTGGGCCGGCGGATGGTCACGAACGCCTGCCAGTGGTCCCTCGCCTCGGATGAGCGGTCCACCGTCACCGACCAGCCCGGCGTCGGAGCCTCCATCACCACGACGGCTGTCCGGCCCGTCTGGTCAATCGACAGGGGCGGGCCTTCGTACGCGCCATCGGTGATGCGCGGCGCCGGGGCGCCGCCGCCACAGCCGCCGATGAACATCGCCAGCGGCAGCGCCGCCAGCATGCCGCGCCGCCGGCTTCTTTCCCGATCCGGCAGGTGATTCATGAACTTGCTCTCCGCGTGCGCTTCCATCCGATGAAGGAGATGGTAATCTCTCCGCCCGACGGGCGTGGTGAGCCCGGACACAACAGAACCGACATGGAGGTCGAGGACGTGGATTCCATGATGCCGAAGCGCCGCCGCGCGGACGCCCCGGCCCGCGCCGGGCTCGTGACATGCCTGCTCGCCGCTCTCGCCACCTTAGGCCCGGCCGGCTGCTCCACCTTCGACAGCCCCGCCGGAGGCGGCACCGGCATCATCACCGGGCCGCCCCTCTTCCGCACCGAGCCCGACATCCGCGTCCGCGTGAAATCGGGCGTGCAGACCGCCGCGGTCGCCGGGCCGGGCCAGTTCATCATCCGCCCCATCGGCGCCTCGGCACGCCCCGACATCATGGATGGCCCGCTCACGGTCACCAGTTCAGCGGGGTTGCTCCGCATCACGGGCCCGGCCGCCAACCGCGAGTTCCCCCCGGGCATGGATGTCGAGATCCTGCCCCGCGCCGGCGCCTCGTTGCCCCCCTCGATCAGCGCCGCGGGTGAATCCCGCCCGGCCGCGGGATCGGGCTCGGCCTCAACCGCCAAGACCCCCGCCAAGGACGCCGCCCCGAGCGCCATCCGTCTCGACGGCGCTTCCTACCCCGGCGCCTTGGTCCTCCGGGCCGATTCCGGGCCCGGCACCTTCGACGCCGTCGCCACCATGAGCATCGAGGAGTACCTCCCCGGCGTTCTCGTGAAGGAACTCTGGGCCAACTTCCCCAAGGCCTCCTTCGAAGCCCAGGCCGTCGCCTCGCGCAGCTACGCCCTCCACGAACGCGAGCGGGCCCGCCGCGAAGGCCGCCGCTTCGATGTCGAATCCAGCACCGCCGACCAGGTCTTCGGCGGCGCCACATCCAACGCCGTCGCCAACCGCGCGGTGGTCGACACCCGCGGCATCGTCCTGGTTGACCGCGGACAGCTCCTCCGGGCCTACTTCTCCAGCACCTGCGGCGGCCGCCCGGCCTCCGCCGCAGACACCTGGCCCAGCTCCGGCGCCAACGCCTTCAACCTCGCCGCGCCCCTCCGGGCCCAGCGCCGCGACTACGCCTGCAACGGCTCCAAGTGGTACCGCTGGACCACCGTTCGTTCAGATGATGATGTCAGCCAGCGCATCCGCGCCTGGGGCCGGGCCAACGGCTCCCCCGTCGGCGGCATCGGACGCCTCCGCGCGGTGAAAGTCACCGACCGCAACGAGGCCGACCGCCCATCCCGTTACCTGCTCACCGATGACCGCGGCCGCGAGTTCAAGCTCGCCGCAGAGGACCTCCGCCGGGCCTGCAACCAGGAAGTCCCCGAACTGCCCGCGCTGACCCAGGAGCAGATCGTCCGCAGCGGCGACCTCGAAGCCGATTTCTGGGCCGACAAGGTCAACATCCGCGGCCGCGGCTGGGGCCACGGCGTCGGGCTCTGCCAGTGGTGCGCCAAGGGCTTCGCCGACCGCAAGCTGCACTACCAGGAAATCCTGGCCCGGTTCTACCCCGGCGCCCAGCTCCGACGCGCGTTCTGATCCACCCGCTCAGGCAATCACATCAACCAGCCGGCCCGTCGCGAGAGACCCGCCCGGATGGGCATACCTCGGAAGCCGGGCCTCCGAATCCACCCGCGCTGCGATCCGGTTCAGCTCCTCGAGGTACCGATCAAACGGCAGAGGAGGCTCGGGCAGGGCCCACGGCGAGCTCGGCGCAATGGGTTCGACGCAGCGCGCGGGGCGGCAGGCGGGCCACCACCCGCTCGCCGGCACGCCGATCGCGCTGATCTCCATGACCGGAGCGGTACGAGCGGCGTGCCGCGGCCCGGCCCCCCGATAATCGGGCCCATCACGCCGGCCCGGACACGGTCGCGGCCCGCTAGAGTCCATCCAGGCCCGGCCGATGTTGACGGGCCGCCACACGCGACCGATGCACGGATTCACCGGTGTTGCGGACGGCCGATCTGGACTACGAACTGCCCGAGGCCGCGATCGCGGTCCGGCCCGCCGAGCCCCGCGATGCCGCGCGCCTGCTGGTCATCAGCCGCTCGGACCCGGCACGCCTCGAGCACCGCGCGGTCCGCGACCTGCCCGAGCTCCTCCAGCCCCGAGACCTCCTGGTCTTCAACACCACCCGCGTGCTCCGGGCCCGGCTCCAGGGCCACCGCGCCGACACGGGCGGCAGGGTGGAGGGCCTCTACCTCGAGGATGCACCATCGAACGGGCCCGCGCTGCGCTGGCTGGTGCTTCTCCGCGGGCGGCGGATGAAGCCGGGAGTTCGAGTGAGTCTGGATCTCCCGCAAAACGCCCCCAGCGGGCGGTCGCTTCACCTCATCGCGCCGGGCGGTGATGAACCTGGATCGTGGATCGTTGAGGTCGAAGGCGGGGTGCCGGGCCAGACTTCGGCCGCGGTGCTCGAGTCGATCGGCGCAACACCGTTGCCCCCCTACATCCTCAGGGCCCGGCGCCACCAGGGGCTGGAGATCGCCGATGCCCAGGACCGGGCCCGGTACCAGACGGTGTATGCCGCGGCGGAAGCCCCCGCGGGACACGGCTCGGTCGCCGCCCCGACGGCCGGGCTGCACTTCACCCCCGAACTACTGGACCGCCTGGCCCGGCGCGGTGTTGCCCGGGCCGATGTTGAACTGCATGTCGGAACGGGCACCTTCCGGACCGTGGAAACCGAGTTCGTCGAGGACCACCCGATGCACCGGGAGTGGTGCTCGCTCGGCCCGGCCGCCCGTGCGGCGATCCGCCGGGCCAAGGGTCGCGTCATCGCGATCGGCACGACCAGCGCCCGAACGATCGAGAGTTACGCCGCGGTCGATACCGAAGATCAGGACCCTCCCGGCGCCATCCCCACCCGCCTGCTCATCACCCCCGGCTACGAGTGGCGCTGGACCGATGGGCTCCTGACCAACTTCCACCTCCCGCGCTCCACGCTGCTCGCGATGGTCGCCGCGCTCCTGCCGGGGGGCGCCCCGCACCTGCTCGATCTTTACCGGCTGGCGCTGCGGGAGGGCTACCGTTTCTTCAGCTACGGCGATGCGATGCTGGTGCTGCCGTGAGCCGCGCGGGCCCGTCGCGTTTTGTCTCCGCACGGGCGCGCTTGCGTCGATAGGAACGCCGCCCGCGGCCACCCGTGCCGGGCGGGCGCAACGTGGGAGCGGGCCGATGAACCTGGGCGAACTCATCGCTGGGCTGGAGGTGAAGAGCATCACCCCCGGCGCCGAGCGCATCAGGATCTGCGACCTCACCGAGGACAGCCGCACCGTCCTCCCCGGCTCACTCTTTGTGGCCCGCGCCGGGCTGAAGGCCGATGGCCGCCGCTACCTCCGCGATGCCATCCACGCCGGCGCCGTCGCCATCCTCCTTCAGTCCGAGAGCCAGGCCCCATCCACGGGCACCGACCTCAACGGGGCTGCACTCATCGTCGCCACGGATGTGCAGCGTACCTCCGCCTTGCTCGCCGAACGCTTCTACGGGCTCCCCTCCCGCAAGCTCAAGGTCGTCGGGGTCACCGGCACCAACGGGAAAACCACCACGACCTACCTCATCTGGCAACTCCTCAACGCAACCAAGCTCCGCTGCGGCCTCGTCGGCACCGTCCTCATCGATGATGGCCGCGAAATCGCCCCCGCTGCCATGACCACCCCCCCCGCCATCGAACTCAGCCGCACGCTCGCCGAGATGGTCGAATCCGGTTGCCGGGCCGTCGCGCTCGAAGCCTCCAGCCACTCCCTGCACCAGAAGCGGGTGGATGCCCTCGCCTTCGATGTCGGGGTCTTCACCAACCTGACGGGCGATCACCTCGACTACCACAAGACGATGGACGCCTACGCCGACGCCAAGGCCCGGCTCTTCGAGATGCTCCCCCCCGAGGGCCTCGCCGTCGTCAACGCCGATGACCCCGCCGCCGAACGCATGCTCCGCGACTGCAGCGCCCGCACGCTCCGCGCGGGCCGGGCCGGCGCTGCGGCCGCCGGCCCGAGCGCCGCCGAGGTCGAGATCACCCGGGCCGACATCTCGGGCATGCACCTCCGGCTCCGCGGCCCGTGGGGCTTTATCGAAACCCACGTCCCCCTCATCGGCGCCTACAACGCCATGAACGTCCTCCAGGCCGTCGCCTGCGGCCAGGAACTGGGCATGGACACCGATCAGCTCCGCGCCGCCCTCCCCTCGATCAAGGCCCCGCCGGGACGGCTCGAGCCGGTCGAACCGCCGCACGGCGCCCACCCCCACCCCGCGCCCCGCGTCTTCGTCGATTACGCCCACACCGATGATGCCCTCAAGAACGTCCTGACCGCGGTCCGGGAGGGCATGAAGGACGGGCCCGGCAAGCTCTGGGCCGTCTTCGGCTGCGGCGGCGACAAGGACCGCACCAAGCGCCCCCGCATGGGCGCTGTCGCCTCCGAGATCGCCGACCGCGTCATCGTCACCAGCGACAACCCCCGCAGCGAGAACCCCCGCGACATCGTCAACCAGATCATCGAGGGGATCCGGCTGGCCCGCCGGGCCGGGATGACGGTCCATGTCGAGCGCGAGGAAGCGATCAACTTCGCCATCCGCGAAGCCGACCCGGCGGATGTCATCATCATCGCAGGAAAGGGCCACGAGACCGAGCAGATCAAGAGCGACGGCGCCGGCGGCCTGGTTTCCACGCACTTCGATGACCGCGAAGTCGCCCGCGCAGCCCTCCGCCACCGGGCCCGCGCCCGGGGCTTGGCAAAGAGCGGCTAGCCTGCGACAATGCGGGCCCGGCGACGGATCCGCCGGGCCGACCCCCGCTCCCCTGCCGGGCCTTCGCCCTTCGGTTCACGGATGGACCTAATGACCTTCTGGCGGCTCGACAACCTCAAGTCCATCACCGGCGGCACCTGGCTCGCCCGGCCCGCCGGGCCCGAGGCTTCTGCTCAGGGCCTGACCACCGACTCCCGCCAATCTTCGACGGGCCGGGCCTTCCTCGCCCTCAAGGGCGAGCGCACCGATGGACACCTGTACCTGAAGCAGGCCGCCGACCAGGGCGCTGTGCTCCTGATCGTCGATCGTGACGGGCCCATCCTCCAGGGCCTGCCCCCCGCGACCCCGGTGCTGAAGGTCGCCGACACCAGCGCTGCCCTGCTGCGCCTGGGCGCTGCCTACCGCCGCACCCTCGAGGGCACCAAGGTCATCGCCGTCGGCGGCTCCAACGGCAAGACCACCACCACCCGGCTCATCGAGGCTGTGCTCTCCCAGCGCCTCCGCGGCACCGCCTCCGCCAAGAGCTTCAACAACGCCGTCGGGGTTCCCGTCACGATCCTCGGCGCCCGCCGCGGCGACCAGTTCCTGGTCTGCGAGGTCGGCACCAACGCCCCCGGCGAGATCGCCCAGCTCGCCCCCGTCATCGAGCCCGACATCGCCGTCATCGTCAGCATCGGCCGCGAGCACCTCGAGGGCCTCTCCAGCCTCGACGGCGTCGTCCGTGAGGAAACCAGCCTGCTGGGCTCCATGCACCCCGGCGGCTCGGTCATCATCAACGCCGACTGCCCCCAGCTCGTTGACGCCGTCGAAGCCATGGCCAGCGCGGGCGGCGCGGCGTCGATCGTCCGCTTCGGGACCAGTCCCCGGGCCGACCTCCGCGTCACCGCCATCGAGCCCTCCACCAGCGGTGTCCGCTTCCGCATCAACGACCGCCAGTGGCTCAGCGTCCCCCTGCTGGGCCGGCACAACGCCATCAACGCCGCCGCCGCCGTCGCCGTCGCGCGCCGCCTCGGGCTCGACTGGCCCGACATCGAGGCGGGCCTCGCCGCCGTCAAAGGCCCGGACATGCGGATGCAGCGCCGCATCGTCGGCGGCATCGAGTTCATCAACGACGCCTACAACGCCAACCCCGAGTCCGCCCTCGCCGCGATCCAAACCTTCAAGGAAGCCCTCGCCGGGGCCGATCCCGCCGGCGCCGGGCCGCAGCGCCGCGTCATGGTGTTCGGCGACATGCTCGAGCTCGGCGGCGCCGCCCCCGATGCCCACCGCGAGATCGGCGATGCCATCGTCGCCTCCGGCTGCTTCGACCTCGCCGTCTTCGTCGGCCCGCTGGCCATGTTCGCCGCCGAGCGCGTCGGCCGGGCCTGGCCCGGCGACCGCGTCCGCATCGTCGAGACCTACGACCAGGCCGCCGGCGCGGTCGGGCCGCTGCTGAAGCGCGGCGACCTGGTTCTCCTCAAGGGCTCACGCCGCGTCGCCCTCGAACGCGTCGTCAAGGCCCTCGAGGCCGAGGGCCCCGCCTGACCCATGCTCTACCTGCTCCTGAACGTCATGCGCGACTGGCTGGCCCGCAACGGGATGATCAGCGGCATCGGCGTGCTCGACCAGATCCAGTTCCGCGCCCTCGCCGCCGCCGGGCTCAGCTTCCTCTTCGTCATCCTGCTGGGCCGGCGCACCATCCGCTGGCTCGTCCGCCTCAAGATCGGCGATTCGGGCCTCAGCGACGCCGCCGCGCTCCAGGCCCACACCGCCTCCAAGGCCAACACCCCCACCATGGGCGGGCTGCTCATCTCGGGCGCCATCGCCGCCTCCACCCTGCTGCTCGCCGACCTCACCCAGTTCTACGTGCAGCTCTCGCTCATCGTCCTGGTCTGGCTCAGCGTCCTGGGCGGCATGGACGACTGGCTCAAGCTCACCGCCAAGGCCCGGGGCGCCCAGTCACGCCAGGGCCTCTACGCGTGGGAGAAGCTCGTCTTCCAGCTGGGCCTGGGCGCGCTCGTCGGCTACTTCGCGTACAACCACGGCATCACCGACTCGGTCCACAGCCTCGCCCATGTCGTCAACCTCCCCTTCCAGAAGACCTACAAGGGCCCGGTCTCCGGCGTCGCCGAGAACCTCATCTACCTCGACAAGACCTCCTTCATCATCCTCGCCACGCTCATCATGGCGGGCATGAGCAACGCCGTGAACATCAGCGACGGCATGGATGGTCTGGCCGCCGGCATCAGCGGCGCCGTCCTGATCGGCCTGTTCGTCCTCGCCCTCGTCGCCGGCTCGCAGCCCTTCGCCCAGTACCTGCTCGTGCCCTACATCCCCTTCGCCGATGAGCTCGCGGTCGTCGCCGGCGCCACCGCCGGCGCCTGCCTGGGCTTCCTGTGGTGGAACTGCTCGCCCGCGCAGGTCTTCATGGGCGACACCGGCGCGCTGGCCCTGGGCGGCATGATCGGCTACATCGCCATCATCATCCGCCAGGAGTTCGTCATGCTCGTCATGAGCGGCATCTTCCTGCTGGAGATCGGCTCGGTCGCCCTCCAGGTCGGCTACTTCAAGGCCACCGGCGGCAAGCGCATCTTCAAGGTGGCGCCCTTCCACCACCACCTGCACCTCTCGGGCTGGACCGAGCAGCAGGTCGTGGCCCGGTTCTGGATCCTCTCGATCCTGCTCGTGGTCATCGCCCTCGCGACCGTCAAGCTGCGGTGATGGGCACGCCTGCTCTCCGCGTCGCTCGATGGTCACCCGCCCGCGCGGGCACCCCTACTTCCCCGTCAGCAGCACCGCATCCCGCAGCACCACCCGGTCCTGGATCGTCCCGTCCGCGCCCGGCTCCAGCTTCAGCCGCAGCCGCGCCGGGCCCGCCGGCAGCTCCACGTTGAACTCCGCCGAAGGCCGGGCCGCGTTCAACCGCTCCTTCACCAGCGTCGTCCACCCCTCCGCCCCCTTCGCGGGCCGCACCTCGATCGTCACCTCGCCATCACCCCACTCCAGGCTCCGCCGCGGCAGCACCAGCGTCCCCGCGAATCGCTGCGCGGGCGGCAGCACCCACTCGACCGTCATCGGGCCCGGCACCTCGATGTCGCCCGCCGACCCCATCTCGCCGCCGTAGATCCTCGGCGCCCGCGTCCACCGCCGCCCCGGGCTCGCCTCGTAGCGGTCAATTCCCAGCCGCGACAGCGGCGTCAGCCTCGGCGCATCGAACCACACCGCCGCCACCTCGCCCAGCGCCGCGGTCACCTTCCGCGACTTGCCCCCCGCGCCTTCGGGCCGCATCAACTCCACCCGCGCCTCGCCCGTGGTCCTGATCCCCTCGATCGCGAAGACCGCCCCATCCTCCAACCGCGCCAGCGACCGCGGCGGCGCCGCATCCGGGTTCGCCAGCATCACCGCCGCGACCCGGTCGGGCCCGATCGTGATCCGCTGCCCGCCCGACTCGACCACCACGGCCGGGCCGAACGCTTCCACCAGCCCCGCCACACGGTCGCCGTTCAGCAGGTCAACTTCATCATCCTTCCCCGCGGCCCGCCCGGCCAGGTCGACCACCTCCGGGTGCAGCGAGATCGACCGCACCCGCTCCAGCGGCAACTCCAGCCGCCCGAACATCCGCGTGTCCCACGCCAGCCCGTCCTTCACTTCCGTGAACGCCGGCTTGCCCACGAACCGCTGCCCATCCGTCAGCTCCACCGCGATCCGCACCGCCAGCCCACGCCCCGAAGCCTCCGCCGCCACCGGTTCGCCCAGGTCGTCGGGCCGGGCCGGGAGCAGCGCCAGCACCTCCGACAGCGCCACCGTGCGCGGCGTCCGCTCGCGGTCGATGTACCGGATCCGCTCCGGCGTGATCTCCAGGATCTCGGCCGGCGTGCGGTTCAGCCCGGCATCCACGATGACGTGGCCCGCGGGCTGCAGCACGCCGACCCCGAGGGCCGCGGCGGCGAAGAGCGGAACACATGCCAACACCGGCGGGCCTCCTTGCTCACGCGGACTACTTCTGAAAGATCGGCAGATAACGCTTGGGCATTTGCAGGATGATCAGGCTCATCGCCGTTCCGTACGATTCCCCCACCGTCGGATCGTCCCACAACCCGTCCGGCTGCTGGGCCTGCACCAGCTCCTCGCGAATAGCGGGCCACCACGCCTCCCACGCCGGGCCGCCCGCCAGGTACATCGCCTGCACCGCGTAGTAGTGGCCGTAGAAATAGTGGGCCTTGTTCGGGTTGGCCCGCCCGGGCAGCGCCGCCTCCTGCAGGTACTTCAGCCCGCGGTCGATCGCATCGTCCTGATAAATGCCCGCGTAGTACAGGCTCGCCACACCCGCCGCCGACCGCGGCCACGCGCTGGGCCCGGTGTCGAGCTGGTACTTGAACCCGCCATCAGGGTTCTGGCACTTGCGGACGTACTCGACCGCCTTGTCGATCGTCTCGCGGGCCACCTCCAGCCCCGCGTTCCGCGCGGCCCGCAGCCCCATGATCTGGCAGATCGTCACGCTCACATCGGCATCCGTCGGGACCGGGTTGTACCGCCACCCGCCCTGGTCATTCTGCGTGGTCTGGATCAGCCGCACCGCCTTCAGCAGCGCGTTATGGATCCGGGCCGATCGCTCGGCATCCCCATCCCCCGCCGTCATGCCGTAGATCTCGCCCAGGAAAAGCGTCGCAAACCCGTGGCCGTACATCGGCCCGTTGGCCGCCTCGGCCGCGATCAGCCCGCTCTCTGAGCAGTTGGCCAGCACGAAGTCCAGCCCGCGCGACACCTGCTCGCCGTACGCGCCCCGCCCCGGCAGGTTGCCATCCGCCATGAACGCCAGGCACGCCAGCGCCGTGATCGCCACGCTGCGCCCCCAGCGCCCATCCCCGAACGAGCCATCCTCGTTCTGCGTCCTCGCCAGCGCCGCCAGCCCCCGCGTCACCGCCCGGTCCAACTCCGGAGTGATCTCTCCCTCTATCGCGTTGTTCTGCGCCGAAGCCGGGCCCGGCGCGGGCTCAGCGGACGGCGCGGCGGGGTCCGCCGGCTGCGCACCGCTCGCCGCCGCGATCAGCACCGCCGCGACCAACGCCGAAGTGCGCCCGGGATATCTCATTTCTTGGGCTCCTCCGCCAGCTTGCGGTAGTACGCCTCGGTCATCGACTGGTACAGCGAGCTGAACCGGTCGCTGAAGCCCTGCATCAGCGCCTCGCGCACGTGCTCGGGCAGGTTCCCCCACGCCGCCGTCGATGGCGGCGCTCCCTCCCGGCGCGGGCCATCCTGCCGCCCCGGCACGTTGGTCTGCCCGGTGTTGTCGCCCGACTTGGTCTGGGCCTGCGTCTCCTGGCGCTGCTGCTGTTGCTGCTGCGACTGCGAGCGGCTCTTGGATTTGCTCGACTGCTGCTGCTGGCTCTTCTGCGCTTCATCGATCATCTTGTCGAGCTTGCGGATCACCTCTTCCTGAATGCGCTGCGTCCCCAGCCCGGCATCCCGCGCATCAACCAGCCGCACCGCCGAGCGCCCCATCAGCTCGACGGCCTGCTCGAACGGGTCCCCCGGCGCTTCCAGATCCAGCTGCTGGTCCAGCGCATCCCGCGATGGATCCCTCGCGGGCTCAACGCCCCCGCCGCCCTCCCCGGGCAAGCCCAGCAGATCATCCAGCCCCGGCAGCGCCGGGCCCGGCTCCGTCCGCGCCGGCGTCGCATCCTCCGCGGGCCGGGGTGAAGTCGGCCACGGCTGCGCGGGCGGCGACATCGAAACGGCCCGCGCGGGCCCCCCGGCCAGCACACCCGCCGCGAGCACCAGCCCCGCGATCCCTCGCGCACCCGCGCTCATGGCCCGCCCCCCGCGCCCTGGTCGCGCTCCTGCTTCTTCATCCGCTCGATCAGCTCCTTGGCGTACCTCGTCAGCTCCTGCTGGTCCAGGCCCAGCTTCTCGATCACCTCAGTATCACCCGCGGCCCGGGTCCGCCCGGCGATCTCCTGCTGGATCAGCTTCAGCAGCTTGAGCTCCGCGATCGGCGGGATCGCCGGCGGCGCCTGCCCCCCCTGGCCTCCGCCTCCACCACCGCCACCGCCGCCATCCGAGCCCTCGTTGAAGTCGTTCTTCTTCTCATCCTCCTTCAGCGCCTCGACCAGCGACTCGAGCATCCGCTCCGAGTCGGAGAGGCCCGCCGCCGTCGCGGCGTTCATCTCCCCGCCGCTCAGCGTCGCCCCGATGCGCTTCAGTAGGTCATCCAGCCGCTTATGCGCGAACTGGAACACGCCCGCTTCCTTCAGCTCCTCCGATTTGGCCCGCAGCTCCTCTAGCCCCGCCCGCTGCGCCTCCTGCCGCTCGCCCAGCCCGCGCAGCACCGCGCGGTCGCGCCGGTTCAGCTCCTTGCTCGCAAAGTCCGATGCCTTCAGCCGCAGGTCGCGCTGGGTCAATAGAGCCTGCGTGTACGCCTGCCGCAGCTCATCGCGCTTGCGGGCCTGTTCGCGCTCCTGCGACTGCTCCTCCAGCTTTTTCGCCTGCGCCAGGGCCTCCTTCAGCGCCTCGAGACTGACCCGTTCCGACGCATCCGCGCCGCCCGTGTCCGCCGGGCTGGCCCGCAGCGCCCCGATGGCCGTCGTCTGCGCATCCCCCGCCGCCGCCAGCGCCGCGATCACCTTGATCGCCTCCCGCCCCGCCCCCCTCGCCTCCTCCGCGACCGCCAGCGTCCGCACCCGCAGGTCGATCATCGACCGGGCCAGCGCCTCGACGCCCACCTTCTCCACCCGCCCGATCGCCTCCAGGTCGCCCTGCTGCCGCTTCACCAGCTCCTCGATCGATCGGATCAGCCCCGTCAGCACCCGCCGCAGCACCTCCTCGCGCTTCGTATCGGTGTTCTCCATCTCCTCCAGCATCTGCGAGAGCGCTTCCTCCGCCTGCTCCTGGTAGTCCGACCCCGACTGCGTCTTGTTCCTCGCGATCTCCTCCGCCGCCTGCTCCATCGATTCCTGCAGACCCCGCTCCTGCGCCCGCTTCGCCGCCTGCATCATCGCCTCGGCCTGCGCCGGGTCGTTCTCCGCCATCTGCCGGGCCCGCGACAGGATCTGGTCCATCGCCGCGCCCGCCTTGGCCGAGGCCTCCCGCTGCTGCTGCGCCAGCCGGTTCAGCTCATCCCGCTGGCCCGGCGTCAACTCCGACATCGGCCGGCCCACGGTCTCCGCCCCCAGCTCATCCGTCCGCTGCGACAGCTCCTTCTGCTCCGCCAGCAGCTTCTCGATGGCCCGGCGCACGGCCCAGCCGTCCTTGCCGCTCTCGAGCAGATCAATCAGCCTCGCCAGCTCCTCGCGGACCTCGCGCTGCGCGCCGCCGGCCTCCTTCGCCGCCTCCGCCGCCTCCGAAGGCCGCTGGCCCGCCCGGTCCATCGCCGATGTCGCCCGGTCCGAGGCCTCCCCGGCCCGGGCCACGATCGCCGCGGCGCTCTCCAGCATCAGCTCAAGGTTCCGGTCCTGCAGACCGTTGCGTTCGGCCCGGGCCGCCAGCCTCTGCAGCGCCGCCGACTGCGGCCGCAGCGCCTCGCCGATCGACCACTGCCGCCGCCGCAGCTCCGGCGAGGAGGCGCCCTCCGCCCCGGCCCGCTCCAGCGTCTCGGCCGCCTGCGACTGCTCCCGGTCCAGCCGGATCGCCGACTGCCTCACACCCGCCAGCTCGCTCTGCAGCTGCTCCACCAGCTCGCTCTCGGTGATGATCCGCAGCCGCCGCGGCGTCGACCTCACCGGCTCATGCCCGCCCGCGCCCGACTCATCCGCGAAGATGTCGCGCGCCACCGTCGTCACCCGCACCTCATCCCCCGCCTTCACACCAAGCTCAGACAGGTCCAGCACGCCCGTCACCCGGGCCTGCCGCGAATCCTCTCCCTGCGCCGCCACCTCCAGCCGGGCCATCTCGGCCGGGCCCGCCTTCGGATCCGCCGCAGCGCCGTCCGCCGGCGCGGGCGATGGCGCCGCCGCGATCCGCTCGCGCTCCAGCGCCACCCACACCAGCCCGATGTCATCCCGCCCCTCTCCCACCACATCGATCACCGCCGTCGCCAGCACCGACTCATCCCGCGCCGGGTCCACCACCGTCGCCCCCGGGCTCTGGTCCGCCAGCACATCCACGCTGAACACCACCTCGTCGGCGCTCCGCAGCCCGTAGGAGTCCTCCAGCCCCACGCTCAGCCGCCGCGACACCCCCGCCGTCCACTCCATCACCCACCGCGCGCCGTCGCCCGTGATGCTCGGCTCCTCCGCCCCCGCCTCATCATCCCGCCACGCCGGCGCCGCCGGCACCGGCTTGTTCAACTCCAGCCGCAGCCGCACCGTCGACCCGGCCAGGATCGGCCCGACCGCCGCCCCACGCTCCCCCATCGCTACCACGCGCTCGCCCGTCCACCAGCTCTCCCCGCTCCGCGCGCCCGCCGCGTACGCCGGCGGCACCACCTCCACCGCCGCCGCGCTCACGCCGGGCCGCTCCACCAGCGCGATCCGCGCCGGCTCCGTCCGGTCATCGCTCGTCTGGAACCAGTACTCCAGCTCCGGCGGGCCCGCGCTCTCTTCCCGCCCCGCTCCGCCCGCCACCGGCGCATCCGCGCCCAGCAGCCCCGCCGGCTCCACCAGCCGCTCGTACATCTCCCCCGTCACCGGGATCGACCGCCCGCCCAGCTCCGACGCCGTCGCGATCACCGACGCCGCTCGCTGCTGCTGCGCGGTCATCAGCGTCCGCTGCACCGGGCCCGGCTCCCCGTCCCGCACGATCCTGTAGTTCACCCAAACATCCGTCCGCCCCGGGCCGCGGTCCGTCCGCGTCAGCATCGCCCGCAGCGGCAGCGCCGCATCGATCGCGTGCGCCGCAGCCCCCGTCGCGTTCACGACCTCCGTCCGCCGCGGCCACTGCACACCCATCCACGGCGCCACCAGCCTCGTCACGCCGATCCGCGCCAGCTCGGGCCGCGCTGCGCCCCACACCCCGATCACCGCCGCCGCGCCTGCCAGCACCAGCGTCGCGGCCCGCACCCTCCCCGGCGCGAACACCGACGCCGCGATGGACGGATCAAACCGCCGCATCGCTTCATCCGCCACCCGCGCCGACAGCTTCCTCTCCAGCACGCCGCCGCCCGCCGCGCCTGATGTTGAACCCAGCTCCAGCCCCGCCGCCAGCACACCCGCCAGCCCGGCCCGCCGCCCCGCCTCGCTCGATTCGAGCCGCAATGCCACCTCGGTCAGGCTGGGCCGGAACCGCAGCGCCGGCAGCACGGCCCGGCGGAACTCCCACACGCCCGCACACACCCCGATCGCCAGCAGCACACCACGCAGCACCGCGGGCAGCCGGGCCAAATAATCAAACAGCACCAGCCCCAGCCCCACCGCCAGCACCGCCGTCAGCAGCCACGCCCCCGCCAGCACGCACAGCCGAAACCGGGCCCGCGACCTCACGCCCGCCAGCGCGCCCGCCACTCCCGCTATCGTCGTGGCCGCCCCCGGCGCTGCACCCGCCGGGCCTTCCGGGCCCGCCGTCCCGCGCTGCGCTTCCGGCCCGTGGTCCACCACCGCACCGCCCCTGAGCCTTCAGGCTCCGTTCCTTCACCCCGGCCCGCCCCTCACCTTCCAGATCCGATTCGTCGGCCGCGGCCCCCGGTGCCTCGAATAGCAGTCATCCTTCTCCATTCAACTCTACGCCCCGGCCTCCCCGGCAGGTCCGAAAACCCTGCCGCCGGGCCCGCTGTTACGAAAGCCGCAACACCTTCCGGCCCACCCATTCCAAGCCCAGGAGCAGCACGATTACCCCCAGCACGACGGGCCGGTCCCACAGCGTCTCGATCTGCGCCGCCCCGACGATGCGGATCTGCCGCGAAGGCAGCATCGCCGGGATCTCCCCCATCGACTCCGCCGGCACCACCCGCCCGCTCGTCTGCGCGCTCAACAGCCCCAGCGCGATGTGGTCCGCCGCCGGCTCGCGCATCTCATCATCCGGCAGCGTCACCTCCGCCGTCGCCTCGATCCCCGACGCCACCCCCACCGGCGGATCGACGATCTCGAAGCGGTAGGTCCCCGGCGCATCCGCAATCCATGTCGCCGTGTGGTTCGATCCCGCCGCGCGGGCCGCGCCCCCCGCCGCCGACTCAGCCGACAACTTCAACCGCTGCTCCTCGTTCCCCCGCGCCCCGGCGCCAGGCTCCGCCCCGGCCCGCGCGATCCGCACCGTCACGCCCGACACCGCGCTGTCCGCCAGCGACTGGTCCAGCAGCTTCACCGTCACCCGCACCGGCTGGCCCACGCCCGCCCGCGCCGGGCTCACCTCGATCACCGCCGCCTGTCCGGCCCGGGCCAGGCTGTCGCGCGCCAGCAGCCGCACCAGCGGCAGCCAGAACCGCTCCGGCAGCGTCTCACCCCGCGCGTACCGCCACCGCCAGATCTCATCCGTTCCCACGTAGATCGACCGCCCAGCGCCGTACCGCATCGACACCACCAGAGGCGCGCTCACCCCCTCATCCGACGCCGACACCCCCCGCGCCAACACCTCCGCCGCAGGCTTCAGCGCCCGCTGATCGATCCGCTGCGCCCACCGCAGCTGCGTCCACCCCAGCATCGGGTCCGACAACGCGCCGGGCCAGGCCGCCCCGGCCTCATCCCCCAGCCGCATCACCCCCAGACGCTCCGCTTCCACCGTCGGCGCCATCGTCACCGGGCCGGGCCAGGCCGTCACCCGCTCCGCCCCTTCCGCACTCCCCCCCGCCCCACCGCCCGACGGCGAGAACGGGAGCAAATCCGCCAGCGGCGTCCCCGCCCACGCCCCCGGCATCGCGTACGGGCCGCCGATCCACAACAGCCCCGCACCCCGCAGCGCCACCTGCTCCTTGATCTGCTCGAGCTGCTCCGGGTTGAACAGCTCGGGCCGCACATCCCCCATCACGAACACATCGAACGCCGACCACTCACCCGGCGAAGTCGGGATCGCCTGCAGCGGGCTCGACCCCTCCTGGATGTACCGGCGGTCCGCCGCCAGGAGCAGCGATGCCGACTTGATCGATGACTCCCGCAGGAACAGGTTCTTCAGGTACCGGAACTCCCACCGCGGATACCCATCAATCTGAAGCACCCGGATCGGCACATCCACGATGTTCAGCGCCAGCTTCTGCTCGTTGTTCCCCGGCGTGATGTCCTCACCCGCGGGCCGCACCCGCACGCTCCAGCTCGAACGCCCCGCCGCCGCCGGCTTGGTCGTCAGCGTTACCCGCGCCGGGATATCTCCCGTCAGCTCCACCGACTTCTCATCCAGCACCGCCCCGCTCGCATCATCCAGCAGCTGCACGAGCGCCCGCTCAGTCCCCCCCTCGGGCCCCCCCGACCGCTCCACCTCCACCCCCACCGGCACCAGGTCATCCGCGAACGCCGTCCGCGGCGCCTCCACCCGCCGCAGCGCCACATCCGTCGGCGGCACCGCGCTCCCCAGCGGAACACTGAACACCGGGATCTGCTCCGCCTGCAGCCGCCGCAGCAGCCCCTTGCCGGGCTCATCCGCGCTCCGCCCGTCGCTCGCGATCACGATCCCCGCCACGGGCCGCGCCGTCACCCGCCGCAGCGCCTGCTCGATCGCACGGTCCAGGCTCGTCCGCCGACCCTCCGCCGGGCCCAGCGCGGGCGGGCCCGCGCGAGAGGGGTCATCCGCCCCCGCCAGCTCGTACGCCCCCGCATCAAACCCCATCCACAGCACATTCCGCTCGCCCGCCGCCGCCTCCCAGGCGGGCCAGCCCGCCCGCACCGCTTCCCGCAGCTGCCTGTCCCGCGAGATCATCCCGCCGCCCGTACCCGCGCCGGCCTTCACATCCGCGACGTTCATCGATGCTGAACGGTCCAGCAGCACCACCACCCAGTCCCGCTCCACCCGCTCGGGCCGCTTCACCAGCTGCGGACCCGCCACCACCACCGCCAGCAGCAGCAGCACCAGCGCCCGAAGCGATCCCAGCACCCCCCGCGCCCACCGCGGGCCCGTCAGCCGCCAGTAGCTCCACCCCGCCATCCCCACCGCCGCAAGCACGATCAGCGACCACACCCACGGCGGCATCGGCCGGGCCCACTCCAGGGCCACATCCGCCGCGCCCAGCCGCAGTTCCTTCAACCCCAGGACCCGCTCCAGCCCGCTCATCATGCCGGGCCCTCCTGCCGCATCCCCCGCGCATGGCTCGACCACCGCGCCACCGCCAGCTCCGCCAGCGCCACTACCACCGCGCCCAGCAGCACCGGCAGACTCAGCGGCATCCCGTTCTCCGCCCGCCCCGCGCCCAGTCCTGGACCCCCGGCCGCGGCGGCCATCCCCGGCTTGACCTCCAGCGAGTCATCATCCAGCCATCCCCACCCCGAATCCCCCGCCAGCGCGGTCAACCACGGCGCCAGCTCCGATTCGGTCTGCACCTCCACGTGCGCAGCCTCGGGATCGGCGTTCACGGCGATCAGCCCGACCTCAGCCCCGGTCGAATCCAGCGCCCTCCATACCCCGGCCCGGCGGATCGCCTCGGCGCTCTCCCCGCCCGCCGCCGCCATGACGAGCGAGCCCCCCGACCCGCCCGATCCCCCCCGCAGCTCAATCGCCCCCGCCGGCACCGGCGCCTTCGACCCCGCCGGGCCGTGCCACGCGCCCCCGGCCCGGCCCGCCCCCTGGCGCACCAGCTCCTGCACCAGCGGCACCATCAGCGGCCGCACCGGCAGATCGGTCCACGCCAAGTCCGGCGCCGCCAGCAGCATCGCCACCACGCCGCGCCCGCCCGCCGGTTCACCCACCACCAGCAACGGCTTGCCATCCCCCGTGCGCAGCTCCACCCGCGCTGAGACATCCTTCAGATCAACATCGAGCAGCCGCCGCACCCGCACCGGCTTGAGCAGTTCCTCCAGCTCCCCGCCCAGCAGCCCGAGCAGGCCCCCCGCGCCGGCCTCGGCCCCTTCCCGCCCCGGCTGGATCGTCGCCGGCTCCGCCAGCTCACGCGATTCCCGCGCCAGCTCCCACCCCAGCCCCAGCGCCCGCCCCATCGCATCCGTCCACACGTTCACCGACTCGCCCGGCGTCGGGTTCAGAATCACCGCCCCGCCCGACCTCGCGAACTGCCCGATGGCCCGCCACGCCCCGTCATCCAGCGTCTCCGGGTACGGCACGATCACCGCATCAAACCCCGCCAGCGACCTCACCCCCGCCTGCGAGGACTCGATCACCGTCACCCGCACCTCGCCGCCCGAGCGCGAGCCATCGCCATCCGGGCTCAGCGCCAGCCGGTACCAGTCCGTCGGTGTGAACTGCTCGATCGTCCCCGCGATCCCCACCGGCGGCGAGATCAGCGCCACCTCCACCGCCTCGCCCAGCCGCACGGGCCGGCGCCAGATGTTGTCCCCCGCCAGCGCATCATTATCAATTCGCGCCGCCAGCACGCGCCCCGATGACCCTCCCCCGGACCCCGCGAACGCACCCGCATCCGCCGGCACCGCCACCGATACGTTCGCCTCTTCCTGGCCCGATGCCCACCGCACCAGCCCCGTCCCTGCCTTCCCACCCTCCCCGCCCGCCCCCTCCACGCTCACCCGCACCTCGCTCACACCCGCCTTCGAAACGCCGGGCCCGCTCCTCCTCACGGTCACCCGCGCCGGCTCACCGGCCCCCCCGGAACCCTCCGCCCCCTTCAGCAGCACCCCGCGCAGCGGCTCCACATCCAGCACGCTCACGTTGTCCACCGCTTCCCCCGCGGGCCGCGACACCAGCACCGCCCCGCCACCCTCCAGCCCCAGCTTCGGCGCGGGCCGGCGCAGGTCCACCGACCCCGCCCGCAACTCGCTCAGCACGATCACCGACGCCGCCGGCTCATCACCCCGCCGCGCCGCCGCCGTCGAACGCAGCACCGCCGAGGCCCCCATCCAGTCCGCCGGGCCATCCGTCCCCTCGATCGCGCGCACCGCGCTCTTCACTCCCGCCAGGTCCACCGCCGGCGGCGCCACGATCGCCTCGGCCGGGCCGCCCAGCACGATCAGCCCCGCCCGGTCCCCCCGCGCGCTGTCCAGCTGCTCCAGCACCCGCTCGGCCCGGGCCTGCTGCCGCTCCAGCGCCGTCGTGCCCGCCGCATCCCGAACCCCGGACACCAGGCTGTTGTCGATCACCAGGTACACCGTGCGCGGGCCCGGGCCCGTCAGCCCGGCCGCCGCCCCGATCATCGGCCTCGCCAGCCCGATCCCCACCAGCCCGATCAAGAGACACCGCAGCGCCAGCAGCAGCAACTGCTCCAGCGTCAGCCTCCGCTTCTGCTTGCGGTAGGCCTCCAGCAGGAACTTCATCGCCGCCCACGGCACGGGCCGGCGCCGCCGCCGCATCAGCAGGTGGATCACGATCGGGATCGCGATGCACACCAGCCCGGCGAGGAAGATGGAGGGGTGGAGAAAAGTCATGGGGACAGGCACACAGGCACGGAGGCACGCAGGCACGAAGTGCAGAAGGCGCGGGGATGACTCCCCCTCCGTGCCTCCGTGCCTTCGTCCCTTCGTGCCTGCTTACCCATACTTGCTCCTCTTGATCTGCGCATTCCGCCTCGCCACGAACGCCGCCAGCGGCGGGCCCAGCCAGTCGTGCGTCCCCAGCCGCTGGTAGTCGTACCCGAAGCTCTTGAACAGCTTCTCCACCGAATCGATGTGCCCGTTGATCGCCTCCAGGTACGCCTTCCGCACCGCCCTCGGGTCCAGCTTCACGCGACCCTCACCCTCCAGCCCCTCGAACGGCGCCGTCTCCGTCAGGTCAAACTCGGTCTCCTGCCGGTCCAGCACCTGGAACGCCAGCACATCGTGCCGCGAGTGCCGCACCCGGGCCAGCGCCGCCCGCATGTCCCCGATGTCCTGGAAGAAATCCGAGATCACCGCGATCAGGCACCGGTTGCTCACCCCCGCCAGAATCTGGTCCACCGCCCTCGCCAGGTTCGTCGGCCGCGGCGCTTCCCCCGGCGTCAGCCGCGCTGGCGGCGTCGAGAGCGCCCCCACGATCTGCCGCCACGTCCCCTGGCTGCTCGACCGCTTGACGATCTGCCGCACGCTGTCCGCGTACACCACCAGCCCCACCCGGTCCCCCTGCCGCAGCGTGATGTACGACAGCGCCGCCGCCAGCGCCGTCGCGTGGTCGAACTTGGTCCACGCCGGGTTGCCATCCGGGCCCGTCTTCCGCCCCGCGCCCGAGGCCTCCTCGAAGCTCCGCGACCCGTAGTTCATCGACCCCGACGCATCCACCATCACGATCAGGTCGAGGCTCGTCTCCTGCTGGTACTGCTTGAGCTGCAGCTTGTCGGTCCGCCCGTACACCTTCCAGTCCAGGTGCCGGATGTCATCCCCGCTCACGTACTGGCGGTGCTGAGCGAACTCCACGCTGAACCCGTGGTACGGCGAGCGGTGCTGCCCGCTCGACATCCCCTCCACGATCATCTTGGCCCGCAGCTCGAAGCTGCCCAGCCTCGCCAGAGTCTGCGGGTGCAGGTACAGCGATGCATCCACCGGCTCCTGCCCGGGCGCGAGCTGCAGACTCAGGTCGGCGTGCGGCGTGCTCAGTGGCACCGGCCTCTGGCCGGTGTCCGGGCCGGGTGCCGTGGTGGACGCGTCCTCGCGTCCGCCACGCTCCTGCCCCCCGCGCGCACCGCCACCGGCCGGGCCATCTCCGGAAGCCTGCCCCAAAGACACATCACGCCGCGGGGGTTCGGGCATCGGGCCATCCTATCGGACGTTGTACGTGCCGAGTTGAGCCGCCGTTCCCGGCCCGGTGAATGAACCGGGCCTCACGCGCTCCCCGCCCGGCCTCACCGGCGGATTCAGGTCTCCACCCCACCGCCAACGGGCCGCCCCCCGCCCCCAGTTACACTGAATCCGTGTACGTCTCTGATCTCCTCACCTACTTCATATTCCTCTTCGGCCTGCTCAGCGGTATCGGCATCACGGGCGTCCTGTTGAGCCGGCCCCGGGTCCGCTATACCACCGGGCCGCGCTGCGAAGCCTGCGATTACGACCTCGCCGCCACACCGCCGGGCCGGCGCTGCCCGGAATGCGGCTCCTGGGCCCGGACCACCGCCGCCGGCAGCTCCTGGTTCGTCCGCTACGACGGTGGGATAAAGCTCTGGTGCATCATCCTCGCGCCGGTCTGCAGCGCCGTGACGTTCGGCGTGATCTTCTGGCCGCCGGGCCCGGCGTACGCCGAAACGGTGTTCCTGGGAACACTCGCCACCATCTCCATCCCCATCGCCGGCGCCATCGTGACCTCGCGCACGCGAGCTTCCGAGTTCGCGATTCTGATCGCCTCCGCGACCATCTCCTCGATCGTGGTGGTCCGCTTCTTCCTTCACGATGTGCGCCAGAACCCCGACCCCTTCGGATCGGCGTTCATGCTCTGCTGCGGCCCGCTCATCGGCGCGGGCCCGGCCGGCCTCGGCGGGGGCCTGGGCGGACTGGTGATCTGGCTGCGCTCCGAGTACGCGGAGCGGCGCTGATCCCTGCTCAGACGCGCCGCTGCTTGAGCTCGCTCGCCTTGCGAGCCGAAAGGATGGCCGGCACGACGAACAGAAGCCCGACCGGCACGCACAGAGCGCATGCGCCCAGAACGCTTCCGGCCGGCCAACCCGCTCCGGTATACGGATCCTCGGCCGGCATGAGTAGTTGCACGGCAATCGGGCTCGCGCACGACATCAGCCACGTCCACCATCCGTTCGCTGCCGCACCTCTCGCCTGCATCGCGTGACGAACGCCGACCGCGCCGGCCGCGACCGCCGCTAGCGCCCCCACCACCGCGACGATCAATTGCCCGCCGAGAACCCATGCGGGCATGAACGGACTTTCCCGCCCGATCGGAAACCACTCCACAATCGCATCCGCCGCCATCAGCAACGCAAGCAGAGAAGGCAGCGCGAGCCACAGCGCCAGTACGGTGCGCATAACCACATCCCGTCGTCCGGATTGTTCGCCGACGTCACTCCACCGTGACGCTCTTGGCCAGGTTCCTCGGCTTGTCCACATCGTGCCCGCGCAGCACCGCCGCGTGGTACGCCATCAGCTGCAGCGGGATCACCGTCAGCATCGGGGAGAGCGGTTCCTCGATGTCCGGCACGTACAGCACATCCTCCGCCACCCGCTTGATGTTCTCATCGCCCTCGGTCGCCACCACGATCACGTGGCCCCCGCGGCTGCGGACTTCCTGGATGTTGCTGATCACCTTCTCGTACTGCCGGCCCCGGTTGGCGATGAACACCGCCGGCATCCCCTCGTTGATCAGCGCGATCGGCCCGTGCTTCATCTCCGCCGCCGGCATCCCCTCCGCGTGGATGTAGCTGATCTCCTTGAGCTTCAGCGCCCCCTCGAGCGCGGTCGGGTAGTTGTACCCCCGCCCCAGGAACAGCCAGTTCTCCCGCTCGATGTACTTCTCGGTCACCTGCCGGATCTTGGAATCCTGCTCCAGGATCCGCTCGATCTTCTCCGGCACCCCCTGCAGCGACTTCATCATCTGCGCGCACATGTCCCCCGACATGTACCGCCGCCTCGCCAGAAACAAGGTCACCAGCGTCAGCACCGCCACCTGCCCGACGAACGCCTTCGTGCTCGCCACCCCGATCTCCGGGCCGACCCGCAGGTACACGCCCGCATCCGTCTCCCGCGCGATCGAGCTCCCCACCACGTTCACCACGCCCAGCGCCAGCGCCCCCCGGTCCTTGGCCTCCCGCAGCGCCGCCAGCGTGTCGGCCGTCTCGCCCGACTGGCTCACCGCCACCACCACCGTGTTGTCCTCGATGATCGGGTTGCGGTAGCGGAACTCGCTGGCGTACTCGGCCACCGCCGGGATCTTCGCCAGGTCCTCGATCAGGTACTCGCCGATCATCGCCGCGTGCAGCGCCGTCCCCTGCGCCGTCAGCACCACCCGCCTCGCCTTGATCAGCTCCTTGGTGAACCCCGAGACCCCGCCCAGCACCACCCGCCCCTCGTCGATGTCGCACCGCCCGCGGAAGCAGTT
The DNA here is from genome assembly GCA_020849615.1 of Phycisphaerales bacterium. GTDB lineage: Bacteria > Planctomycetota > Phycisphaerae > Phycisphaerales > UBA1924 > JADLFW01. The sequence goes on from JADLFW010000024.1 coordinate 29,922, forward strand.
CCGCAGCGCCTTGGGCTGCTCGAAGATCTCCTTCTGCATGAAGTGGCTGAAGCCCCCCAGCTCGATCTCCTGCAGCTCCAGCTCCAGCTGCACCACCTTGGGGTTCACCGGCACGTTGTGGATCGTCGAGGTGTGGAAGCCCGAGCGCGTGATCTTCACCACGTTGTAGTCGTCGAGGTGGAACGCCTGCGTCGTGTGCGACACGATCGCCGACCCGTCGGAGGCCACGATGTACTCGCCGTTGCCCACGCCCACCATCAGCGGGCTGCCCTTGCGGGCGCACACCAGCGTCTCGGGCTCCTTCTCGCACATCACCACGATCGCGTACGCCCCCGTCACCTCGCGCAGCGCCGCCTGCACCGCCGCCTCCAGGTCCCCCTCGTACAGCTCCCCGATCAGCATCGCGAGCACCTCGGTGTCGGTGTCGCTCGTGAACTTGTGCCCCTTCTCCGCCAGGTAGGTCTTGATCGCCGCGTAGTTCTCGATGATCCCGTTATGGATGATGCACACACCGCTCTTGTCATCCCGGTGCGGGTGCGCGTTGGGCTCCGTCACCCCCCCGTGCGTCGCCCACCGCGTGTGGGCCATCCCCAGGTTCCCCCGCAGCCCGCCCAGGTCCTCCAGCTTGTCCTCCAGGTTCGACACCCGCCCCACCGCGCGCACCACCCTCACGTGCCCATCCTCGATCGTCGCCATCCCCGCCGAGTCGTACCCCCGGTACTCCAGCCGCTTGAGACCCTCCAGCAACAGCGTCTGCGCCTGCTTGTTCCCGATGTACGCGACGATTCCGCACATGATGGTCGCTTCCTCTCGCTCATCCGGGCCGCCCGGCCCGCAATCCCCAATTCTACGTCCGCGTCCGAGAAAACACCCCCGCGGAACCCTCGGCCGCGCGCACGCCCGGTCGCTTCTCTACTCATCGGCTCGCCGCCGGGTTCGCATCGCCCCGGAATCAGGCCCCGCCCAGTGCCCAGTGCCCAGTGCCCAGTGCCCAGTGCCCAGTGCCCAGTGCCCAGTGCCCAGTGCCTACCGATTCTCCCGGATCGCCTGCACGATCCGCTCCGCCGTCCGCACGTTCACAAACCCCGCCTCCGCGTCGATCGGCGGCGGCTTCCCCGTCGTCGCCGCCTCCAGGAACGCCTTGATCTCCGCCACGATCGGCTCGGAGTCATCCACATCCAGCGGCTCGATGTTCACCAGCTCCTGCCACTTCAGGCTCGTCAGGTCCGACCCCTGCCGCAGCTGCTCACGCACCTCCCGCATCTGGATCTCGTTGGCGATCCGCCGGATGATCAGCCCCTGCTTGGTCGCGTAGTCGATCTTGATGTACGCGTTCTCCCCCGTGATCCGCGTCACCCGCTCGGTCTTCAGCGCCAGCCGCGAGCACGTCATGTTCACCACGCACGTCCGCCCGCCCGTGATCGCGGGCCTCCGGAACGTCAGCCGCGCGTTGCAGATGTCCTCGTGCTCCGTGATCACCGACACGCCCGCCGCCTGGATCTCATCCGGCTCCTGCCCGCCCATCAGCATCAGGATCACGTCGATGTCGTGGATCATCATGTCCATCACGACGCCCACATCCACCGACCGGAACGTCATCGGGCTCACCCGGCTCACTTCGATGAACCGCGGCACCACCGACTGCCCCCCCGCCGTCGCCTTCTGCATCGCCCGCATCACCGGGTTGAACCGCTCGATGTGCCCCACCATCATCACGGTCCCCGTCTGCTCCGCCAGCTCCTTGATCGCCCGGGCCTCCTCCACGTTCTTCGCCAGCGGCTTCTCGATCAGGCACGCCACCCCCGCACGCAGCAGCTTCTCCGCCACATCCCGGTGGAACACCGTCGGCACCGCCACGCTCACCGCCTCGACGCCCGCATCGATCAGCTCATCCACCCGCTCCATCGCCGGGCAGCTGAACTTCTCCGAGATCTGCCCCGTCCGCCCGGGGTTCGAATCCACCACCCCGATCAGCTCCGTCTCCGGCAGCTGCGCGTACACCCGCGCGTGGTGCTGGCCCATCCGCCCCACGCCCACCACCCCGCACCGCACGGGACGGGCCGGCGACCCGCCCCCCGCGGCGCGGACCTCGATCGGCCTCTTCACCATGCGGGACACCACGCTTCCTGTCACCGGGCCTGTCACATGGCCTGTCACCGGGCCTGTCACCCGACCTGTCACCTGGCCTGAGTTGTCTGGCATGCAACCTTCCACGAGCCCGCGCGCGGGCCGCCGCCGGATCCAAACCGCAAACGCCCCCGTCCGTCAGGCCGCCGCGGCCGCGCTCAACGCCGCCGCCAGGTCTTCCTTCTTCGTCAGCCCCACGAACTTCTTCGCCACCTGCCCGCCCTTGAACAGAATCACCGTCGGGATCGCCGTGATCCCGTATTTCATCGAGATCTGCCGGTTCGAATCCGTGTCCACCTTCCCAACCTTCACCTTCCCCGCGAACTGCTCCGCCACCGCGTCGATGATCGGCGCCAGCATCCGGCACGGCATGCACCACTCCGCCCAGAAATCCACCAGCACGGGCTGCGATGACCCCAGAACCTCCTGCTCAAAGTTCGCATCCGTGAACGTCTGAACGTGCGCGCTGCCCATGGCGACTCCGTTTGCCTCGCAAACCCCCTCGGCCGGGCCCGGCACTCCCCGGTCCCCGCCTCGGTCAACCTTCAGCCGCAATGCTACGCCCCCACCCCGGTCAGGCAACATTCCACACCCGGACGAAAACCGTCCGAGCTTCCCAATTCGACCTCCCCGGCTGGGTGCCGCAACGGCGCCGCTTCGGCTCGTCGCGCCCACTCATCATCCTGCCTGTCCGTGACTCCCCCACCCAACCACTCCCCCCATCGCCCCCACATGCTCCCTCACATCGTGCACCCTGAAAATCAGCGCCCCCGCGGCCCGGTGCTTCAGGCTCATCTCCACCGACGCCCCCACCCGCTCGCCGGGCCTCGACTCCCTCCCAAGCACCGCCCGCCCCACGAAACTCTTGCGACTCAGCCCGCTCATCACCGGGTACCCCAGCGCCGCGATCTCCCCTGTCCTCCGGATCAGCTCAAGATTCTGCTCCACCGTCTTGCCAAAGCCCAATCCCGGATCGACCACGATCGACTCCCGCGCCACCCCCGCCGCCTCCGCGGCCCGGGCCCGCGCTTCCAGATACATCTTCACCTCCGCCACCACATCCCCGTACCGCGGCCCATCCGCGCCGTACCCATCCGAGTACCGGTCCCCGCCGGGCGGCCGCAGCCGGTGCATCAGCACCAGCCCGGCGCCCATCCGCCCCGCCAGCGCCAACATCACCGCATCCTCTTCCCCCGCCGACACATCGTTGACGCCATCAGCGCCAGCCCTGATCGCCGCCTCCGCCACCTCCGCGCGCGTCGTGTCCACCGTGATCGGAACGGTCATCCCCGCCGCCCGAATCCCCTCGATCACCGGCGCCACCCGCGCGATCTGCTCCCCCGCCCCCACCCGCTCCGCGCCGGGCCGCGTCGACTCCCCGCCCACATCGATGATCGCCGCCCCCTCCCCCACCATCCGCCGGGCCGCCTCCACCGCCTCCCCCACGCCCCCGTACACCCCCCCATCCGAAAAGCTGTCCGGCGTCACGTTCAATATGCCCATCACCGCCGGCAGCCGCACCACCTTCGCTCCCAGCCGCCACTCCGAAACTCGCGCGTCCATGAGGCCGGATCCTATGAAAAACCCCCGGGAGAATCGCCTCCCGGGGGCCTGTCATGTATTCAAATGCCTGATGCCGAATGCCGATTGCCGTCCTGCATCAGAACCGCGGCGGCTTCCCATCCTCCTCGGGCGCCTCTTCCTCGGGCGCGCCCCCGAAGCTCTTGGACATGTCCACACCCGCCTTGATCACGCTCGCCGGCACGTACGTCCGCACCTGCAGCCCGCCCGAGTCGGTCGTGCCGCCCATCCCCACCGGCGCCACCTGCGCGGGCACCTGGAAGTTGCCCCCGCCGCCCATCATCGCCATGAACCCGGCGATGGTGTCCAGCACGCTCTTGGTCCCGATGTACGCCTCGAACGTCCGGTCCGCGGGCAGGTTCCCGGATACATCCTTCAGCAGCGGGTCGACCTCCCCCGCCTTCCCCTTCGCCGCATCGATCGCCGAGCCCAGCATCACCTGGTTCTTGCTCATCGTCATCACCACGCCGCCATCCACGGCCGCGACATAGCCCGACGGGCCGCCGCCCATCCCCCACATCATCATCTGCATCTGCTGCATCTGCATCGCCTGCTCGCTGTTGGGGTCGACCTGCATCGTCATCCCCCACTCATCCACCTTCACCCCCGACACCTCCAGCGCCGCGGGCTTGTAGGTGCTGGTGATCGTCATCCCCTCGACCTTCTGGCTGTTCATCCCCTCGGTCATTTCCTTCATCGACGTCATGTACGCCGCCGAGTCCTTCGTCGCGTAGTACATCACCGAGTTGGCCAGCAGCCCCCCCGCCATCAGCCCCGGCGTCTGCCCCATCAGGAACGACACGCCGTCGACGGTCTCGAGCGACTTCATCATGTTGGCCGTCATCGCCGGCGGCGCTCCCTCGGCCGGCTGGCTCATCGCCGCCGCCTCCTTCAGCAGGCTCTTCACCCCCGGCGCCGAGGTGTCCACCGACATCGCGAACAGGAACGGCGACGACGGCAGCTTCGAGAACAGCTTCGACGCCGCCCCCTTGCTCTGCAACAGCTTGTGCGATGGGCTCCCTTCCTTGAACTGCGCGCCCATGTCGAAGGTCACGCCCTTCTCATCAAACCCCAGCCCGGCGATCGTCACCGTCGCATCTCGCACCACCGCCTTCACCACCATCTCCACCATCGCCATCGATCGTTCCATCTGCTCCGCCTGCGGGCCGGCCATCGCCATCGCCATGCCCACCTGGTCCTTCATCCCCGCCAGACCCTCCTCGATCTTCGGGCCCAGCTTCTGGATGTTCGCCACCACGATCGTCTCGCTCGAATCCGCCACCCGCGTGCCAACCGGGCCCAGCGACTTCTTGTGGTCGCCGCTCTTCCCGGCCTTGCCGTCAAACCCCTCGATCACTTCCTTCACCGGGCCCATCGCCGCGTACCCGCCCCCCAGGTCCTTGGCGTACGCCTGCGTCGAACCCTCGAAATCCATCTCCTCCGGCATCGTCAGCGTCGCGATCTTGTCCTCGCCGCTCCCGCCGAACGCCTTCACGAACTCCGCGTAGTCCGACACCGGCACCACCAGCACCATCGGGCCCGGGCCTTCCGCGTCCTTCGCCTCCCCGCCCATCAGCACCAGCGCCGCCGACCCGCTCTTGTTCAGCCCGGGCGTCGCGAGCAGCTGCTCGGCCATCCCCAGGTCCGCCTTCATCCCTGTCGCTTCCTTCAGCTTCCCGAACTGGCTGTGCAGCTTCGACAGGTCCTTCATGGACACCGCCACCACCGCATCCGCCGGCACCCGGTCCAGCGCCGCCGGAAGATCCGCCAGCGCCGACATCGCCATCCCGCACACCGCCAGCGCCGCCGCGCAGCTCAGAACACCCTTACGTCCAGTCTTGACGAGCATGTATGAGTCCTTTTTAGGTCCGAGCCCGCGGGCTCTCGTGTCCACGCCTTCACTCTTCGGCCTTGGGTTATCCCGGGGGGCCGCCCCCAGTATAGACCCCGCAAATATCGGTCTTTCACCAGCGCAACATCACCGGGCCGGGCGCTCCCGGGCACCCTCCCGTCGCTCCGAGCGCCGCTGCTGGCGGACCCCACGCGCCCCCCATCCACCGCCTTCTACCCGCCACACCCCGGGGCCGTTACGCGCGGGCCACCACCCCGCCGAGCCCGGATGACGGTCGTCCCGCTCCGCGCAGCAAAGCGACCACGACCCCGGTCGTCGCCATCGGCACCGGGCCGGCGCAGCGCCCCTCAAGCTGCGGCGCGGGTCAGTACTGGACGTTTGCCCACGGGCTGGCGCTCGTCGCCGCAGACCCGACCGGACCGACATCGTTGCCCGCCGCGATCGATCCGTAGTGATTGGGGCACGCCGCCGATGAGTTCCGGACGATCAGGTTCCCGCCCGCGGTCGCCTGGATCCCGAAATCCCCGCCGATCAGCGTGTTGCCCTCGACCCGGCACCCGTACCCGGTCAGACGGATGTTGGCGCCGGTGCCCCCGTTGCCGTTGGAATCCGACTCGTTCTCCAACAGATGACCGCCGGCCGCGCTCTCGATCCCGTCGAGCATGTTCAGCCGGGCCGCGCACCGACGGATCGTGCTCCCGAACTGCACCCGGAACCCGTCGCCGTCGTTGTCCTCGGCCCGGCAGCCGCTGAAATCGTTGCCATCCACACCCTGGAACCCATCCCCGCTGCACAGCGTCGCGACACAGCCGGTCAGCACGCAACGGCTGTTCACCGCGAACCCGTCGCCGCTGGCCCGCGTCGCGATGCAGCCCGTCAGGATGCAATCGCTCCCGGCCGAAAAACCCGTCGCGACAAGGTCGACCGTGCAGTCAATCACCCGGCTGCCATCCCCCGCTGTGACCCCCGTTCCCGTCTGCACCAGCGTGCATCCCTCGACGACGCTGCGGGCCAGGACCGTGATCCCTCCGCCCGCCGACTGCGCAGCGCAGAACCGCACCGTCGACTGCGCCTGGCCGCTGATGACCGACCCGGAGAGCGAGATGAACTTGCACCGCTCGACGGTGCACCCCCGCCCCGTCAACACCACACCGGTGTCGCCGCCCTCAACGAGGCAGTCGATCACGTGGGACCCGACGCCCACGCTAACCGCGTTCGCCGTCGCGATGCTGATCCGGCAATCCCGGACCTCGCTGTTCGCCCCCACCCCGACGGATGTGCCCCCGTTCGCCGTGGCGTAGATCTCGGCGACCTTGCTGTCGTACGCCGACCCCACGGCCACCCCGCCGCCGGGCCAGCCTCGCACCGACCCGTTGCTGATCACGAGGCCGCCCTGGCTCCCCGACAGCCCGACCCCACGGTCCGCGCCCGTCGCCCCGTAGAGGCCGAAGCCGTTCAGGTCCAGCGTCACGTTCGACGCCGCGATGATGATGCCCGACTTGCCCGAAACGCCGTACACATCCGCCGTCAGGTAATAGGTCCCCGACTGCCGGATGCGGAACACGCTGCCCGCATCGCCCGGCGTGCTGACCGCGCTTATCGCGGTGCGAGGCTCGATCTCACCCAGCGTCTTGTAGCTGGAAGCGACCGGGCCGGATGGCGGGTTGAGCGGGCCGGCCACCGCGATGAACACCCCGGCGGTCAGCGCGACGCTCACGGTCATGGCAAGGGCCAGTCGGAAACTCACGGCATGGTCCTCCCGAAACATATCGCCACGGCGGAAACACCCGGCGAAAAGCGGTCGCTCCACGCCCGCCGAAACCAGCATAATGCGATCCGCATCCGCTTCAAGCGCCATCACTGAAGGATGCTCGCCCGAACCTCACCCGATGCGCCGGGCCCGACCCCGAGGCCCGGTAATGGCCGGGCCATACCTTCTCCCGCCCACCCCGGCCCCCCAACTTCCGCGAGCATGATGCCCGCGCGCCGCCCGCCTCTCCCCAGAAGCGCATCAAGACCCTCGCCTTACTTCTCTTCTTCCTCCTCCCACGGCGCTTCCTCTTCCTCCGACTCCTCCACCGCGCCCACCGGTTCCGCCCCCGGCGCTGCGGGCGTCGCCACCGCCGGGCCTTCCGCCCGCTCCGCCCCCGGCGCTGCCTCGCCCTTGGGCTCCACGAACAGCGCCTGCTGCTCTCCCGCCGCCTTCACGGGCCATTCGATCCCCTTGGCCCGCGCCTCCTCCTGCGCCATCTGCTTCATCATCGCCCAGTCCTCGGGCGTGATCAGCACATCCCGCGCCACCGACCCCTTGTGATCGCTGATGATCCCCGCGATCCCCATCAGGTCGATCAGCCGGCTCGACCGCGTGTACCCGATCGCCAGCCGCCGCTGCAGCAGCGACACGCTCCCGCGCCGCGTCTCCAGCACGATCTCGACGGCCCGCTCGAACATCGGGTCCTCCTGCGCCGCCGCCAGGCTCGCCGACGAGTTGTTCTGGCTCTGCAGGATCCGCTCCTCATCCGAGTCGGCCCGCCGCAGCGCCACCAGCGACCGCTCGAACGTCGGCGCCGCCACCTCCCGCATGAACCGCACCACCCGCCGCGTCTCCTGGTCATCCACCAGCGTGCCCTGGGCCCGCGTCAGCTTGCTCGTCCGCGGCGACAGGAACAGCATGTCCCCGTGCCCCAGCAGCAGCTCCCCACCCTTGTGATCGAGCACGATCCGGCTGTCCATCCCGCTCGCCACCTTGAAGCTGATCCGCGCCGGCATGTTGCTCTTGATCAGCCCCGTCACCACGTTCGCCTGCGGACGCTGCGTCGCCAGGATCAGGTGGATCCCCACCGCGCGGGCCTTCTGCGCGATCCGGATGATGTGGCTCTCCACCTCCTTGGCCGTCATCATCAGGTCCGCCAGCTCATCGATCACGAACACCATGTACGGCAGCTTCCGCGGGATCCGCGCCTCCTCCTCCGGGCTCTTGGGATTGAACCGGTCCTTCAGCTCCTCCCACGGCAGGTCGTTGTACGCCGCGATGTCGCGCACCCCCGCCTCCGCCAGCAGCTCGTACCGCTCATCCATCTTCCCGCACGCCCACTCCAGGATCGCCGCCGCCTTCCCCATCTCCGTGACCACCGGGCACATGAGATGCGGGATGTCCTTGAACTGCGACATCTCGACCATCTTCGGATCGACGAGCACCAGCTTCAGCTCGTTGGGCTTCCTCGTGTACAGGAACCCCATGATGATCGTGTTCATGCACACGCTCTTGCCCGAGCCCGTCGTGCCCGCGATCAGCATGTGCGGCATCTGCGTCAGGTCCGCGATCAACGACTCCCCGCTCGCATCCTTCCCCAGGAACATCGGCAGCTTCATCTTGGAGAAGATCTCCGTCTTCCCCATCAGCTCCTTCAGCCTCACCTTCTCCTTCTGCGCGTTGGGCACCTCGATCCCGATCGTGTCCCGACCCACCTGGTTCGCCACGATCCGGATGTTCACCGCCTTCAGCGCCCGCGCGATGTCCGAATCCACCGCCTCCACCGCCGCCACCTTCGTCCCCGGCGCCAGCCTCACGTCGTACAGCGTGATCACCGGGCCGGACTCGATCCCCACCACCTCCCCGTCGATCTTGTACTGCCGCAGCGCACTCTCCAGCGCCTGCGCCTGCTCCCGCACGTACTCCTCCAGCTTGACCGTGAAGTTCTCCTCCGGGTTCTCCAGCAGGTCCAGCCCCGGGAAGCGGTACCCCTCCATCTCCCCCACGTTCTGCAGGTCCCGCAGGTCATCCTCCGTCGCCAGCTGACGGTTCGTCGCCCCGAACACCACCGGCAGCTTCGCGATCTTGGCCCGCAGCGCCGCCTCGTCGTACACCTGCGGCGCCCCCGGCAGGTCGTGATCTTCCTCCTTCGCCGCCTCCTCCACAGCCTTCGCGATCGGCTTGATCTCGATCAGCTTCTTGCCCCTGCCCGTGACCGCCTCATCCTCGCGCCGGTCGCGGCCCGCCCCGTCCTCCAGCTCCGTCCCCGCCAGCACTTCCTCCGCCTTCGCGATCGTCTCCGCCGCCTCGACCTCCACCCTCGCCCGCCGCGCCCTCGTCGCACGCCGGGCCTTCTCCTCGCTCGGCGCATCATCATCCAGGTCGTTCAGCCGCACCTCCACGGGCTTGCGGCCCTTGAACATCGCCCGCAGCCCGGCGATCAGCCCGCCCCCCGCCGTCACCGTCCCCGTCGCCGGCGATTTCGCCGCCACCACCGCGGCCTCCCCAGCCACCTCGCCCGCCTTCGCCCCCCACTCCTTCCCAAGCTCCGCCGCCACCGGCACCCCCGTGCTCCGCATCCACCCGAACACCCACCCCAGCCAGTCATCAAACGCCACCACCAGCCCGATCGCGCACAGCACGCTCAGCCACAGGAACGTCCCCATCATCCCGAACCGCTGGAACAGCTCCGTCGTTCCCACCGTCCCCACCAGCCCCCCCGCCAGATCCGGGAACGCCCCCGTCGTCGGGAACATCAGCCGCTGCAGCCCCGCCAGCGACACCGCAACCAGCAAGAGCCCCACCAGCCGCGTCAACGGGTGCTTCACCGTCTGCCCCGCCGCCGCCGCCAGCAGCCCGAACCCGCCCAGCACCACCAGCGCCCACGCCCCCCACCCAAACAGCCGCAGCAGCCCATACGCCACCCGCGCGCCAAACGGCCCGCACCAGTTCGCCACCGGGCTGTTGCCGGGCCATTCCAGATGGCTCGGCGGATCCGCCGGGTCAAACCCGATCAGGCTCGCCGCCACAAACGCCCACCCCGCGATCAGCACCAGCAGCACCGCCCGCCGGGCCACGCTCGCGCCTTCCACCCCGCCGCCACGCTTCTTCTTTGCCTGACCCATACCGAACGCCGCCTCCATGCGACAGGGGTGTACCGCTCTTCGCCGCGCGCCGCCGGGCCGACCCGATGACACCGCGCCCCGGGCCGGGCCCGGGTCCATCGAATCCGCTCATTATCGACCAGAAGCGCAAAGACCGCTCAGAAACTGGCCCGCGCGCTCCCCCTCACCCGCCGCTGCACGCAAGCCCGCTCACCGGCTCTTCTCCACCCCGCCCGTCCCCCACTCCCCGTTCACCAGCCGCCACATCCCCAGCGCGTTCTCATCCCGCAGCTCCATCGGCAGCAGCACCTCCGGCGCATTCTGATAGCACACGGGCCGGGCCCACCGCTTCATCGCGTACCACCCCACCGCCGTCGTGTGCGGCGCATTGGTCGCCGGCCACGGCCCGCCCTGCACCATCGCCCCCGCCACCTCCACCCCCGTCGGCACCCCGTTGAACACCAGCCGCCCCACCCGCTGCTCCAATATCCCCTGCAGCTGCCGCACCAGCGCCGTGTCCAGGCTCCCCGCGAAGATCGACCCCGTCAGGCTCCCCTGGATGCTCGCCGCCGCCTCCAGCAAATCCCGCTCATCCTCGCACACCACCACGATCGCGCTGGGCCCGAAACACTCCTCCGCCAACGTCGGATTCCGCCGGAACGTCTCGAACCTCGTCTTCAGCAGCACCGGCGAGGCGAAGATCCCGTACCCCTTCTCGAACTTCTCCGCCCCCGCCCCCGAGCGATGCGGCGCCATCGGCGAGCCGGCCCGGACCTCCACGCCCGGCACCGCCATCACCTCGCTGATCCGCTTGGCGAACCCCAGCCGCACCCGGTGGCTCAGCATCGGCGCGGGCTCGATGCGGTGCATCAGCTCCGCCACCCCGCGCATGAACGCCTCCGCCCCATCGCTGCGGATGACGAAGATCAGCCCAGGGCACGTGCACATCTGCCCGTTCCCGCTCGTGATCGACCCCGTCAGCTTCTCCGCGATCGACTGCGCATACTGCTCCAGCGCCTGCGGCAGCAGGAACACCGGGTTCACGCTCCCCATCTCCGCGAACACCGGGATCGGGTCCGCGCGTTCCCCCGCCAGCCGGGCCAGCGCGGTCCCCCCGGAAAAACTCCCCGTGAACCCCACCCCGCGGATGCACGCGTGCTTCACCAGCTCGATCCCCACCGCCGACTCCCGCTCACCCCCCGAGTGCAGGAAGCTGAACATCCCCGGGTGGAACCCCGCCGCCGACACCGCCGCGGTCAGCGCCCGCGCCACGATCTCCCCCGTCCCCGGGTGCGCCGGGTGCCCCTTCACCACCACCGGACACCCCGCGCCCAGCGCCGACGCCGTGTCCCCGCCCGCCGTGCTGTACGCCAGCGGGAAGTTGCTCGCCCCGAACACCGCGACCGGGCCGACGGGCCTCAGCATCCGCCTCAGGTCCGGCTTCGCCACCGGTTTGCGCAAGGGATCACCCGCATCGATCGTCGCCTCGGCCCAGCTCCCCTCCGCCGCCGCCCGCGCGAACATCCGCAGCGTCGACACCGTCCGCTCACGCTCCGAGATCAGCCTCGATGTCGGCAGCCCCGTCTCCGCCGCCGCCATCGCGATCAGGCCATCCCCCTCGGCCATGATCCGCTCCGCGCACGCCTCCAGCAGCGCCGCCCGGTCCTTCCCCGTCTTGGCGTGCATCGCGTGGAACGCCTCCCACGCCGCCTTCGCCGCCCGGTCGACATCCGCCCCCGTCGCCGCGATATACACCGGCGGCAACTCCGTCCCCGTCGCCGGGTTCACCGCCCGCAGCCGCAGCTCCGCATCAGCCGGGCCATCCGCCGCCCGCCCCGCCACAATCGACCGCCCCACCACCCCCGGAAGTTCGCGCTGAATGCTCTCCGCTGAAGCCATGGCGACCCTCCCACCCTATTGCCCAGTGCCCAGTCCCCAGTGCCCAGTCCCCAGTGCCCAGTCCCCAGTCCCCAGTGCCCAGTCCCCAGTCCCCAGTCCCCAGTCCCCAGTGCCCAGTGCCCAGTGCCCAGTGCCCAGTGCCCAGTGCCCAAAAAATCCCGAACTCACCCCGCAAAACCCCGCATCGTTCGGTATCCTGTCGGCATGCTCGCCCGCGTGCAATCCTATTTACTCCAAGGCATCGACGCTCAGCCCTGCGAAGTCGAGGTCGACCACGATGAGTCCGCCGACTCCGACAAAGGCTTCAAGCCCACCATCGTCGGCCTCCCCGATGCGGGGGTGAAGGAATCCCACGAGCGCGTCCGCTCGGCCATCACCAACTCCGGCTACTTCTGGCCGCGCGGGCGGATCCTCATCAACCTCGCCCCCGCCGAGAGCCGCAAGGAAGGCCCGGCCTACGACCTCCCCATCGCCATCGGCCTGCTCATGGTCCAGGGCATCATCGAAGCCTCCCCATGCCCCTCACGCCCCGCACACCCCGCGCGCCAGCTCGCGACTTCTTCTGTCCCCTCTTCCCTCTCTCCTGTCCCCTCTTCTCTCTCCCCTGCCCCCTCTTCTTCTATCCCCTCTCCCCTGTCCCCTGTCCCCTTCCCCTTGGATCACCGCCGCTTCCTTTTCGCGGGTGAACTCGCGCTCGACGGCCGCCTCCGGCCCATCAAGGGTGCCATCGCGCTGGCCTCCCTCGCCCGCGACCGCGGACTCTCGGGCGTCATCCTCCCCGCCGACAACGCCGCCGAGGCCTCTCTCGTCGCCGGGATCGACATCCTCGGGGTCCGCACCCTCACCGAGGTCGTCGGCCTCCTCAACGGCCAGATCGAGCCCGAGCCCCACCCCCCCACCGACATCGCCTCGCTCCTCCGCTCCGCTGCGGCCCCGATCGACTTCGCCGAAGTCCGCGGCCAGGAAGGGGTCAAGCGCGCCATCATCATCGCCGCCGCCGGCGATCACAACCTGCTCATGCTCGGCCCCGCGGGCACCGGCAAGACCATGATGGCCAAGGCGCTCCCCAGTGTCCTCCCGCCCCTCACCCCCGATGAAGCCATCGAGATCACCCGCATCTATTCCGCCGCCGGGGCCCTCCCGCCGGGCCAGGGCCTCATCACGTCCCGCCCCGTCCGCTCGCCCCACCACACCGCCAGCTCCGCGGCCATCGTCGGCGGCGGCATGATCCCCCGCCCCGGCGAGATCTCCCTCGCCCACCGCGGCATCCTCGTCCTCGATGAACTCCCCGAGTTCCCACGCTACGTCCTCGAAACCCTCCGCCAGCCCATGGAAGACCACATCGTCACCATCGCGCGGGCCCACGGCTCTCTCCGCTTCCCCGCCTCCTTCATGCTCGTCGCCGCCATGAACCCCACCGCCCGCGGCCATGTCGCCGCCGGCGATACGGGCCGCTGGGAAATGGAACGCTACATCTCCCGCCTCTCCGGGCCGCTCCTCGACCGCATCGACATCCACGTCGAAGCCCCCGCCGTCCCCTTCAAGGAACTCTCCACCGCCCCCAAGGGCACCTCCACCGCGCAGATGCGCGAGCAGGTCGCCCGGGCCCGCGCCCGCCAGGCCGCCCGCCAGGGCGCTTCCCGCGCCAACGGCCGTCTCAGCGGCAAACAGCTCGACCAGCACGCCCAGATGGATGATCCGGCCCGCGCCATGCTCGGCAACGCCATCGCCGAGATGGGCCTCTCCGCCCGCGCCTACGACAAGATCCGCCGCGTGGCCCGCACCATCGCCGACCTCGAAGAGGCCGACTCCATCCACTCCCGCCACATCGCCGAAGCCGTCCAGTACCGCCTGCTCGATCGGAAGATGTGAACCAAGGCCCGGCGCGTGCCCCCTGCATGCCCAACTCGTGCCACTGGCGGCTCGCCCGCCAGTGCCGGGCCGCTTCTTCCAAACCGAACCGCGAGCGTGAGCGAGCGGGCCATCACCCCACGCGCCGATCCGCGACCGTCAGGGAGCGGCCCCCGCCCCACCGGACCATCCCGCGCTCCCCACGCCGGCGATGAGCGAGCCCCGAGGCGAGCGAAATCGCCGGGTTCTCTCATCGCCACCTTTCAAATCCCGAACCCGCTCCTCCCCGCCCCCGTTATTCGAAAATCCCAACCCCGAATGCCGAACCCTATAGATGACGGGCCGCTCCCACCCATGAACCCCGATGCCATTCACATCCCCGCCCTCGACCAGGCCCTCGCCGCCCTCGACGGCTCCCCCGTCGGCCTCTATCTCATCCCCGCCATCGCCCTCATCGCCGGCGCCTTCCTCTGGGCCGCCGGCGGCCGGGCCCTCAAGCCCCTCTTCATCCTCATCGCCGCCATCACCGGCGCCTCCCTCGGCCTCAACCACCTCACCCCGCTCCTCGCCCCCCACATCCGCTCCTTCCCTCCCCACTACGCCGGGCTGGGCTTTGGCGCCCTCGCCGGCCTCCTCCTCGCCATCGCCTTCTTCCGCGCCCTGATGGGGCTTGCCGCCGCCATCACCCTCAGCGCCATCGCCTTCACCATCGCCGCCGCCGCCATGGGCCTGCGTACTTCCGACCTCTCCCCTCCCGCCACGTCCCCCGACGGATCTTCCACCGCCTCCACCGCCGCCCTCTACGAACGGGCCGTCATCGTCTACGGCCGCCAAGCGCCCGCGCTCGCGCAGCCCGAGCCGAGGCCCGACCGCCGGGCCAATGAACCCGCTCTCTCCACCGCGCCCACCACCTCGCCCCCCACCGCGCTCGACACCCTCCGGGCCCGCGCCCAGTCCGCCTGGAGCGCCCTGCCGGGCCACGCCCGCTACAACCTCTCCGCCGCCGCCCTCGCCGGCGCTGTGCTGGGCCTGGTCATCGGCATCCTCGCCCCCAGAAAGTCCGCCGCCCTCGTCACCGCCTCCCTCGGCGCGGGCCTCATGCTCTTCGCCACCGCCTCCCTCATCCACACCCTCGAGCCGGGCCACTCCGCCCAGAAGGTCCTGGCCATCCTCAATCAGCGCGGGCCGGCCGCGTGGCTCATCACCTGGAGCGCCCTGGCCTTCCTCGGCCTCGCCATCCAAAGCCACAAGAAACGCACGCCCGCCCCCTCCGCTGCATCCCGCTGACCGGCGCGGGCCTTCGGTAGACAGTCAGTGCCCCTTCCTCTTCACTCCCCACAACGAACAAGGCACACCTTTCGGCGTGCCCTGTGTAGAAGTCTCACCGTCCCGCCTTCTCTTCCCCCTCAATGCCCCTCCGCCTTCGCCGGGCCGAGGGCCTGCGGGGCCGTCTCCGGAACCCCGGCCGCCCGCGGCTCCTTCTTCTCCACGTGCCCGCCGTCGTACGCCGCCGCCTTCTCGCTCGCGGCCATGAAGCCGTTGCCGAAGATCGCCAGCACGATCACGCCCGCCGCCGACGCCAGCGCCCCCGCCGGGCGGCTCCCGAACGGCGTCACCCGCACGATCCCCGTCGTCGTCTCGGGCTTCTCCAGCAGGCACGACCCCACGATCCGCAGGTAATAGAACGCCGCGATCGCCGAGTTCAGGCCCAGCACCACCACCAGCGGGATCTCCCCCGCGCTGATCGCGCTCGTGAACAGCGGCACCTTGCCGAAGAAGCCCAGCAGCGGCGGCAGGCCCAGCAGGCTCAGCGTGCAGATCACCATCGTCCACCCCAGCACCGGGTGGCGCTGGCACAGCCCGCGCAGGTCATCCAGCGACTCGATCTCCGCCGGCTCGCCGTCCGCGCCGGCCCGGCCCTCCAGGCACGCCAGCACACCGAAGGTCCCGATGTTCATCACCCCGTAGCACAGCAGGTAGAACAGCACCGCGGCGATGCCGCTGGTCGCGAACGTCCCCCCGCCGGGCCCGGCGACCACCCCCACGAGCATGTACCCCGAGTGCGCGATCGACGAGTACGCCAGGATCCGCTTGACCGAGTTCTGCCAGATCGCCAGCACGTTGCCCACCGTCATCGTCAGCGCCGCGATCACCCACAGCACCGTCCGCAGCGCATCCGGCAGCGAATCCCCCGCCCCGTGCGTCCACCCCGCGCAGCTCGCCAGCAGCAGGATCGCGATGAACCCCGCCGTCTTGGGCACAAACGCCAGGAACGCCGAGACGCTCGACGCCGCGCCCTGGTAGACATCCGCCGTGTAGAAGTGCATCGGCACCGCGGCGATCTTGAAGCACACACCCAGCAGCGCCAGCAGCATCCCCGCCAGCGACAGCCCGCTCAGCCCGCCCGCCGCGATCGCGTGGTGGATCTGGTTCAGGTTCGTCGAGCCCGTGGCCCCGTACAGCAGCGTGAACCCGTACAGGAAGACCGCCGCCCCCAGCGCTCCCAGGAAGAAGTACTTGACGCCCGCCTCCTGCGAGGAATGCCGCGAGGTCGACATCGTCACCATGATGTACGTCGGCAGGCTCGTCAGCTCCAGCGCCAGGAAGAGCCAGATCAGGTCATCGGCCGAGGCGCACAGCATCAGCCCCGTCAGCGAGAACAGGAAGAACGCGTAGTACTCCGCCCGGTTGGAGCGCAGCGGGTTGAACGCGGCCCGGCCCGAGGCGATCCTCGCCTCCTCCACGCGGTCCACCGTCCCCGCCTGCAGCAGCAGCAGCAGGATCCCCACGCCCGCGACCAGCACCTTGGCGTACGGCACCAGGTTGGGCAGCAGGATCTGCCCCGCCGTCGGGTCGACCTCCGCCCCCGTCGCCACGTGGAACCCCGGCACCAGGCCCGTCGCCAGCACGCCCGCCGCCAGCAGCCCCAGCCCGCTGATCGGCGCGCACAGCTTGCGGTGCTTCAGCTCCCGCGACAGCCCCACGATCATCACGATGCACGTCGTGATGAACAGCGCGATCTCGGGGTACAGATAGGTGACCCGTTCCATCATTGCCCGATGACCTCACCCTCTTTGGGCTTCGTCCCGTCCGGGTTCGTCGCCTCGTGGCCGCCCAGGTCGAACACGGGCCGCACCCCCGCGGGGGCCCGCTCGCCCGCCAGCCGCGGCTTCACCGCATCCTCAACCATGTACGCCGTCTTCTGCACCGGGCCGTTGATCGCCTCCAGCACCGGCGTCGGGTACACCCCAAGCCCCAGGCACAGCACCGCCAGCGGCGCCAAGGTCAGAATCTCCCGCAGGTTCAGGTCCGCCGGCAGAACGCCGTGAACACGCTCCGTGGTGGCACGGCTCTCCGAGCCGTGGCCCGTGGTGGCACGGCTCTCCGAGCCGTGGCCCGGGGCGGCATGGCTCTCCGAGCCGTGGCCCGGGGCGGCATGGCTCTCCGAGCCGTGCGCTTCATGCCCATGCCCCGCCGGCTCAACCAGCGGGCCAAAGACCACCCTCCCCACCATGTACAAGAGGTACATCGCCGCCACGATCATCCCCACACCCGCCACGCCGGCGTACCACGGGCCCAGGCTCCCCCACGTCGCCCCCGGCACCGCCGCGCCCCCCGAGCCCCACAGCCCCGAGCCCATCGACCCCGCGCCCCACCGGCCATCCGCCTGGAACGCGCCGATCAGGCACAGGAACTCGCTCACGAACCCGTTCAGCCCGGGCAGCCCCACCGACGCCATCGCGAAGAAGACCATGAACGTGGCCCACACCGGCATCTTCGCCGCCAGCCCGCCCAGCTCCTTCATGTTCCGCGTGTGGTAGCGCTCGTAGATCATCCCGATCAGCAGGAACAGCGCCCCCGTCGACAGGCCGTGGTTGATCATGTACATGATCGACCCGCTCAGCCCGGCCGTGTTCAGCGCCGCCATCCCCAGGATGCAGAAGCCCAGGTGCGCCACCGATGAGTACGCCACCAGCTTCTTCACATCCGTCTGCACCCAGCAGATCAGCCCGCCGTACAGGATGCCCACGATGCACACCGCCGAGATCGCCGGCGCATACTCCGCGAACGCCGCCGGCGCGAACGGGATCGCGAAGCGGTAGATCCCGTACGTCCCCAGTTTGAGCAGCACACCCGCCAGGATCACCGACCCCGCCGTCGGCGCCTCGGTGTGCGCCAGCGGCAGCCACGTGTGCAGCGGGAACAGCGGCACCTTCACCGCAAACCCCGCCAGCAGCGCCGCCAGCACCCACCCCTGCGCCGAGGCCGGAAGCGTTCTCGCCGCCAGCTCCAGCGTCGCGATGTCGAAGCTCCAGCCCTTTCGCATCTCCGCCGCGTGCCACGCCACGTACACCAGCCCCGCCAGCGCGATCATCGACCCCGTGAACGTGTACAGGAAGAACTTGGTCGCCGCCTTCTTGCGGTTCGTCGAGCCGTACAGGGCGATCAGCACGTACATCGGCACCAGCGTGAACTCGAAGGCGATGTAGAACAGCACCAGGTCCCGGGCCGCGAACACCCCGAACATCGCCGACTGCAGCACCAGCAGCCACGCGTAGTACGTCCTCACACGCTCCGTGATCGCCGTGTACGAGCACGCCACGCAGATCGGGCCCAGCAGCGCCGTCAGCGCGATCAGCAGCAGCGCGACCGAGTCAACACCGACCGAGAGGCTGAGGCCCAGCCGCGGCAGCCACGCCACGCTCGCCTCAAACTGCATCGTCGCCGCCCGCGTCCAGTCGAACGCCAGCAGCAGCAGCAGCGTGATCACGCCGCACAGCAGCATCGCCGCCATCGAGACGCTCTTCTCGCGCCCCGCCGGGCCCAGCGCCACCACCCCCGCCGCCGCCAGCGGGATCACCATCAGCAGGAACAGGTACAGCTCATTCATGAACGCGTCACCAGGACGACGATCAGCAGCAGAAGGGCGATCCCCCCCGCCATGCCGACCGCGTAGTTGTGCAACAGCCCCGACTGGCTCGGACGAAGCACCCCGCCCATCGCCCGCGGGATCCACCCCAGCACGTTCACCAGCCCATCCACCAGCAGCTTGTCGATCAGGTGGAAGATGTTCGACAGCACCCACAGCGGCTTCACGATCAGGAAATCGTACAGCTCATCCACGTACCACTTGTGCTGCGCCCACCCCGCCACCGGGCCCATCGCCGGCAGCAGCGCATCCGCCTTGGCCCGGGCCGCCGTCGTCCGCCCCGCGTAGTGCAGGTAGAACGCCGCCGCGATCCCGATCAGCCCGACGATCCCCGACACCACCATCATCGCCTTGTGCGCATCAAACCCGAAAAACAGCGCGTGCCCCGAAGCCCCCGCGTGCCCCGAACCCGCCGCATGCCCGCCGGCCATCTCGTACGCCGCCGCGCCCTCGTACCGCGCCGTCGACTGCTCGACCATGTCCGCGGCCCAGCCCTCGTGCCCGCCGATGAAGCGCAGCCCGATCACCGCGAACGCCGACACCGCCAGCACCGCCAGCACCGTGTTGATCGCCCACCCCGGCGCGTGCGGGTGGAAGTGCTCCGAGGTGGCATGCCCCTCCGAGGCGTGCCCGGTGGTGGCACGCCCCTCCGGGGCGTGCCCATCATGCCCATGGCCATCATCACCGTGCGCGTGCAGCTCATCCCCCGGCTCGTACTCGACCGGCCCGGCGAAGACCCGGAAATACACGCGGAACGTGTAGTACGCCGTCAGCCCGGCCGTCACCAGCAGGATCCACCCGATCGCCTGCATGTGCGGGTTGGCGAACGCCCCGCCCAGGATCATGTCCTTGGACCAGTACCCCGCCGTGATCACCGGGAACCCGGCGAGGTTCAGGCACCCCACCAGCATCGCCATGCTCACGATCCGCCACCCCGGCACCTTGCCCACCCCCGACAGCTTCCGCAGGTCCAGCTGCCCCGCGAACCCGTGCATCACCGCGCCGCAGGACAGGAACAGCATCGCCTTGAAGAAGGCGTGCGTGAAGACGTGGAACCCGGCGCCCGCGCTCGTCAGCACCCCCAGCCCCGCGAACATGTACCCCAGCTGCGACACCGTCGAGTACGCCATGATCCGCTTGATGTCGAACTGCGCCATGCCGATCGTCGCCGCCAGCAGCGCCGTCAACGCCCCCGTCCACGCCACGATCGGCAGCGCGATCTCGCTCAGCAGGAACAGCGGGTACGCCCGGGCAACCAGGTACACCCCCGCCGTCACCATCGTCGCCGCGTGGATCAGCGCCGACACCGGCGTCGGGCCTTCCATCGCATCCGGCAGCCACACGTACAAGGGCAGCTGCGCCGACTTGCCGAACGCCCCCACCATCAGCAGCACCGGGATCAGCTGCACGATCGCCGGGATCTCCTCCAGGCGCCCCGCCTTCATCGCCGCGATGTACGGGCCGGCCTTCTCGAAGATCACCGAGTACTCGAGGCTCCCGAAGTGCACGAACGCCAGCATCACACCCAGCGCCAGCCCCAGGTCGCCGATCCGGTTCACGATGAACGCCTTCTTCGCCGCCGCCACCGCGCTGGGCTTCTTGTAGAAGTACCCGATCAGCAGGTACGAGCACAGCCCCACCCCCTCCCACCCCAGGTACAGGAGCAGGAGGTTGTCACCCATCACCAGGCACGCCATTGAGAACACGAACAAATTGAACGCCGCGAAGAACCGGCAGTACCCCGCGCCCACATCGTGGCTCATGTACTCGCTGGCGTACAGCGCGATCAGCGTCCCCAGCCCCGTCACGAACAGCATCCACAGGCACGTCAGCGAGTCGATGTAGAACGCAAAGTTCGCGACCAGGCTCGTGGCCCGCTCGCCCATCCCCCAGTGCACCCGGATCCATTCGAACAGGTGGCTCACCACCGGGGCCCCGTGCCCCTTGACCGAGACATCGTTGAACATCACCGCCGTCAGGATGAACGATGCCCCCAGCAGCACCACCGTCATCCACGCCGGCAGCTTGCTCTTGACCTTCAAGGCCGCCAGCAGCCCGCACACCGCGCACCCCAGCAGCGGCAAAAGCGGGATCAGCCCGTACAGCTTCGACCCCATCCCCGGCAGCGCGATCCCCCCCACCCCCGCCCCCGCCGCCTCCACGGCCGGGCCGTGCGATGCCGCCTCCTGCGCGGCCCCCCGCACCGCCTCCGCCCCGTGCTGCGCCATCGCCGCCACCGACCCCGCGAAGGATGGAACCCACGCCAGCATGTCAGCGACCATCGTCAAGCCTTCATCCTCTCACCCAATGCCGAATGCCCAATGCCCAATGCCCAATGCCTCTCTTATCCGTTCAACTCCGACCACTCCTCCGCATCCAGCGACTCCCGCCGCCTGAACAGCAGCACCACCAGCGCCAGCGCCATCGCCGCCTCCGCCGCCGCCACCGTCAGCACGAAGATCACGAACGTCTGCCCCGTGAAATCCAGGTGATACCGCCCCAGCGCCACCAGCGCGATCCCCGATGCCTGGAACATCAGCTCCGTGCACAGGAACATGATGATCAGGTTCCGCCGCGTCAGGAACCCGATCAACCCGATCGCGAACATCACCGCCGACACCACCATGTAGTGGTCCAGCGTCAGCCGGTGCATCTCAGCCGGGTACCCCGTCTGCGCCAGCGCCACCCCCCCGAAGCACACGCTCACCATCTCCACCAGCCCGGCCATCACGAGTTCCTCCCGGGCGCCGCCAGCCGCTCCGCGTGCCTCGCCTTGGCATCCTCATCCATCTGCACCTGCTTGCGCGACAGCACCACCGCCCCCAGCATCGCCATCAGCAGGATCACACCCGCGATCTCGATCGACCCCGGATGATCCCGCAGCAGGTTGAACCCCAGCAGCTCCACGTTCTTCACCTGCAGATCGCCGGGCCAATCCTTCCTCTCGATCGTCCTCACCTTCCCATCCACACCCTGCACGTGGATCAGACCCTTCCGCCCGTCAATCGCCACATCCCCCAGCTGCGCCTCATCCGCCAGCCGCTCCCCCTCCGTCATCAGCCGGGCCTGCCGCAGCGCGTTCTCCACCTTCCGCGGCATGTCCGCCAGCGCATCCTGCCCCGGCGGGTTCACCGGCGGCGGCGCCAGCTCCCCCGTGCCCCGCAAGATGAGCGAGCTCAGCACACCCAGCAGCACGAACCCCGCCACCGTCGCCGCCAGTGGCTCCCGCGCCTGCGTGTCGTACGCCATCAGCACATCGGTGTCCGACTCCGATGGCGACTGCGTCGCCAGCATGATCACGAACAGGTAGGTGATCAGGATCGCGCCCGCGTAGACGATGATCAGCGCGAACGCCATGAACTCGGCCGACAGGATCAGGAACAGACCCGCCGACGCCAGGATCGTCATCACGAAGTACAGCGCCGCGTACACCGGCCGGGCGTGCGTGATCACCCGCAGGGCCCCTCCCAGCGCGATCAGGGAGAAGATATAGAAATAAAGGTTCGGGAGCGGCGCTCTCCCCGCCGTCGCCCGCACCCCGAGCCACACCATGACCAGGCCGCCCACCGTCGCCGCCAGCAGCACTCCCAAGGTCTGGTAGCCACGGCCTTTACGGGGCAAGGCCAGCGCGATGCCCACGCCCAGGAGGGCCAGGAGGGCGTACAGGACGTAGGGGTGGGTGAGGAGTCCCAAATGATTGTCCTGCAACAACTTACGGGATTGACACGGCCATCCCGCCCGCGGCCCCGCGGCCGGGCGCTCACCGCCCCAAAAGTCCGCAGAGTCGTGAGGATAGAGACCGGTTAGTCAGTGTTCAACTTACACAGCCAGCCGGTGCGTCGGGCACCCCGTCAAACGAACCCGGAGGAACCCGTGAAGAGAACGCGGAGTGACGCAGAGGTGCGGAGAAACGCGGAGAAGTTGAGGCGGAGGGGAACACGGTCCCAAAGTGCCGGGCCAACTCCCCCTCCCTTTCCTGCGCCTTCTATTCTCCGCGTCCTCCGCGTTCAAAAATCTTCTGCGCATCGACCACTCCTGCGCGCAACTTTGCGGTCATGCGCGCTCCCCCCCTTGAATCCGCGCCACGCCGCTGTACGTTCGTGCCGTGGTCGCCGAGAACACCACATCCTCCGCCCGTCTCATCGCCGCCCTCCTGGCCCGCGGCTTCAACCTCCCCGATGCTGTGCGCGAGCTCAACCTCCCCGCCGCCGAGCTCCTCGAGCTCGCCCGCGATGAGGACTTCCGCGCGCAGCTCCACGACCTCCGCTCCCTCATGGTCGAGCTCGCCCACCTCCACGCCCTCTCCACCCTCCAGCGCCTCAGTTCCTCAGACCCCGAAACCCCCGCCGACCCCATCGAGCAGCGCCGGGCCTGCGCAGCCATCCTCCGCTTCCGCGCCCGCCCGGATCCCGCTCCGGCCGATGCCGATTGCCCCATGCCTGCTGCCTCTTCTTCCTCCCCCATTCCCCATTCGCCACTCCCCACTCGCCTCCCCTGCCCCGACACCGCCGAGTACTTCATGCAGGATCTCGTCGGCCTCCTCGAGCCCGAGCCGGGCCCGGAAGATGACCTCGAAGACCCCGACACCCTCGATCACCCCGATAGCCCCACCGGCAACGCGCTGAGATCGCTCCACGCCTGCCTCATGGCGCACGGGCCGGGCCACTCGCTCGACGGCCGCGAAGTCCCGCAGGACCCTGCCGATTTCCTCCGCTGGCTCGACCCCGACCAGATCCGCGAGCTCACCGGCTTTGTCGTCCCCATCCGCTACATCGACGTTGACACCGACACGCAGCACGTCGAGCGCCTCGTCATGCCCAAGCGCGGCGGCGGTGAGTGCAACTTCCGCCGCTTCACCCTCATCCGCGCCGGGCCGGGCCTCCCGTGGCGCCTCCAGAGCGTCGCCCCCTACGACACGGGCCCCGGCAATCAATCCCGGTGGTGAGCCAAACACGGTGCCGGCAGCGAAATGCCACTACCATGGCGGCGTGAGTGATGCGGCCCATCCATCCTGGCGGCCTTCATCCTGGCAGCGGCGGTTGCCGAACCTGCTGACCACGGCGCGGATCGTGCTGGCGGGGGCGTTCTTCGTGGTGCTGGCGATGTCTCGGCCCGCGCTGTTTGATGAGGATGTGCCGCTGGGAGAGCGGCTGGGGCTGGGGTGGAAGGTGAACGGCGGGCTGATCGGGGCGGCGGTGGTGTTCGTGCTGGCGGCGCTGACGGATTTCCTGGATGGGATTTTGGCCCGGCGGTGGGGCGTGGTGTCGAAGTTCGGGCGGGTGATGGACCCGTTCGCGGACAAGCTGCTGGTGCTGGGGGCGTTCATCATGCTGGCCGGGCCCGGCTTCACGTGGACGTTCACCGACGGTTCGACGATGTCATTCACGCGGGTGGCGCCGTGGATGGCGGTGGTGATTTTGGCGCGGGAGCTGCTGGTGACCTCGCTGCGGGGGGTGCTGGAGAGCCAGGGGGTTGATTTTTCGGCGACGATGACGGGGAAGCTGAAGATGGTGCTGCAGTCGGTGGCGGTGCCGGTGATTTTGGTGGTGGTGAGTTTCGCGACGCCCTGGCCCGGCACGTGGGCGGCGTGGCTGCTGGATGGGCTGGTGTGGGCGACGGTGGCGGTGAGCGTGCTGAGCGGGGTGCCGTATGTGCAGCGTGCGGTGGCGGCGTTCCGGGCCGAGGGGATGCGGGGGTGATGATGCGGGGCGAGGGGCTGAACTGGATCACGGTGTGGGGGCTGGGGCACCTGCGGCCCGCCTCGGGGACGTGGGGCTCGCTGCCGGCGTGGCTGGCGGCGGCGGCGCTGGTGGCGGCGGGGATCTCGCCGGCAGAGCACGCGTGGGTGTACCGCGGGGTGATGCTGCTGGTGCTGGTGGTGTTCAGCGCGGCGTGCATCGTGCAGGGAGACCGGGCCGAGGCGCGGTTCAATAAGAAGGATCCGGGGCAGGTGGTGGCGGATGAGATGGCGGGGATGGCGCTGACGCTGGTGATGCTGCCCGCGGCGGGGATGACCGGCGGCGGCCGGGCGGTCTTCACGCTCATCTACGCTTTTCTCGCGTTCCGGATCATGGACATCGTGAAGCCGTGGCCGGCGGGGGCGGTGCAGCGTGTGCCGGGCGGGTGGGGGATCCTGCTGGATGACCTGATCGCCGGGCTGTACGCGGGGCTCTTGATCGTAATGCTGGTGTGGGCGCGGCTGCCGGGGGCGGGGGCGGGGTGACATGAAACCGCGGCCCGCGCGGGCGGAACAACCTTGATGCGCCGGGCCTGGATCGGCGCAGGGAGGTGACCATGGGATGCGTGATCGCGGGGATCGCGTTCTTCTTTCCGCGGCTGGTGATGGTGGTGATGGTGCTGGCGGGGGACTACCTGGGCCGGGCCTACCAGACGGTGCTGTGGCCGCTGCTGGGGTTTATCTTCATGCCGTACACGACGCTGGCGTACGCGTGGGCGAAGAACAGCCACGGGTCGGTGGAGGGTGTGTACCTGGCGGCGGTGGTGGTGGCGGTGCTGCTGGACCTGGGGGTGATCGGCGGCGGGGCGAAGGCGGGGAGCGGCCGGGCCCGGCGTTGAATAGATGAAGGAGGATTCACCGGCGTTTCACCGGGGGCGGCGGCTGGCCCGGCATGATGTCGTGTGCGCGAGGGATGAATCGCGCCGATGGGGAGCGCCGCATGCTCGGGACTATTCTGCTCATTGTGCTCATTCTGCTGCTCATCGGCGCGTTGCCGGCGTACCCGTACAGCCGGAAGTGGGGCTACGGGCCGAGCGGCATGGTGGGGCTGCTGGTGGTGATTCTGATCATCCTGCTGCTGATGGGCAGGATTTAGGCCACGTCCGACTTGTGGGCGGACATCTGATTGAAGGTCCAGATCCGGTTCAGTTGATCGAGCGACCTGGCGGGCCCGCGGAGGGGTGGGCCCGTCAGGCGCTCACACTTTTGACGCCAGGCTCTTGACCAGCGTGACTTCGTTGCCGGGCTCGTTCCACGTGACGAGGTCGGTGTAGGCCCGCATGATGAGGAGTCCGCGGCCGCTGGCCTTGGCGAGGTTGGCTGGGTCGGTGGGGTCGGGGAGGGCGGCGCGGTCGAAGCCGGGGCCCTGGTCGCGGATGACGAAGGTGGCGGTGGACTGGCTGAAGCGCGACTTCACCTGCACGGTGCGGGAGGCGTAGGGCTCGATGCTGCGCTGGCGTTCGATGGCGTCGTAGTAGGCATCGGAGCCCTGCTCGCGGAGGTCGGAGGGGACTTCGAGGTTGCCGTGGATGATGGCGTTGGAGAGGGCCTCGCTGAGGGCCAGGCCCGCGCGGGCGCGTTCGCGTGGGTTGCTGAGGCCATAGTCCTCGAGGACCTGCTGGAGGTATCCGACGACGGTGGCGATGGCGGCGGGGTCGTTGCCGATGCCGAGCTCGACCTCGGCGGAGCGGAGGTAGTTGCGGACGCGGTCGCGGTAGGGGCTGTGGCGGGTGAGGTCGATGAGGCTCTGGATGGTTTCGAGGAGGCGGCGCCGGCCCGCATCGCGGGGGATGAAGGTCATGGCGCCGAGCTGGAGGTGCTGGACGAGGGAGGTGTCCTCGCGGGCGGTGAGGACGATGACGGGGAGGGCGGGGTGGTGGGCGGCGACGTGGGCGGCGAGGCCCGCCTTGTGCCAGAGGGCGGAGTCGGAGAGGAGGAGAGCGAAGGGGGCGGCGTCGATGGCGGCGCGGGCGGCATCGAGGGAGGGGGCGATCGAGGCGGACCAGGCGTCGGACTTGATGCGGTCGAGGAGGGCGCCGGCCCGTTCGGCGTTGTCATCGGCGATGAGGATGGAGTTCATGGCGGCCCCTCCCGCGGGGATGATACGGGAAGAGCGGGAGAGACGAAGTGATGGAGTGGGAGTCAGCGGCCCGCGCTGAAGCCGTAGAGCTTGTGGTTGATGATGTACCGGGCGACGGCGGGGTGGAGTACATCGAGAGGGGGGCGCCGGGCCCAATCGGCGGCGCGGGGAGGAGCGGAGGCGATGGCGGCCCGGAGGGCGGTGGAGGCGGCGGGCATGGGAACGTTGGGGGCCATGCGTGTGCACCACGCGGCGCGCTCGGCGCGGGTCCATGCGGAGTCATCGAGGGATTGGTAGAGGTCGGCGACGGTGGTGATGGGGTCGCGGGCGAGGATGAGCGGCTCGGCGAGGCGGAGGATGGCCCGGTGGTCTTTCCAGAGGTGGAAGGCGGCGGCCTGGTCGGCGCCGATGAGGAGGCGGAGTTTGATGGAGGGGCGGATGATGCGGCGGAGGCGGCGGAGGGAGTCGATGGTGTAGGAGGGGCGTGGCGAGTGGGCGCGGGCGGCGCGGTCGAGTTCATCGGTCCAGATCGAGTAGATGGAAGAGGAGCGGCCCGGCGGTTCGAGGGCGAGCTTGAGCATGGCGAGGCGGTGGTGGTCGGCGGCGACAGGCCCGGCGCGTTTGAGGGGGCTTTGGGCGGCGGGGATGTAGACGAGGTGACCGGCCGGCCCGTACAGGCGGTTGAGGATGCTGAGGGGGACGAGGGTGTGGTAGAAGTGAGGGGGGTCGAAGGAGCCGCCGAAGAGGAGGAGGGTGCGGATGCCGGGGGGGAGGCGGAGGGGGGAGATGGAGAGTTGTGGGGGCATGGAGTGCGCGGCGGGAGGATCGACGGGGAACGGTAGCGGACTATGATGAGGGGTCAGGGCCCCGTCGTCTAGCCTGGTTCAGGACACCACCCTTTCACGGTGGGTACATGGGTTCGAATCCCATCGGGGTCATTTCCTGATTTGAACGGAGTTGCGAGCACAGCGGGGGTTGTTGTGCGCGCAGCGCCGGCGCAAGAAAAATGGACGCCCCGGGGGGCGTCCATGAGGGAGATGACGAGAGTTGAGGAAGGGTCTGGCTCAGCCGGCGATGGGCCGACGGCGGATGGCCCGTACGACGAGCAGGCCCGCGCAGCTGAGCCCCGCGCAGCCGAGGCCCGCGGTCGAGAGGACCGTGCGGTGTCGGGGTTCGTCGGGTGCAGATGGAAGAGCCCGACCCATCCGGGAGCTGTCGGCAATCAACGGCCGATGCGCCTTCGGGTGAGGCCCGCGACGCCGAGAAGTCCGACGCTGGCGAGGTTGACCGGCGTGGGCAGGGGAACGATCTCGGAGCGCAGGGCGAGTACGCTCTGGTTCGTTTGCGTGGTGGACCCATCACTGCCCCAGGTCAGATTGAGCACGCGGACATCGCCCAGGCCCGCCCAGTAGTCGCTCCCATCGACGCTTGTCTGGGCGTGGGCGATGAGCTCGGCGATCAGCGCCACCTCGGCGTCGGAATAGGCGCCATCGGGGCCATCCGTTCCGTTGTCGACGAAATCCTGATCAACCTGATGCTGCAAGAGCCAGATCGCGCCCTGCACGGCGTTGGCCTGCGTGCTCGCATCGGAGTCCCATCCCGCCACGCCGGTCAGCGTCCCGTGTCGGAAGGCGGAGTACAGAAACGCGGTCTCGGCATGGAGCACGGTGTCGGTCTGGCCGCCCCATCCGTCGTAGCCAACGCCGCCGTCGACGGATGTCCCAACTTCAGCGCGGAAGTACCCGCCGAGGTGGCCGAGATCCTCGCCCGTCTCGAGACAGAACGTGGCGAAGGAGGAGCCGATGCCGCCCTCCATCTGATCTCCCGCCCACTGCCCGGTGCTGTAGCCTCCGCCAAGATCGCCGCCGTGCGTCGGGCTGTCGGACACCAGGGTGAAGTTGAAGAGGCCACCCCAGTGCCGGTAGCCATCACCGATCGAATCGAAGCGGATCGTTCCATCGGCCAGCGCTGATCCCGCGAACATCGACGCGACGAACAGGGCCGCGGGCACGCTCATACGAATCTTCATGCTGAATCCCCCGGAGAGTTGGGCACTTGCAACACGGAACATCGCAAGTGCGAAGCCGGCCCGCCTGAACAGTCCGGCGGACGACCGAGCTGGATCGCAGTCTACCAGCGGGCACGGGGGATACAAGCCGCACCTGTCGGATTGCAAGTTACCAGCGCGACATCTGCTCGCGGTTCATCA
Source organism: Phycisphaerales bacterium (assembly GCA_020849615.1). Classification (GTDB taxonomy): domain Bacteria; phylum Planctomycetota; class Phycisphaerae; order Phycisphaerales; family UBA1924; genus JADLFW01. Next base: position 59,045 of record JADLFW010000024.1, read on the forward strand.
TCAGGTTCAGGCTTGTGTTGCATCGGGGGGAGGTGCTTCTGCACACAGGGCGCGCAAAAGTGGACGCCGAGAAGGGCGTCCATGAGGGAGATGATGAGAGATCTTGAAGGCGCTGGCTCAGCCGGCGATCGGTCGGCGGCGGATCGCCGGGACTACGAGCAGGCCCGCGCAGGCGAGGCCCGCCGTGTTCGGCAGGGGGATCATTGTGAGTTGGTCCTGGGCGCGGTGGTCGTAGTCGCGGAGGGTCGCGTGGGTCCAGAGCTGCAGCACGCGGACCTTGCCGAGCTTGCCGCCGGAGAACTCGGGGAGGTCATCGACGCCATCGGTCATGCTGCCGTTGGTCCGGGCGTGGGCCCAGTCGTACATGACCTGCGCGAGGGAGCCGATCGGGGCTGTCTCACCCTCGCTTTTCCAGATCGCCTTCTGGAGGGCCGCCGCCAGCATGCTCGGGGTGATGGTTCCGCTGGCGTACGAGGTGACACCATCGACCACGTAGCCGGCGATGCTGCCGCCCGTGCGGAACATGGAGTACAGGAGCGCGGTACGCGAGGACAACGGGTCGGATGAGGGGGTGCCGGATCCCCCACCGCCTCCGAAGACCGCCTTATCCGAGATCACGGTCCACAACTGCTGGCCCGAGCTGAAGACCTCTCCTCCGGTCTGCTCGACGCAGAACGTCAGAAAGGTGGTGGCGGACCCGCCGGGCCCGCCGTACAGGCCGTTCCAGCCTGCCTTATGGGTTATCTTGAACGCACCGCCCGAGCCTCCGCCGGCGAATCCGGATGAGCCTGGGAGTGTGTTGATCTGAATCTTTCCGTCGCCGAGCGCGGTTCCGGCGGCCGTCGAGACCGCCAATGCGCTGAGCAACACCATGCGAACGTTCATGCCCGGATTCCTTTCTCTGAAGACTCCTCGACACTCGATGAAGCTCACTCTGCATCAGGCCGACCGGACGAATCGAGCACCGCCCGGCCAGCACAGTTCGATCCGGACGACTCTCCGGCGAGATCCCGGCAGGCGTCAACACGGACGACCGACGAGGGAGATCACAGGATGCGACGACGGGTGAGCGCGACTCCCATCAGGCCGAGGGATGCAAGGCCAGCGGTGCCCGGAAGGGGGATGAGGGTGAGCATGTCCTGGACGTTTCCGCCCGTGTCGCCGGTTTCCCACAGCTGCATGACCCGGACCTTGCCGAGGCTGCCGCCGGAAAAGGCCGCGATGTCGTCGACGGTGTCACCATCCGTGGCCTCCTCCGCCCAGTCGTACATCGACTTGGCCATTGCGGAGAGGCTCGCGTAAGTCACCTCCTCCTCACTGGCCCAGATCGCATCCTGAAGAGCGGTGTACTCGGCGCCGGTATCCACAACGGATCCGGCGATGCTGCCGCTTTCCCGGAACGTCTGGTAGAGCGCTGCGGTCCTTGACGACAGCGGGTCGGGGGAAGGCCCGCCTACCCCACCCTCCTCTGCTTCATCTGACAGCACGGCGTCGTAGGTAGTTCCCGAGTAGAAGAACTCATCCAGCTCAATGCAGAAGGTCGTGAACGAAGTCGCGGACCCGCCCGGCCCGCCCATCTGGCCGATGTATCCCGACACGTAAGTAGCCAGGAAACCAGCTCCCGGCGCTGTCATGTTGACCTGGCCATCGCCGAACGCGCTGCCTGCCGCAGCTGACAGCCCCGCCAACGCCACGAGTATTGAGCACCTGTTCGACATTCGATTCTCCTTCGTGATTGGGAATCCACCCCCGGGGGCGGTACGTGGGGAGAGAGCCCCACATGGCATCGAAGGTAACAGGGCTTTCACGGGGACACAAGAGGCAGTCCGGGCAGAATAAGCAAAATTCTACTTCAATCTTCTGCCACCTTATTAATTGCCATCTCTGCGAACGTCAAAAGCCGTGTTCGGTGTACATGCAGTATTTGGCTGCATTTCACGGGTATTGTGGCGCCAGATCGGGCACGCTGTTCCGAATCTGAAAAGCAAAAACAGAACCATCACCGCGCAACAACACGGCTTAGCCATAAGGTCAGTTTATAACTTACAGTATCGATGCCGAACTTGGTTCACCGAGCGATGAACCACATCCGGATCGATCTGTTGTCACAAGGACATCAGTAAATCTAATGTTGCGGTGTGGGCTGCGTCAGTGCCGGTTGGCCTCCGTGTGGGTGAGTTCCGATGAGTTGGCCCGGCGCGGGCTACTTACCGATACGGTCGATGAGTTCCTGCGCACGGGCGCGATGGGAATCCTTCAGCTTGAGCTGGCCCGCATCGGCCTGGCGGATGAGGTTGGCGGCGGCGGCCTTGGCCCGGCCCTTGTCGCCGGTGGCTTCGAGGGCTTGGGCCTCGGTGAGGGCGGCCTCGCCGGAGGTGCGGTCGAGGGGGATGGCCCGGCGGACGGTTTCGAGGGCTTCCTGAGCCTGGCCCGCGCGGAGCAGGGCGATGGCGAGGGTCTGGAGGGTGCTGGAGCGTGCGGGGGCCGGGGCGGCGGCGGCCTGGGCGAGCTCGCTGGCCCGGCGGGCGAGGGCGAGGGGCTCGTTGGCGGGGGCATTCTGCTGAAGGAGGAGGTAGGCGAGGTTGTTCATGGCGATCCAGTGATCGGGGACTTTGCGGAGGGCCCGGCGGTACATGGCCTCGGCATCGGCGGGTCGCTGGGTTTCTTCGTAGAGGGAAGCGGCGAGGATGAGTTCATCGGTGGAGGTCTGCTCGGAGGCGAGGAGGGGCTCGAGGAGGGTGATGGCGGCCAGATAGTCCTGACTCGACCTGGACCTGTAGGCGAGGTTGGTGAACGCTTCGGCGAGTCGGCCCGGGCCATCGGGGGACTGTGAGAGTGTTGGGCGGAGTGATTCGAGCCAATCGCGGGCGGCGTCGGTGGGGACGGCCTCAGCGCCGGCGATTCGGGCGACGGTTTCGGGCCAGCCCGGCTCGCCGGGGTCACGCCGGGAGGCGGCCTCGCGGGCCTGCTTCACGTTGCCGATCTGGGCGTAGCAGGAGACGAGGGAGGCCCAGAGCTCGGGGGGGATGTCGCGGGCGTCGGCCTTGTGGCGGTCGGCGAGGGGATCGAGGAGTGCAGCGGCGGCGGCGGTGCGGCCTTCGCGGATCTCGATGCGGGCGAGGGTGATGGCGGGCTCGAGGGGGTCGGCGGAGAGGGATTGCCAGCGCTGCGCTGCGGCGCGGGCCTCGGGCGCGGGCCCGGCCTGCAGGAGCGTGGTGGCCTCCAGTCGCGCCGCGGCGGCGGATCTGGGGTTTGCGGAGGCGGCGGCGCGGGCGGCGGCGAGGGCCTGGTCAACATCGCCGATCTCGATCAGGTTGCGGATGAGGAACTGCCACGCGAGGACGAGTTCGGGCCCGGCCGCGGTGATCTTGCGGAGGCGGTTGATGAACTCCTGTTTCTGTGAGGGATTCTGATCGAACCAGCGCGCCGCTTCGGCGAGATCGCGGGCGGGCCCGGCGGGGATGGATTCGATGACGGCCTGTTGCTGGGGGGCGGTGAGGGGCTGAGTTCTGGAGAGGGCGACGGCGTCAACGGCGTCGAGTTCTTTGGAGTTCAGGCCGCGGGCGCGGGCCTGGGCGACGGTCTGGAGTGCCTGGTCGGGGTGTGAGCGGCGGAGGAGGAAGCGGGCGAGTTCGACGTAGGGATCGGCGGCCTGGGCGTCGGTTACGGATTGGCGGAGGGCCTGCTCGGCCTCGGGCAAGCGGCCCGCGCGTTCGAGGAGGCGGGCGCGGTCGATGGCGGCGGCGGGGGTTGCGGCGTCGGGGCGTGAATCGATGAGCGAGAGAGCGCGGTCGGGCTGGCCCGCATCGACGAGGAGCATGGCGGCGTTGAGGAGTCGCTCGCGGGGAAGGCCCGGCTGGGTGAGGACGATGTCGATGAGCTTGATGGCGGGGTCGGGCTGGCCCTGGGCGAGGAGGACGCCGGCGAGGGTGAGCTGGTCATCGGGGGCGCCGTTGGCGGCGAGGGCTTCGAGGTCTTTCTTGGCGAGATCGGGGAGGCGGAACTCGGCGAGGAGGCGTGCGCGGGCGCGGCGGAGGTCGGGGGTGATGTTGGGGATCTCGGCGAACTGCTGGAGGCGGGCGCGGGCGTCATCGCGCCGGCCCGTGCGTTTGAGGAGGTCGATGAGCCTGGGGTAGAGGGAGGGGGGCGAGTCGGGGGCATCGACGGCGCGGGTGAGGTACTCGACGGCGGCGGGTTCATCCTTGAGGATGAGCATCCATTCGCTGAGGAGGGTGAGGGCCTGGGCGTTGCGGGGATCATCGCGCACGATGCGGGTGAGCCCGACGACGGCTTCCTGGGCCTTGGCGGGTTCGGGGTGGAAGGTGAGGAGGCGGCTGGCCTCGGCGAGGCGCCACTCGATGCCGCGCTCGCCGGTGGCGGCCCGGAGGCGTTGCACGGCGGATTCGATGAGGGCGGCGTCGGTCCAGGCGAGGGGCTGGTCGAGCACGCCCAGCTGGGCTGAGGCGAGTTTGGGGTGCTGAGAGGAGATATCGCGGAGGATCTCGCGGGCTTCTTCCTGCGATCCGGTATCGGCGAGGATGCGGGCCTGCGCGAAGCGGAAGGGCAGGGCGTCGGGCCCGGACTGGCCGGCGGCGGCAGTGCGGAGGAGGCCGAGGGCTTCATCACGCCGGCCCGCGCTGGCGGCATCGGCGGCGCGGGCGAGGGTGGAATCGGCGTTGGGCCCGGCGCTGTCGGCGGCGGCGAGGAGGGGCTGCCAGCCGTCGAGTTTGGCGGCGCGGATGCGCTGGGCGGCCTGGATGAGAAGGCCCGGCGGGGGCAGGGTGGGCAGGGCGCCGAGGGCATCGACGGCGGAGAGGACGCCGGGCTGGTCGGAGCGGGCGGCGGCGGCACGGATGCGGAGGCAGATGGCCTCGCCGCAGAGGAGGTCGCGGGATTCGAGTTCGGCGAGGAGCGGCGTGAGAAGAGCGGAGCGATCGGGGGCGGGGCCTTCGAGTTCATCGCGCACCACGAGGGTCTTGGCGAGGATCAGGCCTTCGACGGGGGTGCTGCGGATGCGGAAGGCGCGGAAGGCCTGTTCGAAGGCGGCGCGGACCTGTCCGTGCTCGAGGAGGGTCGCGGCCGCGGTGGAGAAGGGGCGCGACCATCCGGGTTCGAGTTCACCGGCGGCGAGCCAGGTCTGGGTCGCGAGGCGCCAATCGCCGCGGCTGTTGTGGATGAAGCCGAGCTGGAGCGTGGCGAGGATGAGGAGATCGGTTGCTTCGGCCCGGCGCTGGTCGGCTTCGGAGTCTTCGCGCGGGGTGGGGGCGGAGATGATCTGGTTGGCCTGCCGCACCAGGCCTGCGAGGGTGGCATCGGCCTGTTCCCACTCGCCGCGGTCGGCCTGGCGGAAGCCATCCAAGAGGCTGGACCAGAGGGGTGGCCGACCGCCTTCGGCCTGGCGGACGGCGGTCGCCTGGGATTCCCAGTCGCCGGCCTGGCTTCTGGTGATGATCGCTCTCCAGGCGAGGAGGGGGACGGAGGCTGGCGCGGATTCCAGGCCGCGGTCGGTCCAGGCCCGGGCCTGGTCGAACTGGTCGCGGCGCCAGTCGCGGGCGGCGGCGAGGGCGGCGGCGCCGCGGGCGAGCCGAGGGTCGGCGAGAGCGGCGTCGATGATGGTTGCGGCGAGCGCCTGGAGCTGCTGGGGGGAGAGGGAGGCGCGGGCCGAGCTATCGATGCGGAGCCGGGCGGAGATCACATCGCAGAGGCGGAGGTAATCGGCGACGGATTCGAGCGTGGCGGGCCTGAGCGAGGCGGCGCGGGACATGGCGGTGAACGCGGCGTCGAGCTCACCGCTGCGGGCCAGCATCTGCGCGTGGATGACGTGGAGCTCGAAGCTCTGGGGGGAGGAGCGCGTGAGGGCCTCGGTCTCGGCGGCGAGGTCGCGGGGAGAGGCGCCCTGGAGGCGGCGGATCTCGAGGAGGAGCCGGAGGCGGGGGACATCGGAGGGTCCGAGCTTGACGAGGCGGTCGGCGAACTGGCGGGCCTCGTCGTAGCGCCCCAGCGCGATCAGGGACTGGGTTTTGGCGGTGAGGGCGGCGGGGTGATCGGGGCGGAGCGTGAGGAGCTGATCGCAGGCGCTGCCGAGCTCGGTGATGAAGTTGGCCTGGCTGTAGTAGTCGACGAGGAGCTCGAGGGCTCGCTCGTTGCCGGGGGAGTTGCCGATCGCGGCCGAGGCGTAGCGGGCGGCCTCGACGATTTCGGTGCCGTCGGGCTTGGGGACTTGCGCCCGGCACTGGGCGAGCATGAGCAGGGCGTCGGGGTCCTGGCGGTTTCGGCCGACGTAGCGGGCCAGGAGGGGAAGGGCCTTCTCGAACTGGCCGGCGTCGAACGCGGCCCGGCCTTCTTCGAGGGAGCGGCGGAGGAGGCTGGCGTTCTGGCTCTGGCGGACGGTGTAGGCGGCGGCGCCGAGTCCGGCGAGGATGAGCGGCCCGGCGACCAGGACGATGATCAGCTTTCGAGTGCGTCGCTTCATGCGGTGAACCTCATCGCGGACGAGCCGCTAACCGGCGAGGATTCGGCGGACCGTCTGAACGATGATCCAGAAGTCCAGGCGCCAGGACTGGTGCTGGACGTATTCGAGGTCGTAGCGGACCCATTCCTGGAAGTCGGTGGCGGGGAGGCGGGTGCGCCGGACCTGCCACAGGCCCGTGATGCCGGGGCGGATGCTGAGCCGGGCCTCGCGCCAGGCGGGGCAGAACTGGTTTTCCTTGTCGGGGCTGGGGCGCGGGCCGACGATGCTCATGTGGCCCTGGAGGACGTTCCAGAACTGGGGGAGTTCATCGATCTGGAGGCGGCGGAACCAGCGGCCGCAGCGCAGAACGCGCGGGTCGCGTGCGATGAAGAACTGAGGGCCGTCGCAGAGGTTCTGCGTGTGGAGCGCGGCCTTGAGGCGTTCGGCATCCTTGACCATGGTGCGGAACTTCCAGCAGGGGAACTCGCGGCCATCGAGGGTCTGGCGGCGGTGGGCGAAGAAGAAGGGGCGGCCGTCCTCGAGGTAGATGGCGAGCATGAAGAGCGGGTAGAAGGGCAGCGTGATCGCGAGGACGCAGAGGCTCATCACGATGTCGAAGGCCCGCTTGGATACCCGCCGTGAGAATCCGTGGACGCGGGGCACGAGCGGGAATGAGGGGAGGCGGAGGGCATCCCAGTCGATGTGGGATGGGGGATCGCAGTCGCTGGAATCCTCGACGGCGACGGGACCGATGACCGGGCCGGGCCCGGCGGCGCGGGCGACCGCGCCGATCCAGATCGGCCCGACCATGCGGGCCGAGGGCGAAACGGGTGTTGCTTCGTGGAGCCAGACGCCGGGGCGGAGCTGGTAGATGCCGGGGATGATGCGGCCCGGATCGCGCCAGGTGGCGACGAGGGCGTCGAGGAGAACGGAGCGGAGGCGGTGGGTGGAGAGGTCGAAGAGGCGGCCGTCGGTGGACCAGACGGCGCGCTGGAGGCGTGGCTCGCTGCGTCGCAGGGCTGACCAGCGCTCGCGGCCCGGCTCGAAGGAGGCCCAGGTGTGCGCGGCGCGGGCGTCGGTGGTGAGGAGGACCTGGCCGACGTTGCCTTGGCGGCGGGGGTAGACGCGGTGGATGCTGAGGAGGTTGTCGGAGGCGCTGGAGATGACGCGTTCGCGGTACTCGACGCCGGAGCGGTCGACGATGCGCAGGCCCAGCACGGGGCAGCCGGCCCAGGCGAGTCGTTTCAGCCAGGGCGCGGCGGGGGCGAGGATGGCCTGGCCCGCGCGGAGGAGGAGGAAGACGCCGGGCCCGTGCGGGTCGGGGGGCTGGCCCGGGCGGACGACCTGGATTCCGCGGGCGGCCCAGAAGAGGTCGTGGAGCCGGCCCGCGCCGAGGCCCCAGATGCGAGGCCCGTCCGCGGGTGGCGGGAGAATTGACGGCGACCGGGTTCGGGCTTGAGTCAGCGGCATCCGGGGGAGGCGCTGCTGCGGCGCTGTTCGGTGATGTCGAACATCCGGGTCACTTGGTCATGGGTGCGAGGATGCGGACGAGTCGTCCGCGGTCGGAGCGGGAGCCGGGCCCGTCCGGCCCGGCGCCGGCGGGTCGGGAGGTGAAGGAGCTGTAGCTGGCGCTGGTGGTGAGGTCGTGGGCGTGGGCGCGGTTGAAGACGAGGGAGACGGCATCGGTCATCGAGTGGGCCCGGTCGATCGCGGCGTTGACGAGTCCGCTGGCGGTGCCGCGGGCGGCGACGATGACGACGGCGTCGGAGAGCTGGGCGAG
>JADLFW010000025.1 GCA_020849615.1 Phycisphaerales bacterium
GGGGTCGGTACACGGCGGCCTGACCCCCCCCGGAACGTCCTTCCCGGAAGGCAGGAGGGCTCCGCCGGCCGCGTCTGGGACGCGCTTCCGGGGCGGGGGTACGTTTGGGGGAAGATCCCGACCCCGCGGAATGCCCAGCGTCTTCAACTCTGGAACCGGCTCCCTGACCGAAGGTCGGTCACCGATCGACCTGCGTGAGAGGGACCCGGCGACCAGCCAGGCCGAACACCTCCACGTGCAGCAAGTAGTCACCGCCGGGTTCGCCGCCCAGGATGACAAGCACCGGCTCGGGGCAGTGGTAGCGCGGTGACGACGCGATCACCTTCATCTGGGAGACGTCCTGGTGACTCGGCGTCGGCGCTGCGCCGGGGTGAAAGTGCCACTCCCCGAGGTAGTACCCGCCACCGCTGCTCCACAGGCTGTTGAGCAGCCGCTGAAGCCCCTTCACCCCCCGGATGAGCCATGCCCTCCCCGCCCGGGAATCGCCGCCGGGCCCGGTCGCGATCTCGATGATCGCGGTCCGGTGGTCTGGCGAGTATCGCCCGATGAGCACTCCGCCGGTCTCGTCTCGACCCGCGATGATGCAGGTGGAAACCAACTGGGCGAGGGCCCGACCGGTGAGCCGCACCGCGAAAGGACTACGGTCGGCCTTGAACTCGAGGTCACCGCTCGGCGTGCCTGCCGGGCCCATAAATCACCTCTCCCGCCTCCGACACACTCCGCTCCAGAACGCTGAGCGTCCACTCCGCGGGCGGGACTGCCGCCCACTTTACCAATCGCTGCACAGCGGCGGCCGCGTGCATGGCAACTTCATCCTGTCGCGCGGGGAAGAGTGGGTGCCAACACCCGGGCCCTTCCTGCGGGAGTGGTCCCGGCCCCTGGTCTTCGAGATCCTGTCGCAGCCAGGGCTGTACTGCGGCCTGGAACATCCGGAAGTCGAACACCCTGCCCGGTGCCGCGAGCGCGTACAGGTGCCGCGCTCCCAGGCCGATCGACAGGCTGACAAGGAGCGTGCCCGGCTCGGCCGGGCCGGCGCTCAGCTGCTGGAGCACGTCGTCCGAGCCCGTGCAGTCCAGCACGATCCTGGGGCCGACGTGTCCGCTTGAGCCTTCAGCGTTCGCGTCTCGGTTCGAGAAGCGGGCCCGAGCGAATGGCGATACCCCGTTGAGGCGCCGAGCCAGCCATTCGGCCTTGTGCTGCGCCACGTCCCGAAGCGTCAGCGTGTGGCGCACAAGGTTGCCCGCTGTCAAGCGCTCAGGATCAACGATGTGCAGGTCGTAAACACCGCCGCGGACGAGCAACTCCGCCACCGCGGAGCCCAGCGAGCCGGCGCCCACGAGCGTCACCGAGGCATTGCGTATGGACTCGGGAAGCCGCCCGCGGGCGCCAAGACGGTCTATTGCCCAGTTCTCACCGGTTAACCACGAGAGCGGCTTGCCGCCCCGCAGGACGAGGGTCAGATCACGGGTCCACAGGCCCTGATCGTTGTTTCGGAATCCTGGCGGCGCCTTTCGGCTGGTCACCGAGTCGGGAAGCATCAGAGGTTGCCAGTGAAGCACGGTCGGCGCTTCCGCCACACGGGCGGGGATGGGGAACCCGACGAGCAGGATGTGGGATTTCCCGTCACGGATAGGCGTGAGCGCGGGCCGAAACAAATCCTCCGGGGCAGCCCCGATGCGCTCGATCGCCCGCCAAAGCTCGGCCCAGGTGCCGGGCGCCTCATACGGCTCCAGAATCGGCAAGCGGTCCAGCCGGATCCAGGCCGCTGGTTCGGTGTCCTTGCTTTCGCTGATCGCGGTGCCCCACCCGGATCGCACGATGAGTCTCCCGCCCGGATCCGTGAATCGGCGGACGGCTCGCGCGTTCCCGTTGAGCCGGACCAGTTCAGCGACCCCGTATCGAGCCGGAGAGCCGGTCCAAACGTTGAAGGTCGTCTCGTCCTCGCAGAATCCGACTGTATCCGCCAGTGCGGCGAACTTGGGAAGCTCAAAGTGATCGCCTTCGCGCATCAGCGTGCCGGCCCGAGCATCTTGAAGCCACGAGAGGGCCCGTTGGCAGTACCACCGGAGTCGGTCGATCTTGCCGAGCGGGTCGGGGTCATCTCCGTGCCGGCCGTGCACGAATGCGGGCGTCTTGACGCAGATGTCCCCCTCCGTCCAAGGAAGTGACCCGTCTCCCGGAGAGTTCCTGTCCTGGTGAGGACGAGTTCCCTCGAGCCCGCCGGCCCGTGCCGGGAAGATCTCGATCCTCCCGAAGGGGTACCGCTCGCTGACCACGGCGTACCAATCCGAGGTGGCGGCTACCTCAGACGGCGCGCCCGCTTCCACAGTCAGCCTGAGCGATAGCGACCAGTATCGCTGGCGATCCCACCATCGGAGCGGCCCCGTCACCGTAATCCCGGCTTCGCCTTCGAGCAGCCGGCATCCTTCCCGCACCGCCCGTTCGTCGGGCGCCTCGCCGGCTATCACGCGTATCGGCTCGGAGACAACGACGTGGGCTTGTCGCGGGGCGTGAAGCCGCCCGTCGGTGCGGAGGGCGGTGCGGGGAACTCCGTCCCCAACAACCGCCGCCACAACGCGGCGCTCCCGCTGATATCCGGATGATCGAGTGCCGCCCGGGCGAGCCTGGCCGCCTCCTCGACATTCACGTGGAACGCAGCGAAGTCAGAGCCATCAACCCGCTGCAGTACGTTCTGACGCTCGGGGATGCCTCGGGCCTGCAAGAAGGGCGTCTCCCTTCGCGAGGCGTGGACGCGGTACTGCGAGGCGATGCTCTCCAGGGTGCGGGTCAGCCCATCGGCAACCGTGGTCAGTCCGTCCGGGCAGGCGTCGGCGACCAAGTGCTCGAGCGGATAGCCCTTCGGGTACTTCGGGTCGCTCTTCATCTCGCGCTTCCACCACTTGACGGCCTTAACCACGTGCGAGAAATGCCCGTTGCAGGCCTTGTTCTTCTTCACCGTCCACGCGATCAGGTACAGCGGGTGCGTCCGCTCCCACTTCATCAGGGTTCGGTCGGGGATCCACAAAGGCTCGGACCGGTCCCAGTCGGCGGACTCCTTGGCCTCCGCTGTGACCATCTCGCTGAGGGACTCAAACGTGGGGGACCAGTCCCGGAGCGCCTTGGCGGAGCGAACTGCCTCCTTGAGCTGCGGGCTGTCGGGCTCGGAAGTGGGGACGAGGTCCAGCGTGACCTCGTCGTCGACCTGGATGCACCACGAACGATCCTGTGCCGTGTAGTTCTTGCTGTAGTGTCGCTCAAGGAAGGGCTGGAAGAGCTTGTGTGCGTAGGCGGCCGTGTACGTTGACCTGGGCAGGTTTGTGACCGCGACAACATCGACGTCGCAGGGGTGGTCCGCACTCCCGATCAGCGACGTGGCGCGGCGCTGGCTGCCTTGGATGAAGGTCCCTAGCAGGATGTCCTTGAGCTCGTCCGCCTTGCTGAGGAGCTCGCGCAGCTTGATGTGCTCGTCCGTCATGACCTTCCGCTGGCGGTCGGTCGGCTGGGTCTTGATCCTGAAATCATCGAAGTACGTCGGCAGGTCCATCGAGTGTGCCTTTCGCATTAGGCGACCGGGTCTCGGAGAACGACCGCGGGCTCGTACACGCCCACCCCTCCGTTCTCTTGATTGTGCTCGTACGTGTGGACGGGCCCGACCGCGTTGAGTTGCTGGCCGACCATCATGGCGAGCCCGACTGGCCCCGAGAAGAACAGGTGAATCCGGTCCACAACGGGGTAGTGTTGGCGAGCGAGCCGCAGCTGATCACCGATGAATCGGGCGGCGCCGGCCGCGCGGCCCGGGGTGTTGAGGTCGACCATCCCCGACGAATCGGTCGCGCCGATGCGGAGAATCGCGCGGAAGGCCGGAAGCGAGCCGGTGGCCTTCACGGCGGGCTCGACATTGGCCCGGATGTTGACCAGCATAGCGAGGTCCCGGCCGTGAGCGTTCGCGGAGTCAAGTCGAGCAGAGAGGCCGGGATTCTCCAGGACAGTTTCGAGCGACCAGTTCGCCCTTGAGGGCATCTGCACCCACGTCAACCCGATGCCGGTCGGTTCGGCGAACACCCGGCCCAACAGCAGGGCGGTCGCGATCGTCATGTGTCCATCGGCGAGGACGCGGCGGCCCGGACACCGCGTGCGGATGAGGTTCTTCACACGCTTGGCCGTCGGCGCCAAATCGTCATTCCACACCGACGGCGTCGCGTGTCGATGACGGAACCGGGTACTCCAGTCGAGCGTGAGGGCCGTCCCGGACTCAAACGCGGGCGTTGCCTGAGCGTGGGCGTACAGGCGGACGCGAATCGGCTCTGATGCGGGCAGCCGCTTGTGGAGGTCGGCGAGCCGCTGGCGCACGACCTGCTCCGCCACGTGCAGATACACCGAGGGAGAGTCAGCGGGGGGCTTGATGATGTTCCAGGTTGCCGACGGATCCTCCAGTGAGTCCGGCATCGAGAGGATGGAGCGAACATCCGGGTAGTCCAGCCCGTCGGCCAACGCGACGTGCGCTCTGAACCCGTCCCCGGACCGTCCGCGACGGAAGATCCGGGGAGCCTCTTCCTGCAGAATCACGGGCGAGTCCTTAACTCCCGTCGACAACCAGATCAAGCCGGTGGCCGTGGAGGGGTCGTCGAGCGCGGTTCGGAGCGCCTCCACGGTTGGCTCGGACCCGAGGTCGTCGAGGTCTTGGTAGGTGGGAACACCGTGCTCGCGCAGGCACTGCGCCAGGACCTTCACCGCTTCCAGTTGGCTGCGGCGGTAGCTCAGAAAGCACTTACCGGTCAGGTCGGTGGCAGCGGCGGGCTGGCTCGGATCCCCCATATTCGCCAAGTGTATCCCGGACGGATGCCGGATTTCTACGGGCGATTCGGGGTTTGCCTTTGGCGGGCTAGGGAGTCTACACGCGTTTGTATGGGCCCGGCCCGCTTCCTCAATTCGGGCGTCTTCTGCCGCATGACGATTTCGTCGAGGTCGTGGTTGGTTCGCTCGTCGGCGCGACCGGCGCGGAGCTGCAGCCGGACCTAGGCAACTGCATCGATGGGCGTCACGGATGGTTGGGCGGACGTCCGCACGGCGCCGCTCTTGCCGGGTCGCCTTTGCCGAGCCCGCAGTTAAGCATACACGCCACGATGGTAACGCCGCGTGCCTTTGAAACTTGGAGAGCCATCTCCCGTAACTCCCGGTCGGCTTCCTCGCGACTTGCCCATGGTCCTGATTTCCGCCGCCTATCTTTGCGATCCCAAGCGGTATCGTCGCACCATGAGACCACATAAAGCCCGTGGGCGGCGCGATGCTCGATCAGGTAGCGATTCGCGAGCTGCTCGCTGAGACCAGTCTTTACTTCCGGATTCCAGCTGCCCTTTACCTCGATGAAGGCCCTGATGCGGTCACCGCCAACTCCGATCGCCTCCACGCCAATATCGACGCGCGTGCCAGCCGCACCGAATCTGGATGTTCGGCGACTCAGCTGGATCTCTCTGCCCAGGACGATGCGTCTGTCTTGAAGGTCGGACCGCAGATGATCGAACATGGCGTCGCGGCAGGTCTCCTCGTCCTTCGGCCGCCATACGCCCTTGCTTACCTCGTTCCACAGCAACCGGATGAGATCAAGCTCGCGCATTCGGCGTTCCCAACGTCGAAGCGATTCCGCGAGCACATTCAAGAGTTCGTCTCCGGAACGCACGACACGGCGCTGGGCGTCGTTTCGGAGGGCCAGTATTGCTTGCGGGGATACGCCTTGCCATGCCGCTCGTCGCCTTTGCTTCTCTGCCTCGCGGACGGCCGGACCAAGCCATTCACGATCTCGCCAGCGGTCGCGCATGCGCCGCAAGGCGGCCACGGCTTCGTCTGTACCCGCGGCAATGAGGTAACTGATGAGCGCGTCTCGCCACTCGCGGGCGTTGTCGTTGCCAGTCGGCGAGTACACGCCGTCGTGCACCGGATCGGATGCCGGGTCGAACCTCTCCATGAGCAACTCAGCCAGCACGCCGATCGAAGCGACGCCGACGCGATCTGGCAACTTGGATGCGGGCCTCCTGTCGCCCCTGCCCGGAGCGATGGCCTTGATGAGCTCGTCGCCCCAGGCAGAGTCGCTCTGAATAGATTTGAGTATCAGCGGCCAGCCGGTGTCGTCCTGGACGTAAAGCAGCGCCGTCGCCGCTGCTAGGGCTGCGGTCTTCGCGGCCTCCGTCTGCGGCACGTCGGCAAGGAGCGATTCCGCGAACTCCTTGGCGCCGGGAGTGTGTCGCCGCACGAGCCAAGGCAGCAGTTCGGCAAACACCTTGGTGGCGCGCAGCGATGTCTTTGCTAACTCAAGCAAATGCACGCGAAGCTGCAATGGTGCGGCATCGTCGAGCAACCGCAATGCTTCGGGCAAGAAGCTCTGCTCTGAGCCGGCGACGGTCAACCGGACGGCCTCGCTGCACGTCCGGGCACGCGCACGTCTCAACAGCAGTCGCATCAGCCGTTTCCGAAGCTTCTCGTTCTGACCTCCGGAACCCGCCAGCCCCTTGGTTAGAGCCGGTGCGATTCGCTGCCACCGGTCGATGGGGATAGCACGTAGCATGTCGCGAGCGTGTTCCCATAGCAAGAAGGTGGCTGCGGCTGCAGTCAGCGGGTTGATGATCGGTTCATCGGGTTTCACTTCGCCGCGGCTGGTTGGGCACTCAAGCAAGTATCGCTGGGCGCAGGCGATGATCTGTTCCTTCGCAGGCTGTGGACTGAGAATCCAGCCCGGTCGCTCCTGAATTCGGAAATGCCAGCGGAACTCCCAGTCGTCGTCGAAGGCAAGATCATCCGCAAGCCGCGCAAACCAGCGTGCATCAGTCTCACATCGGGCGATCAGATCGTCGATGTGCTGTGAACGGGCAACCCTCGGTCTACGCTTCGCTCTGTTGCGTGTGCGTCGCCGCTCAAACGCGCATTCTTGCAGCCATTCGAGCTTGGCACGCTTCGCCTCTGGCGAGCCGAGCGCGGTCTGGATCGCCCAATGCATGACCTCGCGGACGGCGACCGATCGCTCGCGGGCGTCCAGCCACAACTCCAGGTGGCGCACGTTGCGAAGTGGTCCAGTATCGCGGTAAGAAGCCAGTCCGAAAGCGAGCGTGGCGAAGCGCTTCGCCAGTGGATGCGGCGATGTGCAGGCACATTCGAGCGCCCACTCAAAATCCTCGGGTTGGGCAAGACCGGGGGACCCCCAGGTTAGGTTGAAGGCTTTGTCCGAATCAGTCATCGCGCTCAGGCACGCGGCGAGCACGGTGCGGCGCGTGTCACTGTCCGCTCGGAGGAGATTGCTGACCGCGTGCTCGGGCGACTTGGCACCTTGTGCTTCTGGTGCGTCCTCTGGGACGCGAAGCGGTATCGCGTGTGCGGCGAAACGACGATTAAGCAAACGCGCCAACTCGACCAGGACCTCCGGGCGATCCACGGCGTGCCATCCCTGATAGGCGATTCCGGAAGCCAGCACGCCAAGATCGTTGTCGTAGCGGCCGGAGTCGATGTGTGGCGTCGCCCAGCGGAGCGCGGCGGGCAAGGCGTCCGGAGGGAAGTCGGACGCTGCGTCGGTGTTCTGGAGAAAATGCTGATAGGAGCCGTGGAACCGCCTGTGCTTGGGGACGGTCAGGCACGGCAAGAGGTCCGTCCCGGACAGGTGTTTTGGCCACACGGCGATCAGAGCGCATCCCCTCAGCTCATCGTCCGGATCGTCGCCCCCTTCGCCGCGCGCGAGAGGCACCAGTCGGGCGCAGGTGGTTTCATCGTCAAGCCGTCGCACCGCGTT
Source organism: Phycisphaerales bacterium (assembly GCA_020849615.1). Taxonomy (GTDB): domain Bacteria; phylum Planctomycetota; class Phycisphaerae; order Phycisphaerales; family UBA1924; genus JADLFW01. The sequence continues at coordinate 7,772 of JADLFW010000025.1, forward strand.
GGCGGCCGAAATCCGAAGCGTACGGGGAGCGAATTGATCGAGCGCCAAGTCGGCGCAGGAAGCGGCAATATCAGCCAAATGGCAGGCCTCGCCGATTCGAATTGCCGAGGCCCGCACGCGTTCAGGTTGCGACGAATCTGAAATGACGACCCGTAGCTGGGCGCCAAGTCCTGGGTGATTGAGCTGGGGCAGCAGACGTGCGGTCTGGAAATAGTCGCCGAACTCCCGGCGATCGGACCGGACCGCGTCGTCCAGGTCCGTTAGACGTTCATCTTTGATGGCGCGGAGCAAGGCCGCGACGAGGCGTTCCTTGAAGTAGTTCGGGCGGAGACGCAAATCGCTCCGGAGCAGCAGGCCCGGCTCGCTGTGAAGCAGTCTCTCGCCGAAGCTGGCATCGAGGTCTGCGAACCACGCTGCGATCTCATGCAGCTGCGGAACAACGCGGGGCTGGTGCTCGTCGGGAACGAACAGTAGAGCGTGCACCTGCGGTGACGAGAACCCGCCTTGGTGAAGAAAGCGCGCGGTCAAATACTCCGCGTACGTCTTGTGCGCAAACCCTAATGCTTGCGGGCCGTGCGCGGTGAACAGCCCGGTGTGCGCGACGGCGATACGAGCTGCTTCTTCGGTGACATCCACCTTTGCGGGCCCGGTACCCTCGCTTTCCCCGCTCGCATCGGAAAGGCGAATGCTGTTGGGCACTTCCTGCCCCAGGGGAGCGAGCGATATTCTCGGGCGAGCGGATAGCGATGTAGCGGCGGCGAGTCGGGTCGCTACCGACAAGAGCTGTGCCGGCGCGAGCGGACTGCCGCGATCTTCCGGTATATTTCCCCGATCACGCCGCTCCTCGGGTTGCTCGCAGAGCTTAAGCAGCCCTTGCTCGTAAAGATCTGCTCGTGAGGTCGGCAGCTTGCGGTCGGAATAGAGGGCGGCGAGCAGGGCGAGCGTTGTCGGGTTTGACGCGAGCGCTTCGGCGGAGCGCTCCGCGATCGCGGCAAGAAAGGCCGTCGCATCGAGGGAGTTCGACTCGGCGGCGAGGCGCACGTCGGCCTCTCGTAGCATGACGAGCTCGAAGTCCTTCACCTTCTTCTCACCGAAGAGGTTCTTAAGGCCTGTCGACAGACTTGACGGCCATGCCCCTGTGCGGCAGCTAATGCAGAGACGAGCCTTGGCGGAGGCGGCCTGTCGCATGCAGCGGACGATAGTGGCCGCGGCCTGGGGTACGCCGATCATCGCCTCGTCGAGTCCGTCCAAAAACAATCGGAGAGACGCGTTGCCGCTTACCTCTTGTACGCCTGCTTCGATTGCCGATGCCAGCGTCGCGTCTGAGCCAAACTCGCCCAGATCGACTAGGTAGTCGCCAGGTCGTGCTAGCCGCTTGACTTCCGAGGACTTTCCGGTGCCCGCCTCCCCCAGAAGAATGAGCACGGGATCATCGGGGAGGTTGGCGGAGCTCACCAAGTATTTATTGAGATACTGTCCCGCCTGCGACAATGGGTCGAGCAGGTAGCCGCTCTCGGTGGCGATGCTCTGGCCGGTGGGAGACCAGAATCGTGTCCAGTTGTACACGCCAACAGAGTATCGGCTATCCGTTCAGTGGTGGGAAAGATGGCGGGTCTGTGTTCCGGCAAGAGATGTATCGCATCAGATGCGGTGACGGGATCGGCGGTGTTGTGGGGGCGCGAGGTTTAGCGTGCCAACGTCGACTGTTGCCTCCTGGCCCAGTCGCGCCACTCATCGGTATCTCCACGCATGACGATCTCGTCGAGGTAGTGCCGGGTCCGCTCATCGCTCCTGCCCGACCGCAGCTGTAGCCGGGCAAGGGCCTGCATGGTGGGCAGATGGTCGGGGTAGACCTCCAGGGCCGAGGCGTAGGTCGAGATGGCGTCGTCGGTACGGCCCGCCAGCTCCAGCGTGAACGCGAGGTTCATGCGGGGGTCGGGGTGGCCGGGCATGACCTTTCGGGCCCACTCGAACTCGCCCGCGGCCTCGTAGAGCTTGCCCTGGGCCAGGTAGACCACGCCCAGGTTGTTGTGCGCCGGCCCGTGGTACAGGTCGGCGTTCAGAGCTTCCCGAAGCAGCTTCTCGGCCTCGTCGGGCTTGGAATCGATCAACTCTGCCGCCTGCTTGGTCAGTTTCGCGGCCTTGGCCTCATCGCGATCGCCCTCGCTGACGGGGCTGTACGGGCCCGCGCGAGAACTACCGGCCGATACTCCGCAGCCCACACCCGCCATGACCGCCATGGCCGAGACCGTGATCGAGAACGTCTTCCACAGCGTCCGTGCGGTCATCGAGCATCTCCCTCGGTCACGATCGCCTCCAGGTTCAGCACGGCCCGTAGGGGCAGATCCCCGCCCACCGGCTTGTCGCCGCCAGTCTCAGGCGTTAGGTCGATGGCGGTGACCGTCCAGCCTCCGGGGGCCGGTTGACGGCGACGCCACTCGGACAAGAACCGGCCGACCTGCGGGAGCGTGACGTTGTTCAGCGTCATCCCGGCGCGGAGTCGCACCAGGCCGATCGCTCCCGGGACTTCCGTGCCGGTGTCAGGGGACAGGTTCGCGAGCGAAGGCGGAGGCAGACCCGCCGCGGCCATGGTCGCGCTCACTTCCTGGGCCAGGCTGGTATCCGTCGGCCGGGGAGGCCAGCGCTCGGACCGAGCCTGGAGCCGGTCGTACTCGCGGACCCGGTCTGTCAGCCCCTGGAACGCGGCCAGTCGAGTTCGGGCGCCAGTCCGCGCCGCCAGCATGTCCCGCCCTGATACGGTCAATGCGATGGTGGTAACGGCGACCACCGCGAGCCAGAGCATCCACAGGGAGCGGTTCATATTCCACCCCCTTCCGTGGCGAGCGGCCGCAACTGAAGCGTCAGGCGGGAGATCGTTCCTGCGCTGTTGAGCCGGGGCTCCTCGAGCAACCAGCCCTCCGGGGCCCTGAATGCCGAGAGGAACGGAGCAGGATCACCGTCAACGGCCACCGACACCGTGATGCCGGACTCGTTCACCCCAACCCCCTGCGGCTTGCTCGGGACGCCGGACGGCCAAGCCTTCAGCAGAGCGACCAGCCGCGTGGAAGCGTCCACGGGCTGCATTGGTTTGGACCGGTTGATCTCCCGGAGGCGATCAAGCTCCGCGTCCAGCGACAGGACGGCGTGTTCCGGGGGCAGGCTCTCCCCGAACACCTGGGCGACTACCTGCCGCTGCGCGGTTTCTGCGGCGACGGCAATACTGCGCCAGTGCGAGGCCCGTCGTGCCAGCCCAACCACGGCGAGGGTGGCGACCAGCATGAGGATCCCGGCCCAGGACACGTGGCGGCGGTACCTCTCGCGACGGACCGGCGCGGGTTCGAACTCTCCGACCAGCAGGTTCAGGGTCTGCAGGCCAGGGACTGGTTCAACACCGGGCGGTGGGCCGTCCGGCCGGAGCACCCCCACCGTGGGGGGGAGCGCTGCCAGAGTCTCCCGCTGGACCGCGCACACCAGCACGCGGCCACCCCCGGCCCCACCCCCGGTCCCTCCGCCGCCAACTGGGATCCCGACAGCGAAGACCTCCTCGATCGGCTGAGGGATCTCGTCGGCGAGCAAGGCGAGCAGCCCCGGCGGCAACGCACCAGCTCGGCGGTACCCGGGGGCGTCGAGCTGCGCCCAATAGAACCGTTCGACGGGCCAGACCAGATCGGTCACGGGCGAGTGACCAGCGGCGGCGACGGTCATAGGCCGCCTCCTGGAGATTCCGCGGGACGGAGCGACAGCGTGCGGATGCCGGCCCGTTCCTTCAGCGTCATCTCTCGTTCGGTGATGCCGACCACCGTGCGCTCCCCGATCGATTGCCCCGCCGCCGCCTCGACGATCTTGTCTGTATCGGGGTCGTAGAGAAGGGCTTTGAACTGCTGTCCTGCCGGCCCGGCGCCCGACGGGTCGCCTTGCCGCAAGATGGCGAGGAGCTGGAGTTTGAACGGCGGCAGTGGGGCGGGCTTGGTATCCGCGATTGGGTCGGACGGAGGAACAGGCGGGGGCGTGAACCACAAGGGGATGCGGAACGCCGCATCGTCCAACGCGACCAGAGTTGATGGCCCATCGGGCTGACCCGGCGACTCGGATGGTCGGGGTGATGGGGGTGGTGACGACGGCAATGACAAGTCGGGCCGCTCCAAGGGCCGCAGCGCCCACCACCCCACGGCAAGAAGCGTCAGCGCGACCCCAGCCTGTGTGGCGATTCTCCGGGGGTTCATGTGACCACCTCGTCGGTCGCTTCCAGGGCCTCGATGACGCGGGTGACCTCGGCCTCGGTCGTGATCCCGCCCCGGACCAGCGCCGAACCCGCCTCGCGGAGAGTGACCATGCCAGCACGCTGTGCTTGGGCCTTGAGTTCCGGGGCCGAGCAGCGCCGCGCGATCAGGGCCTTCATTGCAGAATCAAGGACCAGCAGTTCGAACACGCCCAGGCGACCCCGGAACCCGGTGTCGAGGCACTCGGAGCAGCCCCGGCCCGCGCACGCGGCGTGGACTTTGCGGACCAATCTCTGGGCCAGCACCGCCGACAAGGACGAGTTCACCAGGAACGGGTCCACGCCCAGGTCCACCAGCCGGGCCACCGCGCTGGCGGCGTCGTTGGTGTGAAGGGTGGAAAGGACCAGGTGCCCGGTCAGCGATGCCTGCACCGCGACCCGGGCCGTCTCTTCATCCCGGATCTCGCCGACCATGATCACGTCGGGGTCCTGGCGCAGGATGTGCCGTAGCCCGGCGGCGAAGGTCAGCCCTTTCTTGATGTCCACCTGGGTCTGGCTGACCGACAAGCCCGGGCCCGAGAGGTCGTACTCGACCGGGTCCTCCACGGTCATGATGTTGAGCTCGGACCCGTGCGCGCCGCCCCCGGAACGCCCCGGCCCGGATTGGAGAAGCTCCCCGCCGTTGGTCGCGCTGATCCACGCCAGCGTGGCGTACAAAGTGGTCGTCTTGCCGCTGCCGGTGGGCCCGGTCGAGAGCACGATCCCGCTGGTCTTGCTCACCTGGGCGAGGAACCGCTGCTCGACTTCCGGGGGCATGCCCAGCGCGGCGAAGTTGAGGAGGTGCGGAGATCGCGCGGGATCGAGCAGCCGCAGCACGACCCGCTGCCCGTAGGTGCTGGGCAGAGTGCTCACCCGCAGGTCGATGCGCCGGCCCCCGCCCCCACCCCCGGAACTACTTGATACCGACCCGGGGGCCGTCCCGATCGTCACGGTCGCCCGTCCGTCCTGCGGAGATCGCTGCTCGGCGACGTCCAGGCGGGCCATCACCTTGATCCGTGTCGTCACGCCCGCGGCCAGGGCCCCCGGGAGCTCACGGACGGTGTGGAGGGACCCGTCCAACCGGTATCGGATCAGGGTCAGATCGCGCACGGGCTGGATATGCACATCGCTGGCGCCACGCTGCAGGGCCTCGAAGAGGACTAGGTCCACGAGCCGGACGGTGGGGGCCTTGCCCTGCGTGGAGAGCAGGTCGCTCTCCGCTTCCCGCAGGGCGGCCTGAAGGTCCGCCTCGATGTCGCTCGATCCCTCGACGGTGATGCGGGGGATCTCGCCATCCGCCGAGACCGCGCCGGCCGAGTCATCGCGGCGCGCTGCGTACGCCCGGTCGATAGCGCTGGCGATCGATTCGGGGGGACACTGTCGGGTGCTCACCGGGCGGCCCAGCCGCACTCCCACGTTGAACACCGGCAACGGCTGAGTGGTCTCGGCGATGAGCAGCCGCTCGACGCCATCGGCTATCCCGGCGCTGAGGACAAGGTGCCGGCGGGCGTAATCGTGGTCGATGAGCCGGAGGAAGTCGAGTGAGGGCGTAACCGATCGCGGGTCGAGGGGTAAGGTGTTCGCCACGACGCTAGGAAGTACCACCGGATCCACTGAGTGATTTCCGGGGGCGAGCGATTTGGTCCCGGGCGCGGTGGTGTTAGTGCTGGCGGTCATCGGATGATCCTCGGCTTCACCTCCGGCCAGCCGTCATCGACCTTGGCATCCGCTACGGCCCGGTCGGAGATGTACTTGAGGTCGTCAAAGCCGCGGTTGCGCAGGATGTTGGCGCGGATAAAGACGTAAAACTTCGAACTGTTCTGCGTCTTGTTGCGGCTCTTGAAGGCCTCGCCCAGGATGGGGATGTCGCCCAGCAGCGGGATCTGCGAGGTCGTCTTAGACCGACTTTCGAGGTCGATCCCGCCGACCACGACCGTGTAGCCGTCGGGGATGGTCGCCACGCTGGTAACGCTGTTCTCTTGCTTGGGAGGGGGCAGGTTGGGATTGGACGCCGCCCCCAGGAAGGCGCTCAAAGACACCGAGTAGTCCAGCAGCAAATGATCGCCCTCGGCGATCTGCGGCTTGATCGTCACCGTCGTGCCCGCGTCCTGAGTGCCGCCGAACGATGTAGTCGAGACCGTGGTCGAGGCGTTCACGCTGGCGTAGGGCTGCTGGACCACCGAGTTGAGGTTGGCAGCTTGATTATTCGTGACCAGCAGCTTGGGCATGCTCACCGCCCGTCCCTCGTTGAGAGTCTGCAAGGCCCGCACGATGATCGAGAACTCCCCTGGGCTCAGCACGACGCCCGTGAACCCGGAGGCGTCCCCCGCGGTTCTGTCCCCCCCGGACCCGCGGATCCCCAGCCCGAACAGGGACGAGAGCCGGATACGGGCATCCCCCGCGCTAGTGAGCCGTTCCAACTCCACTCCCAGGTCCAGCGTCTGTCCGTCGGTCAGCGTGACCATGAGGACTTCGAGCATCACCTGCGGCTGGCGGACATCCAGGGTCTTGAGCAGGCTCTCCACTTGAGAAAGCAGCCGCGGCTCACCGACCGCGATCAGGGTGTTGGTCCCCTCGTCGGCCGTCAGCACCAGCGGCCGATCCTGTGTGCCTGAGTGGCCCGCGCCGACAGACCCGGATGTCGCTGTCCGGCCCGCGGAGACCTGAGAATCGGATTTGGGCATCAGCGGGCTGGTTCCCGGCGCCGATGTGGCCGGTGGTGGGGGAAGCGAGATGGTGACTGGCGCCCCGGAGGTCGCTCCCGTGGTGGAAGCCGGTCCAGGGGAGGAGGCGATTTGCTCGGCGGCCGCGTCCAGCACACCCGCCTGGAGCAGGTCTTCAAGGATGCCCTGGATCTCCTTCACGCCGCGGTTCTTGATCACGAAGGTGCGCACCGGCCGCCGGGCAGTTGCCGGGGTGGCGTCAAGACGTTCCAGCAATGCCCGGATCTGCTCGTGCTGCACGGGCCGAGCGGTGATGACTAGGCTCCCGGTCAGGTCATCGACTACCAGCTTCCAGCGCTCGTCGGCCCCGGTGGCGGTGGTCTTCACCGTCTGCTCGATGAGCTTGGCCACGTCCGCGGCGGGGAAGTACCGCGGGCTGTAGGTCACGGTCTCGGCTTGGTCACGGCGGTCGAGCTGCGCGATCTGCTCGCGCCAGAACAGGGCGGAATCCTCTGGACAGACCAGCAGCACCGACTGACCGTCGGGCGATGGAACGACATCTCCCGGGACCTTTTGCACGCCCAGCGCATCCCGCTTGGCGGTTACCTGGGCGATCAGAGTCGCGAGCTGCTGGGCCGACAGGTTGCGGACCGGGATCTCTTCGACGATGGCGCCGGGGCCCGGCGTGTCGAGACGTTCCAGCAGCGCCGTGGCGGCGTCCACGCCGGCGGAGAGGTCGGAGATGATGAGCAGCCCGCCATCCCCCAAAGGAGTGATGTTGCCTCCCGGCTTGGAAAGGACCTTCGAAAGAGAGTCGGCGAGTTCCTTGGCCGGGCGGTGCTGAGCACGGACGACAACCGTCTTGTAGCCCGGCACGACCTCGCCAGCCCCGGATTCAACCCGCGGGAGGTTGGCCACCTCGCTGAGCTTGACCACGCTGTAGGCGGACCGGCCCGGGAGCTGAACGGTTGTGAACCCTCGCGAAGCGAGCAATCGGTTCAGGAGCGGCCACAGTTCTTCGTCAGTGATGCCGGCCTCGGTCCGCAGCGTCACCTGGCCCTTGAGGTCCGCGGGGTTGTACTCGATGTTGAGCTTGAGCCGCTGAGCTGCAAGGTCGACCATGCGGCCGAGTTCGACCTGGCCGGCGAGGCTCACATCCCCCCGACCCGCCGGCTGCCCATGCGCCGAAAGGGCCGTGAGCACCAGGACGGTGAGGCACGCCGCCACGGTCCGACACATGCCTGGCTCCTCCGCGGCCTATCGGGTCGTCCCGGCCGCGTAGACCGCTTCGATCGCTGCGAGATTGGACGAGAGCCCGACCATAGCCGCGACCACGTCGGGGTGTGACCGGCACGCGGTAAGCATGGACGCGACCGACGAGTCGACGGTTGTTCCGCCTTGGGAGGCCCGCCGCTCGGCGGTCAGGGCCGCTTCGAGTGCCCGCCGCTCGATCGCGGTCAGCGGGTACACGCGCATAGAGGCGGGCAACGTGGAGCCTGCCGCGCTCATGAACCGCTCCAATCGAGACTGGCTCTCACTGTCAAGACCCTGAAGCCCGATGAAAATGAGCGCACTCTTTGCAGACGCGACCTGTGACTGCAGGCCGGGCAGGGTCTCGGAAAGCGCGTTCCTCGCGGTCGCGGTCTCTTCGTCGTCCGGATTGGTGGCCAGCACCCGGTCCATCGCGATCAGCTCGTTGATCGCGGCGTCCAGTCCTGCCGCGGCACCACCGAAAGCACCCACAGCCTCGGTCGCGTCGTCCATGCGGGAGAGCAGCGCAGTGGCCTGCATCGCGTCAAGCCCGGCGGCCGCAAGAGATTCCGGGGTCAGACCGACCTGCACCGCGAGTGCGGGAGACAGGGACGTCTGCGGCTGGTTAATCGAAGTCATGCCGAAAGAGACGAAAAGGCAGGTGCCGGCGGCCATGATCCATCGCAACATCGCGTTGCCTCCCGCGCTCGATCGCACGAGTGTGCGGAGCGTCGGACGGCAGTGTCACGCCTGTGCGGAAGGCTGTCAAATGCGTTGGCGGAGCTTGTATTGATTCAATCTTGATATCACCCGCCCAAACTGCGAATCCACAAAGCTGTGGGATCGCTCCCGCGGAATGTGGACCATCGTGTCACTTGACGCTCGGCCCGGGCCTGTGGTATTTACCGCCCATGATCGAAATCAGGTCAGGCTGCCGCAGCCAGCTCCCCTTCGTTGAGTGTTCGCGCCGCGCTGTCCGGCGAGTGGCCAAGGCCTGGTCCGCGCTACTCCTTGCGATCGTCATGTTGTCGATCGTCCCGCCTGCGATCGGGCAGCCTGCGCCTCAATCGCTTCCAATCGAGGAGCTTCAGCGCAAAGTTCAGGCTCGGTACAACTACCGATTTGGTGTGCCCTCCACGAGTCCGTGGACCGACTGTGACTGCTCGGGCACAGCCCTTTATGTCATGCCTCCGAACGGCTTCTATCCTGCGAGTGTCCAATCAAACCCGACTTGCATGGCGGCGCTTGTCAACGAAATCCGTTCCGTGCTCGTCTCTGTCGTTGGCACGTCCAATCCGGGTTACTGGCTCAAGGGTGGCAACGTGAGCCTCGAAGGCCGGGACGACTGCCTCGACGGGGATGTTCCCGATTCGATGAAGTACATCTGGTCGGATTTTAACATTCCGACGGCGACCACGACGACTTATGCGGCCGTATTCTCCCAGCTCCAGGCCGCGACCGAGAAGCTCACGCATCATGTTGCGGGTGTTTCGTTTGTTGACTGTCACGGTGCCGGCTACTCGCCGACCAAGGCCGTGGGAATCGACGACTGTGCGGATTGCGATCCCCGCCCCGGAATCGGATACTGCGATCTGTACGAATGTGCATGCCCTGGCGATGATCTCTGCGAGTGGGCGCTCGACTTCATCGATTGTGACAGCGGTTGGACGGGCTGGGCGTCCGCTCCGCTAAACACTCCGCCCGGTTATTGGGAATACAGCGATCTCGTGTACAACTACAGTGGCGTTGATTGTCCGGAAGGACCGGGGCTCAGCTGGGATCTCATTTTTCAGATGAGCAAGGGGAAGCCGCAGGTCTACCTGGGCGTCTCGAGGCGTTTCAGCGCGACGATGTACATGGCTGCGACGGAGCGACCCGACGGCAAAGGACCTGGACCGATTGCAGCGGACGAAAAACTGCATGTTATTGGGTCAGCGTCTGCCGATTCAAGCGGGACCGCGACTGGTGCCGAGATCAAACCCAAAGATGCCGGCGGTACACTCAGCGGCACATTGGAATACCCTTGTGCGGGCACGGTCGACTGCGACGATCCGGCCATCACGCATGACGTCGGGTGGTCGACCATCAGCAGCACAAGCACGGGCACTCTCGACCCTGTCGCCGTGGTCGCCTCCATATTCGACTTCAGCCCGAGCGGAGAATCTTGCGAATCACAAGAGGATGTCCAGGTCGATCCCCGCCTTCAGCCCTCAAACACGCAGGCCCAAGGCAATGTGGATGCGAGCTGCGGCATGAACGGCGGAGCCGGGAGCCCCGGACCTGGGCCCAACGGACTGTCCGATTTGCCCAACCGCCCTCGGGCCGGCCGCGACGGAAAGGACGACCCCGGGGCTGTGCCCCCGCATTGGCGCGAGTTCGGGCCCCCGCCGGGTGTATCGCCCCCGTATGGCTTGTTCCCTGTCAATCTGGTGACGGGCGACAAGGCCGAGCGGGAGACCGATGTGTTGGTGTCCCTGCCCGGTCGGGTGTTTGCCATCTCGCGGGAGTATTCGAGCCAGCCGGACCTGGGCGGCTCCGCGCTCGTCGGGCACAACTGGGCCCTGTCGTGCTTTGGGTTCCTCACCTACGACAGTGGGACCCAGACCGCTCGCCTTGACGGTTTCGGCGCCGGCCATCACCTCAAGTTCTCCGGTTCGGGTGGCGTTCTCCGGCCAGGAGGCCCCTCGACTCAACAGATTGTGCACATCGATGATGCCGACGTAGACGGCGAACTGCACGACGTGTGGCGTCTATCCGAGCCAGGATCATGGGAGGTCGATTTCTTCGACGGCGGGGACTTTGACGGGCTGATTCGCCAGGACCGCGACCTATATGGCAATACCTGCACCTTTGAGTATCAACTCTTCGGCCCAACCAGCGGCACACGCTATCCGCGGTTAACAACGATCCACCTGAACGGCTCTCCGGGGAGTGGGGGGCGGGCGGGCGTGATTCAGTTCAAGTGGTACCTGCCCGGTGCAACCGAGCCCAATCAGGGGCGACTGGAATCGATTCTCGTCTTCCAGCCCGACTCGGAGGGTCGGCTGCTGATGACGCAGCGCGTGGACTACTGGTACCAGGGCAATCCTGGCGCCACGTCGGCCGTGCTCGGGACCGAAGGCGACCTGGTCCAGGTCACCAAGTGGCGAATCGTGGACAGCGCGGCGAGCGGAACGGCCCCCTACGAGCAGTTCGTTACCCAGTACCGGTATCACAAGAACGACTCGACCCCGTCCGAAGACGACGTGCGGCTCAACGTGAGCGGGGATGAGCACCAGCTGCGGCTCATCATCTCGCCCGAGCAGGTTCAGTACCTCGCGCAGGAGCTGAAGCAGCAGGGCGAGACCTGGGCTCCGGACGTGGCCGTCTCCGAAACGGCCGAGCTCCTCTTGACGCTGAATGACGACGACTCGGTGTGGACCGGGGCGTCCCGTGACGTCATCGACTACGCGTCGAAGATCGTGTCCTACGAGACATCGGGCGCTCGGCGCGTGCTGACACAGTTCCTCCAATCCGGATGCGGGTGCGGGAGTGGCGGATCGCACGGCTTGAGGCAGACGTACACCTACCTGGGCACTTCCGACGCGCCGACCGTCAAGGTGGAAGAACACACCGGAAGCACATACTCAACGCTCGTCCGCACCCTGCGGTTTGACCTGGCGAAGGTGGGCAGCGGCGGAGGGGGGAGCCTGCTCCCGTATCTGAAGTACTTCGTGGTGGAAGCGCCGTCCCCGGACAGCAGGAGGTGGGTGAGCGCCTTCGACTACGATCCCTCCACACACGACCTCACGAAGGCGTATTGGCCGTCCGCGATGGAGGGGGCGCCGTACACCGCTGCGGGCTCCGGCACGGCCGCGAGCATCACGCCGCCGACGGCGGGTGGGGAGGCGGTGCAGTACACCTACACAAGTACCGGCGGTGGTCATCGACTGAGCGGGATCGCGATCCGCAACGGCGCTACGCCATCTGGGGCCTATGTCCCGGTCGCCGCGTACACGTATGACTCAACGCGCCCTTGGCTGCTCACCAAGATCGAGCGATTCACGACCGATGCGTCGAGCCCGACCGCGGACCAGATCGAGACGACCAACTTCGACTACGGGTGGCGCACCGGCACCGACAACCTCGCGTGGCTCAAGACCACGGTTGAAGCCGAGACCACGAGCGAGAACGGCCCGGGTGGCACCTACTCGAGCTACGACCTATTCGACGAGGCCGGCCTGAACGTCTGGTCGGTCGATACCGGCGGAACGCTCACCTACCGAGAGTTCGACCCTGACACGGGGCGGCTCTTGAAAGTGGTCCGCAACGCCGACCCGGAAGGCCCGGACGGTGACAGCCTCGCGGCGCTCGACGGAGCCGACTTCGCGGGCATCACAACGACGGGCTGGGGCACCGTCAATGACGGCGGCGAACTGGTCACCAGCTACAAGCACGACGCCCTGGGCAGGGTCATCGAGCGGACCGCGCCCGGCGGAGTGACGTCGTACACCGTCCGCGAACTGTGGGCTGACAACGGCACGGTGCACACTGAACTGGAGCGCGCGGGCGTTAACTACCTCGCGGAGATCTCACTCCCGCACAAGCTGACGAGTTCGTACGAGGACAAGCCGTCGGGCCAAACTGTCGCGTTCGACGGTCCGGCGAGTGTGTCGGTCTACAGCGCGGGCGGCCGCGTGATTCAGAGCGGGGACTACACGCTTAGCGCATCGGGAACGTACGACCCCGGCGCCCTCTCGTTCACTCTCGTCACGGAAATCGCCCGCTCCACGACCCAGCACAACTACCTGGGCTTTGCGACCTCGCGCCTGCGCTGGCACGACGTGGCCGGCAACAAGTATTACACGACCACCTACACCTACGACTCGATCGGCCGGCTCAAAACGACCTTCGAGCAGGCGGGGACATCCGGCTCCGACAAGACCGGCGCCTTCACGACCAATGATTCGTACGACGTGTTCGACCGGGTGCTCGAAGTCAAGGTCGGTGGAGGGCTCGATACTTCCACGCCGACCATGACCACCGTCGCGGAGTACTTCTACGACCACGGCGGGACCGAAAGCAGCCCGACGCAGGGAGTTGGCGACGGGTATCTCACCTTGGTGAGGCAATGGACGCAGGAGCCGAGTTCGGGCGGGTATTCGAGTCCATCCCGGACGACCGTTCGCACATTCGATGAGCGGGGCCGGCTGGTGATGGCCAAGAATCCGCTGCCCCCGCACGAGTACCTGGTATATGACAACCTGAACCGTGTCACGCATCGCGGGCTCTTCGAAACAGTCCCGACCGTGGGCTCCGGCTCCGGCGTGGGCATCGACTCCAGCGACCGCGGGCTGTACGTGGAGACGAAATACAGCCAGCGCGGTCTGGTTCATCGGCAGAAAGTGGCGGTCGACCCGTCGGCCTCAACACTGACCTTCCTGGAGACCAACCGCTGGTTCGACGGGGAGGGTCGAACGGTTGCGGAGTGGGCCCCCAACTCGCCCGGGCGCAAGTCGGTGTTCGATGCCCACGGCCGTACGACGGCGGCGTACATCACCGATCGGGACGGCGACGCCGCTCCGGGCGCCAGCGGGTCCTATGCGGACGCGACGGCATTGACCAGCGATCGGGTGCTCGAGCAGACCGAATACCGTTACAGCGACGCCGATCGACTCGAACTCGTCACCATGCGCCGCCGCGTTCCGGCGTTCACCGGGACAGGCGACCTGGACCAGTCAGCCGTTTCGGGCGTGCCGGCCGCGGTTGTCACCTACACCGGGTACGACTACGACAGCGCCCTGCGCCGCACGCACACGGTCAACTTCGGGACCAATACCTCTGCGGACGTGTTCCAGTCCGGCGGGTCGGAGCCGTCCTGGCCACCCTCAACCCCATTGACCCCTCCGGTGACTACCGGAGATTACGCCAACTCGCTGGTTTCTGAAACCAAGTTCAACGTTCGCGGCCTCCCGTCCGTGATGACCGATCCCGCGGGCAAGCACACGCACGTGCTTTACGACGATCTGTCGAGGCGCATCGCGACGGTCGAAAACATCCAACTGCCCACTTCGGGCGGGTTCACCGACTCGAACATCTCTTGGAGTTCCTCCGGAGGGCGTTGGCAGGTCACAGCAGGGCTGGACAAGGACCACACGGACCAGAACCGGGTGACGAGCTTCGTCTACGACGGCATGGGGCACACCGTCAAGCAGGTTGCGCACTATCCAGATCCCAGTTCGAGCGCCGAAAAGGTCCAGGTGACGCAGTACGTCTACGGTGTCGATACGACCACGTCGCCCGTTTCCCTTCTGAGTTCGTACGACCTGCTCCGCGAGGTCCACTACCCGGACGAGTCCACCGGTGAAGCGGGAACGACGAGCGCGTACAAGGTCATCTATTCCTACAACGCGCTCGGCGAGCTGCGCACCGTCACGGACCAGAACCTGACCGTTCACACCTATTATCGCGACGATGCCGGTCGCGTCACTCGGGATGAGGTGACGGTCGCGAGCGGTTCCCCGATCGATGATACGGTGGACAAGATCGACGTCTTCTATGACGACCTGGGCCGGCTTGACACCGCCAAATCGCTCGACGGAACCACGGTGATCAACGCCGTTCAGTTCAAGTACACGCCACTCTGGCAGGTCGAGCACGTCTACCAGGACCCCCACGGGGACCTGACCTTCAGCGGCGGCACGCCGACCGGCACGACCAAGGCGGTGACGTATTCCTACGCGACCTCAACTTCGGGCAACTACAGCCGGTTGAGCGCCCTCGTTTATCCCGACGGCTCGAACGCCCCGTACGACTATGGCGATTCGGGCGATATCAACGACCGCATCAGCCGGGTCGAGGCCCTGAAGCTGGACGGCCTCACGGGGGCCAGCTCGCATGACACGCTGGCCGAATACACCTACGTCGGGCTCGACATGCCGTCCGTTGTCGACTACGCCACCGCGGACGTGCAGCTCGACCGCACCTTCAGCCACGAGGGCAAGCGGTACTCGGCGGGGAAGACAACACAAACCGCCGGGTCCTACCCGGGATGGGACCGGTTCGGGCGGGTCAGGCGTCAGGCGTGGATCGACGGCGCGCTCGACGCCGACTCCCATGGGAACCTTCCGACACGCCCGCCGGCCGTGGAGGAGGCCTACGCCTACGACAAGGCCAGCAACCGAATCGACCGGCAGGACGCCCGGCCCGGCGTGAAGTGGACCAACACCGACAATCAGTACGATTATGACGGCCTTGATCGTCTGGAGGAAGCCAAGAAAGGCAAGTACGACGCCTCCCAGACCTGGACGCTCGCGGCCGCCAGCCAGCAATGGTCTCTGGACATGCTGGGGAACTGGACGGACATTGCCACCGACACCGACGGCAACGGCACCTACGACTCCAGCGAGACCGAAGAACGTACGCACGACGCGGCTAACCAGTTGACCGAGCGGGACCCGCCCGGCCTGTTCTCGTACCCCCTCGCCTACGACGATGCGGGCAACATCACCAGCTCGAAGCAGACCAGCACCCAGACGCGCCAGTACGTCCACGACGCCTGGAACCGCCTGGTGCGGGTGAAGCTCTACAAGCAGACCGTGCCCGCGACGACGATCCGTCTGGC
Organism: Phycisphaerales bacterium; assembly: GCA_020849615.1. Taxonomy (GTDB): domain Bacteria; phylum Planctomycetota; class Phycisphaerae; order Phycisphaerales; family UBA1924; genus JADLFW01. The sequence goes on from JADLFW010000025.1 coordinate 23,547, forward strand.
CGACTACCGCTACAACCCCCTGCACTGGCGCGTCCTTGCCCAGGTTGACACCAACGCCGGCGGCAACGGCATCGACCAGCAGCGGGCCATGTACTACTCGGCCGGCTGGCAGCTCGTCCAGGAGGACATCGACGATTTCACGAACTGCAACCCGGACGCCGGCGGGTGCACGCCGACCCCCGACGGAACGATCGACCGACGGGCCCAGGAGTTCTGGGGGCTCCGCTACATCGACGACCCGGTGCTCCGCCGCATCGGCCAGGGAACCAGCGGGTGGCTCGGGGCGAATGATCAGGCGTACTACCATCTGACCGACGCCCAGTTCAGCACCGTGGCCATGATCACCGCAGTCGGCGCCCAGCTCGTGGAAC
>JADLFW010000026.1 GCA_020849615.1 Phycisphaerales bacterium
ATATGCTACCCTATACAACTATAGGATGGAATAACGGCGTTTTGGGTAGCATAATCGCGCCGTCGGAATGCCACTTGGTGGCACTTTGGAAAAGTTCGGCGCAGATTCGGGGGGGGGGGGGATCGGGGGCGACTGGGCGCCTGCGGCTGGCCATCATTGAGAGCCCACCCGGCCCCCACCCGGGCTTGCGGCTGCTTGTGGCGCGCGGCCGCTTCCTTACGGGCGCGGTTCTGAAAGAGGGCGTGGTTTTGAACGGAGGCCCGCCCTACTGATGGGGAGAGTGGGCGTCTTTGGCGGACTATCATCGAGAGCCCACCCCGCGGCAGAGTACTGCCGCGGAATGGGGCACCCGGCGTCAGGACGGTCGCGCGCCGCGTTTGAGCAGGATGCCTGCGATTTCGCTCATGCGGGGGCGGGCGGTCAGGGCGATATGCAGCAGGGTCCGTCCGTCGACGCTGCGTCTGTCCAGGTTGGCCATCTGAGGGGCGAGCCACAGGACGATCTCCCGCTGGCCGTAGGCCACCGCATGGTGCAGCGCATTCCAGCCGGCGTCGTCGGTTGCGTCCACGCTCGCGCCTGCGCGCTGCAGCTCGCGGGCCGCGTCCAGAAAGCCGCCTGAGCACGCCAGCATGATGGCGGTCACACCACCCGGCTCCGCGATGTGCGGGTCGCAGCCCGCCTCCAGGAGGACCTTAACCGCGGCCGTGTGGCCATTGAAAGCCGCCGAGGTGAGCGCACTCTCCCCGGCGTGGTTGCGGTGGTTCAGCGCTGGATGCTCGCGGAGCAACGACCGAAGCCACTCAAGGTCTCCGATGAGCGCGGCCGTAATCAGTGGCGTGCCCCCCGCTTCGTCAACGCTGGTCATCGGGCCCCTCGCCTGCGATTCCACGACGTGTGCAATTCGGCGCTCCTGCTGGCGTGGCGGAGCGGATGCGGGCTGCGGCTTTGGGGTCGCTTGTTTGCCAGGTGATGCGTCTGGTGGTGTCGGCGGTTGATTCGATTTTGATCCAGAGGGTGTCGTGGGGCATGGCTTCGGGCATCTGGTCGGCCCACTCCACGATGACGACGCCGGGGGCGGCGCACATTTCTTCGAAGCCGAGGGCTAGGAGGTCTTTCGCGGCCTTGAGGCGGTAGACGTCGAGGTGGCGGATGGGGAGGCGGCCTTCGTACTCCTGTACCAGAGTGAAGGTGGGGCTGGTGACGTTGCGGGTGTCGGGGAGGCCGTTGCCGGCGGCGATGCCCTTGACCAGGAGGGTCTTGCCTGCGCCCAGGTGGCCGGTGAGGGCGATGACGAGGCCCGGGGCGAGGGCGCGGCCCAGGGCCTGACCCAGGGCGAGGGTTTCTTCGGGGCTCGCGGTCAGGAATTCACCCTTCATGTGGAGTGCTTCTCACTTGGGGGGGAGGGAGCATCGCTGCGGCCGCGTGCGTGCCGGCTTGCGCGGAGCGGCCTGGTTTGTACGCACGCGGACTCAATGCACATATCCCCTGGGTTCCAGTATCCGCAACGTACCATCGGGATCACGAATGGTGAGGCCCTTCCGGGTCACCTCTCCCACGCGCAGGAGGGGGACGGCCGGCAGGACGACGTCCGGCTCCGCGGCGAGGAGCAGCTCGAAGTCCTCTCCGTCGCCGAGGGCGTGCTCCTGGGGCGAGCGGTGGTCGGCGGCGGAGGCCTCGCGGGCGGCAGGGCTGACGACTTGGGCGAGCAGGCTCTCGTCGAGGATGGCGCCCACGCCGGACGCCTCGCACATTCGGAACAGGTCGAGCGACAGGCCGTCGCTGAGGTCCATCATGGCGTGGAGCCGCGGCCCGAGCCCCTCCGCCAGGAGCTTCGCCTCGCGAACACGGGGCGTGAAGGTCAGGTGCCGGCCGAGGAGGCTGCCGCCGAGCTGACCTGTGACGTAGAGGGCGTCGCCCTCGCGGGCGTTGCTGCGTGTGACGGGCTCGATCCCGTCGTAGGGCTCGGCCACGATTGCGACGTCGACGGCGAGGGGATGGTCCCAGCGGGTGGTGTCTCCGCCGGCGATGGCGAGGTCGAACTCGTCGGCGATGGCCTCGATGCCCTCGAACAGTCGCCTAGCCTGGTTGAGGGTGAGCCCGCGCGGGAGGGCCACGGAGACGGTGGCGGCGAGCGGCCTGGCGGCCATGGCTGCGCAGTCGCTGAGGTTGCAGGCGATGGCCTTGCGTCCGACCAGGGCCAGATCGTGGATGCGGCTGTCGAAATGGACGCCGTCGAGGAGCATGTCGGAGGCGGTGAGGATGCGGCGTCCGGCGTGGAGTCGGATGACGGCCATGTCGTCGCCGATGCCGACGGCAACAGTTTGGCTTGATTTTTGCCGCTGTTGCAGCCATGCTACAAGTTGCAGCTCGAAGTCGGCCATCGGGCGACCATGATAGTACGGCCTTGGGCGTCCGCCCAGAGGGCGGGGTTGCTCCGGGAGTGGCGCATGCTCGGCTTTTTTGGCATGGGAACGGGCCTTTTTGAGTGGTGGGCCGGGCGGAGCCGGTTGACCCGGAACCTGATCGCGGCCACGCCCTTGGCGGTGGCGGCGTACCTGTATTTCGCGGAGGGGCGGATCTGGTTCTGGGGCTATGCGATCGGGGTGATCCTGCTGGGGGCGGACATGTTCATCAAGGATGAGTGAGCGGGCACCTTGCGACCGCACAACTGGCCGCTATAATGCCCCGTCTTTGACCTTGGATTTTGAGCGACGAAGGACGGAACGATCATGCCGAAGATGAAGACGCACAAGGGGCTGAAGAAGCGGATTCGCATCAGCGCCCGTGGCAAGGTGAAGGTGAAGAAGCCCGGGTCGGGCCACCTGATGGGCGGCAAGAGCGGCAACCGTTGCCGCCGGCTGCGGAAGCTCGATATCCTGACCGGGAAGATCGCGGACCGGATCAAGCTGGCTTGCCCGGAAGCCTGAGGAAAAATCGAAAAGTCAAGAAGTCAAAAAGTCAAAACGGCGGAGGAGAAGGGACAACCTGGGGCGGCGCGGTGCGCGGCGGCCCCTCCCGACCCGCGGGTTTGGACTTTCGGCTTTGGTGAAGACAGGGAGCCAGAACCAAGATGGCAAGAGCTACGTCGGGTCACGCGACCCACAGGAAAAAGAAGCGGATCCTCAAGGATGCAGCGGGTTTTCGCGGCGCGCGCAAGAACCGCTGGCGTATCGCGAAGGAAGCGGTGCGTCGTGCGGAGGTTTACGCCACCCGGGACCGGCGGGCCCGCAAGCGCGACTTTCGTGCGCTGTGGGTGACGCGGCTTTCGGCGGCGTGCGACATGCGCGGCATCGCGTACAACCGGTTCATCAGCGGGCTGCTGGCGGATGGCATCGAGCTGAACCGGAAGATGATGAGCGAGATCGCGATCCACAGCCCGGCGGACTTTGACCTGCTGGTGGCAGCGGCGAAGAAGCACGCGCCGAAGATGAAGGCCGTGGCGTAGGCCCTCGGGCTTCGGCTGAAGACATTGTGAAGGCCGGGCGTTCATCGGTGATGGACGCCCGGCTTTTCTTTGCGCGGTATGTTGCGATATCCCCCTCGTGGGCTGACACGATCGTCGAAGGCCACAGGGACCAGCGCTGCGGAGGCACCCGGCATCACTCGCGACGCCGCCAAGCAGCAACCACCCGCGAGATTCACTCCCCCGCTTCCAGCAGCTTCACGTCCAGACCCTCCACCTCCGGCAGCGACCGGCCGGCGATGCCCTGGAGGTCGCCGTACATGCCGACGGTTGCCTGCATGACGCGGTCGAGTTGCTCGCGGCGTTTGTCCCACTGTTTCATGATCGCCTTGCGTTCCTTGTCGAGGTCCTCCTGCATGGTGGTGAAGGCCTCGACGATGGCCTGGACGCGATGGCGGAAGCGCGGGCCGGTGAGGTAGTGGTAGACGAGCTCCATCTTGGTCTGCTGACCTTCGCCGGCCTGGCGGGCCATGGCGACTTCGACGAGCAGATGGCGGACGGCCAGGGCGACGGGGATCGCGGCCTTGGGGTGTGTGACCCAGACGCCGTCGATGAGGTCGAAGGACTCGACGCCCTTGGGGAGGGCCTGGGAGACGATGATGGCGGCCTCGGCCTTGGCGGCGCGCTGGTCCTCGCGGAGCTTGGGGAGCCAGCCGTCGCTCCAGGCCTTCGTGCGTTTTGACTCCCAGAGGATGGTGCCGCAGGACTGACCGAGGGGGCCGACGATGCGGTGGAGGGCGTCGCCGCCGAACTCGCCCTTGGGGACGGGGTCGATGTTGTCGAGGGGGAACTTGGCACGGAGTAGTGCTTCGAGTTCGAGTTCCTGGACTTCGCCCTGGAGTTGCTGGGAGCCCTGCTCCGCCTTGCGGATCGCCTCCTGGAGCTTCACCTGGAGGTCGGTGATCGTCTTCTCCTTCTCCGCGAGCCGCAGGCGGCTTTGTTCGTCGGCCTGTTTGAGGGCCTGTTCGCGGAGCTTGCCGGATTCCTCCTGGAGGCGGCGCTCGACGGAGAGTTCGAGCTCGCGGCGGTCGTCTTCGAGCTTGCGCTGCTGGCGCATGAGATCGAGTTCTTTTTTCTGGGCCTCGGCGAGCTTGGCGTCGCGCTCGCGGAGGAGGGCATCGGTCGCGGCCTTCTCCTGTTGGGCGCGGGCGAGCTGGTCGTTCATGGCTTCGCGGGCTTTCTTGTCCGCGGCCGCTTCGATGCCCACGCGCTCGGCCTTGAGCCTGGCGC
>JADLFW010000027.1 GCA_020849615.1 Phycisphaerales bacterium
CGTTGGTGAGGTCCCCGACGATGTTCAGCACCGTGAAGCTCACCGCGCCCGACTGGAGGATTCGCAGCTCCGCCAGCGGGTTGGTGATCTGCACCCCGCCGACCTGGAACGAGTCCCCCTGGAGCGAGACGTTGTACGCCCCCGTCAACCCCAGCAGCGCGGTCTCGCCCGTGGTGTCGGGCACGTTCGCCGGGTTCCAGTTCCCCGCCGTCCTCCACAGCCCGTCCGCCGGCGTGGCCCAGTTGCGGACCTGGCCGCGGGCCGTCCCTGCCGGCGACAACACCACCCCTGCGCACACCGCCAAGATCGCCAACTTCATCGCGCACTCCTGCTGCTGGGCTTAGACACTCGACCGCCACGGTGGCGTCTACCAAGCCCCCGAGTCCCCACGACAAGGTGCCACCGCTCCCCATGAAACACGATCAGGCGGCCTCGCGCCTAGAGAAAAATCGGAAATACGACGATGAGCGGGCGACCCAAGCAGCGACAACCCGGGTCTCCGCCCACCGCTTCTCGAAAGTTGATCCAACTTGTGATGCCATCGCCCGCACAAACGAGAAATAGCGCCGTCGCCCAAAGGTGGATAGCCCATTTTGGAAGGATGTAGTGCTGGTCATGCAGTTCAGATACGACCTCTTTGATCATCTGTGCTTTGTCCGCGTCAGTCATCTCACGCTCCTTGGTTGTGGCACGCCCTTGACGCCTTCAACCTGGTGCCCCAGCCCATCGGTGGCTCACAGCGCTGGCGATCTTTCACGCCCGCATTATTTCAGCATTCGTCCCCAGTTGCACCGCCGCCGCGAGGCGGACCGTGTTGTCCACACTCAGATATGTGTCCCCTGCGCGGTCGGCTAGTGGCCCTGCCTCTACGGCGGCATACTCGACGGGCGCTCAGCCTTGACGGCCGCGTCGCGCCAACACGGTCGGGAAGCACCTCGAGGGCGCGGCCGAGGCGAAGGGCTGGGCCCGGCTGACGGACGCCGCGCCGCAGTCGATCTCCGCGCGGCTCAAGCAGCTCGCGGACGCCGCCCTTTCCCCCAAGACCGTCAACGCCCACCGGGCCGACCTCAACGCCTTCTTCGCGTGGTGCGTCCGCACGGGCCGCCTGGAGGCCAACCCGTGCGCCGCGGTCCCCAAGTCGGCGGTGAAGGCCGACAAGAAGCGCCGGGCCCTGAGCCCGGCCGAGATCCGCGACCTTCTGGATGCCGCGCCCCCGGAGCGGGCCATCTGCTACTTGCTCCTGGTGTACACGGGCCTGCGCCGCGCGGAGGCGGGGCAACTGAAGTGGGCCCACCTCCACCTCGACGGGCTCAATGCCCACATCGAGCTGCCGCCCACCATCACCAAGTCGGGCCACGCCGAGGCCGTGCGGCTGGTGCCCGAGTTGGCCGCCGCCCTGCGCGACCACCGGGGCAACGCCAGCGACCGCGACCCGGTCTTCGCCGCGATCCCCAGCATGCCCGACTTCAGGGATGACCTGGCGGATGCCGGGATCGAGGAGGTGGATGCCCGCGGGCGGAAAGTCGTCCTTCACTCCCTTCGGCACAGCCTCGCGACCATGCTCGCGGCGTCGGGCGTGCCGATGCCCGTCGCCCAGCGCATCATGCGCCACCGCGACATCAAGCTCACCGCGGAGGTGTACACCGACGAGGGCCTGCTCCCCCTCCACGCCGCGATGCAGGCGCTGCCGAGCTTGGGCGGGGCGACGGTCGCCCACGGGCCGAAGGCCGCGAGGGAGGCGTAGACGGGCCAACGCCGGGAAGGGAGACGGCGCCAAGCGGTAAGCAGGCCGACACGGAGCGACACCTCGCCAACAAGGGCCCGGTGTCCCGTGCTTCACGGCGGACTCGTGGACGGCTAGAGTCCGTCATAGGTCGTGGCAGAAGGGGCTCCGGGCGGAGTGACCGCGGCTCCGCCAGCCACCGCCGCCATGGGCCCGGCATGCGATGGCGATGATCCCCTCGGCCATTCTCCCCAAACATCTGTTCGCGGCCATCCGCCGCGAGAAGCCGCCGATTCGCGTGTCGCCACGGCTGATTGAGTGCGCCGGGTTGTCAGGGCATGCGCTGTTCGAAGCCGTCCAGAGCCGCCCGGAAGGGCTTAATGAAGAAGAAGCCGAGGCCCGGCTTGCAAAGCACGGTCCCAATGTGCTGGCCAAGGACCAGCGGTCGGGAATCGCTCGGATGCTTCTGCACGCGGTTGTGAACCCGCTGGTTATGCTGCTCGTCGTGCTCTCGGCTGTCTCATTCTTGACGGGAGACCTGCGGGCCGGGTCCGTCATGCTGCTGATGATCGTGCTGGGGGTCTCCCTCAAGCTCTTTCAGGAAGCCCGGGCCGACCGGGCCGCGGCGGCGCTGAAGGCCATGATCTCCGTCACGGCGACCGTGGTCCGCGGCGGAACAGATTGCGAGGTGCCGATCGCCCAGTTGGTGCCCGGAGACGTGGTGAAACTAGCTGCCGGCGACATGATCCCGGCGGATGTCCGCATCAGTTCGGCCAAAGACTTGTTCGTCATCCAGGGTTCATTGACCGGCGAGAGCTTCCCGGTCGAGAAGTTCGATGCCGAGAAAAATGGCGGGACGGTCAGCCCGATCGAGCTTACCAGCGTCGCATTCCTCGGCACCAGCGTTGAGAGCGGTTCGGCTGCGGGTCTGGTGATCTGCACAGGTCGAGACACGTTCCTGGGCGGAATGGCGGAGTCGATCTCGGAGCAACCGACACCGACGGCGTTCGACAGAGGCGTGTCGCAGTTTACCTGGCTCATGCTGCGGTTCATGCTCGTGATGGTGCCGCTCGTGTTCGTCATCAACGGCTTGACCAAGGACGCCTGGGGTGAGGCGTTCTTCTTCGCGCTGGCCGTGGCGGTCGGCCTGACGCCCGAGATGCTGCCCATGATTGTGACGGTCTGCCTGTCGAAGGGCGCGATCGCCATGAGCCGCAAGAAGGTGATTGTCAAGCGGATCAACTCCATCCAGAACCTGGGCGCAATGGATGTGCTGTGCACCGACAAGACCGGCACGCTGACCATGGACCATGTCATCTTGGAGCGGCACTGCGACGTTGTGCTGCGCGAGGACGACGGTGTGCTGGCGCTGGCGTACCTGAACAGCCACTTCCAGACTGGCCTCAAGAGCGTGCTGGACCGGGCCGTGCTCGCCCACAGGAATGTGCACGAGCACGCGCACATCCCTGAGTACGCCAAGACGGACGAGATCCCCTTCGACTTCCAGCGGCGGATCATGTCGGTCGTGGTTCGAACGCCCGAAGGGAAGGACAGGATCATCACCAAGGGGGCTCCCGAAGCGATCTTTCCGCGCTGCGGACACTTTGAACTTGACGGTGAACTCTATCCGATGCAGCACATCTTGATCGATGAGCTGAAGGAGGAGTACGAGCAACTGTCGCGCGACGGATTCCGCGTTCTGGCGATCGCCAGCAAGGACATCGTTCCGCGTGGCGTCGTCGCCGGCGACGCCACGCCCTATTCCAAGACCGATGAATGCCACCTGATCCTCAATGGTTACGTCGCATTCCTGGATCCTCCCAAGGAGACTGCCCGGCGGGCGATCGATGCGCTGCGGCAGCACGGGATCGCCGTCAAGGTGGTGACGGGGGACAACGATCTCGTAAGCCGAAAGATCTGCTCCGAGGTGGGCATCCCGACAGACGATGTGCTTCTGGGCGCGGATGTGGAGCGCATGTCCGATGAGCAGCTCGCGGCGGCCGCCGAGCGGACGACGCTGTTCGCGCGTGTTTCTCCGGCCCACAAGCAGCGGATCATCAAGTCATTGCAGGCCCGGCGGCACATCGTGGGCTTCATGGGCGACGGCATCAACGACGCCCCGGCCCTGCGCGCAGCCGACGTGGGAATCAGCGTGGACACGGCGGTTGACATCGCCAAAGAATCGGCGGACATGATCCTGCTGGAGAAGTCTCTCATGGTCCTGGAGGAGGGTGTGCTGGAGGGCCGAAAGGTCTTCGCCAACATCCTCAAGTACGTCCGCATGGGCGCATCCAGCAACTTCGGCAACATGTTCAGCGTGCTGGGGGCCAGCGTCTTTGTGCCGTTCCTACCGATGGCGCCCATCCAGATCCTCGCCAACAACCTGCTCTACGACATCAGCCAGACCGCGATCCCGACCGACGAAGTCGATCCGGAGCAGATCGCCAAGCCGAGGCCATGGGACATGGCCGCCCTCACGCGGTTCATCGTGTGCATCGGCCCGTGCTCGTCGGTGTTCGACTACACCACCTACCTCATCATGCTCTACTACTTCCACTGCTGGGATGTGTCCACGCCCGAGCGGGCGGCGGCGAGCGAGAGTCTCTTCCAGACCGGCTGGTTCGTCGAGAGCCTAGTGACCCAGACGATCATCATTCACATCATCCGCACGAACAGGATCCCGTTCCTCCGGAGCCGGCCATCCTGGCCGCTGGCCGTCATGTCAGTCTGCATCATGGCCCTCGGCGTGGCGATCCCGTTCAGCCCGCTGGGCCACTACCTGGGCTTCACCCCGCCGCCGCCGATGTACTGGCCCCTGCTGTTACTCACGCTGGCCGGCTACATCACCCTGACCCAGTCCGTCAAGTTCTGGCTGGTTGCGAGGAAGTGGATCTGAGAAACGCCATCCCCAACGCGAGGCGCACATGAAGAGTTCTCGAGTTCCTCGGGGAGCTGCCTGGAGATGGGCTGGTCTGGCCACGGCGGCCGCAATCGTGTGCCTGTGGTCGGTCATCGACAGCTGGCTCGACAGGCTCTCCGGGCGATGGGACAACAGATTCCTGGTGGCGGTGGCGATCCTCATCTTGCTGACCTGGGGTGGAATGCTGTGCGGTCAGGCGTGGCGTCGCGCCGCCGGATTCCCCGACAAGAGCAACCCGCGCCAGCGATCCTCCACGGCCGGCGTCCTGGCGGGATGGTTTCTGCTGGTGTTCGTGCTTTTGCTCGTTCCCGATTTGCTCACACGCCGCACGCACCCGAGCTTGCTCTCGGCGGCGCTGGGCGCGGGCTGGCACGCAGCGTGCCTGGTCAGCCTGGGCCTCGTGACACTCAAGCTGGCGAGGCAGGAACACGAGAAGGAACAGAACTGATCGATCCCTCAGCCTTCCAAAGCGGGCGTCGGATGCAGCGTGGTCATATCGTCGCACCGACCTCTCTCTAGGATCGCCCCTCATCCTCCGTGCCCAAAACGTGCCAACTCAGGGGCACGGCGGGGCACATCCTGGCACGCTCGCCCGCGCTCCCGCCCCAGCGAATCCGCGCGCAACGTCGCGTCCGGGCGTCACTTGGCACGCCGGGGCACACCCTCTCGCAAGTCCTTGAAAACTGGGGATCTAGGATTTGAACCTAGAGGGCACTTCTCGTTAACACTTGTATTCACAAGCCTTTACGACGCTCCGGATTCCCCGCGTGCCCTATACGTGCCAACCTCCGGGCACGGATGGTGACACGGGTTCTTGCGCGACGGCCAACTACCACCCACCCATCCGTCCGTCCGTGTCTTCCCGAGGGAGCACGCCTTCGAACACGGCGTCCCCCTTCCACACCCGCGGGGTCCATACCGGCCGCTCCAGCAGGCCCGTATCTGACCGGAACACCACGTCCACGGGCCGCCCCGGGTCGATCCCGCTCACCACGGGCCCGTACGAAAGCCGCGAACCGCCGAATCGCGGGGCAAACGACCATCCAAGCGGATACTCCGTCCCGTTCTGCCTGAGTGAGCAGCTCAACGCAAGATCAACCGCCGGCCGCTGAAAATACTCGTAGATCCCCACCTTGACCCCTTCCGGCGTCCGCCGGAAGAGCACGCCCGGCTTCTGTCCGCGCGGCCAAAGGTCCTCCGCTCGAACTCCGCCGGCATCCTGCACGATGCGCGGCGCATTCGTTTCCACCAGCTCAAGCTCCGCCACAACCTCCTTGGCCACTGTCACAGCCGGAAACGTTCGGAGTCCTTCCAGCCTCCCCTTCTGATCCCGGTACGTCGAATGATCCGCCTTCATCTCCCGATCGATCTGGTCGGGCGTGAACTCCGCTCGTACTTCCAGGGTGACCCGCTTGACGCCGGTGTCGTCGGGCAGCAGCACCTTCCCGTCAAAGCGCAGGCTCGTATCGTGCGTTGATGTGCTCTGCCCCCGGGTGACCTCGCCTATCACGCGGCCCGCGAACTCACCCTTCGCGACCGCGGTCATCCGCACCGGGCGGCCTCCTCCGTCGCGCCATCCCCCGACAATCTCGAAGTCGGCCACATCGCCGCGCGGTAGCTTCGACCCGTCGTAGAAGAGCATTCGGGGTGCGAAGGACTGCTCCAGGTAACGCCGGATCTGCTCCTCCGACACACGGCCATTGGCGTAGGCGCGCTCCAGTCCCAAACCCCACCGCGGGTTCCATGGCCGCGCGGGATCACCCTGCACCGCCAGAACCATTTCCGCCAGAGCGTTGATTTGCTCTTCCCGCAGTACGCGCGGCGCATTAACAGGGTGCTTGTCGTCGGCCCAAGCTCGTATGGCCGCACGATCCCCGGCCAACAACACGGCCAGCATGGCGTCCACATCCGTCGAGTATGCCACGGCGGTCTTCCCGAACGCCTCAATCACCTCGGCTAGCAGCGCATCGAATCGGCCCGCCGACAGTTCGGGCGTATCCAGCGCGGCGGCCAGGTCGTCGGGGCCGGCGCCCTGAAAGCCCGAACCAATCTCGTTCTCGGTGCGCGACTTCAGTCCCATGTTGCCGCCGGGTGAACCCCGACTCCATTCAGGCCGTTCGAGGTCCCGCGCCACGGCCCACACCGCCCTCCTCATCGCCGCTTCCGACGAGCCCCCCGATGCGTACCGGCGCAATACCACTCCGGTCGCCGCCATCGTTCGCCGATCTTGTGAGCCCGCGACCGCCTCCAAGTAATGCGATGGGAAGACCCACACCCACAGCCCGGCCATGTCCGCCACCCGCCACGCCGTGGGCCCAACTACGCCCCAGGGCAAGAGCAGCGCGCTCGCCTGTGCCACAAGCCACGCCCGCTTCTTCCAGTCCTGAGCCGGCCTCTGACCGACCGCGATGATCACCGCCCCGCACTCCGGACATACGCCGCCCGCCTGTCGGTCGCGCAGATCGAACCGGCACTCGTAGCAGTAGCCCCTGAACCGCGGGCGTCCGATCACCCCGCGCTTCACCATCCGCACCCCGGACACGGTGAACACCAGCATTACGAGCAGCAGTGCGAGCGTCGTGCTGTTCAGGTAGTACATGAACACAAGCCCGACCTCCACTAATGCAAGTACCCGTTCACCGGGAATCGGATCTCCGGCCCTTCGTACACGCGCTCCACGCTCCGGGCGTGCCGGAGGAACTCGGGGTCCGGACGCAGCACCAAATACGGCTGCCCCTCGCCGTCCTGGACCAGCCCGTTCACGCCGGTGAATCTCGAAACGCCGGGCAGCGCCAATAGCCTGCCCAGCGGGTACTGCGTCCCATCCACCTCCCAGAACGCCAGCATTGATATCCCGGCGGGCGGGTCATCAACGCTGAACGGGATGCCCACAAAGAACGCTCCGTCCTTTGGAGTGACGCGGACCAGCTGGTTGAACCTCAGCGACTCGATCACCGCCCGTTGTGCTTCCTCGCCGCGGAAGCCCGGCACGTCGGCCGCTCGCTGATCCCCGACCTTGACCTTCAACGTCAGCGGATGAGAAATGTGGATGTCAGGGAGCGTGGTGAGGTTCATCCCGGGCCGGCGGTAACGGGGATTCATCGCCAGCGACTCCCGTCGCATCTCCGTCGTCAGATCCACCGTCACATCCGCGACCAGCTCGTACTCTCCCGGATCATCGGGAAGCTTGATGTACCCGAGCGGCTGGTCGCCCCCCTGGCCCCCCCCTTGCCCCCGGTCACGCCAGATCGGCAGGCTCTGCGTCCCGCGCACGAACTCCATCGAGCCCGGCCGCAGTTTCACCTCCCCGCGCCATGGCAGGGTGGGGGAGAACGGGAAGGTCTGCTCATCGACATTGCCCTTGACGTACACGGGAATGACATCGCCCCGCCACTGTCCACCGCCAGGGGTGCGCATTTCCAGCTCGACGTTGGTTGCCGCGGCGAAGTAGCGATCGATGCCCGCCTGATCCATCTTGCCATCGGCGATCAACTCGGCGAGTGCTCGTGTCCATGGGTTAGGCGGCGCATTGGCCGGGTCCTCCAGCGCGGCGAGCATCATGTTGAGCAGCGCAGCCCGCTGCTGCGCTGTAATCCGTGGATCGGCCGCCAGCCGGGGCACGCGAGAATCATCGCTGCTGTAGCTGCCCTGCCGAGTGCTCCGCCGGCTTGCTACGGTCCGCAACATCAGATCGACGGTCGCGGCGATGCGTCGTTGTGGCATCCGGCCGTCGTCCAGCAATCGCATGATCTCGTCGAAGCCTGGCTTCTGGTTCTGACCGCCAACGACCCCGCCCAACACCGATCCGACCCTCGCCAGCAGCGATTCGAACTCGGCGTCGCTGAGCTGGTCACTTGCGACCCGCTCGACGAGCAGCCCGAGGGCCCGGTATTCTCTCATCGATACTGAACCGTCAATACATTGGATCAAAGTCGGCGTCGAGATCGAGCGCCAGTAGATCCCCGGCTCGATAACACCTGTCGCCATCAGCGTCGCCGGGCCCAGCCCCAGCCATGCGATCACGATGCCGGCCCCGCCGATCCAGGCGCGTCGAACCCAGCGCCCGAACAGCACCAGCACCCCACCAAGAACGCCGGTGGACAGCATGGCGAAATCCAGCCAGCCGTTGCCCGTCAGCAGATCCATCCCGGCCTCCACGTGCGCGCCGCCACCGGCGACTTTGACGCTCAGACTACCGTACCAGCCGCATGGGTTCCATGTGGCCCCCCGCACTGGGTACTTCGTCCCGATGATGTTGGGCTGGCGGGCCGGAGACCGAGCACACGCCCAACGCAGATGAAGTGCGGGTCTGGGTGGCGACCGGGTCTCAACGGCGAGTAAGCGGCAGGGCCGACGGTGGTCGGGAGCTACGGAAGTTCCAGCGGGACGTAGTCTTTCATGGCGACTACGTACGCAGCCCCCAACTGAGCGGACCGCGCTCCCCCCGCGCCGACGAAGGCGACAGTGTAGCGGTATCATTGTGCCATGTTTGATCACTCAAGAGTGCGACCCTTTCTTCCGACGGTACCGTCATTCAGTGAAGCGTTTCCGCACGTACACACGATCTCCGCGACTGTAGTCGAGCGTGGGGACGCGATTCGGGGTGGAACCCGCGAGTATCGGTACGGTCGCGACACCATGGTGCCAACGGTGCGATGCTCCAATCCGCGCTGCCAGCGGGGTGGATGTCCGCTTGAACCCGCCATTCATCTGATGGTCGGCGCTCGTGAACAAACAAAAGAGTGGGAGACCTCCTGCCAAGGAGATGAAGGAAGTCCGCAAGGACGACGCAAAGGAGTCCCGTGTGATCATCGTTTCAAGGTGGCGATCGAACTCACGTATCATTAGCCGTCAATAGCATGCCCACGCGGCCATTCAGTGCGAGGCGGCAAAGCCAGTTACTGGGAGAGCTGTTGCGCCCCATTGATGTCAGCAGCGGACTGCTGTTCTGCAACCACGTGCTGTTGGCACGTCGTGGTCTTCCCTGCGACCCGCGCATTGCAGCGTATGTGCAGAGCCATGCGCCGCCATTGTCCCCGTTCCTCGTGCACTGTGCCGCACGGCAGGTTCTGCTGAAGAGCCTTGGAGAAAGCAATCGGCCGATGACATCAGAGACTTTCTCGGCTTTGATTGCGCTTCTGTGGGAGCAGCTTGACCACGATCCGGCAATGCAGGACCCCGCCTGGAAAGAGTCGGACCCTACGGGCTGGGCGATTAGATATGTCGGCCTTCAAGGAGAGACGGCGGGAATCCTGCTTCAAGGCTTTGGCCTGGCGGTTGGCCTTTTCACGGACTCCCTCGGGCGCGGACCTGACGAGGCGGCGGACATTCCGGCACGATTGCAGGCATGCCTTCGCATGCATCCGTCAGTGTTCATGCGCACGGGATTTGTGGCGGGCGCGGTTCGGACGGCGACAAATGGAGCGGTAAAACTTCCGGGCACAATCACCACAGAGGTTGTGGAACAATGGGCCGGCCGGCTCGGCGATGGTGTGTCCGAGAACTGGAATCGCTTTGTCGAGTTGACTTCGTGTACCCCCCGAGAGTTTGGTCAGATATCACGGCACTCAGGGCATGCTGCGGAGGACATGCGGTACGATCTGTTCAGCTTTAACGTCCTGAGAAGTCGTCCGTTGATCGATCTAGGCGATGGTCATTTTGTCGCCCCAGATCCGCATCTTGTGTACGCGAGAGTGGCCGCGGGCATGTACTATGACTTGCTCGATAGCGATGGTGAGCACTTTACGCGCCCTTTCGGCTATCGCTTTGCCCACCTTGTTCACAACTTGACAGCAAGCGCATGTGGGACAGGGCGCGTGTGGGCCGACACGTCTGTGCCGCGGGCGGTGCGTTCGACGCCGCCGTCGAGACACGTTGACGTTGCGTACATCGGCGACAGCGCAACCGTGCTAATAGAGTGCAAGTCCCTTAGACCGAGTACGAAGCTGTTGATGCTCGGCGATCCCTTAGACGCAGAGGCGATGGTTGCTCGGGTGGCAGGGGCAGTTCAACAGCTCTACGAACACGCGGAAGCGATTCGTGCCCATAAGTGGTCATCCTATGGCCTCGCAGCTCGTGATTGTGTGGGCGTTGTCGTCACATATGGCAACATTCCAACAGTCAACGGGACGTTGTTCCGTCGTCGCGTGGCCCAGGTGGCAACGACGAACAGCGCACCGTCCATTCCGTACTTGGTGCTCTCGTTGCCACTGTTTGATTCATTGCTGCGGCTCGTCGAGCATGGCAACGCCTTGGATGACGTCGTTCACTCGTTGACGAACGATGATGACGCCGCGTTCCCTGGCCGCTACGAGCAAGATCTCTGGCTGGATGCCATAAGCGAGATCACGAGGCGACGAGGTCAAGCATTCCTCGACACGTTGCCCAGCGAGGAAAGTGTTTCGGAGCCTTCTGGCAATGGGCGCGGATCGTCGGCTTAATGAGGCAGTGCCAGCCCCCGGCGGTGGCCCACTCGCTCTTGGGCCAGGTCGCGGCGGGCCGTGGCCTGCTACCGCCCTCGCCAATCGAAAGCTGATACGGATCACCACCGCAACTCGGGCGTGAGGTAGGGGCAGGCGCAGATGGAGCGGAGCAGGTCCGGGGTGAGCTGCTGCCAGGCGTCGGCGCCGGCGTCGAGCAGGTGGTCGTAGCCGTCGAAGGCGCGGTTGCTCAGGTAGTGGCTCCGCAGGTAGGCCCACAGTGGGCGGCGGTGCGCTCGGGGGATCGCGTCCCCCGATGATCACGGGCGATGATTCATGCTTTTTAAGCCCGGCGCATCGTGGAACTTGACCCAGCAAACTGCCTTTGAGCGAAAGTGGGGCTCGCGGACGGCGGAGACGCGGGGCGACATTACAGAACCACGCCTTTCGGGATCGGGGGCGGCCGATGAGGCGCACCCACTCCGACTACTCGCGCGTCCAAGCCGCGTGGGCGGACGATTCGACGCGAGCGGCAATCGACACCCTCCTCCTCCAACTCGCCGACGCCCCGGACGGGACCACCGGACCGGGGCCGGAAGAGCTGGCGGAGGCGCTCGAATCCCACCCCGGCGCGGATCGGACGGCCGTGGTGGACTACTTCGCGTATCGGCCCGCGCCCAAAGGCGGAGCTTGAATGAGGGCGGGTCTACGTATACTCCGGTGTCATGGACGACTTCGCTCCCGGAACGCTCATCTTCATTTCGGACTTGACGCGGAAGCCCGGCTCGCGTGTGGAACTCGGCGTGGACATGCACAAGTTCCTCGCCGAGAACCCCGCCGCGCTGCCGACGATCGCGGTGCAGATGATTTGCGCGGTCATAGACAAGGTATCCATCGACCAAGACGAAGCACAACGCCTCCAATGGGAGGTTACGGAGGCAATGACGGAGAAACTCGCCAACTTCAAGCGGATTGCCGGAGTGCCCGACGAGCCCGCCGCGCCCAAGCCAACGCCGACCGAGTTCGACCGGGCCGCCGCCGACTTCGCAGCGAAGTTCCAGCCCTGCTTGATCTTGACTTCCGCTCTCGTGGGGCACGAGCCGAGTGGCAAGCCGAAGACGACCTTCGCTTGCCAGCGCAACGTCGGCGAGAACTGCCCCGCGAACGATGCGGTGGCTCTGACGGGGGCCGTTGGGCTCGGGTACGAGTACCACCTTCAGCAAGTGGCCGACGAACTGGGCGTCACTACAGAGAAACTCCGCGCGGCAATCGCGGCAGCAATCACCGACGCAAAGCCCAGAACTCGCGATGCCTAACCCGACAGCGGAGAGCTAGTCTCCGTTACGCCTTCTTCGATTCCGCGGCATCGGCGATCATTCCTGCGGCGACCATCCGCTCACGCAATGACTCATAGGAGTCCCCGCGATCATGTTCGGTAACAAACTTCAAGAACCCTCGCCATGCCTCCGCCGTCGCACGATGATGGCGCGTCGTGTCATTGAAGAACTGAATGAGAATCTCCGGGAATCCGCCCGCGTCCCAGATTTGACCATTCTCCTCCGCGGCCTTCAATGCAGCGACGACGTGTTCTGCGTCCATCGTCCGACCCATCGGCACGAGCACGGTCCGAGCAAGCGACTCAGCCCCGCGGAAGCTGCGAGCGTCGCCAAATATCCGTACGGCAACATCTCCGAGTTCTGGCCGCGGATTGCGAGCGATAAACTCCTCTTGGACGCCGGGTGCCAGTCTGCGAAAGAGACGCCCGACGGGTTCTTTCAACTCAGGCACCGCGAATCCGTGAAGCAACGGCGACGCATCCGTTGCCTCGCCGAATCCGAACGGGTCCGCGTCGGCCCTACCGAACTTGTCGATCATTTCTGTCATACGCAATCGAACTGGCTCCTCAAGGCGAGTCCAGCATTGCGGGTCGGTTGGCAGAATCTCGAACACTCGGAGGAGCGTTTCATCGTCTACGCCATCAGTCAGGTGCTTGAGCTGCTCTCTCAGCACTTGATCGTAAATGACGTGATGTTGTCGTGCGATCGCCGCGAGGCAGTGTCCTATTGTCTGTTCCTTGCCTACAAGATCCTTATCCGTGCGTGCGACAATCGCCTTCAAGAACACCGTAACGAGCGTCTCGATTAGATTGTGGCGAACGTGGTTGAGATACTTTGCAACAAAGTACTGAATCGCCCGCTCTCGGTCGCTTGGGAACGAAGGCTGAAGCAGATCACTCTTGATTCGGGCAAGGGCCGACTTCCCTTGAACGGCCGGATGCCGCAACAGATGGTTCGCCGCGTGGACAATGTGGCTACGCACCAAGTCCGGCGTCGGCACGAACATCGCTCCCGGCTGAACGAACGCCGGATGGGCAGAGTGGTTCCGATCGTCTCGGAGACGCTCCAAGTCCTTCGCCTCGCGTTCGGTGAGGAACTCGAACGTCGTCTTGGAGAGTTCAAGCAAAGAGGACTCGATCTTCTGCATCGCTCCGATATCCGTGTTCGCGGTCGCGTGGTCGATTCTCTCGATTTGGGTCTTTGCCTCGGCGTCGCCCTGATTGGCGAGTTCCCGCATCTTGCTGATGATGTCGAACACCACCGCCAGCCAAGTAGCGACGACAGCCGCACGGAACGCCTTGCCGCGATACGCGGCGACCGCTTCTTGAAGGTACACGCGAGACGTGCGGTCCCGCACCTCCATAACCAACTCATCAAGATCGGTGAGGATGCCGTCGCTCATCGATACAGGGTATCGCGGAGGTGACTCGGATGTCTCCGATAGAATCCCGCATGGCCGATTCGCTCGGTGCCTGCATCTACTGCGGCGCGGCCGTTGACCTTCAACGCGGCCAAGGCGACCACGTCGTCCCCGCGGCGTTGGGCCGATTTGAGGGCGAGTTCATGTTCCGGCGAATCTGCCCCGCGTGCAACTCGCGGACCTACCTCGTCAATCTCGCCCGGCTTCGCTCGCCGTTGGTCGTCCCCCGGTGCCCGCTCAACCCACCTCTACGTCTACGCGGCCGAGCCCTCCCAAGGCACGTTTGCCGGCCGGGTTGAAGCCGTGACCACCACTCAACTCCGGTGAACCGGATGTAGCCGCGATGTAGCCGAAAAGAAAACGGCCCATAATGGGGCCATTTCAAGCGAGGCGGACGGGACTCGAACCCGCAACCACCGGATCGACAGTCCACTGGTTGATCAATCTGGTGCCCACTCCCTCGCCCTCACCGCCTCGATCACCGCCATCGGCTGAATGTGGTCCAGGTACCGGATGGTGGTCAGCAGGCTCCGGTGTCCCAGCTGCCGGGAGATGATCCCCACGTCCACCCCCTCGGCCCGGAGCTGGGCGGCGTGGGTGTGCCGCAGCCCGTGGGCGTGGACGCGCTTGTCGATCCCGGCCTTGCGGGCCAGGCGGGGCATGAGGCGCCGGATGTAGGCGGTGGTGACCATCTTCCCCGAGGACGAGCACAGCAGGGGCGCGCCGGGCGGCAGGTCCCACCCCCGCCGCTTCTGGAGCCACTCCTGAACCAGCATTGCCGCCCCGGCGTCCAGCCCCGCCACCCGGTCGTACCCGCCCTTGCCGAAGCGGACCCGGACGGTCCCGGCCTCGAAGTCCAGGTCGTGGGGCCGGAGGGACAGCGCCTCCGAGATCCGCAGCCCGGCCCGGTAGAGCAGCGCCAGCATGGCCTTGTGCCGGGCCGCGACCGAGCCGAAGTCCCCGCAGGCGGCCAGGAGCGCGCGGACCTCGGCATCGGTCAGGACCTCCGGGGGCCGGCGGGTGCGGGGTTTGGGGCGGCCCAAACGCCCGGCACGACGGCCCGTCCCCGCCGGGGCTGCCGGGTCGGCCTCCCGCCCGTACCCCCGCGCCGGGCCCGCCGGCGGGCGTTCCCGTGATGGCTCGGATCTGTGGATTTCGGGCTTGGGCTCCCACAACTTTGTGTTTCGGCGTGCGGTCAGCGTCGTCGGCATGCGGTAACTCCTTCCGGCTGCGGGGCTTGGCGGGCTACGTTCGCCCGACCAAGTCGAAGCCGAGGATGGAGTACCTGAAGGCGGGAGCAGGAATCAAGGCGAACTGTCAGCCTTCGGCACCGGCTGATCGGGGAACCCGCCCCATTCCTCCGAATGTGTGTTAGGACCTGCCATTGTCCCAGTAATCTACCGGGGTGCCCTGAAGCAAGTTGTGCTGCATCAGGAGGTGCGGATGCCGGACGTTCTATTCGAGCAACTTGAAGCACGGCGAGTGCTGGCCGGTGTCACGATCATCGCCCACGGTTGGACTGAGGGACTGACCGAACCACCGTGGGTGGATTCGATGCAACACGCCATCGCGGAACGGCTCACTCGATCAGGGCGGGACGCGACTCTGCTCGATGTCACAGTTACACAGACGCAATCACTGAACCTCGTCATCTCGCGAGGAGCCATGCAAGGTCCGACGCTGCATCAATCCAACTCGGGTGAGTTGGTCATGGCTATCGACTGGAGCACCGCCGACGGCGTGGTGCTCGTGAAGAACTACCACCAGACCGCGACGGTCGCGAAAATGCTCCTCGACGTGCTGCTGTCTCCACAGTTCCTACCTGAGTTCGGCCTAGGTGCACCACTGACATCGCTCCCTCTGCACCTGATTGGTCACAGCCGCGGTGGATCACTCATGGCGTCTCTCGCACGACAGCTTGGCGAGCACGGCGTGTGGGTCGATCAGCTTACAACGCTTGATCCAGTGGCAGTCAAGCAGGACGAGGTGCCGACGATCACGCGGAACGTGGTTTACGCCGAGAATGTTTGGCAGCACGACGCAGTTGGGTTCTTTGTTGATTCTGCGCATTCGTGGCTGCAAGGAGCAGCAAACAGAGATACCGAAGGATTGCCCAATGGCTACAAGACACTGATCGACGCCGACCACTCCAACACGCACCTGTGGTACGCGGCAACAGTCGATCCGACAGGGGATGTATTCGACGGAGAGGCGACCCTAGCGGATGGTCAAAGGTCCCAGTGGTTCACCGACGATGAAGCTCTCGGGTCGGCAGCGGGATTCGCCTTCAGCCGCATCGGCGGGCGCGCCAACGATCGCAATCCCGCCGGACGCGGGGGTGATCACCAGGGCTGGGCGTCGCGTGTTGAACCCGCCCTAGTCGGCGACCAGTGGCCCAACGTCGGCGACATCGTCCCCCGCGGGACGTGGACCGTGCGCCCGGGTCAGACGCTTGAGGTGGACTTCCGCCTCGAAGACCGTGACTCGATCTCCCGCTCGACCTTCTTCCTCGACCCCGACACCAACCCGTACAACGACAACGAGCTGATGAACATCGGCGCGTTCGCCGCCCCGGGTTCGACGGATTTCGCCTTCGAGGAAGCGTTCACCTGGAACATCGCGGCGCTCACGCCCGGCACGTATCAGATCGGCGCCAGAATCGAAGATGGCGGCCGGACGCGCGTGCGTTACGCCGACCAGCCTGTCGTGATCGAGGCGTCCACCGTCCCCGGCGCAGGCCAGTTGTTCGCCGGGCCCGAGCAAGCCCCCTGGCCCGTCGCCGGCCCCGACGGGACCGTGGGGTTCGCGGTGAGCAACACGCTCGGGTCCGCAGTCATCGCCCGGCACGAAGCGGGCGAAACCGGCTGGTCCGCGACCAACCTGACGCCGCGAACGACCGCCGAACCCTCCGGTGCCACAATCTCCTGGTTCGACCCCGCCGACCAGGTGCAGTACGCCGCACAGTGCACCGCTACCGGCACCCGCGTGTTCAAGCAGGCAACGGGCAACTCGTGGTCCTCCACCACCATCAGCACAGCGATCTCCGGCGCGATCCCGATCGCCGACCAGCTCCAGGTCATGGTCGGGCCCGACGGCACGGTGCACCTGACCGGGCTCACGGCCACGGGCGACCTCGTCCGCTACTACAAGCCCGCGGGGGGCGCGGACTGGCAGTTCGAGAACCTCTCCGACGACCAGCTCACGCCGTACGGGCAAACCACGCCCTCGTTCGACCTCCGCACGCCCTTGATCACGTACGTCACCTCCTGGGGCGGGCTCAACATCGCCGGGCTGGACGCGGCGGGCAACATCCACTCCGTCTGGTGGGCCCCGGGGATGGACGGCTGGCGGGCCAGCAACTTGACCGCCACGTACAAGGCCCACGTGCTTGCGGGCGGACTTACGGCCTACTTGACCTCATGGGGCGGCATCAACTTGGCCGGGCTGGACGGGGATGGGCACCTTCAGGTCACTTGGTGGGTGCCCTCGATGGGCGGCAACTGGAGCCAGGCCGACCTGAAGGTGCTCGCGGGCGGGCCAACGTTCCAGTTGGGCTCGCTGTCCAGCTACGTCTCATCCTGGGGCGGGCTGAACATCGCGGGCCGCAATCGCGACACGGGCGCGGTCGAGGTCTACTGGTGGTCCCCGGCCAGGGTCGGCGAAGCGGTCGAGTGGGCGACGGCTCCCATCTCGCAACTGGTCGGCACCGCCGTCCCCGCGCTCTCCAACCTGCGGGGCCTGGCGGGCGACGACCAGTCGCTGAACGTGTTTGCCACAACGGTTGACGGGCAGGTCGTTCGTCTGTTCTGGCTGCCGGGGGCGGACTGGAAGTACGAGAACATCACGACTACCGCCGCCTGGGTCGGCTAAAGGATCATCGACGCAGAATCCGGGGACAATCTCAGTGAATCGGGAATCACGACGGGTTACCAAGGAGTCGTTCCTCGCCGGGGTTCAGTGCCCCGCGTGGGCTTGGTACCTCGCGAATCAGCCAGACTCCGCCCCGCCGAGCGAGAGCGATCTGTTCCAGATGGAAGAGGGCAAGATGGTCCACGAACGGGCCAGGCAGCTCTTCCCAGAGGGTGTGTTCGCGGGCAAGCCAGAGCGCACGACCGCCCTCCTTGCTGACAAGGACGACCGCCCAGTGTTCGAAGCCGCCTTCGACACTGACGGCTACATCGCCCGAGCCGATGGCCTCCAGCGGGCCCGGGATGGATACCGCCTGATGGAGTTCAAGTCCGGCCTGTACCACGAGGATGAACTCGACGAGGACTACCTCGATGACCTGGCCTACACGGTCATGGTGCTGTGCCGGGCCGGGCTCAAGATCGCCAAGGCCGAATTGGTGCTGCTCTCCCGCGACTGGCGGCTGGACATGCCCGAGCAGGACCTGTTCGTGTTCCAGGACTGCACGGAGGAGGCGAAGAAGCGGGCGGCCGAGTTCGACACGCAGTGGGACCGAGTCCGCGACGCTGTGCTCGGCCGCAAGCGGCCGAAGGCCGAACTGCACTGGCCGTGCCGCGCCTGCCCCTACTTCGAGACTGATTGCGTGGGAAAAGGTGTCGAGGACCCCCTCTTCGACCTGCCGTACCTCAAGGAGGTCCGGTTCAACTCGCTCGTGGAGTGTGGCTGCCGCAGCATCCGGGACATCGATAGCGATGTCGAACTGTCCGCATCGCAGGTGCGGGTCCACGAGGCCGTACGGTCCGCGAAGCCGGTGATTGATCAAGCGGCGGTGAAGTCGCTCTTGGACGAGGTGACTTGGCCGGCGATGTACCTCGACTTCGAAACGGTGACGACCGCGATCCCGCTCTGGCCCGGCGTCTCACCGCGCGAGCAGGTTGCCACGCAGTACTCGTTGCATGTCTGCGACCGGCCCGGCCGTGTACTGAAGCACTCGGAGTACCTCGCTGACTGCACTCGGGACTGCCGCCGCGAACTCGCGGAGCGGTTGCTTGCCGACACGGCCGGCGGCGGCAGCGTTGTTCATTACTCCAGCTTCGAAAAGACGATGATCAATGGGCTGGCGTCACGACTTCCGGATCTCGCGCCGGGTCTCAAGGGGCTGACGGCCCGGCTCTTCGATCTGGAGGCGGTCTTCAGAAAGGGGTACTACCATCCCAGTTTCCGTGGGCGTACCTCGATCAAGGTGACGCTGCCGACCCTCATCCCAGACATGCGCTACGACACGCTGGACATCGGCGACGGCGGTGCCGCCGTGGCGGCGTTCGCGAGAATGGTCCGCGGGCAATGCAGTCCTTCCGAAGCACAGCTGTTGCGGAAGTCGTTGCTGGAGTACTGCGGGCAGGACACCCTGGCGATGGTCAAGTTGCACGAAGCACTGGCGCCGCTGGCGTAGATTGGCTCGAAGCTACCGGCGCGACGCCCGTTTGGTGCGAGTTCTCGTCTGCTTGCGAGTTGAGAAGTAGCGCGTGCTTGCGCCAGTGCCCTCCCGGGCGATTTCCTTTGCACGCACCGCCGCCCTTAGGGCATGGCGGATGTTGGGCGTCTCCATCTTGTCCGAATCCGTCAGGTTGATCTCAGCCGCTTCTGTGAGGTGAAACAGCACCAAGTCCTTGATTTGCCGTGCGGTCATGCCCGGATTCTCGTGAAGAATCCACTCCAAGAGCGCTTTTATGGATCTGTTTAAGGCCGGGCGCACAATCCAGATGGGGCGAGCATCCTGCAAATGCCGCCCGATGAATCTCGCCATTCGAGACCCGGATAGATGGCGGCGCACCTTGTTCGATTCCAGGGTCGAGGTATTAAGGGCCTGCTCGAGCACCTGGCATGCCGCTTCGGCCTTTGACTCTGCCTCGAACACGAGGAAGAGCTGCGAAGATACGACTCCGCCTTTCCAGGGGTGTATGTCGAATGGGAACACACTCACAACAGGTCCACGGCAGCTGAAAACACCACCGCCGGTACCGAACGGCCGAATGCGCGGGACCGTGGAATGGCGGACACTAGTTCGCGCAACCGAGGTACCGTACGGCGTAATCAGCAGCTTGTTGTCAACGATGTCGGCAAGCCCAAAGCTATCCAGTTCCTGAGCTACAGCGAATGAAAACACTGAATCGGCCTCAAACACATCCGAGAGCTTGGCAGACCGCGCCGCTTTCATGGGTATCTCGGGCGGCTCTTTCGCGTCATACAATGCGGCCAAGCCATATCGAGCTGCGTCCGACAAGTTGTCGAGATCAAACACCTCGTGCGTTGCACGAGGAACAGGCTCTCCAAAGTATGCATACAACAAGTCGTGACGACCGCCATACAGCATGTCCTGGAGTGTGGACGAGGTCCACAACTTGACCTTTGCCACTCCGCGCTTCCGAGCGTGGCTTCGCAGCTGCTCTTCGGCATGACGTGTCACGTCGCATGCCACCACGACAAGGACAATGTTTGGCTTCGGGCCTCTTTGCAGGCATTCATCTAGCGCGGCGCACAGCTGGCTTGCCCCGGCAGAGGCGAACTGCTTGCACTGGACGTACCACGTTTCCAACTTGCCAGCCTGGCCAATCTGTGTCCCACGGATGTCGATACCGCCATCGTTACCAAGGCGACCTGGATGGGACAGTTCCTCCCAGTCATAGGCGGAGTACAAGAGGTGCTTGACGAGATCCTCGAAACGACTATCGTCCATGGTGTCGCTCGTGAAGCGGAGCCGTCGCAAGGTCCGGTATGACGAGCGCATCGGGTATCCTCCAGCATGCACGGTTGCGGGTGCGTGAGAGCATACCCGCCCCGGTCGTAAGCGCTGGATGGGGGCGGCCACCACCCACGGCATCCGGATGCGGCGGTTCAGCGCTTAGGGCGAGAGACGCCAATCGGATTAGAGTGGTCAAGCAGTGTGCAATGGAATGAAGTGTGGAGGCCCGACAGCCCTGATCGGGTGGCGGGCTTCGCTATTCACGCCGCCGTATACCGCCCACGCTCAACTCGCTTGAAGAACTTCTTCTTGCCGAGGTTGGCGTTCACCATCACCTTGAAGTTCGCGGCGCTGGTGCGGTAGCCCGCCTTCTGCACCGCCTCCGCGGCCTCAGCCACGCCCATGGTCTTGCC
This sequence comes from Phycisphaerales bacterium, assembly GCA_020849615.1. Taxonomy (GTDB): domain Bacteria; phylum Planctomycetota; class Phycisphaerae; order Phycisphaerales; family UBA1924; genus JADLFW01. The sequence goes on from JADLFW010000027.1 coordinate 20,882, forward strand.
CTTGAGCACGGCCCGGAGCGCGTCAATCAGGTTGGTGTCGTTCTTCGGCCGGGTGCGGCCCATGCGTCCTTGCAACACTGCCTCTTCGAGGCTGCCGCCCGCCGCGAGGATCTGCGCATCGAGGGCCGCGATCTTCGCCAGCAGATTGGCCCGGCGGCGGTGGAGGGCCTTGGTGCCCCGCTGGCGGCGGCGGATCTCGCGGTGGAGGTCGGCGACCGACATGTGGGCGAGCGGGGTGACCGCAAGTCGGACAGAACGCTTCTTGGGCATAAGGAGTTAGACTCCTGGGTAATCCGCATCCTATCGTACTGCTTGGTTCACATCAGCGTCCAAGCCTCGTTGTGGCGTAGGGACATCACCCGCAACGTGTGCGGCAGCTCCAGGGATGCTGAGAGCCGGCTCGCGGTTCATGACCGGATGCGGGTTGAAGCACGATCAGGTTGCTTGGCGGCCATAGGTGCTGTAGCGTCATGGCATGAAGCTCACCATCCCATTTGGGGCAGATGACGTACCCCGCTGGGCCGCCCATTATGGTGATCCGCATCAGGACGATGCGGCGATTCAAGCCGGGAACGCCGCGCGTGAGCGTGGTTCAATGACTCAGGAGGAGTTCAAGTGCATCTCCGAGTGGAAGCTGAAGAAGCACTGGCGCTATCAGTGCAAGAACATTGAGCGAAACTCTGCTGAAAATGTGCGGGCATGTACCAAGCGGGCTTTTATGGCCCACGACCCGGTTCGATGCATCGATCTGTTGAGCGATCTCGACGGTGTCCAGTGCGCGGCAGGAAGTGCACTTCTGCATCTGTACCACCGTGATGTGTTTCCAATCGCCGACAGATTCGCGCTAATGGCGGTGGGAGTGCCAAAGCATCTAGTGGACATAGGTGATTCCGAGTACCGAAAGGCGTGGCCCGAGTATGTTCGAGTGTTCCGTGAGATCGTCCGGCAATCCGCTGTGGACGCTCGTAGCTTGGATCGAGCATTGTGGGGGTATGGCAAGGTCCATTACGGCGCGTAGCGGCTACCACCCGCTCGTAAAGCCGTAGCCGGACGATGTCACGCCCGCGGCGCGCTCTTGATTGATGCGTCAGCAACTGTCTGCGAGCGCGACACGCCCCGCGATGGTGATCGCCAGCTTTCCCTGTTCCTCAACTTGGATGAGGCCGCGGGTGAATAAGTGCGTCACCGCGGCGTTGAACTC